>JBBRVP010000009.1:0-101083 GCA_038246785.1 Jiangellales bacterium
AGGTGGGCGGCGGCACGCCGTTCTTCACGGCCTTGGACAACTGGGTGAACCTGAACCTGGTGGAGACCCGGACGTTTCCCGACGGCGTGCTCCTGACCAGGTACGAGACCAGGCGCTGAATACCCGACCTCGGATCGGCGCGGGCTCGGGCCACCCAAGGATCTCGTGGCCGTTAGAGGGCTTAGGACGGGACACCGTCCTTGATCGACTTCGCCCAGGGTGACGCGCTTGTTGCTCCGTTGGGCGGGGGCGCTCTTTCTGGGTTGCATGCGCCGCCGAGGCCGCGACGCGTTGTCGACGTAGGGTCGGGACGTGGACGCGGGTACGGGGCGCCTTCGAGGGAGCGTGGAGGAAGGCTTGTGGCCTCTGGTCGAGACCTTTCTCGGCTCGCACGACGTGGCCGGCCTGGCCGTTGCGGTGGTGCGCGAGGAGGAGGTCGTCTCGCGTGGGTTCGGCGTCCGTGACGTCGGCAGCGGTGCGGCGGTCACACCCGAGACGATGTTCCACCTGGCGTCGGTGTCCAAGCCTTTCGTCGCGACCGCAATCGTGTCGCTGGCGACCGCTCGGGACGCCGGCGAACCCGTGCTCGATCTGGATGCTCCGATCATCGAATGGGTGCCTGAGTTCACGCTGGCCGACGGTCGGGCAGGGGAGGTGACAGCCCGGCGTCTGTTGAGCCACTCGAGCGGTCTCCCCGACGTCGCGGACTACGGCTGGCACGACCCTCAGCTCGGCGACGACGCCCTCAGCGAGTTCGCTCGCAGCCTGTCCGGCTGGCGGCTGCAGGCGGAGCCCGGCTCGACGTTCTCCTACTCCAATGCCGGGTTCGAACTTCTCGGGCTGCTGCTGTCCAAGGCCACGGGCACGACGTTCGAGAACGCCGTCCGACAGCAGGTCCTGACCCCACTCGGGATGCGGAACAGCACCTTTCTGCGCGGCGAGGTACCCGGGCACCTGGCTGCCTCACCGCACGTGGGGATGCCACTGTCGGTGCCTGAGGGCGCCTATCCCTACACCAGGCGCCATGCCCCCAGTTCGACCCTGCACTCCAACCTGGTCGAGATGTGTCGCTGGATGGTGGCCCACTTCGAGCCGGCCGAGGTGGCTGCTGGGGGTTCCGACGGACAGTGGGTACGGCTGGACGCTGGGCTGCTCGACCTGATGTGGCAGCCGGTGGTGCCGGTGGGTCATCCCCCATGGGAGGAAGCGGCGGCGCTCGGCTGGGGCGTGGGCAGCTACCGCGGGCACCGAACGCTGAGCCACAGCGGTGCGGACCCCGGGTTCGGGTCGAAGCTCGTGCTGGTGCCTGAGCGGCGGACCGGGGTTGTCGTGCTGGCCAACTCCAACACAGTCCCCACCTCGGCCGTCGCGGCGGCAGCGCTCGACATCGCCCTCGCCGATGGCCCCCTCTCGGTGATCTCCGGTGTGACACCCGAGGAGTTGGGCGAAGGGGTAGCGGCAATGCGATCCTTGCTGCCCCCGGTCGTCGGCCCCGTCGCCGAGACGCTGACAACGTCAGGGCTGGACGCCGCAGAGGCGGCCTTCCACCGACTGGCCGCGGTCGAGCCGGCCGAGTTCGACCTCGACGACGAGGGGTTCATCGACGCCGTGTGGGGAGCGATCGAGCTGCACCGCACAAGCCTGGTCTGGCCCCTCCTGCGAGTGTGGACCGAGTTTCGTCCGGACTCATCCGCTGCCTGGACGATGACCGGATGGGCCCATCAGGTAGACGGGCATCTCGACGTGGCGAGGAGTCTCCTGCGACGCGCCCTCGACCTCGACCCCGAGAACCACGAGGCCGCGCTGATCATGAGCAGCCTTCCCTCGGCGTGACCCGGTGAGGTGCAGGTGCGCCCTCCACAGAATGCCCACTGGCCGGCCATGTCCGCGCCCAGGCCTGGACCGCGGTCGGAGAACGGCGATCCCTGCGCACCGGAACGTGACTCGGTTCTCCAGGCAGACCGCGTGCTGCCGGTCACGAGTCCCGCCACGCGCGTCGGTGCCACGAGAACGTCTGTCAGCCGCGGCCCGGGCGCTCGGGCCGACCATGTGCGGTCTCCCTGCGAAGGCCGTCCGGAACTGGTCAGCCCTTGGCGTAGGTCTCAGCGGCGAGCGTCTCGAACTCCAGACCGACGACGGGCTCGTCGCCGACGACCCACGCGTCATGTCCGGGCTCGATCATCCAGGCGTTACCCGCGACGAGGTGGGCCTTGCTGCCGTCGTCATGGAGGATCTCGAGCTCGCCGGCGAGGAGCGTCCCGACATGTCGAACCTGGCACGACTCGCCGCCCACGACGGGTCTGATGCAGTCCGACCAGCGCCACCCTGGCTCGAAGATGATCTCGGTGACGCTTGCGCCGGAAGCTTGACCGGCCCGCCAGCACCAATCGGGTAACGTGATGCTTGGAAGTGAGGGCGAATCCCTCACTACGCCGAGGCAATCGGTAGTTCCGAGACTTGTCCGTAGCACTCGCGACGCCCTCGAAGGCGCCCAGAGGTCGCCGGTTCAAGTCCTCCCCCGCTGCTGCGATGACCAGGGCAAACGCCCTGGTCATCATCGCTTCTGGCCCGCTTGGGGCTCGTGCGAACGAGATGCGGCTGCCTCGCCGCCGCCGTGATCCTGATCCGCCGCGGGCGGGCGGGGCGGTCGGGCTGGCCTGACCGCGCGATACGCTCCGCTCCTGCCGGTGCCTCGGCGGGTCCGGGTCGCGGCGAGGGAGGGATCCCATGCCTGACGGGCCCGATCGTCGGCTCGTCGCGGTGATGTTCACCGACATGGTCGGCTACACCACGCTCGTGCAGGCCGACGAGCGACTCGGGCTGGACAAGCGCGACGCGTACTGGCGCGCCATCGAACGCCAGCACGACGCCTTCGGGGGGACGATCGTCCAGCGGCTGGGCGACGGCAGCATGAGCATGTTCCCCAGCTCGTTGGCGGCTGTGCGCGCTGGCGTGGAGCTGCAGCGACAGCTGCTCGCGCAGCAGGTCTCGATCCGCCTCGGCATCCACGTGGGCGAGGTGATCGTCGAGCCGGAGCGTTTGACCGGCGTCGCGGTCAACATCGCCGCCCGGATCGAGGCCCTCGCGCTGCCCGGCGCGGTGATGCTGTCGGACTCCGCGCGGGACCAGGTCGCTAACCGCAGCGACGTCGAGGTCGTCGGGCTGGGGCGGTTCGAGTTGAAGAACGTCGGGCGCCCGGTCGAGCTGTACGCGGTGGCGGCTGACGGCGTCATCGTCCCCGATGCCCAGGCGCTCGCGGGCACGGCACCGGCGCTGCCGAATGCCACGGCCTCGACCGCTCCGCGGTCACCGGAGCTCCCGGTCCGCGGCCCGTTCGTGGGACGCAACGCCGACCTGGCCCGGCTCGTCGAGCTGCTCGGTGTCGGTCCACGGGGCGCCGGGCCGGGAGGCTCGGTGGGGGCGGTCCTGCTGGCCGGTGAGGCCGGCGTCGGGAAGACCCGGCTGCTGGCCGCCCTCGCCGACGAGGCGCGGCGGTGGCGCTGGCGCGTGCTGGTCGGCCACTGCGTCAACTTGGGCGACGCGCCGCTGCCGTACCTGCCGTTCACCGAGGTGTTCGGGCGGCTCGCCGACGCCGAACCGGCCCTCGCGCAGCAGGCGGTCGAGGCCGCCCCGCCGGTGGCCCGGCTCATGCCCGGGCGCCGGTCGCTGGCCGACGGCCCGAGCTCGGTGGAGCGGATCGACCGCGCCGAATTGTTCGAGGGGGTGCTGGCGGCGTTCGGCCGGCTTGCTGAGTCCGGACCGGTCATGCTCGTCGTAGAGGACCTGCACTGGGCCGACGCGTCGACGCTGGAGATCATGGGCTTCCTGCTGACCCGGCCGCGGCCCGGCCGTGTGGCCATCGTGGGGTCCTACCGCAGCGACGACCTGCACCGTCGGCACCCGCTGCGCAGGGCCGCGGCGGAGTGGGCCCGGCTGCCGGGGGTGGTCCGGCTGGCCCTGCGCCCACTGGCGGACGCGGACGTGCGCTCGCTCATCGAGGCTCTGCACCCGGACCGGATGCCCGAGGCGGAGATCGCCAGCATCGTCTCGCGCGCGGAGGGCAACGCCTTCTTCCTCGAAGAGCTCCTGGCTGCGGCCGACCTGGGCGGCCATGCGCTGCCCGGCGACCTGGCCGAGCTGCTGTTGCTGCGGCTGGACAGCCTCGACGAGCCGGCCCGCCGCGTGGTGCGTGTCGCCGCCGTGGCCGGCCGTCGGGTCTCGCACCCGCTCCTGGAGAGCGTGGCGGGGCTGGACCCGGCCGCGCTGGACGCCGGGCTGCGTTCGGCCATCGAGAGCAACGTCCTCGTTCCGAGCGGCGACGACGGCTACGCCTTCCGGCACGCGCTGCTGGCCGAAGCGGTCCACGACGACCTGCTGCCGCGGGAACGCGTCCAGCTGCACGCCGCGTACGCCGCCGCCCTGTCCGCCGGCGACGTCGATGGCACGGCAGCCGAGCTGGCGATGCACGCCCGAGCCGCGCACGACCTGGCGACCGCCGTCGGGGCGAGTGTCGCGGCGGGCGACGAGGCGATGACCGTCGCCGGCCCCGACGAGGCGGTCCGCCACTACGAGCTCGCCCTTGAGTTGTTGCCGCACGCGTCCACGGATGTCCCGATCAATGCCGTGGCCCTGACGGTCAAGGCGAGCCGGGCGGCGGCGGCGGCCGGAGACGTGTTCCGCGCGGTGGCGCTCGTCCAAGACCGGCTGGCCGACCTGCCGGATGCCGACGACGACGAGCGGACGGCGTTGCTGCACGCTCTGGCCGACGCCGCCGTCCTCGGCGACACCGGCGTGGACGTTCTGCAACTGACCACCGACCTCATCGAGCTGGTGCCTGCCGATCCGCCGAGCCCGCTCCGCGCGCGGGTGGCGAGCCTGCATGCCCGTGCCAACGCGGACCGGTCTCGGGACGAGACCGCGGCACGCTGGGCCACCGAGGCACTCACGATGGCCGAGCGGCTGCGGCTGCCGGACGTGGTCGCCGACGCCACTACCACGCTGGCCAGGCTCGAGGAGCGCTCCGGCGACCCGGACGTGTCGCTCGCCGTGTTGGAGAACGCCGCCGCTGCGGCGCGAGCCGGCGGCCACCTAGGCCCCGAGCTGCGCAGCAGGTTCAACCTGGGATCTCTGCACTACGAGCTGGGGTGTCTGCAGGCCGCGCGCACCACCTTCGAGGAAACCGCAGCGCGAGCACGTGAGGCCGGCCGGCCGTGGGCGCCGTACGGCTTCGACGCCCGGGCGATGACCGCGCTCGTCGCGTACGTCCAGGGCGACTGGGACGAGGTTCAGCGCATCGTCGACGTCCGCGGCGAGTCCCCACCGCCGATCGCCGAAGTGGTTCTCACCGCCGTCGGCCTGGCCGTCTCGGCCGGGCGGGGGCAGCGCGCCGCGCTAGGCCAGCTCCCCAGGCTTCGCCCGTACTGGGACCGGGATGGGCTGGTGGCCATCTTCAGCGGGGCTGCGGCCATCGACCTGTACGGCGATGGCGGCGACCTCGCGGCGGCCACCGCGATCCACGCCGACGTGGTCGAGGCCGTGGCGCGCCTGTGGCGGGAGCCGTTGTTCCACGCGCGGATTCGGCTCAACGCGCTCCTGCTCGGGCAGGTGTGCGCCGCGGCCGTGCGGGCACCCGACCTGTCCGACACTGCGCGACAGCGGCTCGTGGAGCAGGGGGACGAGCTCGCCGCCGCGGCCGAGACGGTCGCCGAGCGGGCGTTCGCGGGTCGCCGGCGCGGACCGGAGGCGGAGGCGTGGCTGGCCCGCCTCCGGGCGGAGCACGCCCGGCTACGGTGGGTTGCCGGCACGGGGACGACGGGTGCCGCGGACCTGGTCGAGAGCTGGCTCGCCACGGTGGCGGCCTTCGACCGGCTGGGGCACGTCTACGAGGTGGCCCGCTCGCGGGCCCGGCTGGCCGCCGCCCTGCAAACGGCCGACCGCGGCGAAGAGGCGGACGAGCAGGTACGGCTGGCCGCGGCGACCGGCCGGCGGCTCGGCGCCGCGCCACTGTGGCGGGCGCCGTCGTCGGCGTAGCGCATGATTCGCCACGCCGCACGCAAGGCACGGTCAGCCGAGCGGGTCCAGTTCGACCGCCCGGCCCAGCGTCGCGGCCCTGGGTGCGAGTCACGATCAAGAACACCTTGACGCGGAGGGCTTCCTCGGGGGTTGGTGCCACCACGACCCGGCCAGGGGGCGTCGGCACGCCTGGGTCTCCGCCAGGTCAGCGAAGACTGATGCACTAGCATCAGATGCATGCGCACCACACTCCGCGTTGACGACGATGTCCTGCTCGCCGTACAGGAGCGCGCACGACGCGAGAAGCGCACGGCGGGGCAGGTGCTGTCCGATCTCGCGCGCCAGGCGCTGACGGGCCAGGTCCGCCAGCACGACCACCACGCCGACGGCGGGCGCCACGGTTTTCAGCCGCTACCCCGCCGCGGCGCCGCCGTCTCCAACGCGCTGATCGACCGGCTCCGCGCAGACGAGCCCGAGTGACGCGAGCGCTGCTGGACATCAACGTGCTCCTCGCTCTGCTCGACAGCGATCACGTCGATCACCGCATCGCCCACGACTGGATCGAGTGCGGGATCGAGGACGGGTGGGCGTCGTGCGCGATCACCGAGAACGGCTTCGTACGCATCATCAGCCAGCCGCGGTATCCGAGCCCCATCTCGCCTGCCCAGGCCATCGATCTCTTGCGGCGGGCGTGCGACGGCGGGCCTCACGAGTTCTGGACCTGTGATGTCAGCCTGCTCGACGCCCGACTGGTGGACCGCTCCCGAGTGCACAGTCCCCGTCAGGTCACCGACGCCTACCTACTCGCCTTGGCCGTCGCGCGCGAGGGACGCTTCGTGACCTTCGACCGCTCCTTGTCCATCTCCGCGGTCACGGGAGCCACCGGTGACCACCTGACGGTCTTGTAGACCCCCAATCGGGCAGTCCCTGGCGCCGGGACTACTGCCCCTACAGGTGCGAGGCCGTCGGCGGTGTCGGCGAGACTGGTGACGTGAAGCGGTCGACGGCGATCCGACACCTCGTCGAGCTGGGGGAGGTCGCGTCGGAGGACCTGCGGTTTCGCGGGACGGACATCGGGTGGCCGGTCGAGGAGCTGTGGGTGAGCGGCGACCTGCTCGGCTTCACCGACTCCGTCGAGGCCGGGTCCGTCGTCGTCGTGCTCGACGTGCCGCCCGAACAGGCGCCCTGGCTTGCGCTCAATCCCACCGGCGAGTGGGTTGGCGACCGGCTGCGGCTGGGGAAGCGCCCGCTGGACTGGTGCTACCGGCCCCTGGCCTGGCCGGCGTGGAACCACAGGCACCGGCGGCTCGTACGGTTCTGGTCGGCCAGCGCCGGACTCGACGAAGCCGCCATCGAGGCGCTGCGGTCCAGGCGGTTCGAGGGCCTCGACGTCGTGGAGCCTGCGGCGCACGAGATCGCCGGCCAGCTGCGGGTGGAACTGCTCGTCTCTCGCCGATACCTGCGCGAGGTGATCGATCGGTACTGGGACCCCGACTGGCGTCGACGGCACCGGGGCTATGACGAGTCCCCCGAGAACCACCTGTGGCGGGCGGCCGCTGCGGTGTCCGAGATGCAGGACGCCCTCGACGAGCTCGCGGGCTGACGGGCTTCTTCGCTCGGCCGGCCTTGGCGCACCGCGTCGGACGGCGGCTATGCGCCGGCCAGACCCAGCGCGGCGGCCTCCTCCCAGAGCTCGGCACGCACTCGCGGGTCGGCGGCCCCGTCGATGAGGTTCGCCGCCTGCGCTCGTTCGGACTGCCCGAAGATCTCCGCGACACCGTGCTCGGTCACCACCGCGGTCGGCTGGAAAGAGGTCAACGGCTCGTCGATCATCGGAACGATCGTCGACTGGTCTGCCTTCGGGTGCCACGACCGCAGGGCGATGAGTGCCTGCCCGCCCCGCGAGTGCAGCGCGCCCACGATGAAGTCGGTCTGGCCGCCGAAGCCGGAGTAGATCCGGTCGTTGATCCGCGCCGCGTTGACCTGGCCGTAGAGGTCGACCTGCAACGCTGAGTTGATGCTCACCATGCGGTCGTGTGCCTTGATCCGGGCCGGGTCGTTGGTGGTCTCGGTCCGGAGCATGCGGATGCGCGGGTTGCGGTCCACCCAGGCGTACAGGTCCGACGACCCGAACATGAACGACGCGGTCACCGGGACCGACTCGTCCAGAGCGCCACCACGCTCCAGCGCGAGCACGCCGTCGCTGATCATCTCGCTCCAGATCCGCAGATCACGCCGGTGCGCCAAGCCGCGCAACGCGGCGTCAGGGATCGCGCCGATACCGAGCTGCAAGGTCGACCCGTCTTCGACCCGCGTCGCGACCAGCTCGCCGATCCGGCGCGCGGTGTCGTCGGCGACGACCTCCCCGGGGGTGGCCAGCGGGTGGTCGACCTCGAGGGCGTAGTCGATCTCCTCGGTCGGGACGACGGCGTCCCCGTAGGTGAAGGGCATCCTCGGGTTGACCTCGGCGATGACGAGGCCGCCCCGCCCTCTGGCCGCGGCGATGGCGGCTGGCATGAGGTTGACCTCGATGCCGAGAGACACCGTGTCCTCGCGCGGCGGAGACGTGTGGACGACGACGACGTCTGGAGGAAGCGAGGTCCGGAACAGCTCCGGCACGAGGGACAACCTCGACGGGACGTAGCTCAACGACGTGCTGGTCCTCATGCCCGGCCCGACGAACGACGTCTCGTGGACGACGCCTGGCCGGTCGGGGATGCCGGGCTGCGCGTTGAGCACGTTGAGCCGGTACGACTCGAGCGCCCTGTCGAGGACGCCGAGCAGGTGGTAGGGCGTCCCGAGGTTTCCCGAGCAGACCACCCGGGCGCCTGCCGGCACGGCGGACAGCAGCGTGCCGAGCATCGTCTCCGACACCAACCTCATCCGCATCCTCCGATCGACCCGGACCGCCGGCGGCGCTGCAGGGCTGCGTCGCCGTACCGGATGGTCGCAGGCGCAGCCCCAGGGCTGAACAGCCCGTTGTCCGTGCCAGCCCGCGATCTCGGCCTCCCCGGCGCGGCACGGGCGCAGGTCCTGTGACCCGGTGACGATCGACCCTGCCCTGGGGGTCCTGCGGGCGGGACAGTGATGGATCTGCTCCGTGCCGCTCGTCGGCGCCAGACAGGGAGGAGCCGCCATGAAGGCCGTCGTCTACCACGGTCCCGGCACCAAGTCCTGGGAGGAGGTCCCCGACCCGACGATCCAGAAGCCCACCGACGTCATCGTGCGGATGGACACCACGACGATCTGCGGGACGGACCTGCACATCCTCAAGGGAGACGTCCCCGCCGTCACCGACGGCCGCATCCTCGGCCACGAGGGCGTCGGCACCGTCACCGAGACAGGTTCCGCGGTGTCCACCGTCGCCGTCGGCGACCGCGTGATCGTGTCCTGCATCAGCGCGTGCGGCGCCTGCTCGTACTGCCAACAGGGCCTGTACGCCCACTGCCTCGCCGACGAGGGCGCGAGCGGCATCGGCTGGGTCTTCGGGCACCTCATCGACGGCACGCAGGCCGAGCTGGTCCGCGTGCCGTTCGCCGACAACTCCGTCTACAAGCTGCCCGACGGGGTCAGCGACGAAGCGGCCGTGATGCTCTCGGACATCTTGCCGACCGGGTTCGAGATCGGCGTGCGGTACGGCAGGGTGAAGCCTGGCGACGTCGTGGCGGTGGTCGGCGCTGGGCCGGTCGGCCTGGCCGCGATGATGACCGCCGGGCTCTACGGTGCCTCGCGGGTCATCGCGCTGGACCTCGACGGCAACCGGCTCGAGCAGGCCACGCGGATGGGCGCCACCGACGCGGTCAGCAGCGGCGACGCCGACTGGGTCGAGCAGGTCAAGGCGATGACCGACGGGCTCGGGGTGGACGTGGCCATCGAGGCCGTCGGCGTCCCGGCCACGTTCGGCGCCTGCCTCGACATCGTCCGTCCCGGCGGGTCGGTGGCCAACGTCGGTGTGCACGGGGCGCCGGTCGAGCTTCCCCTGCAGGATCTTTGGATCATGGACGTGTCGATCACGATGGGACTGGTGAGCACGTCGACGACGGCAATGCTGCTCAAGCTGGTGGCCCATCACAAGCTTCCCGCCGAGCGATTCGCGACGCACACGTTCACGTTCGACCAGTTCATGGATGCCTACGACACCTTCGGCCGCGCGGCGGAGACCAAGGCTCTCAAGGTGGTCATCAAGCGCTGACCGCCGCCTGGCTGGCCGCCCCGGCTCTGGTCATCTGTCAGGTCCTCACGTCGCCGCGGCGACGAGAGGACCTGACACATTGCCGGCGACGCTGGCCGGCGGAGCCCGAGCCGGCCGTGTCCGTACGCTGTCCTCCTCGACCGGGGCGTCGTGGAGGCAGCCCTCATGCAGCTCGGCCAGCCGTACCGGCTCGTCAGCGTCGTCGTGCGTGTCGGCCGGCGGGCATGACGGCGTCCAGTCATAACGCGGAGTTCCGTGCGGGCGTCGAGCTCAAACACCTGGACTCCGAGTTGTTCGACCAGGCGGGCGTGACGAAGCGCGACCTCGTCGACTATCTCGAGGCCGCCGCCGAGCAGCTCCTGCCCGAGCTCCGCGACCGTCCGCTGACCGTCCTTCGGGTGCGGCCCGGGCAGCGGCCGTTCATGCAGAAGAACCTGCCGGCGTACGCACCGGACTGGATCCCTACGGTGGCCGTGTGGGCGCACTCCTCCCAGCGGGAGCTGCGCTACCCGCTGTGCCACGACCGGCGGACCCTGCTGTGGTTCGCCGGCCAGCGCGCCGTCGAGCTCCACCCGACGGTCGCGGACGTGAGCGGTCGGGTGACCCGCCTCGTCGTCGACCTCGACCCACCGCCGGACGCCCCGTTCCGACGAGTCGTGGACGCCGCCCGGCTGGTGCGGCAGGTCCTGACCGAGCTCGGACTGGACGCGGCGGTCAAGACCAGCGGATCGAAGGGGCTGCACGTGGCTGTGCCGGTCCAGGGGGCTTCCCTCGAGGACGCGGCGGCGTCAACCCGCGCGCTCGCCGCCCGGACCGAGCGCCTCGATCCGAGCCTGTCCACGACCGCGTTCCTGCTCGAGGACCGGCAGGGCAGGGTGTACCTCGATCCGACCCGCTCGGGCGGCGCCAGCCTGGCGTGCGCTTTCAGCCCATGCGCCCGGCCCGGTGCTCCGGTCTCCTTTCCGGTCGCGTGGGACGAGCTCGGTCAGATCGCCCCGCAGGACTTCACCATCCGCACAGCGACTGACCTGCTCGACCGCGCGGCCGCCTGGGGCGCGACGCTGGGTCGACCGCAGGCGCTGCCGGCGGATCTGGTCGAGGAGGGTCACGGCATTCCGGCTCCGCGCGCGGTGGCCATGCACGAGGGCAAGCGTCGCGCCCGCGACCGGGGCCGGACGTCATAACGCGCGACTGATGTCGGCGTACGGTGTCCCGGTGCCCAGCCGCGGGTCCGCCAAGACGCCCGCCGTGGAGGTGGAGGTCGGTGACCGCGACGTCCGCATCAGCAACCCCGACCGCGTGTACTTCCCGGCGACCGGTGCGACCAAGCTCGACCTCGTCCGCTACTACCTCGCCGTCGGGGACGGCATCGTGAACGCGTTGCGGGAGCGTCCGTGCATGCTGCACCGCTTCCCCGACGGGCTGGCGGGGGAGAAGGTGCACCAGAAGCGGCTGCCGGCAGGCGCGCCGCCGTGGGTGGAGACGGTGCGCCTGCGCTTCCCGCGCTTCAATCGCACCGCAGACGAGCTGTGCGTGACCGAGCTGGCCAGTGTCATCTGGGCCGTCCAGATGTCGACCGTCGAGTTCCACCCATGGAACTCCCGCCGCGCGGACACCGAGCGCCCCGACGAGTGGCGCATCGACCTCGACCCGATGCCGTTGTGCGACTTCGCCCGCGTACGTCGAGTCGCTCACGTCGTGCACGAGGTGCTCGACGAGCTCGGCGCGGTGGGGTGGCCGAAGACCAGCGGGGGCAAGGGCATGCATGTCTATGTACGGATCCCGGCGACGCGCGGCTTCGCCGACGTACGCCGGGCGGCGCACGCCTTCGCCCGCGAGGTCGAGCGGCGGGCGCCCGACGACGTGACGACCACGTGGTGGCGTCGCGACCGCGACCCGGCGATGCTCTTCGTCGACTACAACCAGAACGCGCGTGACCACACCATCGCCTGCGCCTACAGCGTCCGCGGCAACGCTCGGGGCACCGTGTCGACGCCGATCGCGTGGTCGGAGGTCGACCAGGTCGAGCCCCAGACGCTGACGATGGCAACGGTGCCGGCGCGCTATGCCGAGCGGGGTGACCTGCACGCCGGCATCGACGACGCGGTCTTCGACATCGAGCCGCTGCTCGAGTGGGCCGACCGCGACGAGCGGGACGAAGCGGACGGTTGACCCGCCGCCGTAGCCCGCTGGGTCTCGCCGTCGGACGACGTGTCGGGCCCGTACGACGTCTGGGGCACGTGAGGACCTGACACAACACCGCCCCGCCCAGCTAGCGGAGGCTGAACGGCGGGTAGCGATCGGTCAGCAGCAGGGTCGCGTACGCCTGCACGCGCAGCCCCCACCGTCCGACGCCGACCACGTAGTCGAACAGGGCATGCGGGTAGCGCCCAGTGAACAAGATCGCGAACCAGGCGATGATCACCGCCGCGATCCCGCCGAGAACGAGGAAGAACAACACGATCAGGTGAGGGATCACGAGGAACCACTTGACCAGGGGGAGCCAGCGGTTGAGGTCCCGTTGGGCGTCGGGGTAGTCCAGGTCCAGGTGGACGGACTGCTCGTCCTCGGTGGAGGGGTAGCGGTCGGTGAGCAGGGCCACGTACGCCGCCACGCGCGCTCCGAATCGATTGAGCTGGAGAGCGAAGTCGAACCACCAGCGCGGGTACCGCTGCCGGAAGAGGATCATCAGCAGAGTCGCGACGAACAGGCCGCCGGCGATGCCGCCGCCCGTGTTGGTCGTCCTGGAGACCACCTCTCCGGAGTCCCGCACGGTCGTCACGGTGGAGGTCGCGGATGCCGTGAGCAGCGACAGGACGATGGCGATGGGGATCATCCAGAGCAGCCGGAAGAACGTCGTGACCCGGTCCAGCTTCTCGGGGTAGTCGACGTCCAGCCGGGCGGCGTACGTCTCGGATTGCGCAATCATCGGAGCTCCTTTGCGTCACCTGACTGCCTACCCCTCGCGGCCAGACCAGCGCCAGAGTCGAGAGTCCGGCCGTCGCGGCCTGCTCAGGCCCACACCGGCGAGGGCATCCGCCGGCGCGACCGGGTTGCCGGCCGGCCGAGTGCGGAGTCCGGTCGCGCCATCAGGCCGGTTCGTGCGCAAGGCGTCAGCCTGGTGTGTGGACGACCATCCCGACGAGCCCGGCGGCGGCCGCCAGGCGCTCGTCGTACGTCACGAGGTGGACGGCCCCGACGCCGACTGCGGAAGCCAGGTGAACGGCGTCCAGCGAGCGCAGGCAGTCCGGCCCGACGCTGCGTGCTCGCAGCAGCACGGCCTCCGTCAGCGGGAACTCGGCGATGCCCGAGAGGGCCAGCGCTCCGAGGCCCTCGACGTCGCCAGGCGGAACCGCTCGACGCAGCGCCCGCCAGACCTCGACCCAGCACAGTCCCGACCCGACGAGAAGATCACCGGCCTCGTCGTGGTGGGCGAGCACCGCCCGCAAGGGTGCCGACTCCGGCTCGCGGACGACACGCTTGAGCAGCGCGCTGCTGTCGACGTAGACGATCACCGGTCATCTCGGTCGAGGAGCTGCATGGAGGTCGCGCCGTCGGCGAGCGTGACGCGAGGCTCCTCGTCGCGGTAGGGCGTGGGCGCGCGCACCAGACCCGCAGCGATGTAGTGGCCACGCTCGGGGGCATCCCCGATGCCCAGAAGGCGGTCGACGGCCAGTCGGAGCAGCTGTTGCTGGGAACGTCCGGTCCGGCGTGCCATCTCGCTCAGGGCGCGCGCGGCGTCGGTGCTGAGCCGCAGGTTGACCGCCACACCTAGACGGTACCATTGTGCAAGGGCCGTGGTACCACCTGGATGGCCGACGTGGCGTCACTCGCCGATGCCGCGCAGCCGCACGGACAGGCAGGTGACGCAGCCCTCGAGCTTCGCGTACTCGCCGATGTCGACGACGACGGGTGTCCAGCCCAGGCTCTCGAACAACTCCGCGGTCCGCGGGGCGTCGGCGGCCATGAGCAGCCGGTCGTCGCCGAGCAGCACGACGTGCGCACCGGACTCCTCCGGCACCGGCAGGTAATGCGGCCAGAAGCCGGGGTCGTCGACGAGTGGCGGGTAGCCGACGATCGTGCCGTCGGGAAGCGCCGTGACCGCGCTCTTGAGGTGCAGCACCTTGGTCAACGGGACGCCGATGACGGTGGCGCCCAGCGGTGCCAGGGCGGCCCGCAGCTGGCGGATGCCCGCGCCGTTGGTGCGCCCGCCGCGGCCGACGTACACCGTCCCGGCCACCTTGAGCACGTCCCCGCCGTCCAGCGTGGCAGGCGGTTCGATGCGCACGACGTCGTAGCCGAGCCGCCGCACGGTCTCCTCGGCGGCCGCGGTCTCCGGCCTGCGCGCGTCGGTGCCCGGCCGGGCGATCACTGCCGTCGTGTCAAAGACGACCATGGTGTCCTCGACGAACACCGAGTCCGGACAGTCGTCGGCCGGGTCGACCTCGTACGGCTGCCAGCCGCTGGACCGCAACGCGTCGACGTAGCCCTGCCACTGAGCCGCAGCGCGATCCACGTCGACCGGGCTGCGCGCGATGTGGGTGACGATGCCCTCAGCGAGGCGGCTGCTGGGCCGCCGGACGAGAGCCCTCATGCGCTCGACTCCTCCCGCTCGACCGGCTCGGGACCGAGGCGCTCGCGCTCCCTCGACGCCGCCGGCGCCGACGAGGTGAGGTGGACCACGATGGACATGCCGCGCTCCTTCCCTGACGTAGCAGTCTCAGCACCTGCAGCCTCGCGCCCGTCCGCGTCTCGTCGCCAGGGGCGCACTGCCCGCGCGGCCGCTAGGTTGGGCGCCCGGACCACGAGGAGGTGGCCATGCCGGTGCGGTCGGCACATCTGGTGGGAAGTCTGCCGGGCGAGTCGGCGGAGGAGGCCATGTGCCAGGCGTTGAACCGGCTGGCGCCTCTGCTGCACAGCCTTCCCGACGGTGAGACCGGCGACCGCCGCAACTGGATCATCAGCATCATCGAGGCGCTGCGCGAGCATCCCGACCTCGAACTGGTACGTGACGGGGACTGGTCGGACTACGACAGGACCCCACGTTTCCGTGTCCGCAAGGGACACCGGCTCTACGGCGCGGCGTTGGACTTCGGGCACGTGGCCGCCGCCGAGGCGAGCCTGCCGATCTTCGACCGGCTGACTGCCGGGGTGGGCCGGGACGACGTCGTGTTCCAGGTTGGGACACCCGGCGACCTCGACATGGCGCTGTTCACCGTCGGCCCCGGCGCCGCGCTGCGGCACCGTCGAGCGTTCACCGAGGCGACGCTCACCGAGATCCGCCGCGTGCACGAGCTGTGCGCTGGCGAGGTCGTGTTCCAGATCGAGGTGCCGGCCGAGCTGGTGCTGCTGGCTCGTGCGCCGGCGGCGGCGCAGCCGGCGCTGGCCCGGCTGCTCGGCGGACAGATTGCCGCGCTCGCGTCGGGGGGCGCGCCCGGGACCCGGTTCGGCATCCATCTGTGCCTGGGGGACATGAACCACAAGGCCTTCGGCCGGATGCGCGACGCCGCTCCGCTGGTCCAGCTGGCGAACGCCATCGCCCGGGCGTGGCCCCCGGCCCGCCGGCTGGAGTTCGTGCACGCGCCGCTCGCGGCTGCAGACGACCCGCCCCCGCTGAACGAGTCGTTCTACAAGCCGTTGGGCCGTCTCCGGCTGCCGGCGCAGTGCCGGTTCGTCGCCGGCATCGCCCACGAGGACCAGCCCCTCGCGCAGCAGCAGTGGGTGCGCTCGATGGTCGACGGCCTGACGGGGCGCACCGTCGACATCTCCACGTCGTGCGGGCTCGGCCGGCGCACCCCCGACGCCGCGCTGGCGGCGCTCGACCGGATCGCGGAGCTCTGCGCCGCGTGAGCATGATGAAGGCGGCGGTGGCGACCCGCTACGGCCCGCCGCAGGTGGTGCGGGTTCGGGAGGTGGACAGGCCGGCGCCACACGGCGACGAACTGCTGGTCAAGGTGCACGCCACGACCGTGAACCGCACCGACTGCGGCTACCGGTCGGGCTCGCCGTTCATCATCCGGTTACACCGCCGAGGACTTCACCGAGGACGGTCAGAGGTACGACGTCGTGTTCGACGCCGTCGGCAAGGGCTCGTTCAAGGCGTGCAAGCGGCTGCTTCGACCCTGTGGCAGCTACCTGTCGACAGATCTGGGTCCCTCCGCAGAACCCGCTGCCGGCGCTCGTCACCCCGCTCCTCGGCGGCAGGAAGGCGAGGTTCCTCATCCCAAAGCACGATCAGCAGATGGTGGGGTACTTCCGCGGGCTGCTTGGGTCCGGGGTCTTCAGTCCCGTCCTCGACAGGCGGTACCCGCTCGAGCAGATCGTGGAGGCCTACCGCTACGTCGAAACCGGCCACAAGGTCGGCAACTAGTGATCGACGTCATGTGACGCAGGGAGGAGTGAGCATGAGCCCGATTCCCCAGGCCAGCACCGTGGACGGCATCGTCCGGCGCAGCGCCCGCCGGTTCGGGGACCGGACCGCTCTCCTCTTCGCCGAGCGGACTTGGTCCTATGCTGCCCTCGACGACGCGGTCACCCGGGCCGCAGGCCACCTGCTCGGTCTGGGGCTCCGGAAGGGCGATCGCTTCGCGGCGTACGGGAAGAACTCTGACGCCTATCTCATCGCGTTCCTGGCGTGTGCGCGGGCCGGCCTCGTGCACGTGCCGCTCAACTACAACCTGACCGGCACCGAGTTGAGCTATCTGCTCGCACAGTCGGGCAGCCGGGCCGTGCTCACCGACCCCGCGCTGGCCGCCGTGGTCGACGCGGTCGACGAGGACGTGGCCGCGGTCGTCGAGCACCGGGTTGCCCTCCGTGACATCGAGGGCTGCCTCCTGGCAGCGGCCGGAGCGGGCCCCGTGCCGGAGATCGACGTCCCCGTCGCCGACAGCGACATCGCGCAGTTCCTCTACACCTCGGGCACGACAGCCCGTGCCAAGGCGGCGATGCTGACCCACCGGGCACTCGTGCACGAGTACCTGTCCAGCATTGTGGCGCTCGACCTGACGGCGGGCGACCACCCCTTGCACGTGATGCCGCTCTACCACTCGGCGCAGATGCACGTCTTCCTCGTCCCGTGGCTGGCTGTGGGCGCCACGAACACGGTGCTCGAGGTTCCCGAACCCGGCGAGGTGCTCCGCCGGATCGAACGCGACGGTCACCGCGCGTTCTTCGCGGCGCCGACATTGTGGGTGGCGATGGCCAACCACGCCGACTTCGAGTCGCGCGATCTGAGCGGGCTGCAGAGGGCCTACTACGGAGCATCGATCATGCCCGGTCCGATCCTCGAGCGGCTGCAACGCAAGGCTCCCCGGCTCGGCTTCTACAACTGTTTCGGACAGTCGGAGATCGCGCCGCTCGCGACCGTGCTGCGGCCGGAGGAGCACGCCGAGCGGCCGGACTCCGCCGGGCGACCGGTGCTCTTCGTCGAGGCCCGGGTCGTCGACGACGAGGGCCGCGACGTGCCGGTCGGGGGTTCCGGCGAGATCGTCTACCGGTCGCCGCAGCTCTGTGACGGCTACTGGCAGGACCCTGCGGCGACGGCCGAGGCCTTCACCGGCGGCTGGTTCCACTCGGGCGACCTCGTGCGTGTCGACGAGGAGGGCTTCGTCTTCGTCGTCGACCGGATCAAGGACGTCATCAACACCGGCGGGGTCATGGTCGCCTCGCGCGAGATCGAGGACGCGATCTACACGCACCCGGCTGTCGCCGCGGTGGCCGTCGTCGGGATGCCCGACCCGAGGTGGATCGAGGCGGTCACGGCCTTCGTCGTGCGCAAGGGCGATGTCAGCGACGCCGAGCTGCTCGAGCACATCCGAGGTCGGCTCGCCGGGTTCAAGGTGCCGAAACGGATCACCTTCCTCGATGCCTTGCCGCTCAACGCGTCTGGCAAGGTCCTCAAACGGGAGCTGCGGCAGGGGGGTTGACCCGGGGTTCGTGGCCGCCGGCGCTGGGGCCTTCACCCCACAGGCCGGGGCGAGGTACCAGCTGGCGAGGGCGGCGACCAGCCCGCACCCGACGCTGGTGACGATGTCATCCGGTTGGTGAGGGCGCCGTGGTGAAGAAGCGACGGCGCAGCCACAGCGAGACGTAGACCAGGGCAACCAGCGCGGGGACCTCGATGAGCGGGCCGATGACCCCCGCGAGGGCCTGGCCGGAGGTGATGCCCCACACACCGATGCTGACGGCGATGGCGAGCTCGAAGTTGTTGCCGGAGGCGGTGAAGGCGACGGTGGCGGTCTTGGGGTACCCGAGCTGGGCGCGCGCACCGAGGACGAAGGCAACCCCCCACATGAGCGCGAAGTAGGCCAGCAGCGGGATGGCGATGCTGACCACCGCCAGTGGCTCGGAGGTGATGGCCGCACCCTGCAGGGCGAACATGACGACGACGGTGAACAGCAGCCCGTACAGGGCGAACGGACTTATCCGCGGGATGAAAACCCGCTCGTACCATTCGCGGCCCTTGCTGCGCAGTCCGACGCGCCTGGTGAGGTAGCCGGCCAGCAGCGGGATGCCGAGGAAGACGACCACCGCCTTGCTGATCTCCCAGGTGGAGAACTGGACGTCCTGGGTTCCCAGGCCCAGCCAACTCGGGAGGATCCGCAGGTAGAAGGTGCCGAGCAGGGCGTAGGCGAGGATCTGGAAGACGGAGTTGACGGCCACGAGCAGCGCCGCGGCCTCCCGGTCGCCGCAGGCCAGGTCGTTCCAGATCAGCACCATCGCGATGCACCGGGCCAGACCGATGACGATGAGTCCAGTGCGGAACGCCGGCTGGTCGGCCAGGAACAGCCAGGCGAGGGCGAACATCAGAGCCGGGCCGACCGCCCAGTTGAGGAGCAGGCTCAGCCACAGCAGCCGCCGGTCTCCGGTGACCTGCCCCATGTCCTCGTAGCGGACCTTGGCCAGCACCGGGTACATCATCAGCAGCAGCCCGAGCGCGATCGGCAACGACGTCTGGCCGACCTTGACGGTGTCCAGGGCCGTCTGAACCGCGGGCACGAGCCGGCCCAGCAGCAGACCGGCCGCCATGGCAAGAATGATCCACACCGGCAGGAACCGGTCGAGCAGCGACAGCCGGGCGAGCATCGCCTGGTCGCCCGGAAGGGGCGGTGGGCCGGTTGGCGCGGCGCCCAGGCGATCGCGGCTCATGCGGTCGCCGCTCATGCGATCTCGGCGACGAGGGCCTCGATGCGCGCGCGGATCTCGTCGCGGATGCGGCGTACGGCGTCGAGATCCCGCCCGGCGGGGTCGTCGAGGATCCAGTCCTCGTAACGCTTGCCGGGGAAGATCGGGCACACGTCGCCGCAGCCCATCGTGATGACGACGTCGGATTCCTGCACCTCGTCGACGGTGAGCACCTTCGGGGTCTCCGCGGAGATGTCGATGCCCTCCTCGGCCATGGCAGCGACGACGGCCGGGTTGATGAGGTCGGCCGGCGTGGACCCGGCGGAGCGCACCTGCACGCGGTCACCGGCGAGCTGGGTGAGATAGGCCGCGGCAATCTGGGAGCGGCCGGCGTTGTGCACGCAGACGAACAGGACGGACGCCCGGTCGGTCATCGGGATCGGGGCTCCAGGCTCGGCGGTTCGGGCGTGTGCGCGGTGGCTGTTGGTTGGGTGGCAAGGTCAGCCTGGGCTCAGCAGCAGGCCGACCCTTGCGCGGCCAGCGGCGCCGTCTCAGCGACAAAGCCGGACTCCGGGCCGCAGCACGCTCCGTCGCCCGCGCGATCTTCCGAGGCCGTCGGCGACGCCGACGCGGACTGGACCTGGGCTGGGTTGTCGTCCTTGACCGTGTAGATCTCCCAGGGCGTGCCGGCTGGGTCATGCACCCATACCTTGTCCTGCAAGGCGTAGCAGCAGGTGGTGTCCTTCTCGTCAAAGGCGTCCAGCCCGGCAGTGCGCAGCCGGCGCGCCTGCTGCTCGACCTGCGCCGCATCCGACACCTCAACCCCCAGGTGGTTCAGCGCCCCCTGCACACCGGTGCCGCGGGTGTCGCCCGGTGCCTCGATCAGCACCAGCTTCAGCGCCGGCTCGCTGATCGCGAAATTGGCGTACCCCTGGCGGCGCTTGTGCGGTTCGACCCCGAACAGCGTCGAGTAGAACTCCACCGAGGCCTCGAGATCTGCCACGTTCAGGGCCAGCTGCACCCGGCTGGACATGATCACCACTCCCTTCTATATTGACGTCGCTCGATGTGCAGAGTGTGGCGGCCTCATCGATGCCTGTCAATGTGTCGGACGAGCGGAGGACGGGGTGGCGACGGCCCTGCGTGGGGAACGCGGCGTGGGGTCCGGCCCGCCCTGCTGCCCGGCCGGCCTCGACTCCCCCCTCGACCGGGACACCGCCGAGGACCTTGCTCGGCAAATGAAGGCGGTTGCCGATCCGGCGCGGCTGCAGCTGCTCGCATTGATCAAGGCGAGTGACTCCGGCGAGGCCTGTGTCTGCGACCTCACCTCACCCCTGGGACTGTCGCAGCCGACGGTCAGTCACCACCTCAAGGTGCTGGCCGCGGCCGGACTGGTCACCCGAGAACGCCGCGGTACGTGGGCCTGGTTCAGGGTGGTCCCGGAGCGGATCGCCGAGATCGCCGCCGTCTTCACCTGAGCGAACGCGTCGTCGACGGCACCGCCGCCGGTCAGTCGGCGGCCGGAGGGCGCCGGCGAGACTGCCGGTGTTCCACCGCGGCCCCGATGCTCATCTGCAGGGCAGGCTCGATCCCCTGTCCGCGGGCCACGGCTTCGACGAGACCGACCACGCTCCATTGCACCGAACGGGTCCCCGTCCAGGGCCCGGGGTCAAGGCCAGCTGGAACTGGACCTCGGTGTCGGTCGAACCGACGATCTCGCCGAACAGCTGCGGGTCGACTGCCGGCATGAGGTCACGGCGCAGCGCACGGAAGGCGTTGACCACGCAGGTGTGCTTTGCGATGAGCGCGGTCTTGATGAAGCCGACCGCCGCCGATCTGGTGGGGCAGGGTCATGGCGACGTCATCGACTGGCCCGGCACGGCCTCGCGGTGTCCACGTTCGTGGGGCCGCTGAGCCGAATCACAGCTGCCCACGCGCCGACTCGCGGGTCACCGGCGAACCGGTGCTCCGCGGTTTCGTCAGTGGCCGGTCCGGATCTTGAGACAGTTGCGTACCGATGGGGGCGGAACTGTCTCAAGGTCGCTGGCTCTCCGTCGATCATGAGACGGGGCTGCGGCTGTGGCAGCAGCGACGTCTCAAGATCTCGGAAAACGTGGGGGCAGTTGGCGGGGCCGCGGGGTGGCGGGTGTCGCCACAGCACTCGGGTGCCGCAGCACGGCACCTGACGCCGGCTCCGTCCGGCATAGTCATCCCTGAGGGAACGTCCTCGAGCGGCACCGACCCGTCGAGCGAGCAGGAGGCCGCATGTCCTATCTCGACACCCCGCCTCTCGACACCCCGCCGGAGGGGGACGCCGAGGCCGACGTCGTTCGGATCTACGACGCCGACCGGGAGCGCGATGGTTATGTCTGGAACCTGACCCAGGTCTTCGCGTTGCGACCGAAGACGTACGACGTGTGGGTGGGTCTCAACACCGCCATCAAGGCCGGCATGGACCTGCGCCGCTACGAGCTGGTGACTCTGGCCGCCGCACGCCGGCTGCGCTCGAGCTACTGCGCGCTCGCCCACGGCTCCGTGCTGCGCAAGAACTTCTACGACGACGCGGCGCTGGGAGGAATCGCGGCCGACCACCACGCGGCAGGGCTCGACGCCACGGATGTGGCCGTCATGGACTTCGCCGAGAAGGTCGTGGACGACGCTACGCGCATCACCGCTGACGACATCGACACGCTGCGCCGGCACGGGCTCAGCGACGTCGACGTGTTCCAGGTCGTCCTGGCCGCGGCAGCCCGCTGCTTCTTCAGCAAGGTCCTCGACGCAACCGGCGCGGAGCCGGATGCCTACTACCGTTCCAGCCTGCCGTCCGCGCTGCAGGCGGTCCTCACGGTGGGTCGGCCCATCGCCCAGGCGCCCACCGCCGAGCCGGGCGCCTGACGGTGGCCGACGCCTTCCTGTACGACGCCGTGCGCACGCCGTTCGGACGGTACGGCGGCGCGCTGGCCGGCAGCCGTCCCGATGACCTGGCCGCCCTCGTGGTGCGGACCCTGCTCGACCGTCACCCGAGCCTCGACCCGGCCCGCGTGGACGAGGTCGTCCTCGGCAACGCCAACGGCGCCGGCGAGGAGAACCGCAACGTCGGTCGGATGGCCGCGCTGCTCGCCGGGCTGCCGACGTCGGTGCCGGGCACGACGATCAACCGGCTCTGCGGGTCGAGCCTGGACGCCGCCATGGTCGCCTCCCGGCAGATCGCCCTCGGCGAAGCCGAGGTTGTCCTCGCCGGCGGCGTGGAGTCGATGACCCGGGCGCCCTGGGTGCTGCCGAAGGCGGCGAAGCCCTACCCGGCGGGCGACGCGACGCTGGTGTCGACGACGCTGGGCTGGCGCCTGGTCAACCCGGGGATGGACCCGGCGTGGACGGTCTCACTCGGCGAGGCGACCGAGCTGCTCGGCGAGCGCGCGGGAATCTCGCGCGAGGCGCAGGACGAGTTCGCTCTGCGCTCTCACCTGGCAGCCGCGCGGGCGTGGGAGGCCGGGTTCTTCGACGACCTGGTCGTCCCCGTCCCCGGTGTCGACCTGGCACGCGACGAGTCCGTACGCCCGGACACCGGCCTCGACCGGCTGGCCGCCTTGAAGCCGGTCTTCCGCCCGAACGGCACTGTCACCGCGGGCAACGCCTCGCCGCTCAACGACGGTGCGTCGGGCGTGGTCCTGGGCAGTGCGGCAGCAGCGCAGTCACTCGGTGGCGAGCCGCTGGCCCGGGTCGCCGGGCGGGGGGCGGCGGCCCTCGACCCGCAGTACTTCGGGTTCGCCCCGGTCGAGGCCGCCAACCAGGCCGTGGCGCGGGCAGGTATCGGCTGGGCCGACGTCGGCGCGGTGGAGCTCAACGAGGCGTTCGCGGCCCAGTCGCTGGCCTGCATCGCCGCCTGGGACGTCGACCCGTCGACGGTCAACGTGCACGGCGGCGCGGTCGCGATCGGGCACCCGCTGGGCGCCTCCGGCACGCGGATCCTCGGCACGCTGGCCCACGTCCTGCTCGAGCGGAACGAGCGCTGGGGGGTGGCGGCGATCTGCATCGGGGTCGGCCAAGGCCTCGCGGTCGTGCTCGAGAACGTGCGGGGGTGACCGGTGACCGCTCGGCGGGCGGTGGTCGACCGGATCAGCCCGAACGACGCGATGGTGCTCGCCACCGACCGCGGCCCAGCGCCGATGCACCTCGGTGCCGTCCTCGTGCTCGAGCCTGCCGGCGGGGCCACCGACGAGCTCGATCTCGAGGCCGCGCGCCAGATCCTCGACGAGCGCTCGCGGCGGGTGCCCCGGCTGCATCAGGTGCTCGTGCGGGCGCCGCTCGGGTGCGGACGGCCCTACTGGCTCGACGATCCAGCCTTCGACATCACGCAGCACGTCTCGCACCGCCGGCTCCCGCCCGACGGTGAGGACGCGCTGCTCGATGCCGCCGCCGACCTGCTC
Organism: Jiangellales bacterium; assembly: GCA_038246785.1. Classification (GTDB taxonomy): domain Bacteria; phylum Actinomycetota; class Actinomycetes; order Jiangellales; family Jiangellaceae; genus JBBRVP01. The sequence continues at coordinate 23,755 of JBBRVP010000009.1, forward strand.
GCCAGCCCGCTGGACCGCGCTCGGCCGCTGTGGTCCGCGAGCTGGGTCACCGGCTGGGACCACAGCGGAGCCGACCGGAGCGCGGTCGTCCTCGTGCTGCACCACGTGCTCGTCGACGGCATCGGCGGCCTCGCGGTGCTCGGCGCGCTCGCCGATCACCCCGCGCCGCCACTGCTGCGGCCTTCGCAGCGACGCCCGGCCGCCCCGCCGGGTCGGCGGACGCTCGCACTGGACGCCGCCCGCGAACGGCTGGTCGCCCTTCGCCGCGCCCCTGGCGCCGCCCGCCGGATGGTCGAAGGACTGCGCGAGCTCCGGCTCGGGCCACGCCGACTCCCGGCGGCGGCGGCCCGCACGTCCCTGCTGCGCCCGACCGGCCGGCGGCGCCGCTTCACGACCGTCGACGTCGACCTCGTCGACGTCGTGGCCGCCGCGCACCGTCATGGGTGCACGGTCAACGATGTGGTGCTCGCCGCGGTCGTTGGTGCTCTGTCGGGGCTGCTGGACCGGCGCGGCGAGCACCCGAGCGCGCTCGTCGTGTCGGTGCCGGTGGCCGAGCGCGCCTCCGCGGCCGATCCGGGTCTCGGCAACCGGACGGGCGTACGGCCGGTGAGCGTTCCGGCCAGGGTCGGGGCCCATGAACGGCTGCGGGCCGTGGCCGCGGCAACCGCGGCGTTGCGCGACACTCCGCGGGCGGCGTCGGCGGCGCCGCTGGGCGTGCTGTTCCGCGGGCTGGCGACGCTGGGACTGTTTCGGCTCTTCGTCGAGCACCAGCGCCTCGTCCACACGTTCGAGTCCAACCTGCGCGGCCCGTCGCGACCCGTGCGATTCGCCGGCCGGCAGGTGCAGCAGGTGATCCCGCTCGTCGCCAACCCGGGCAACGTCGGGGTCTCCTTCGTGCTGCTGTCCTATGCCGGACACCTGGTGACGACCGTGGTTGCGGACCCGGTCGTCGTTCCCGACCACGAGGTCCTGACCGGCCTGCTCCACGACGAGCTGTGCAGCCTCGTCGGACTTCGCCAAGACGATCTCGGAGGTGGAGGTCACGTATCCCTCCGACCTTCCACGTGCTGAATCGCCGTAGCCAGCGGGGCGAGGTACGCGCAGCCGCCCTTTGCGTCATCCCTGATGTCGACCGGCTCGGCATCAGCGTGCTCGTGGCGCCCGATTCGGCGTGCCGGCCGGCTTGTACGAGGCGTAGAACGCCTCCAGCCGGTTGCGGATCCGGGACTCGAGGTATCCGTCGGCCCGGGCGAGCTCGACGCCGGGTGCGACGACGGCGAGGAGATGCGCCGCCACAGCCTCCTGCGTGACGCTCAGCTCGGCGAGCAGGTCGCCGACCAGTCGGTCGTGGTGGCGCTCGAGCACCATTGCCACCGCCGATTGCACGACCTGGGCGAGCACGCCGGTCAGGCGGAGCTGCTCCCACATGTTGGCGAGAAGCCGGACCACCTCGGCGACCTGCTCCGAGTCGGCGAGGGTGGCGATCGAGGCCATGCTGCGGCCGGCTTGGGCGTCCCAGATCTCCTCCGCCGTCGCCGTCAGCATCGGGCCGTCGAGCATCTCATCGAGATAGCGCTGGCTCTCCCGTAGCGTGTCCGCCACGTTGGCCTGCACGAAGGCCAGCAGCTGCCGATCGACGTTCGCCTCCAGTTTGGGCGCCGCGGAGGTCAGCCCGCGCTGACCGAGCCGGACCAGGGCGGATGCGCCGGGGATCTTGCGAGCGAGCAGGTTCTCGGTCAGCACGTACCGCTTGACCCCGTTGTAGAGCACATGCGACACGAGCTTGGCGTAGGCGTTGCTCGTCGTGAGCAGCTCGAGGATCTCGCTGCGCGCGTCCTCCATGCCGGTCAGCACCGCCACCAGGGCGTCGTAGTCATCCCGGCTGAGCAGGTCCTCGACGGAGCCCTCTTCCTCCACCAGCACCCGGTGGCCGCCTGCGACGAGATCGCTGGCCAGATCGATCAGCTCTTCGCTGACCACCGCCTCGGCAGCCAGCTGGCCGGCAGCGGCGGCCAGCTCGTGCGCGGGCGCCAGGTCGGCCAACCGGACCGTGCGCAGCCAGCCGAAGACGGCGTCCACCTCGTCGCGGACGGACTCCTCCAGGCCTGCGCCGGTCAGCCGCTCCAGCTCGAAGCGGACATGGGCGTCCAGCATCGTTCGGCTCTGCGTCACGACTGCTCCAAGTCCGTCGACCGGACGCCCCGGCAGGAGGCGATCCCTCATCCTCGCAGGCCGGCTGCGCGCGAGGTGCCACGATGGCGGCGTGAAGAACCGCCGCGACCTGGCCATCCCCGTGTACGGCGGTTTGCTCTGCCTGCTCGTGCTCATCCTGGCCCGCCACGGTGTGACACGCGGGCTGGCCGCCTTCGGTCTGGCGCTGGCCGTCACGCGCGTGGTGATGCTGGCCCGCGGCCACTCCGCGGAGCGCCTGGGCCCCCCGGACGCGTGACCGGCAACCAGATGAGCCGGCCCCGTACGCTCCCGGCATGCCCGCGAGCGTGACGCTGCGGCAGCGAGCCCGGGTCGTGGTCGTCGGCGGCGGTGTCATCGGCTGCTCGGTCGCCTACCACCTGGCGTCGACGGGATGCGCCGACGTCCTGCTCCTCGAGCGCGATCAGCTGACCTCCGGCACCACGTGGCACGCGGCCGGGCTCATGGTGAGCTTCGGGTCCACGTCGCAGACCTCGACGCAGATGCGCACCTACACCCGCGATCTCTACGCCCGCCTGGAGGCCGAGACCGGTGTGTCGACCGGCTTCATGCCGGTCGGCTTCGTGGAGGTGGCCTCCGACGAGGACCGCCTGCAGGAGTACCGGCGGGTTGCGGCGTTCAACCGCTACTGCGGGGTGGACGTGCAGGAGATCTCACCGCGCGAGGTCGCCGACATGTGGCCGCTGGCCCGCACCGACGACCTGCTGGCCGGCTTCTACGTCGCCGGGGACGGCCGTGCCAACCCGGTCGACGTGACGAGGTCGCTGGCAAAGGGCGCCCGGCTCAGGGGAGCCCGCATCGTCGAGGGGGTCCCGGTCACCGACGTGCTCACCGCTGACGGCGCCGTCACCGGCGTACGCACCGCCCACGGCGACGTCGAGTGCGAGACCGTCGTCAACTGCGCCGGCATGTGGGCGCGCCAGCTGGCCGAGCGCTCCGGCGTCGCCGTGCCGTTGCAGGCGGCCGAGCACTACTACCTCATCACCGGCCAGGTGGACGGGCTCGACGGATCGCTGCCCGTGCTCGAGGACCCGTCGTCGTTCGGCTACTACCGCGAGGAGGTCGGCGGGCTCATGCTCGGCCTCTTCGAGCCGGTGTGCGCGCCGTGGCGTGTCGAGGGAGTCCCGGCCGACGCCTCGTTCCTCCAGCTGACGCCGGACTGGGACCGGATGGGTCCGTACGTGGAGCGGGCGATGCGCCGCGTCCCGGTGGCCTCCGAGGTCGGCATCCGTACTTTCTTCTGCGGGCCGGAGAGCTTCACGCCCGACCTGCAGCCGGTGGTGGGGGAGTCCCCCGAGCTCGCCGGCTACTTCGTGGCCGCCGGGCTCAACTCGGTCGGCATCCTCACCGGCGGCGGGCTCGGCCGGGTGGTCGCGCACTGGGTCACGGAGGGCCGCCCGGACGTCGACGTCGCCGGTTTCGACATCGCGCGCCTGCACCCGTACCAGACCACACCCGACTACCGGCGCACCCGCACCGCCGAGTCGCTCGGGCTGGTCTACGCCTGCCACTACCCCAACCGGTCGATGACAACGGCGCGCGGCGCGCGGCGGTCGCCTCTGCACGACCGGCTGGCGGGGCTCGGCGCGTGGTTCAGGGACGTCAGCGGCTGGGAGAGCCCGGACTGGTACGCGGGGGAGGGCGCGACCCCGGACCCGGGGACGCTGACCTGGGGTCGCCCGGCGTACTGGGAGCACTGGGCGGCCGAGCACCGCGCGGCCCGCGAGGGCGTGATCGCCATGGACATGTCGTTCATGTCGAAGTTCCTCGTCGAGGGACGCGACGCAGGCCGTTTCCTCGACACCCTCTCAGCCAACACGGTCGACGCCGAGGCCGGCCGGATCACTTACACCCAGTGGCTCAACGAGGGCGGCACGCTCGAGGCTGACCTCACGGTCAGCAAGCTCGCCGAGGACCGCTTCTGGGTCGTCGCCTCCGACACCGCGCACCGCCACGTGCTCAGCTGGATGCGCCGTCACCTCGATGGCAGGCTGGGCGACCTGCGCGCGCACGTGTCCGACATGACCGGCGGCTACGCCCAGCTCAACGTGCAGGGCCTGCGGTCGCGCGAGCTGCTCCAGGCGCTGACGTCGGTGGATCTCTGCGACGAGGCGTTCCCCTACCGCACCGCCCGCGAGATCGACCTGGGATTCGCGCGCGTGCTGTGCATCCGCATCACCTACCTGGGAGAGCTCGGCTACGAGCTCTACGTCCCGGTCGAGCAGGCCGCGCACGTCCACGAGCGCGTGGTCGAGGCCGGCCGCGCGGCCGGCCTGCGCCACGCCGGACTCAAGGCGCTGTCCAGCCTGCGGTTGGAGAAGGGCTACCGCGACTACGGGCACGACATCGACAACACCGACTCGGTGCTCGAGGCCGGGCTCGGCTTCGCCGTCGCGCTCGACAAGCCGGGCGGCTTCGTCGGTCGGGACGCGGTGCTGGCTGAGAAGGCGAAGGGGCCGCTGACCCGGCGGCTCGTGCAGGTGTTGCTGCAGGACCCGCAGCCGCTGCTGTTCCACGCCGAGGTCGTGCACCGTGACGGCGTTCCGGTCGGCTATGTGCGGGCCGCATCGTACGGCTTCACCCTGGGCGGCGCGGTCGGCCTGGCGATGGTCGAGCCGGGCGTCCCGGTCGACAAGGCGTACCTGGAGTCTGGGCACTGGGAGGTCGAGGTGGCCGACCGCTGCCATCCCGCCACGGTCTCGCTGCGCCCGCTCTACGACCCGCAGATGCTGCGCATCAAGGCCTGAAGCCGACTCATCCGCGAGGGACGATGCCCGGTGCCGCTGTGCGCGCTTGCATGGTCGACCGGTGCTCGGATGGGAGGGTGAATGGCGCACGACGATGCGGGAGGCACGGTGGTCCAGCCGGCACCCGGTGCCGACGCGCCGCGGCGGGCCGGCCTCGTCCTGACCTCGCTGATCCTCGCGGCTGCCGTCGCGAACCTGAACCTCGCGGTCGCCAACGTGGCCCTGCCCTCCATCGGCAAGGACTTCGACGCCTCGCAGACCCAGCTCAACGTCGTGGCGGTCGGCTACTCGCTGGGCCTGGCCGCCTCGGTGCTCTACCTCGGTGCGGTCGGGGACCGTTACGGGCGCAAGCTGCTGCTGCTCTTCGGCGTGGCGCTGTCCGTGCCCGCGTGCCTGCTCGCGGCGTACGCCCCCAACATCGAGACCCTCATCGGCGCCCGGATCCTCGGCGGGATCGCCGCCGGCATGGCCTACCCCACGACGCTGGCCCTGATCACCGCCCTCTGGCGCGGCCAGGGCCGGACCCGCACGATCGCCCTCTGGTCGGCCCTCGGCGGCGCGATCTCCGCCCTCGGTCCGCTGGTGTCCGGTGCCCTGCTGGAGCACTACTGGTGGGGCTCGGTCTTCCTGGTGACGCTGCCGCTCGCGCTCATCGCGTTCGTCATGGGATGGCGGCTCGTCCCCGCGCACGTCCATGAGACGACCGAGCCCGTCGACAACCTCGGCGGCATCCTGTCCGTGCTGCTGGTCGGCGCCCTGGTGCTCGGGATCAACTTCGCCGCCGTGCCCGGCGCCGCCGCGGCCGCCCTCGGGCTGGTCGCGATCGCGCTGGCAGCGCTGATCGCCTTCGTCCTGCGCCAGCGCCGGGTGGCCAACCCGCTCTACGACCTGCACGTCGCGGCGCGGCCGACGTTCTGGGTGGCCGCGGTCGCCGGCGTCATCGTCTTCGGATCGCTCATGGGGGCGATGTTCATCGGCCAGCAGTTCCTGCAGAACGTGCTGGGCTACAGCACCCTCGAGGCCGGCGCGTCCATCCTGCCGGCGGCCGTGCTGATGGTGCTGATCGCGCCGCGGTCGGCCAAGCTCGTCGCCTCCCGGGGCTCGCGCTTCACGCTGCTCGTCGGCTACTTCTTCGTCGTGCTGGGCTTCCTCACCATGCTGCTGCTCTGGTCTGAGTCCTCGGCGTACTGGCAGGTGGCCCTGGCGTACGCGCTCGTCGGCACCGGTGTCGGCTTCGCCGGCACCCCGGCCTCGCACTCGCTCACCGGCTCGGTCCCGGTGACCAAGGTCGGCATGGCCTCGGGGACCGCCGACCTCCAGCGCGACCTCGGCGGCGCGATCATGCAGTCGATCTTCGGAGCCCTCCTCACCGCCGGGTACGCCTCCGCAGCGAACGCCGCCATCGCCGCGGCGCCGGACCGGGCGCAGGTCACCGCCGCGACCCAGGGGACGCTCACCAAGTCCTTCGACGGCGCGTCGGCGATCGCCGAGCAGTACCCGCAGTACGCCCCGCAGATCATCGCAGCCGCCAAGGAGTCGTTCCTGGCCGGCGACCGGTGGGCCTACCTTGCCGGGATCGTCGCCGTGGTCGTCGGAGCCGCCCTGGTGGCGCTGCGCTTCCCGCGGCACGCCGAGGAGGAGCGTCAGCTCGCCGGCTACCACGCCCAGGATGACCGGCCCGCGCCGGAGGCAGACGCCACCCGCTGACCCGTGGCGGCACCGGTCGGCAGCCATGGCCTGCCCCACGACGAGGGGTGCCCGGTGTTGCCCGCCGGTGCACAGGGCACGATGGTCGCGACCATGGACCCCACCCCCGCGGCGCAGGCCACCGGCACCCCGCCCAGCACCTGCGACGCCGTCGTCGTCGGCGCCGGTCCCAACGGGCTGGTCGCCGCCGCCCTGCTCGCCGACGCCGGATGGGACGTCGTCGTGCTCGAGGCGACCTCCCGGCTCGGCGGCGCGGTGGTGAGCGCGGAGGCCACCGCCCCCGGCTACGTCGTCGACCTGTGCAGCGCGTTCTATCCGCTTGCCGCGGCGTCCCCCGTGCTCGCCGAGCTGGAGCTCGACCGGCACGGGCTGGAGTGGGCGCACGCCCCGTCGGTGCTCGCGCACCCGTTGCCGGACGGGCGCTGCGTACGGCTCTCCCGTGACCTGGAGCAGACCGTCTCCTCGGTGTCGGAGTTCGCGCCGGAGGACGGCGCGGCCTGGCGAACGATGGTGACGGAGTGGCATCAGGTGCGGGAGCCGGTGCTGGCAGCGTTGCTGCGCCCCTTCCCGCCGGTGCGGGCCGCCGCTCGGTTGGCCGCGGTGGCCGGTCCCGGCGGTCTCCTCCAGCTCGCCCGGCGCGGGGTGGCCCCGGTACGCCAGCTGGTCCGGGAGACGTTTCGCGGGGAGGGCGCGGCGATGCTGCTGGCCGGCAACGCCATGCACGCCGACCTTTCGCCGGAGTCCGCGGGCTCCGGCGTCTTCGGCTGGCTGCTCGCCATGCTCGGGCAGGACGTCGGCTTCCCGGTGCCGCGCGGCGGCGCGGGCGCGCTCGCCGACGCGCTGGCTCGCCGGGCGCGCGCGGCCGGAGCGCTGACCTTCACCGACCGGCCGGTCAGCGAGGTCGTCGTCCGGGAGGGCCGTGCGCTGGGCGTCCGCACGGCCGACGGCGGCGCCGTCCGGGCGCGCCGGGCCGTGCTGGCCGACGTACCCGCTCCGGTGCTCTTCGGAGACCTGCTCAGCCGCGACCTGCTGCCCCGGGCGGCCCGCCGCCGGTTCGCGGACTTCCCCTGGGACGACTCGACGCTCAAGGTCGACTGGGCGCTCGCCGGGCAGGTGCCGTGGAGCGCCGAGCAAGCCCACGGCGCCGGCACCGTGCACCTCGGCGCAGACCTCGACGGGCTCAGCGTCTTCGCGGCGGACCTGGCCCGCGGGCGGCTGCCCGACCGCCCGTTCATGCTGGCCGGGCAGATGACGACGGCCGACCCCACGCGGTCCCCGGCCGGCACCGAGTCGATGTGGGCCTACACCCACGTGCCACGCCAGCTCGCTCGTGACGCCGCGGCGATGGCGAAGCAGGCCGAGCGGATGGAGGAGGTCGTCGAGGAGCACGCGCCCGGCTTCCGCGATCTCGTTGTCGCACGCACCGTGCAGACACCGGACGACCTACAACGCCTCGACCCTTCGCTGGTGCGCGGCGCCGTCAACGGCGGTACGGCACAGCTGCACAACCAGCTGGTCTTCCGGCCGTGGCTCGGCCTGGCCCGCGCCGAGACGCCCGTCGACCGGCTCTACCTCGCCTCCGCCTCCGCACACCCGGGCGGCGGCGTGCATGGCTCATGCGGAAGCAACGCGGCCCGGGCGGCCCTGCTCCGGGCCGGCGCCCGCGGGCCGGCCGGACCGGTCGTCTCGCGCGGCCTGCGCGGTGCACTGCGCCTGCTCGGCGGCTGACCGCGCGAGAGCGCTCGCCCCGTTCAGTCGTGGCGGCGCTGCGCCGAGCCGCCGCCGCGTCCCTCCGCGATCGCCGCGAGGCGCCACAGCGTCTCGATGTTGCGTCGGGTGAGCACCCACTCGCTGACGGGGTTGTGCACCAGCGCTCCCGGCCCGGCGGTGGGGGTCTCGGTCAGCGTGACGTCGGTGGCGTCGGCGTCGACCGGGCGCAGCGCCAGCTGGACGACGGCCTCGCCCAGTGGCCAGCCTCGGGTGCGGAGCCGGAGCAGGCTGCCTGGCCGCTCCTCGAGCACCTCGGTGCGGTCGCTGAGCAGCAGCGGCCACATCCCGACGGAGTGGTGGATCGCGGCCCCCGGCTGCGGCCAACCGGCGTCCACGGCACGGACGCGGGACGTGCCGACGACCCAAGAGGGGTACAGCCACCCGTCCGCCAGCACGGTCCACACTTCGGGGGGAGCGGCGCCGATCCGGCGCGTGACCACGGCCATGCCCGCAGGACTACCCCCAATCGGCCCAGCGCGCACGCGCGGCCGGTCACTGGTCGGCCATCCGGGCCGCGCAGCGGCGCAGGAGGGCCCAGCCGACGGGCGGCCGTCTTGAGCTCCTCGACGACCGGCGGTACGTCGTGTGGGCGACCCTCCGCGGACAAGGCGGGGTGCGCGGGTTGGGCCGGAAGTCCATCGCAGCAGGCCAGCCAGCCCTGGCACCCCCTGAGCGCACGTGGTGCCTCGCCACCGTGCGCGACACTGTCGCCGTGACGCAGCCTGCGCCGAGGGCCGCTGCCGGTGCGCCGGCGGAGACGAGACGGCCACGGCTGCTCGTCGTCGACGACGAGCCCAACATCCGCGAGCTGCTCTCTGCGAGCCTGCGCTACGCCGGCTTCGATGTGCAGACCGCCGGCACCGGCGCCGAGGCGCTGGCCGCCGTCGAGCGTGTGGCGCCACACCTCGTCGTGCTCGACGTCATGCTGCCCGACGTCGACGGGTTCGCCGTGGCCCGCCGGCTGCGCGAACGGTGGCGCGACCTCCCCGTCGTCTTCCTCAGCGCACGTGACGCCACCGAGGACAAGGTCGCCGGACTCACGATCGGCGGCGACGACTACGTGACCAAGCCGTTCAGCCTCGAGGAGGTAGTGGCCCGCATCCATGCCGTCCTGCGCCGGGCAGGGGCGCACGACCGGCAGCGCGGCGTCCTGACGTTCGCCGACCTCGAGCTGGACGAGGACAGCCACGAGGTCCGCCGCGGCGGGCGTCCGGTGTCGCTGTCACCCACGGAGTTCCGCCTGTTGCACCACCTCATGCGCAACCCGGGCCGGGTGCTGTCCAAGGCGCAGATCCTCGACGCCGTCTGGGACTACGACTTCGGCGGCCAGGCCGGCATCGTCGAGTCCTACATCAGCTACCTCCGTCGCAAGGTCGAGGACGGATCCGACGGCGGGCCTCGGCTCATCCATACCGTGCGCGGCGTCGGCTACGTGCTCCGGGTACCCGCGCCGTGAACGCGCCGCACCGGCCACCGCTGCGTGAGCGGTTCTCCCTGAGGGCCCAGCTCGTCCTGGCGCTCTTGCTGTTGCTCTCGCTGGCGCTCGCTGGCACCGGCATCGCGACCGCCCTGGCTCTGCGCAGCTACCTGGAGGAGCGCACGGACGAGCGGTTGCTGGCGGCGGCCCGGCCCTTCCAGCGTTTTCTCGAGGCTGGGGGTGGCCGTGGCGGCCTCGGCCGTGCGGGCGGCCGGCGCGGCCCTGCCCTGCCCAGCGACTACGTGGTCGCCGTGCTGGGCCCGCAGGGGCAGCTCGTGCAGACGTTCCGCAACCCGCTCGGGGACGCCGAGGTGACCGCGCTGCCACAGGTCCCCCTCCCCGAGGCGCGGGAGCGGAGGGGAGTTCCGTTCGGGACTGGCGAGGACGTCCGCGCGGTCGTCTACCCGATCGGCGACCAGGGCAGCCTGCTCGTGGCGACCCGCACGCTGGAGGAGACGAAGACCTACCAGCGGCTGCTCGGCGCGGAGCTCGCCGTGGGCGCGGTCGCGCTCGGCCTGCTCGGACTGCTCGGCTGGCTCGCCGTCACGCGCAGCCTGCGGCCGCTCGCCCGCATCGAGGAGACGGCGGAGACGATCGCGGCCGGCGACCTGACTCGACGCGTGCCGGAGCCGGCGACCGCGACCACAGAGGTCGGACGGCTCTCGCGGGCTCTCAACGGCATGCTGGCGCAGATCGAGCGGGCGTTCCGGGCGCGGGCGGAGTCCGAGGCACGGATGCGACGCTTCGTCTCCGACGCCAGCCACGAGCTGCGGACGCCGCTGACCTCGATCCGGGGCTTCGCCGAGCTGCACCGGCAGGGCGCCGTACGCGACGACGTGGACGTCGCGGCGGCCATGCGACGCATCGAGGGCGAGGCCGTGCGCATGAGCGGACTCGTCGACGACATGCTGCTGCTCGCCCGCCTCGACGAGCAGCGGCCGCTGGCCAGCGAGCCGGTCGACCTCACCGTCCTGGCGGCCGACGCTGTCGCCGACGCGCGCGCCGTCGCCCCCGACCGGGAGGTGACGCTGGTCGCGCTCGGCGGCTCCGCCGGCGCCGGCAGCGGTGACGTCGTCCTTTCCGGGGACGAGGCGCGGCTGCGTCAGGTGGTGGCCAACCTCGTCGGCAACGCGGTGACCCACACGCCGGCCGGCTCGCCGGTCGAGGTGCGCGTGGGCGCCCTCGACGGGCGCGCCGTGCTCGAGGTGGCCGATTGCGGGCCGGGCCTGACCGCCGAGCAGGCCGCCCACGTCTTCGACCGCTTCTACCGGGTCGATGCCGCACGGACCCGTGCCTCCGGTGGCGCGGGGCTCGGGCTGTCGATCGTCGTCGCGATCGTGGACGCTCACCACGGTACGGTGACGGTGCGGAGCCGTCCGGGGGAGGGCGCCACGTTCCGGGTCGAGCTGCCCGGCGGCCGCTCCCAGCGACTTCCCAGGTTGGTCCCAGGTCACGTGGAGGCGCAGCGAGGATCATCGGTACGAGCGTCCGTCCGTCCGCCCTCTGGAGGCGATCCGTCATGAAGCGCAGCACTCTCGTCCTGACCGGGGTCGGCGGAGTGCTCGCGCTCGGCATCGCCGCGGCGGTGCCGGTGCTGGGTCTCGGCATCGCATCCGGCACGGTCGACCGTCCCGGCTCGTCGGGCGCCCAGGCGATAGCGGTGGCCACCTCGTCGCCGGCGCCGGGGAGCCGGCAGGACCTGCGCCGCGAGCTGCGCGAGCTGCGCAAGGCAGCCCGGGCCGACCGCCAGGACGAGCTGGTGCGGCTGCTCGCCAAGGAGCTCGGGCTACCCGAGTCGAAGGTCTCCGCGGCGCTGGACAAGGTCCGTACCCAGTTGCGCGCGGAGGCGCGCAGCGAAGGGTTGGCGCGGCTGTCCGAGCGCCTTGATGCGGCGGTTCAGCAGGGACGGCTGACCCGGGCGCAGGCCGACGCCGTGCTCGAGGCGGCGAAGAACGGCGTTCTTCACGGCCACCGCGGCATGGGCCGCGCGATGAGCGGCAGCCTCGGCTTCGCCGGCGGGTTCGGCTCGCCGGACCGACCGGGGTCGTCGGGCGCGGGCAGCGCGGCCACGACCGGCGGTAGCGCGGCCTGACCGGCGGCGCTCCCACCACCGACCACGGGCGGGTTCGTCCCCACGTATCGAGGTTGCCTGCACCAGCTGTGTGGCAGGCTTCCGCGGTGACCGAGCGCCCGGCTGAGCGGATCGAGTCCCCGGCGCACGACGACCAGCGGGGGCACCCGGTGCCGTACGGCGTGCGCGCCACCGCGTCATGGTCGTGGCGCATCCTCGTCGTCGTCGGCGCCCTCTACGTCCTCGTGCGGCTGGTCGAGGTGCTCCACCTCGTCATCATCCCGTTCGTGGCCGCCCTGCTGCTGGCAGCCGCGCTGGTGCCGTTGGCCGGGTGGTTCCGCGCACGCGGCCTGCCACGGGCGGCCGCGACCGCACTCACGATGCTGACCTTCATCGCCGTGGTGGCCGGCGCCCTCACGCTCGTCGGCAACCAGGTCGCCTCCGGGCTGCCGGAGCTCAATGACCGGTCGGTCCAGGGCTTCGACGAGATCCGGCGCTGGCTCGTCGATCTGGGGGTGCCCAACGCACAGCTGGACAACCTCGGCTCGCGGCTCGCCGAGGCCGCGACGCAGAACCGCGACCAGCTCACCAGCGGGGCGATCAGCACGGCGACGCTCGCGCTGGAGACCGTCGCCGGCATGCTGCTGGCGCTGTTCTCGCTGATCTTCCTCATCTACGACGGCGACGGCGTCTGGCGCTGGCTGATGCGGCTGGTGCCCCGCCCCACGCGGGCCCGCGTCGACGAGGCCGGGCGGCTCGCGTGGGTCACCCTCACCGGCTACGTGCGGGGCACGGTGCTCGTCGCCCTTGTCGACGCGGTGTTCATCTACGTCTGGCTGCTGATCCTGCGGGTCGAGCTGGCCCTTCCGTTGGCCGTGCTCGTCTTCTTCGGCGCGTTCATCCCGCTGGTCGGTGCGACCCTGACAGCGGCCCTGGCCGCCCTCGTCGCCCTGGTGACCCAGGGACCGGTCGTCGCGCTGCTGGTGGTCGCCGGCATCATCGTCGTCCAGCAGGTCGAGGGCCACGTCCTGCAGCCGTTCCTGCTCGGGCGTTTCGTGCGCCTGCACCCGCTGGCGGTCGTGCTCTCTATCGCCACCGGGGCCATCGTCGCCGGCATCGCCGGAGCGCTCGTCGCCGTGCCGCTCGTGGCCGTGATCAACACCGCGGGCAGCTACCTGGCGAGCACGCGGGAGGGCGCCCAGACGGTGCTGCCGGAAGCGGTGGCCGAGGGCGTGGCGACGGCGCAGGCCGACAGCGCGGCCGACGCCGCAGCCTCCGGCGACGCCCCTGCTGCATCCGAAGAGCACCCCGCGACGCCCGCCACGGTCGCGCAGAGCAACCCGGATCAGGGCGCCGTGGAGATGTAGGCCCGCAGCTGGTGGCTCTCGCTCTCCAGCTCGTCGAGCCGGTGCTTGACCACGTCGCCGATGCTGACGATCCCGGACAGCCGCCCCTCGACGACGACCGGGACGTGCCGTATCCGGTGGTCGGTCATCAGCCGCATCAGCCCGTCGAGGTCCTCGTCGAGGGTGGCGGTGCGCACCTCAGCCGTCATGATCTCCCCGACGGTTGCGGCGAGCAGCTCGCTGCCCCGCTCGCCGAGCCTGCGTACGACGTCGCGCTCGGAGACGATCCCGGCAACCGCCGCGCCGTCGTCGCTGACCACCAGCGCGCCGACGTTGTGCTCGGCCAGGAGGGCCAGCAGCTCGCGCACCGTCGCATCCGGTCGCACCGTCACGACCCGGTTGCCCTTGCCGCGGAGCACGTCCTTGATGCGCATGTCGCCCACTCCCAGGGGCCCGGTCCCGCGCCGGACCTTGGGGCGCAGGGTAGCGCCGCAGGTGCTGCCCGGCCAGGGTCGGTCGTCCCCCCAGGGTGCCAGGATGTCGCCCGTGCACCGGTCCGGCCGCCTCCTTCTGGACTCACGCCGCGACCTGGGCGTGGCGGGCGTCGTGCTCCTGGCGATCACCGCCGTGCTGCTGGCCGACCGCACAGCAGGAGCCTGGACGCAGCGCAGCCTCGGCCTGGCGACGTGGCTCCTGCTCGTCGGGCTGCTGGCCCGCGAGCGGCCGCTCGTGCGCGCGCAGACTGCGGTGGTCGTCGGCTTCGCGACCTGCGTCGAGCTGACCTGCTCGCCGCTGCTGCACGTCTACACGTATCGCCTGGACAACCTGCCTGCGTTCGTCCCGCCGGGGCACGGGCTGGTCTACCTCGCGGCGCTCGCCCTCGGCCGCTCAGCGCTCGTGCGTGCGTGGTCGCGGCCGCTCGTCGCCGCGGTGGTCCTCGGCGGCGGCGTGTGGGCGCTGTTCGGCGTCACGCTCGCCGAGCGTCCCGACGCGCTGGGGGCGTTCTGGTACGTCTGCCTGGTCGGCTTCCTCCTCTGGGGCCGCTCTCGGACGCTCTACGTCGGGGCCTTCGTCGTCGTCAGCTGCCTCGAGCTGCTCGGCACAGCACTGGGCACCTGGACGTGGGGCGTCGCCGATCCGACCGGCTGGGTGAGCATCGGCAACCCGCCCTCCGGCGCCGCGGGGGGCTACGGCTGGTTCGACCTCGCCGCGGTCCTGGCCGCCCCCGCCGTGCTGGCGCTGCCCCAGCACCGCCGGGCACGTCAGTCGGCGAGCCGGGCCAGCACGTCCTCGTGCAGCAGCCCGTTGGTGGCCAGTGCGTTGCCTCCCAGCGGACCCGGCGTGCCGTCGAGCGCGCTGAAGCGGCCGCCGGCCTCGGTGACGACGATGCAGGGCGCGGCCCTGTCGTGCAGCGCCAGGTCTGGCTCGGCGGCCACGTCGAGCGTCCCCTCGGCGAGCAGCACGTAGGACCAGAAGTCTCCGTAGCCGCGGGTCCGCCAGCACGCGCGGGCCAGGTCGAGGAACGCCTCGAGCCGCCCCCGCTCCTCCCAGCCCTTCAGGGAGGAGTAGGACAGCGACGCGTCGGCGAGCCGGGCGACCGAGGACACCGTGCAGCGCCGCGCGGAGGTCAGGCTCCGGCCCGCCCAGGCTCCGGCGCCCCGAGCCGCCCACCAGCGACGCCCCAGGGCAGGCGCCGACACGACGCCCGCCACGACCTCGTCCTCCACCATCAGCCCGATGAGGGTCGCCCAGACTGGTACCCCGCGCAGGAAGTTCTTGGTGCCGTCGATCGGGTCGACGACCCACCGGCGCGGCCCCCAGCCGGTGGAGCCCATCTCCTCGCCCACGACCGCGTCCCGCGATCGCACCCGCGAGAGGGTGCCGCGCACCACCTCCTCGACACGCCGGTCGGCGTCGGTCACCGGCGTGGAGTCCGGCTTGGTGTGCACGGCCAGGTCCAGCGCCCGGAAGCGGTCCATGGTGATGCCGTCGGCGTCGTCGGCCAGCAGATGCGCCAGCCGCAGGTCGTCGTCGTGGGTCACGGCGGGCATGCGCGCGAGGGTAGCGGCGGGTGAACCTCGACGGGGGCCGCCACGTTGACCGGGAGATCGTCTCGCCTCCGGAGGGGCCCGTGCCCGACACTGTGTTCGGTCTGCCGCTGCACCCGCTCGTCATCCACGCGGTGGTGGTGCTGGTGCCGCTCGCGGCGCTCGGCGCGTTCGCGCTCGCCGGGGTGCCCCGGTGGCGGCGCGCGTACGGGTGGCCGGTGCTGGCCCTCGCGACCGTCGCCTTGCTGAGCGTGCCGGTGGCGACCCGGACCGGCGAGCAGCTCAAGGCCTCGCTCACGCTGGGTGGACCCGTGCTCGACAAGGTCGCCCGCCACCAGCAGCTGGGCGGGCTGGTCATCTGGGCGGTCCTGCCGCTGTGGGCGCTGCTGCTCGCGCTCGTGCTGGCCCACCGGTCGGGGCAGCGGCCCGGCGTCGAGGCGGTCGCCGCCTGGTTGGCCGCGCTCGCCGGTGTCGCCGCGACCGTCCTCGTCGTGCTCGCCGGCCATGCCGGCGCGACCGCGGTGTGGAACCCCGCCGGCTGACGTCATCCGCCCGGCGCTCTACACCCCCGGATGCGTCAGGCTCAGCGGGGGGCAGGGCCGCGGGTGGGCCTGACACATGCGGGGGCCGCTCGGCTCAATCGGCGTCGGGCGTGTCGCGGGCGGCCAGCAGCCTGCGCAGCGATTCCACGCGCGCGGCGTCGACGCGTCCAGCCGCCGCGGCCTCGTCGAGGGCGCAGTCCGGTGCGTCGCCGGCGTGGGTGCAGCCCCGGGGGCAGCCGGCGATCGCGTCGGCGAGGTCGGGGAAGGCGCCGACGACGCGGTCCGGGTCGACGTGGGCGAGGCCGAAGGACCGTACCCCGGGCGTGTCGACGACCCAGCCACCGTCGGGAAGGCGCAGGACCACCGCGCTCGACGAGGTGTGCCGCCCGCGCCCGGTCACGGCGTTGACCTCGCCGGTCAACCGTCCGGCCGCGGGGACGAGCGCGTTGACCAGGGTCGACTTGCCGACCCCGGAGTGCCCCACCAGCACACTGACCCTTCCGCGGAGCCGCGTCCGCAGCGCGCCCAGTCCCCTGTCGAGCGCGCGCCCGCCCCCACGGCGGCCGGTGACGACCGCGGGGACGCTGAGCGGGGCGTAGGCGGCGAGCAGCGGCGCCGGGTCGGCCAGGTCGGCCTTGGTCAGGCACAGCAGCGGGTCCAGCCCGGCGTCGTACGCCGCCACGAGGCAGCGGTCGACCAGCCGAGGCCGCGGCGGTGGGTCGGCCAGCGCGGTGACGACCACCAGCTGGTCGGCGTTGGCGACGACGACGCGCTCGACCGGGTCGGCGTCGTCGGCGGTCCGGCGGAGCACCGTGCGGCGCGGCTCGACGCGGACGATGCGGGCCAGGCTGCCCTCCGTACCCGTGGTGTCGCCGACCAGCCCCACCAGGTCGCCCACGACGACACCCTGGCGGCCGAGCTCGCGGGCCGTCATGGCCGTGACCTCGCGGCCCTGGCCAGGCTGGTCCGGTGTGCCGCCGACAAGGCAGCCGTAGCGCCCGCGGTCGACGGTCACCACCCGCCCGGCCACCGCGTCGTCATGGGTGGGGCGGTCCTTGGTGCGCGGGCGTGACTTGGCGCGCTGCGGCCTCGCCCGGTAGTCGTCCTCGTGGTGGTCGTAGCGCTCGCTCATCGCAGGCACCTCCGGTGACTCACCCCGGTGATTCCCTCGGTGAGACCCTGCGGTCGCTCACTCCGCCGGCCCGCCCCGGGATCCGAGCATCCGCGCCCAGGTCCCGGGGAAGTCGGGGAACGTCTTGTCGGTCGTGGCGATGTCCTCGACGAGGACGCCGGGGACGACCAGGCCGAGGACGGCGAGCGCCTGGGCGATGCGATGGTCGGCGTGGGTGTGCAGCAGCGTCCCGTGCAGCGGCCGCGGCCGCACCTCGAGCCCGTCGGCGGTCTCGCGCACCGCGCCGCCGAGCCGGCCGATCTCGGCGGCCAGGGCGGCCAGCCGGTCTGTCTCGTGCCCGCGCAGGTGGGCGATGCCGCGCAGGTACGACGGCCCGTCGGCAACCGCCGCCACGGCGGTGAGCACCGGGGTCAGCTCCCCGACCTCGTGCAGGTCGGCCTCGACGCCGTGCACGCGACCGCCGCCGCGCACGGTGAGGCCCGTGTCGTCGAGGGACACCTCCGCGCCGAATGCGGCCAGCAGACCACGCACCGCGTCACCCGCCTGCCTGGTGCGCCGCGGCCAGTGCGGCACCCGCACCTCACCACCGGTGACGAGGGCCGCCGCCAGGAACGGCGCGGCGCTGGACAGGTCCGGCTCGACGACCTCGTCGAGGGCTGCGACGGCGCCGGGAGCCACCACCCAGCGGTCCGCCTCGGCGTCGTCGACGCTCACGCCGCGCTCGCGCAGCATGGCCACCGTCATCCGGATGTGCGGCTGCGAGGGGACCGGGTCTGCGTCGTGGCGCAGGTCCAAGCCTTGGTCGAAGCGCGCGCCGGCGAGCAGCAGCGCGGAGACGAACTGGCTGGAGGCCGCCGCGTCGATCCTCGCCGCCCCGCCCCGGACGCTGCCCAAGCCGACCACCGTGAGGGGCAGGGCCCCCCGGCCGCCGTCGTCCACGTGCGCGCCGACCGCTCGAAGCGCCGTCAGGAGCTGGCCCATGGGGCGGGCTCGAGCGCGACGATCACCGTCGAACCGGACCGAACCGGCGGCGAGCGCCGCAACCGGGGGCACGAAGCGCATGACCGTGCCGGCCAGGCCACAGTCCACCTCGGCCGGCCCCTGCAGGCGGCCTGGCCCCACCAGCCAGTCCTCACCGTCGTCCACGACCGTCACGCCGAGCGCGCGCAGGGCGGCCACCATCAGCAGGGTGTCGCGCGCCCGCAGCGGTGCACCGAGCCGCGAGGGTCGATCGGCCAACGCCGCCAGGACGAGCGCGCGGTTGGTGAGCGACTTCGAGCCGGGGACCTCGACCGTGGCGCTGACCGGTCCGGGCGCCAGCGGCGCTGCCCACGGCCGCGACATGGCGGCGTCGACCACCGGCGGCGTACCCACCACGGCAGGTTAGTGGGGGACCTGCGGCAGCCTGGTCAGGCGACCAGCTCGTGGGCCGTCCGCCGAGCGTCGGCGCGGGCGGCGCGGACCGCCAGCTTCGCCTCCCGCCGCGCGGTGCGGGCAGCGCGCGTGGCGTCCTTGGCCGCCCGCCTCGTACGCCAGGCGACGCCGGGCTTGCCGGCAGTGTCCACGCCCGCGATCAGCAGCCCGCCGGCCAGGCTGACGTTCTTGAGGAACTGGATGCGTTGCGCCCGCCGCTGCGCCGGGTCGTCCTCGTCCCAGAAGCGGTGGCCCGCCGCGGTGGTCGGCACCAGGGACGCCGCCAGAGCGAGCGAGGAGGCGCGCGGGAAGCTACCGGTCGCCAGTGCCAAGCCGGCGACGACCTGCGTGGCCGCGTTGACCCGGACCAGCGCCTTGGGATCGGTCGGGAGCCATGGCACGTACCGTTCGAGCGCCGGGCGCAGGCGGTCGACCAGGGTCTTCGACTTCCCGACGACGGGCTCGGGATCGCGAAGGACCTGCGCTCCCTGCACGACGAACACGGTGGCGAGCATGGGTCGGGCGAGGGCTCTGACCAGCGTCATGCCCTCGCCTTTCCCCCCGCGGCCCCCGCCGAACCTCCTGCACCCGTTCCCGCGGGTCCGGGGTGTGCGAGGGTGAGGCGCATGTGCGGGCGGTACGCGGCGAGCCGTAGCCCCGAGGACCTCGTCGAGGAGTTCGAGGTGGATCGCGTCGTGCCCGGCACGGCCGAGCGCCTCGAGCCGGACTGGAACGTCGCACCGACCAAGCCGGTGCCCGGCGTGCTCACCCGCTGGCGACGCGACGAGTCGGGTCGGCGGACCGACGAACCCGAGCGTCGGCTGACCGCCCTGCGCTGGGGGTTGGTGCCGTCGTGGGCGAAGGACCCGGCGATCGGCTCTCGGCTCATCAACGCCCGCGTCGAGACCGTGGCCGACAAGCCGGCCTTTCGCAAGGCGTTCGCCGCCCGCCGCTGCCTGTTGCCCGCTGACGGCTACTACGAGTGGTACGGCGAGCAGCGCGGGCGCAAGCAGCCGTTCTGGATCGCACCGTCCGACGGGGGCGTGCTCGCGCTGGCCGGGCTCTACGAGTTGTGGCGTGACCCCCGTCGTAGCGCGGAGGACCCAGAGGCGGTCTGGTGGACGAGCACCGTCATCACGACGACCGCGGAGGACGGACTGGGTCGTATCCACGACCGGATGCCGATGACGGTCGATCGTGCGCGATGGGACCAGTGGCTCGACCCGGCCACGAGCGACCCGGAGCGCCTGCGCGCCCTGCTCGTCCCCGCGATGCCCGGCCGGCTGAGTGCCGTACCGGTCTCGACCGAGGTCAACGACGTCCGCAACAACGGGCCGCAGCTGGTGCACCCGCTGCCCGACGGGCTCGTGACGACCTCCGACGACGAACCGGTGCTCTTCGAGCGCCCGTGAGTGCCGCTCGGTGAGCCCCCCGGGTCCACTCCTGGTCGCCACGCCGCACGGCGCGGGACGCGTGTGGTCGCACCGTTCGCGACGTCGGCCACGCTCGACCGTGGTGCTCGGGCACGGCGCCGGTGGCGGCCTGGCCGCCCGTGACCTCGTCCGGCTCGCCGCGCAGTTGCCGGAGCGCGGGGTCGACGTCGCTCTTGTCGAGCAGCCGTGGCGAGTGGCCGGGCGTCGGGTCGCTCCGCGCCCGGTGGTGCTCGATGCGGCCTGGTGCGCAGCGGTCTCGGCGCTCGGCGCCTCCGGTGGCGTGCGGGGCGCGCTGGTCGTCGGCGGGCGCAGTGCGGGCGCCCGCGTGGCCTGCCGCACGGCGGCGACGCTGGGGGCGGTCGGCGTGCTGGCCCTGGCCTTCCCGCTCCACCCGCCCGGCCGCCCGGAGCGCAGCCGGCGCCCCGAGCTGGAGGCGGCCGGCGTACCGGTGCTGGTCGTCCAGGGCGAGCGCGACCCGTTCGGGGCCCCGGCTGAGCTGGGGCAGGGCCGCTTCGAGGTGGTGCCGGTCGCCGACGCCGACCACGGCTTCGCCCGGCCCACCAGCCGCGGGGGCCCCGAGCCGGCATGGGAGCCGGTCATGGCCGCCGTCGTGCGCTGGCTCGACGAGGTGGTGCCGCCCGGGGAATGAGCGGTCGCCCGGGCGGCGTTCGACCGGACGTGACCACGCAGACCGCCACCCGGCCGTTGGTCCGGTTCGGCGGGCTGCTGGGCTGGCGGGCGTGGCGGCCGGAGCGGACGGACTCGCTGCGCGGCGACGACCGGGCGGGCGGCCACCTCCGCGCGGGGCTACGCTCGGCGCCGATGTCCCTTTCCCAGAGTCCGCGCGAACCGGGCAGCACGCCCGCCGCTGCGGTGCGCGCCGGGCCCGAACCGCCGGCCGTGCGGACTGCGAGGTTCGAGCTCGAGGCGCTGCCCTACCTCGACCAGCTCTACGGTGCAGCGCTGCGAATGACTCGCAACCCCGCCGATGCCGAGGACCTCGTCCAGGAGACCTTCGCCAAGGCGTTCGCCTCGTTTCACCAGTACGAGCCGGGCACCAACCTCAAGGCGTGGCTGTACCGCATACTCACCAACTCCTTCATCAACTCCTACCGCAAGAAGCAGCGCCAGCCGCAGCAGTCGGGCGCGGAAGACATCGAGGACTGGCAACTGGTGCGGGCGGAGTCGCACACCTCGTCCGGGCTGAAGTCCGCAGAGGCAGAGGCGCTCGAGCATCTCCCTGATTCCGACGTCAAGGAAGCCCTCCAGCAGATCCCCGAGGACTTCCGGATGGCGGTCTATCTCGCCGACGTCGAGGGGTTCGCGTACAAGGAGATCGCGGAGATCATGGGGACGCCGATCGGCACCGTGATGTCACGCCTGCACCGGGGCCGGCGGCAGTTGCGTGGGCTGCTCGAGGACTACGCCCTCGAGCGTGGGCTCGTCCGCACCGGCGGGGCCGCCAGGGCGAGGGAGGCCGGCGCATGAGCTGTGGCAATCCGCATGAAGTCGACTGCCGCGAGGTCCTGGACCGGGTCTACTCGTTCATCGACGGCGAGCTCGGTCCCGGCGACCTCACCCAGATCCGGCGGCACCTCGACGAGTGCGGGCCGTGCCTGACGACGTTCGATCTCGAGCGCATGCTCAAGGCGCTGGTTGCCCGCTCCTGCCAGGAGCAAGCACCCGCCGAGCTGCGCGAGCGGATCCGCCTGCGCATCTCGCAGGTGCGCATCGAGGTCGCCGACGGCTGAAGCCGGGCGACCGTCTGCCAGGCGGCTGTCGTCAGCTGTTGGGGCGCTTCCCGTGGTTGGCGGCGCTCTTCTTGCGCGACTTGCGCTTGCGCGAGGCCTTCGCCATCGCTTCCTCCGCGAGATCGAGGGATCGGGGTACGACGGCACATCCTCTCACGACCGCCTGCGGCGCCCGCTCGTCAGGCGGGCTGCATCCTGCCGAACCGGCGGTTGAGCGCGTCGAGAACCGCGCGGGCGACCGCGTCGGGCTCATCCACCCGGACGAGCGCCGAACCGACAAGCGTGTGCTCGCCGTCTTCTGGCACTCCCAGGACGAGCACGACCATGGCGGCTCGGACGTCGCCGGCGGCGATGACGGAGGCGTGCTCGATCCGGGCCGGCACGTCCAGAAGACCGCTCACCGCGTCCAGCGCGGCGCGGGCGACCAGCCAGAAACGCAGGCTTCCGTGGACCGGGCCGTCGGCCGCCCCCTCGAAGACCGTCGCTCCACGAACGACCGTGACGGCCACGTCGAACCCGCTGGCACGGGTGCGGACGACGACGCTGTCGAGCACCGGTCGCTGCGTGAGCACCGGCTCCATCGGCTGACGTGGCCGCTCGCCCGCCGGCTCGACGGCGATCGCGCCCTCCGGCCCTGGCTCGCGAGCGACCAGCGAGGCGACGGGCGGCGCGTCCGGCACCTCGTCGTCGAGCTGCACGACGCTCACCGTCCGGTGGTCGACAGAGATCCCCAGCTCGGCGAGCGCGAGTGACTGCACGTCGCGCACGAGCTGCTTCGCCGGCTTGCCGGGCAGCGCGACGACGTGCACCTCCAGCGGGGCGGCCTCGGCGTTGGTCACGACGCTGACCGCACGGACACCGGGCAGCTTCGTGAGCGCGGCCTCGAGGTCTGGCAGCAGTCGCAAAGGCGGCATGGGCGCAGTCTGGACCTACGTGGTGGTGCAGGTCACGGCCGCGAGACTCGCCGATGCGTGACGTGAAGTTGCGGTCGGCACCCGGTGGTGGCCTCATACTGGAGGTGCCAGTCGCGGACGGATAGCCACAGCTGTGCGGGTCGTTGCCTTTCCGGCAGCTTCCGGCATGTCCGCGACCACAACTCCAGAGAGCGGGACCGGGACCGGCAGCGCTCAACCCCCCACAGAGAGCTCGGAACGACCTGCAGCGGAGCGGAGCGCGCGAGGACGACTCAGCGGCGTCCTCGACACCACCGTGAAAGGAGCTGTTCCCCCATGAAGAAGGCCTCCTCGGCAATCGAGAACTTCCTTCGCACCGGTGCCAACTGGCGCTGGCAGTGACCGTGGACGTTGTCGGTCCCCGTCCCGCTCTCTGGCACCCGGGAGGACGAATGCGGCTGCGCAGCCGTGCACCGGAGGCCTACGTGGCGCTCCTGGCCCTCGCGGCTGCGCTCGTGCTCTGGCAGGCGGCGAGCCGCGGTGCAGACTGGCGGACCGTCGGGCTCCTCGCCGCGCTGCACCTGCTCGCCGAGTGGCAGTTCTCCAACCTGTGGCCGACGCGGGTCGTCCTCACCCTCGGATCCATCGTCATCATGGCGGCCCTGATCATCGTGGGGCCGCTGCCGTCGACGCTCGTCGCCCTGACCAGCATCGTCCCGCCAGTGCACATCCCGTTGGTCAAGCGGATCTTTAACGCCAGCCAGGCGGTGCTGTGCACCGTGGCCGCCGGCACGGCGTACGTCCTGCTCGGCGGCCCGGTCGGCCCCGGCTTCGGGCCGGATGCCTTCCCCCGCGTGCTCCTGCCGGTGCTGGCAATGCAGGCCGTTTACGTCGTCTGCAACGCCCTGCTGCTCTCCGTCGTCGTGCGCCTGTCGTCCGGTGTGCCGATGTGGGGACTGCTGCGCGGGGTGCTACTGCCGTCGGCGGCCGGCTATGTCGCATACGGGCTGTTCGGCCTGCTCCTCGCGGCGCTGTGGCTCGGCGGCCTCGGCGGCTTCTCGGCCGTCCTGCTGCTGCTGCCGCTGTTCATCGCCCGCTGGGTCTTCGCGCAGTACGCCGCGGAGAAGGAGGCCTACGAGGCCACCGTCCGTGCTCTCGTCCAGGCCGTGGAGACCAAGGACGTCTACACCCGGGGCCACAGCGAGCGGGTGGCGCAGGGTTCGGTCATGACCGCGCGCGGCATCGGGATGCGACAGGACCGCATCGAGTCGCTGCGCTACGCCGCGCTGCTGCACGATCTCGGCAAGATCAGCGTACCCACGCGCATCCTGCAGAAGACGTCGCGGCTCGACGACGGTGAGTTCGCAGCCGTGCAGCTGCACCCGGTGCGCGGTGTGGAGATGGTGCGCGACATCGACTTCCTCGACGAGGCTCGGCGCGGCATCCTCCACCACCACGAGCGCGTCGACGGCCTCGGCTACCCGATGGGCCTGCGCGGCAATGACATCCCGGAGTTCGCCCGGGTCATCGCCGTCGCCGACGCCTTCGACGCGATGACGACGGTCCGCTCCTACCGCGGCGCGCGCAGCGTCGACGAAGCCCGTCGCGAGCTCGAGCGCGGCCGGGGGACGCAATTCGATCCTGCCTTCGTCGAGTCCTTCCTCGTCGGGCTCGACCGCGACGGCTGGGAGGTCCCGGAGCCGCTCGCACCGGCCCCGCGCAGGCCACGTCGCGGCGGGCTCGACCTGTCCAGTGCCGACGCCGCCACAGCCGAGGACGGCGGGCGGCGAGGCGACCCGTCCTCGACATACCAGCCGGGACTGCCCGGTGCTCCGGGTGAGGCGCAGTGAGCGGTTTCAGGAGGTCAGGGATCCGGCGGATGAGCACGGGACCGGTCGTGGTGGTGGCGATCGCGGCGATGACCGTGATCGCCGGGGTCGCGACAACGTCGGTGAACGGCCTGCAGGAGCCGGCAGTCGCGCTCGCGTTCGCCCTGTTCGTGGCATTCGGCGAGCTGGCACGGATCACCCTCCCGGGCGACCGGGTGCAGGCGCCGCTCGGGCTGGCCGGCGCGCTGGCGTACGCCTTCCTGTGGGACGTCGGCAACGATCCCACGACCTACTCCGCGCTCCAGGTCGTCGCGGTGACCTCGACCGGCATGCTCGTGGGCACGCTGCCGCACATCGCGGCCGGACGCGCGCCGGCACTGGACTCGGTGTCGCGCCGGGTCCTGGTCATCGCGTTCGCCGCTGCGGTGGCCCGGCCGCTGATCGTCGGCGACTCGGGCGCCACCGGGAAGATTCCCCCGTGGTCGGGGGTCGGCCTGCTCGCGCTCGTCGCCGCGCTGACGCTCGCGCTCGACGGCGTGTTCGCTGCGCTGCTCGCGGTCGACCGCACCCAGGCGCCGTTCCGGGCCACGATGCGCAACGAGCTGACGGCGATGGCGGGCGTGGGTGCCGCTGTGGGCGCCACCGGCCTGCTGGTGGCGCTGTCGGCGCCGGTCATGGGTCTGTGGGCCATCCCCATCCTCAGCGTGCCGCTGCTGCTGACGCAGTTCTCGTTCCGCCGCTACTCGGGCATTCGCGCGACCTACCTGCAGACGATCCGGTCGCTGTCCCGGGTGACCGAGCTGGCGGGCTACACCGAGTCCGGCCACGCGCGGCGGGTCAGCCGGCTCGGTGTGTCGGTCGGGCGCGACCTCGGCATGGACGAGCGGGCTCTGCGCGACCTGGAGTACGCCGCCCTCATGCACGACATCGGCCAGCTGTCGCTGCGCGATCCGATCGCCGGCGGCGCCACCGTGATGGTCGCGCCGGACGAGCGACGGCGGATCGCCGAGCTGGGCGGGGCGGTCATCCGGCAGACGGGCGTCCTCGACGCGGTGGCGACCGCGGTGGAACGGCAGGCGGAGCCCTACCGCCGCCCGCACGTCGACGACGACGCCGAGGTGCCGCTGGCCAGCCGCATCATCAAGGTCGTCAACGCCTACGACGACCTGGTCGGCGGCTCGCTGGAGATCGAGCGGACTCTCGACGCGCTGGAGCGGATGCGGCTGGGGATGGCCTACGAGTACGACCCGAGGGTCATCGAGTCGCTTGCCCGGGTTCTGTCGCGCACGCTGGAGTGACTGCTCCTGGGTGGGCGGGTCCGCCGCACCCGCGGGCGGCCGGTGAGCCCGGCGTACACCGCCAGGCCCGCGCCCGCCGCCACGGCCACGTCACCGACGCTGACGACCTGGGGGGCGCCGGGCAGCGCGAACGGCACGACGTCGGCCAGCCAATCCAGCCGGGTCCCGCCGTCGGCCGGCTCGTGGCGCGAATCCTCGCCCAGGTCCAGTGCCGAGACACCGAGGCCGGCCCGCTCCGCCGCCGCCACCGAGACCGGCATCGCCCCGTTGGCCACGACGACCAGGGCGTTAGCGGCAAGTCCCACGCCGACGAGCGGCAGCCCGGGCACACCGCGGTTGAACCAGACGAAGACCGCGGCGCAGGCGGCCGTCGCGGCCAGCAGCAGCGCGTGGGCCGGTACCCACAGCGCTGCGAGGAACACACCGAGCAGGTAAAGCGTGACCGCCGTGCGCAGCAGGTGCAGCCGGCGCCACGGCACCAGGGCGAACCGGCCGAGTCTTCCGCCGCGAGCAAAGGCCAGCACACCGGCCATCGCCAGCACGACCGCGACGAGCAGCACGCGGCCAGTGTGGTCGTCGGCGGCCCGCCGTCCGCGACGCCGCGCCGGACCGGTGCGATGCCGGGGATGCGATGCCGGGGATGCGATGCCGGGGATGCGATGCCGGCTACTCGATGTCGCGGTGGGATGCTGGCGCCGTGGTGGACCGGGCTGCCGGGCTCTCGTCGGGGCTTTCCGCGTCCGTCGAGCACGTCGTCGGCTCCGACGACACCGCCGCGGCGCTCGGCTCCGGCGACGTCGCGGTGCTGGGGACGCCGCTCCTGCTGGCGCTGGCCGAGCGAGCGACCGTGGCGGCCGTCGCCGATCGGCTCGAACCGGGGTGGACGTCGGTGGGCACGCGGGTGGAGCTCGAGCACCTGCGCCCGAGCCCGCTCGGCGCCCGGGTGCGTGTGCGCGCCGTGCTGACCGGGATCGAGGGTCGGCAGCTGCGCTTCGACGTCATGGCGGAGCACCCTGGTGGCGAGGTCGTCGGCCGGGCGCAAGTGACGCGGTTCGTGGTCGACCGCGAGCGGTTCGCCGCCCGCGCCCGCCCCTCCTGACGCGCCTCGCCCCTGCCCCGGATGCCACCCGGTGATCAAGGAGATATCAACGTCTCAGCGGCCCGCCGCACGTTGATTCTCCTTGATCGATCCTGTCGCGCAGACGGCTCCAACCGCGGTCGCGGTCGCCTGCGGGTCGGTGCACCAGGCTCACCAACCTCCATGGAGGGCTGGGGGGGCGTTCCGGTGACCGCGGGCGCAGGCACGGTCACCGCGGCAGCGCGTACGCCAGGAGCTCGATCCCCGGCGCCGGCGACCAGTCGCGCTCGGGTAGCCGGGTGAACCCCGCGCGTTCGTAGAGCCGCCGCGCCGCCGCGGCCGCGCGAAGCGTGCACAGCACGGTCGTCGCGAACCCACCGGCCCGGTCGCGCTCGACGCAGGCCTCGACGAGCAGCCTCCCGACACCCCGGCCCTGCGCCGCCGGGTCGACGGCGAGCATGCGCATCTCGCCCTCGCCGGCGCGCGCGATCTCCCGCCACGGGCTGCCCTCCGGGCACCAGGTCACCGTGCCCAGGACGCTCCCGTCGCCGTCGGCGGCGGCCACGAGCAGGGTCGCGTCGCGGAAGCGGGGACGGGCGTCGCGCAGCAGCCGGGAGTACTCCTCGCCGGTGGTTCCCCCTCCGGCTGCGTACGCCGCGAGCGTCAGCCGCCCCACCTCGTCGAGCTCGGCCGGCAGGGCCGGTCGGACCGTGCATCGGGACGCCGGCGGCACGCCGCGCACGCTAGCGGAGCGGGGGTCGGGCGTGCGGGCGTCGGCCAGGGACCGCCGCGACCGGGGACGGCGGGTTGCTCACCCAGCGGCGGGGCACGCTCGCCGCATGCTCTCGGATGAGGACGACCCGTTGCGCGTGGCGGCCGGACGGTGCGGGGCCGGCCGTGCCGCCGTTCTGCGGCGCGCCGTCCGCCACCGGTGGAAGACGGCGCCGCAGGCCCACCCGCGAAGCTTCCAGCGGCCGCCGGCGTGACGGGCGCCGGCACACCGCAGCAGCGCCCCCCGCTCCGCCCGGTCCTGCGCGCCCTGCCGGGGGAGACGGTGTCGGCACTGCGCGGTCACGACGTGATGCTCTACGGCGCGGGTGTCACCTGCTACGCCGCGCTCGCCCTCGTCCCGCTGGTGCTGCTCAGCATCCGCCTCGCCGCCATAGTCGTGGGCACCGACACCGTGCGCCGCCTCGGGGGGTCGCTGCGCGACGCCCTCCCGGACGCCGTGGGCGCGCCGGGAGTCGCCACCGCCCTCGTCGAGTACGGGCTCGCCCTGGGTTGGATGGGCGTCCTGCTCGCCCTGCTGCCGGCCAGCCTCTACGGCGAGGGCCTGCGCCGGGCGTACGCGGCCGTCGCCGACGTCGACGATCGGTTGCTGGGGTGGAAGGGAAGACTGGCGGCGCTGCCGCTCCTCGTCCTCGCGCCGCTGCTGCTGCTCGCGGTGCTCGCGATCACGCCCGCCCTGGTGCACCTGGCGGGAGAGGGACCGGGCGGGGTCGCGTTGGGGGTCTACCTCGCCCTCAACGTCGACTGGGTGGTGGTCTCGCTGCCGTTGGCGTGGTCCTACCGCGTCGTGTCCCCGGATCCGCCGTCGTGGGGTGTCGCGCTCGCCGGCGGCTTCTTCACCGGCGCCTTCGTTTCCGGCTTCCTGCAGGGCTTCGTCCTCTTCCTGGCGCTCCCGCTGGACCTGGGCGCGCCCTTCGGTGGCTCCCGGACCGCGGGTGCGGTCGCCGCGGTGCTGCTCTGGTTGCTCGTGCTGCACCTCGTGGTGCTCGTCGGCTACGTCGGCACCCGCCGGCTCGCCGCCGGTCTGACCGAGCGCCGGGAAGGTCAGAGCCCGGTCGTCGACCGCGGGTAGGCCACGTCCGGGTCGGTGAGCACGTTGACGAGGTACGGCGCTCCGGCGTCGAGGCCGCGGCGCAACGCGGCACCCAGCTCGGCGGCCCGGGACACCGTCTCCCCACCGCCGCCCAGAGCGCGCACCACGCCGTCGTAGCGCGTGTCTGCACGCAGGTCCGCGGCCACGTCGTAGCCGTACAGCATCTGCATCGGGTGTTTCTCCAGGCCCCACCCGGCGTTGTTGCCCACGACGATGAGCACCGGGAGGTCGTGACGGACCAGGGTGTCCACGTCGAGCAGCGAGAGCCCGGCCGCGCCGTCGCCGAGCAGCAGCACGACCGGGCTGGACGGACGGGCCAGCCGGGCCGCGATGGCGGCGCCGAGGCCGGCGCCGAGGCAGCCGTACGGGCCGGGGTCGAGCCAGCAGCCGGGCCGAGCGGGCTCCACGAAGCGCCCGGCGAAGGAGACGAAGTCGCCCCCGTCGCCGATCACGACGGCGTCGTCGCCCAGCAGCGGGATCAGCTCGCCGTAGACGCGCGCAGGGTGCACCGGGTCGCTCTCGGCGGCGAGCAGGTCGCGGTCGCGGGCGAGCGCCGCGCCGGCGGTGTCGCGCAGCCCGGCGGACCACTCCGGCCATGCCGTACGGGTCGGCAAAGCCTCCCAGGCCTCCCGGACCCCGTCGAGGACGGCGGTCAGGTCACCGGCCGCCGCGCCGGTGAGACCGACGTGACCCGCGACCTGGCCGGGGCTGTCGGCCAGGTGGACCACCGGCGCCGGCGTGCGGGGCTCGCCGTCCGACCCCAGCCCGCCGCCGAAAACGCCGTACGCGAGCCGGAAGTCCAGCGGGGTGCCGACGACGACGACCAGGTCGCTGGCCGCGAACGCCGTGCCACGGGCGCGGTTGACCAGCTGCGGGTGCCCGCGGCGCATGACGCCCCGCCCCATGCCGTTGGTGATCGTGGGGACCCCGGCCGCCTCGACGAGCCGGCGCGCCGCGTCCTCGGCGCCGTCGGCCCAGACATCCGT
The DNA here is from genome assembly GCA_038246785.1 of Jiangellales bacterium. Classification (GTDB taxonomy): domain Bacteria; phylum Actinomycetota; class Actinomycetes; order Jiangellales; family Jiangellaceae; genus JBBRVP01. The sequence continues at coordinate 53,369 of JBBRVP010000009.1, forward strand.
GCCGAGGACGAGGACCGGCCGCTCGGCGTGGCCGGGCAGCTCGGCCACCCGGCGTACGGACTCCGGGTCCGGGTCCTCGCGCGCCCGTCGCGGCACGGCGGGCAGCTCGACGCTGGCCCGCGAGAACAGCTCGTCGACCGGCACGTCGACGAAGGCCGGGCCGCGGTGCGGCGTCGTCGCCAGGGTGAGCGCGGCGTTCACGGTGCCGGCGATGGCGTCGACCCGCCCGGCGGTGGTGGCCGACTTCGTGACCGGTGCGAGCAGGGCGGGGTGGTCCAGCTCCTGCAGGGAGCCGCTGCCCCAGTTGTAGGCCGGTGCGCGACCGCCGAGCACGAGCACCGGAGCCCCGTTGAACCTCGCCTGCGTCACCGCGCTGATGCCGTTCGTGACCCCGGGGCCGGCTGTGAGCACCGCCAGGCCGGGACGGCGGGTCAGCTTGGCGGTGGCCTCGGCAGCGAACACAGCGGTCTGCTCGTGCCGGACGTCGACGATCGGCATCGCGGGCTCGCCCTTGACCGCTGCGTCGTAGATCGGGAAGACATGGGCGCCGGACAGGGTGAACATCCGCTCCACGCCGTGCGCCCGGGCCACCTCGAGCGCGAGCTCGCCGCCGTGCCGCTCGCGCGGCCCGGCAGCGGTGCTCGGCGGGATCGTGGCGTCGGCGAACTCCGCGGCGGACTCCATGCCTGCGAACCTATCGGCGAGATCCTCGAGTCGATCACGGGATCGACTGCTGCTGGTAGGGCTGGGTGCCCGGTGCCGCCGGTCAGCGGGGGGTCAGCCCGGCCGGCTCGCCCGGCCCACCGGCGTCGGGCAGGTCTGCCACCCGCGGGTCGCCGGCGTCGGCCAGGTAGTCGCCGCGCTCGGTGGCGTCGCGCCCGGACGGCACGTGTGCTGCCCGGAGCAGGAGCGTGACGAGCACCGCGACGACGACGTTGATGGCGAACGCCGTAAGCGCGATGTAGCCGGTCTGTCCGAGGAACGGGACGTCGGCGACCGCACCACCGAAGTGCTTGCCGGTCAGCGGGTTGATCACGCGGTAGGCGCTCACCGTGCCGTACACCATCGCCACCGCCCAGCCGCAAAGCAGCGCCCAGCGGTGGAACCATCGGGTGTAGAGCCCGAAGACGATCGTGGGAAAGGTCTGCAGGATCCAGATGCCGCCGAGCAGCTGGAAGTTCAGCGCCAGCGTCTTGTCGAGCAGCAGCACGAACAGCAGCGCGCCGAACTTGACCACCAGTGAGGCCACCTTCGAGACCGCCGCCTCCTGAGCCGGCGTGGCCTCCGGCCGGATCCACTCGCGGTAGACGTTGCGGGTGAACAGGTTCGCCGCCGCGATCGACATGATGGCGGCCGGGACCAGCGCCCCGATCGCGATGGCGGCGAACGCGACGCCGGCGAACCAGCTGGGAAAGAAGTCCTCGAACAGCTGCGGCACCACCAGCTGCGGGTTGGGCTGCCCGTCCAGTCCGATCGGCTTGGTCCCGGCGGCGATGGCGACGAAGCCGAGCAGCGCCAGCAAGCCGAGCAGGAAGGAGTACGCGGGCAGGATCGAGGCGTTGCGCCGGATGACGTTGCGACGACCGCTCGACAGCACCGCGGTGATCGAGTGCGGGTACATGAACAGCGCCATCGCCGAACCGAGCGCGAGCGTCGCGTAGGGCCAGAAGCCGGCCGGCCCCGGGATGAACACCCCGGTGGGCTTGCCCGTGGCCGGGTTGGGTGCGCTGAACTTCTCCTTCGCCGCACCGAAGATGACATCGGCTCCGCCGAGCTTGATCGGCAGGTAGATGATCGCGACGATGATGACGAGGTAGATCAGCGTGTCCTTGACGAAGGCGATCATCGCCGGCGCGCGCAACCCCGACGAGTAGGTGTAGGCCGCGAGGACGGCGAAGGCGACGAACAGGGGCAGGTCCCGAGCCAGCCAGTTGTCGCTGCCGCCGACGCCCATGACCTCGAGCACGGCCTGGATGCCGACCAGCTGCAGGGCGATGTAGGGCATCGTGGCCAGGATGCCGGTGACGGCGACCGCCAGGCTCAGGTAGCGGGAGTCGTAGCGCCCGCGCACGAAGTCCGCCGGCGTGACGTAGCCGTGCCGGTGCGACACCGACCACAGCCGGGCCATGAAGATGAAGATGATCGGGTAGACGACGATCGTGTAGGGCACCGCGAAGAAGCCGGCGACGGCGCCGGCGGAGAACATCGCCGCCGGCACGGCGATGAAGGTGTACGCGGTGTAGAGGTCGCCGCCGAGCAGGAACCAGGTGATCCACGTGCCGAAGCTTCGACCGCCGAGGCCCCACTCGTCGAGCGAGGCCAGCCCGGCTCCGCGTCGCCACCGGGCAGCCCGGAACCCGAGCACGGTGACCGCGAGGAACAGCACGATGACCACGGTCAGTGCGACGACGTTGACGCCCCCCGGCGCGGAGTCCTGCGCGTGCAGCCCGGCGCTCACGAGGATGCCCGCCGATCGGCTGCCTCCCGGCGGCGCCGGGACTCCTCACCGAGGACGAGCCGGTAGGCGAGGTAGGTCGTGCCGGCGGCGAGGAACACCCAGCCGAGCTGGTACCAGTAGAAGAACGGGAAGCCGGCCAGCACCGGGCCCTCCCTGGCATAGGAGGAGACCCACATGAGTGCGACGATCGGCAGCGCCAGCAGGACCCCGGCGGCGACGAAGGGGCCCTTGCGGGCGGGAGGCAGGGCTTTGGGATCGACCATGTCCACGACCTCCTCGCAGACAGCCGGGCGCCGGCCGGTCCGGACGCCGGCGCAGAGGGTACTCCGCGGTGCCCGTTTCACCCAGAGGGACGGGCAAAGGATGTGGTGGGCGACATCGGAGTCCTGGGCGGGCTTGGGACGCCCAGGGGAGTGGCCCCTGCTTCAGGCTTGGCGCAGCGCGTAGGGCGCCGACCGGCGGAGCAGGCCCTGCACCGCGATGAGCATGTCCCCGCGCACGGCGGGCGCCCGCCACGGCTCCGCCGAGACCGCCTGGGTCGCAGTCCGGTCGACACCGAGCAGTAGCTGCAAGTGCAGCGCGCGCAGGTAGCCGGAGACGTTGCTCGGCTGCGGCGCGAACGGGTCGAAGCGACCACCGAAGGGCGCTGCCAGCCGTTCCAGCCATGTCTCGCAGGTGTCGGCGGCGACGAGGTCGCGATGCAGGATCGACATGGTCGCGAGGGCGATCCGGTCGTCCTCGCCGTGGCTCCACCGGTGCCGGGTCGGCGCGAGCAGCCGCTCGGCGAGCACGTCGAGGAGCACCGCGAGCTCGCCGGCACCCAGGTGGCGGCTCGCCGCGAGCGAACCCATGAGGTCGGCTCCGTGCGCCACGGCGTGGATCCAACCCACGCGCGCCTCCCAGCCGCGCAGGTCGCGCTCCGCGACGTACCACGACATGCCCCGATCGGCCCAGGCGACCACCTGCTGCGGGTGCAGCAGGTGCACGGTGTTGTCCCGACGGACGACGTCGGCGAGCACGAGCGCGGAGAACGACCGGCGGAGCACCGAGTCGGTGCCGTCGTCGCCGAGACCCTGGCGCAGCGCGTGCGCGAGCCCGTCACCGAGGCCGGGGAGCAGGTCGTCGTAGACCCCCTCGCCGATCCAGGCGGCGAGCACCCCGTAGGCGAGGTCGTCGCGCACGTGACGGTCGGGTTGGCCGAGCATGGCGACCAGCTCGGTCGTCAGCTCGTCGAGCGGTGCCTCCGACGGGACCCGGCACCCGTCCTCGACCACCGACTCCCAGAACGACGTGCGCACGGGCCCATCCTTCCATCCTGCGGACAGCGTGCGAGGGCCCCGGGACGGCACCGCCCGCGCGTTACCCTCCGATCCGTGCCGTCCCTCGTCGACGTCGTCCGCGAGCACACCGACCTCGACGAGGCGGAGCTGGAGTGGCTGCACATGCTGCTCGCCGACTGGCAGCTGCTCGCCGACCTGTCCTTCGCCGACCTCGTCCTCTACGTGCCCGACCGCGACGGCGCCGGCTTCCACGTGGCCGCGCAGATGCGGCCCACGACGGGTCCCACCGCGCTCACCGAGGACCTGGTCGGCACCTCGCTGCCGCGCGGTCGCCGGCCCATGATTGACCGGGCGTACGACTCGGGGCGCATCTGCCGCGACGGCGACCCGGAATGGCGGGACGACGTCCCGGTGCGGGAGGAGACGATCCCGGTACGCCGGAACGACCGGCTCGTCGGCGTCGTCGCCCGCACGACAAACCTCGTCGCGGTGCGCATGCCCAGCCGCCTGGAGCTGACCTACCTCGACGCTGCCGCGCTGCTGTCTCGGATGCTGGCCGAGGGGAGGTTCCCGAAGCCGGGGACCAATCTCGGCCGGCGCGGGGCCCCGCGGGTCGGCGACGGCATGGTGCACGTCGACGCCGACGGCGTGGTGCTCTTCGCCAGCCCCAACGCGCTGTCGGCCTACCGCCGGCTCGGGTTGGCCGCCGACCTCGTCGGGCGCCGGCTGGGTCAGGTGACGACCGAGCTCGCGCCCGAGGCGGGGCGCACCGACGAGGCGCTGGCCACCGTCGTTGCCGGGCGCGCGCACCGCCGCACCGAGGTGGAGGCCAACGGCGTCGTCGTCACCCTGCGCGCGATCCCGCTCGACCCGGGCGGCACCCACGTCGGCGCCGTGGTACTCGTCCGCGACGTGACCGAGGTGCGCCGTCGCGAACGTGAGCTGCTGAGCAGGGAGGCGACGATCCGGGAGATCCATCACCGGGTCAAGAACAATCTGCAGACCGTCGCCGCACTGCTGCGGCTCCAGGGCCGGCGCGTGGTCGAGACGGAGGCGCGCGAGGCGCTGGAGGAAGCCGTGCGACGGGTAGCGACCATCGCGCTGGTCCACGAGACGCTGTCGCGAACCGTCGACGACACGGTCGACTTCGACGAGGTGGCCGACCGTCTGCTCGGCAGCGTGGCCGAGGTCACGGTGGCCGAGAGCCGGGTCGCGACCTGCCGCACCGGCAACTTCGGGGTGCTGGGCGCCGACGTCGCCACCCCGCTCGCGATGGCGCTTAACGAGCTCCTGCAGAACGCGGTGGAGCACGGCACCGCAGACGCGCACGGCCACGTCGAGCTGTGCGTCGAGCGCCGGGAGGCCGAGCTGGAAGTCCGCGTGGAGGACGACGGTGCGGGCCTGCCCGTGGGGGTGGACGCCCGGCGCGGCGGTCGGCTCGGGCTGCAGATCGTGCGGGCCCTGGTCGGCGAGCTGGGCGGCCGGCTCGAGCTGGTGCCCCGCGTCGAGGGCGGGACCGCAGCCGTGCTGCTGGTGCCTGTCGCGACGATGCCCTCGCCGTGAGAGCCGGCGCCCGTCCCTTTCCACGCCCGTCCCGGCGGCACGCGGACCCGCCCCGGCGGCACAGCTGGGCCGGGGCGGGGTGAACGGGGCGGTGTCGTCTGGGTGGGGCCGTCCTCAGAGGCTGCGCGCCCGCGCGCGGGCGTTGCGGCGCTTCAACGCCCGGCGCTCGTCCTCGCTGAGGCCACCCCATACGCCGGCGTCCTGGCCGCTCTCCAGCGCCCAGGTCAAACAGTCCTCCCGGACGTCGCATCGCCGGCAGACCGCCTTGGCCTCCTCGATCTGCAGCAGCGCCGGTCCGGTGTTGCCGATCGGGAAGAACAACTCTGGGTCCTCGTCACGGCAGGCGGCACGGTGTCGCCAGTCCATGAGGGCATCTCCTTCGCACGTGACGCGCGGAGCTTCCCGGAATCGTCCGGGTCCGTCCGTGGCGCCTTGTGAACCGATTCACGAGTTGCGGCCGAACAAAGCGCCGACCTCTTCGTCGGCGCCCCCGTGCGCCTTGTAACCCCCGATGGGGCCACGCGGACGCACATCCCGACGAGGGTGACAAACTCGCGACCTCCGCACAAGGGGTATCCCACTGACGATCCCCCGATGGCGCCGTCGCCTCCGTCACAGTCTCGGGGAGCTGGTCCGCCGTGCTGCCGTCGGGCCGGCCCGGTGGCGCGGTGCTGCCCCGACGGTCCGCTTACGCGACGACGCTGAGCGCCTGCGGCTCGGAGGTGAACTCCACGGCTGCGCGCCTGCCCAGGAAGTCGCCGTCGAGCTGGAACGGGAGGGGGGCCTCGGCCCGCAGTGAGAACGCCGCCGCGTCGTGCACGTGCACGACGTCGCGCCCGCGCGGCCCGTCGGGGCGACCGAGCACCACGTCCGCGACGTGACGGCCGGTGCTCAGGGGCCGCAGCGAGGTGACCGCGAACACGTCCAGTCCGGTGTCGAACGAGGCGTGCGGCGAGGGCACCAGCCCGTGCGGGCCGAGGTAGGTCCAGGGCGCGCAGTTGGAGACCATGGCCAACCGCAGGCCGGCGACCGGCCCCAGACCGGGTCGCTCCAGGGTCATCGTCGAGTGTCGGTCGGGGCGACGCAGGTAGGTCCGCAAAGCAGTCCGCGCGTACAGCGCGACGCTCGAACGGCGCCCACGCGACCGGTGCTCCTCGACGACGCGGACGACCTCGGCGTCGAAGCCGAGCCCAGCAGTGAAGGTGAACCAGCGGTCGTCGGCCCGGCCGAGCCCGATCCGGCGGCGGGCGCCTCGGCGGAGCGCGTCGAGCAGCCACCCGGTGGCCTCGACGCTGTCCGGTGGCATCCCCAGGTTGCGGGCGAGCACGTTGGTGCTGCCGCCCGGGACGACGGCGAGGGCGGGCACGTCCTCGCCGGTCCCGTCGGCCAGCAGCCCGTTGACGGTCTCATTGACGGTCCCGTCGCCGCCGAGGACGATCACCAGGTCCAGCGCGTCGGCGCGGGCCTGCCCGGCGAGCTCCATGGCGTGGTTGCGGTGCTGCGTCGTGGCCACGTCGATCTTGAGGTCGTGGCCCAGCGCGTTGACGATGACGTCGAGGGTGCGTGTCGTGGTGGTCGTCGCCGTGGGGTTGACGATCACGAGGGCGCGCATGGAGGCAGGGTAGTGCCGGGCTACGGTTGCCCTCCGTGAGCGATGACCCGGCGGCTCACGAGGCGGTCGCCGCCACTCGGCCCCGGGGCCTGCTCACCGCTGCGGCGGTGACGGGTGCTGAGGGGGTGGCCCTGACCGGGTTCGGGGCCTGGTTGGCGTACGAGACCGTCGTCGCCAAGGCGTCGAACGAACGGGTCGCCACGGGGTCCGCTGTCTACTTCCTCGTGCTCGGCCCGCTCGTGCTGCTCGTCGCCGCCGCGCTGTGGCGGCGGCGGGGCTGGGCCAGCGGTGCCGCCCTGTTCGTCCAGCTCCTCGCCGTCCCGGTCGCCGTGTCGATGTGGCAGGAAGGTTTCGTCGCCGGTGCCGTGCCGCTGCTCGCCGCCGCCGCGGCCGCGGCCTTCGGTCTGCTGCAGCCGACGACCAGGCACGCGCTCGGCCGCGAGTGAGGGGGCCGCCGTGCGTGGGCGCTCGCTCAGCCGTCGGCGAGCAGGCCCTCGCGCAGCTGGGCGAGCGTGCGCGCCAGCAGGCGCGACACGTGCATCTGCGAGATCCCCACCTGCTCGGCGATCTGCGACTGCGTCATCCCGCCGAAGAAGCGCAGGAGAAGGATCTTCTTCTCCCGTTCGGGCAGCTGCCCCAGCAGCGGGCGCAGGGACTCGCGGTACTCCACCCCCTCCAGTGACTCATCAGCCTCTCCGAGCGTGTCGCCCACCGGCGGCCGGTCGTCGTCACCGCCGTCGGGAGCGTCCAGCGACAGCGTGGAGTAGGCGTTGGCCGACTCCAGCCCCTCGAGGACGTCCTCCTCGCTGATGCCCAGCTGGGTCGCCAGCTCGGCCACCGTGGGGGAGCGGCCGAGGTCCTGCGCCAGCGCGGCAGTCGCGCTGGTCAGCTGCAAACGCAGCTCCTGCAACCGCCGCGGAACGCGGACCGCCCAACCCTTGTCCCGGAAGTGGCGCTTGACCTCCCCGACGATCGTGGGGGTGGCGTAGGTGGAGAACTCGACGCCGCGCTGCGGGTCGTAGCGGTCGACGGACTTGATCAGGCCGATCGTGGCGACCTGCACGAGGTCGTCGAGGGGCTCGCCGCGGTTTCGGAAGCGCCGGGCGAGGTGCTCGACCAGCGGCATGTGCAGCCGGACCAGTCGGTCGCGTACGTCGGCATGCTCGGGGTCGGCAGGATCGAGCTCGGCCAGCCGGATCAGCAGCGCCTTGCTCTCCGCCCGGCCCAGGCGCCGCGACTCGGCGCGATCGGGAGGCGCAGCGGAGGCCTCCTCGAGGACCGGCTCCTCAGCCGCGGCCGTCGCCTCCTCCGCGGCGTGCCCGGAGGTGACGACGTGCGGGCTGGCGATCTCCGTGGCGACGATCTCCGAGGCCCCCTCCTCGACGGGTCCGGCCTGCTCCGGAGGCGCCACGCGCCGCTGCACGGAGGACCCGCGTGCCCGGCTCACGCGGCCCCCGTCCGCTGGCGCTGCTTGCGCATCGTCACGGAGAGGACGCCGGCGTCGTCGACGCTGGACTCGACCTCGCCGGCCAGCGCCGTGAGCACCGTCCACGCGAAGGTGTCACGGCTCGGCGGTCGGCCGCCGTCGGTGGGAGCCGAGACCGTGACGCTCAGGGCGTCGGGGGCGACAGCGAAGGTGCAGCGCAGGTCCGCACCCGGCACCGTAGTCGGCAGCACGAGCGCGCAGGCCTCGTCGACGGCGATGCGCAGGTCCTCGATCTCGTCGAGGGTGAAGTCCAGGCGTGCCGCCAGGCCGGCCGCGGCGGTACGCAGCACGGCGAGGTAGGCCCCGGTCGCGGGCACCCGCAACTCCACCAGGTCGTGTCCGGTGGCGGCAGTCGCGGCCATGCCCGGGTTGCTGGCGTGCTCCACAGGCCTCCCCTCGTGCACGGTGACCATACTGGGCGGCCCTGCGCTCGAAACTACCCGAGTGCAGGTCACGACCGGTCGGGCGTCCAGGACAGCGACGCGGTCAGAGACGGTCACCGATCCGGGACCGGGTCGCCCGCTCCCCCTGAGGCGAGCGCCTGGAGCGGCTCACCGCTGAGCCGGTTGACCGTCCAGTCCTCCATCGACTCGGCGCCGATCGCACGGTAGAAGCTGATGGCCGGTGAGTTCCAGTCCAGCACCCACCACTCCAGCCGCGGATAACCGCGCTCGAGGCAGAGCTGTGCCAGCGTGCGCAGCAGTGCGGTCCCGTGCCCGCCGCCACGGTGCTGGGGCACCACGAACAGGTCCTCGAGCCAGATGCCGTGCTTACCGCTCCAGGTGGAGAACGTCTCGTACCAGAACGCCATGCCCACCACGTCCCCGGCGACCTCCGCGACGTGACAGAACGCCTTAGGGTCGGGACCGAACAACAGGGCGCGGTAGTCGTCTTCGCTCGCCTCGACGCGGTGTCGCGATCGCTCGTAGTCGGCGAGCGCGAGCACCAGGGCGCGCAGCGCGGACAGGTCGTCGGGCCGAGCGGGGCGGATCACGAGCCGGAGGTTATCGGGGCTCCGCTCCGCCCCCACTCGACCGCGGGCAGACGAGGGGTCAGGCCGCCTTCTTCGTCTCCCAGAAGATCTCGGCGATCTCGTCGATCTTGGCGAGCAGCTCGTCGGCCTTGGCGACGTCGACGGTGCCCTTGCCGCCGGCTGCGCCGGCCAGCTTGGTAGCCGAGTTGAACAGCTCGTGCAACTGCGGGTACTTCTCGAAGTGCGGCGGCTTGAAGTAGTCGGTCCACAGCACCCACAGGTGATGCTTGACCAGCTCGGAGCGCTCCTCCTTGATGACCAGGGCGCGCTGGCGGAAGACCTCGTCGTCGCTGTCGGTGTACTTCTCCATGATCGCCTTGACCGACTGCGCTTCGATGTGGGCCTGGGCCGGGTCGTACACGCCGCAGGGCAGGTCGCAGTGCGCGGCGACCTCGGCGACCGGACGGAGCAGTGCCATCTGGGAGAGTCCTTTCTCGTCGGAACGGCGGGCAGGTCCGCCGTGTGGCGCACGGTGGCGCCGATGCGGTCCTACCCGCGCGACCGTACTCCGCTAACCACACCAGTCGACGACAGTGCACGACGGGAGGGTCGGGTGCTCAGCTGGGGCGTGGCCGTCGTGCGCGGGCGCTCCATGCAGCCGGCGCTGCGCGACGGCGACCGGCTCCTCGTCGCTTACGGACGGGCTCCCTCGCCCGGCGACGTCGTCGTCGTCCGGCTTCCCGGCCGTGGGCTGTCGGTGAAGCGGCTGCTGCGCCGCGAGCCGGAGGGCTGGTGGGTCGAGCGGGACAACCCGCGCGAGGGAGTCGACTCGTGGAACGTCGGCGCGGTTCCCGGGGCCGACCTGGTGGCGGTCGCGCCGCTGCGGCTGTGGCCCTGGCCGCGACGCCTGCGTCGACGCTGACCCCCGATGGTCTTCCCCGGCTCCGTGCACATTTGGTGCTCCTGGGGCGAGAGTGAGAAGAGGGGCGCCACGGCAGGCACAGCAGACACATGAACCCCAAATGTGTACGGAGGAGGGCGCCCGCCCCGCCGGATCAGGCGAGGGCGTAGGTCGCCACGCGCTCGAGCACCTGCTGGCCGTCGCGGACGACCGCCCGCTCGACCTCGCAGGTGGCGCGGCGGCCGTGCAGGTCGAGCACCATCACCCCGTTGTCGAAGAACGGTCCGTGGTCGATGGTCCAGGTGACCGGGACCTCGGGCACGCCCGCCCGCCGAGCCAGCCCGCGCAGTCCAGCGACCACCAGCCGTGACTCCAGCAGGCGGTTGACCTCCCGCACCGGCAGCTCGAGCGGGTTGCGCAGTGGCGACTGCACGATCTGGTGGATGCGCGTACGCGCCGGGTCCACGCCCGGGATGCACGCCTCGGCGAGGTAGGAGCAGTGCACGTCGCCCGACAGCACGAGCACGCTGGCCGGCGGCGACCCGGTGCGCACACCGAGCGCGACGTCGCGCAGCAGGCCGACCATGTCCTCGAAGCTGCGGCCGAACGCCGGCCAGTGCTCGAGGTCGATGAGCCGGCGCAGCTGCTCGCCGAACCAGGCGTACCCCCGTCCCCACGCCCCCTGGGCCGTCGCCTCGTTCCAGCCCTCGACGTCGTGGATGCCGTGGAGCATGAGCAGCGGCAGCGAGGTGCCGACGAGCAGGTGGTCGACCTCGGCGTGCGCGTGCTCGACGAGCCACGCCCATTCGACCTCGTCGAGCATGGCGCGGTCGTCGGGGTCCAGCCGTCGCGAGCAGCGGGAGTCGACCACGACCAGCCGCACCCAACCGGCGTCGGGTCCAGGGAAGTCGCGACAGAAGCTCCAACGGACGTGCTCGGGTTCGGTGTCGGCCAGCCAGGAGAACTCGTCGACGAGCCGGCCGCGCTCGTCGTCGTCCAGGGCGGCGAGCACCTTGCCGTAGAGCTCGTCGCCGGCGAGTTCGTCGGGGGAGAGGTTGCCGAGGTGCTGGTAGACCCAGTACGAGCCGAAGGCGCCGAGCACCCGGTCCCGCCACCAGGGCTCCCGGCTGGTCTCCTCTCGCCACGACCATGAGGTGTTCCAGTCGTCGCGCAGGTCGTGGTCGTCGAGGATCATGCAGGACGGCACGGTCGAGAGCAGCCAGCGGACCTCCGGCCAGTTCCACGACTCGTGGTAGAGCCAGGTGTACTCCTCGAAGTCGTGGATCTCCTCGCGCACCTCGCGCTCGCCGTCCCCCGCGTGTCGCTGCGCCAGGCGCTCGGCCATCTCGGGGCTCGGCATGTCGGCGTAGATCTGGTCGCCGAGCAGCACGAGCGCATCCGGCCAGGACGCCTGGGGACTGGCGGCCATGCGCAGGGCCAGAGCGGCCAGGGCGTCCGCCCCGTAGGTCTTGAGGTGCTCGGCGTTCTTGGGTGCCGAGCGGCGGCAGGAGCCCATCGCCAGCCGCAGGGAGCGCTGGCCGCCGGGCGTTCTGATGACACTAGGCGGGAACGCCGAGCCTGGCACCGGCCAGGCCGCGACGCCGTCGAGGTGCACCTCGTACGGCGTCGCCGACGCGGGCGGCAGCCCCTCGACGGCGACCAGCGCGTAGTGATGGCCGTGCAGCGTCCAGGTCGCCGCCTCGCAGCCGAGCACCCGCACCGTGCACGGTCGGTCGGTCTCCACCCAGACGGTGGCTCGCGTGTCGTCGACGTAGCGGAGCACGGGCCCGAGCAGGAGGTACGCGGCGTCGACACTGGCGTCGACAGTGGCGTCGTCGGGCACGGCGGTGATCCTTCCGCACCCGACGTCGCCGGCGCGGCAGAGTCACCGATCTCGTCGGTAGGGTCGCGCTGTGCTCGCCGCCTACGCCGCCCGGATCGTTCCCGACGACCCGCTGTCCGGCCTGGAGGTGGGCGACCGGCCCCCGCCGGAGGCGCCGGATGGCTGGGCCACGGTGTCGGTGCGGGCCGCGGCGCTCAACCACCACGACGTCTGGTCGCTGCGCGGGGTCGGCCTGCCGGGCGATCGGCTGCCGATGGTGCTCGGCTGCGACGCCGCCGGCGTGGACGAGGCCGGTCGTGAGGTGGTCGTCCACGCGGTTGTCAGCGACGCCGACTGGCGCGCCGACGAGACGCTGGACCCCAGCCGTTCCCTGCTGTCGGAGCGGTACGCCGGCACGCTCGCCGAGCAGGTCGTGGTGCCACGCCGCAACCTCGTGCCGAAGCCGGCCGAGCTGAGCTTCGAGGAGGCTGCCTGCCTGCCCACGGCATGGTTGACGGCGTACCGCATGCTCTTCACCCACAGCGGCCTGCGCCCGGGCGAGACCGTGCTGGTCCAGGGGGCAGGCGGCGGGGTGTCGACCGCGCTGGTCGTGCTGGCTGCAGCCGCGGGGTTCCGCGTTTGGGTGAGCAGCCGTGACGCCGTCAAGCGCGAGCGGGCGCTGGAGCTGGGTGCGGATGCGGCGTACGAGTCCGGGGCCCGGCTGCCCGAGCGTGTCGACGCCGTCATGGAGACGGTGGGCCGGGCCACCTGGCAGCACTCGATCCGGTCGTTGCGGCCCGGCGGGACGCTCGTCGTATCCGGTGCTACGAGCGGGCCGGTCGCTGAGACCGAGCTCAACCGGGTGTTCTTCCTGCAGCTGCGGGTGGTCGGCTCGACCATGGGCACCCGCGACGAGCTCCAGCGCCTGCTGTCGCTGTGCGTGCTGCGCGGCGTACGCCCGGTCATCGACCGGGTCCTGCCGCTGGCCGAGGCGCGGGAGGGCTTCGCCGCCATGGCCGCCGGCGAGCTGTTCGGCAAGGTCGTGCTCACGACCTGACCGGGGAGTTGATCACGTTAACGTGATCAACTCCCCCATCCCGCGCCCTGCAGGACGCGTCAAGGGGGAGTACGGCTCGCCAAGTACCGCCTGGGGGACGCTCGTCAGCCAGGCCCCGGGCGGGCACGGGGCGTTGGCCCTCGTCGACGACCGACTCCGCTGAGCCGGCCGATCAGCGTACTCAGGCGGCGCGGTTCCCAGTTCGAAGCCAGCTCGCGCCGGCAGGCGGGCCGACGAAAACCCCGGCTGTCGATGATGAGGACGACCCGCTGGAAACTCAAACCAAGCGGGGCGGGACGAGGCCGGCCCGATGGTGGTTCCCCCTCCGCGCTGCGTCCAAGCGTCGTCCAGATCACTCCACGTCGAGGTCGTCGTCGTCGAGCCGGGCGATCCAGGTGGCTAGCCGCTCGACGGCGATCTCGTGCTCGGGGTGCAGGTCGACGAACTCCCGCAGCCGCTCACCCAACCAGGCGAGGGTGACCTCTTCGACTCCACGCCGGCGCTCGAGCTCCTCGATGCCGCGGTCGGTGAAATACACGGCCTCAGGCGAAGGCCTGGTCGAGCAGCGCGCGCTGCTCGGCCACGTGGCGTGAGTGGGAGCCGACGGCGGGGGCCGACATCGCGTCGCGCGAGACGCGTTCCATCGGCAAGGGAAGGTGGTCCTCGAGGATCGCCGACATGAAGGGCCATGGCCCCTGGTTGGCCGGTTCGTCCTGCACCCAGCGGATCGCCGACAACCGGGGATAGCGGGCCACCTCGGCCGCCACGTCGTGTCGGGGGACCGGGTAGAGCCGCTCGACGGTGGCGATGGCCGCGCTGCTGTCGTTGCGCTTGGCTCGTTCGGCTTGCAGGTCCCAGGCGACCTTGCCGGAGCAGAGCAGCAACCGCTCGACACGGTCGGGGTCCGCCGTCGTGTCGCCGATCACGGGACGGAACTCGCCGTCGATGAAGTCCTCGGTTGCGGAGGTGGCGGCCTTGTTGCGCAGCATCGACTTGGGCGTGAAGACGATGAGCGGCTTGTGTTCCGAACCCAGCGAGTGCAGACGCAGCAGGTGGAAGTAGCTCGCGGGAGTCGATGGCTGCGCCACCCGCAGCGAGTCCTCCGCGGCCAGCGAGAGGAAGCGCTCGATTCGCCCGGAGGAGTGGTCGGGACCCTGTCCTTCGTAGCCGTGCGGGAGCAGCAGCACGACACCGGACTGCTGGCCCCATTTGAGCTCCCCCGACGCGATGAACTCGTCGATGATCGTCTGGGCACCGTTGGCGAAGTCGCCGAACTGCGCCTCCCAGACGACGAGCGCCTCCGGCCGGGCCACCGAGTAGCCGTACTCGAAGCCCATGGCGGCGAACTCCGAGAGCAGCGAGTCGTAGACGTAGAACTTCGCGCCGTCGGCCGACATCTGCTGCAGTGGGGTCCACTCCTCGCCGGTGACCCGGTCGATGATCACTGCGAAGCGCTGGACGAACGTGCCGCGCCGGCTGTCTTGTCCGGCCAGTCGTACGGGTCGGCCGTCGGCGAGCAGCGACCCGAGCGACACCATCTCGCCGGTCGCCCAGTCGATGCCGCCGCCGGTGATGGCTGCGGCGCGCCGTTGCAGCTGCGGCCACACCTTGGGGTGGACGGTGAACCCGTCGGGCACGTCGAGGTGCGCGTCGGCGATCCGCTTGAGCATCTCCCGTGGGATCGCGGTCTGCAGGTCGCCCGGAAGGATCGGCTTGCCCGGATAGCTGGGCGCCGTGTAGCTGGTCGTGGGTTCGCTGGCCGCCTCTCGGGTCTCTGCGAAGACCCGCTCGAGCTGCTGCTGGTAGTCGCGCAGCGCCTGCTCGGCTTCGTCCACCGAGATGTCACCGCGCCCGATGAGTGCCTCTGTGTAGAGCTTGCGGACGCTGCGCTTGTTCTCGATCAGGTCGTACATCAACGGCTGGGTGAACGAGGGGTCGTCACCCTCGTTGTGCCCGCGGCGGCGGTAGCAGACGAGGTCGATCACGACGTCCTTCTTGAACTCCTGGCGGAACTCGAAGGCCAGCCGCGCCACCCGCGCGCAGGCCTCGGGGTCGTCGCCGTTCACGTGGAAGATGGGCGCCTGGATCATGCGCGCCACGTCGGTGCAGTACAGCGACGAGCGCGACGCGGCCGGCGAGGTCGTGAAGCCGACCTGGTTGTTGACGACGACGTGCACCGTGCCGCCGGTGCGGTAGCCACGCAGCTGGGACAGGTTGAGCGTCTCGGCGACGACCCCCTGACCGGCGAAGGACGCGTCGCCGTGCATCAGCAGCGGCAGCACCGGGAAGTCCTGGCCGCGGTCGAGCAGGTCCTGCTTGGCCCGCGCGATGCCTTCCAGGACCGGGTCGACGGCCTCGAGGTGGCTCGGGTTCGCACTCAGCGAGACCTTGATGGTGGCCCCGCCCAGCGCGGTGAAGACGCCGTCGGCGCCGAGGTGGTACTTCACGTCGCCGGAGCCCTGGACCGTGCGCGGGTCGATGTTGCCCTCGAACTCACGGAAGATCTGCGCATAGCTCTTGCCCACGATGTTGGCCAGCACGTTGAGCCGGCCGCGGTGCGGCATGCCGATGCACGCCTCGTCCAGGCCCGCCTCGGCCGCTGCCTCGATGACCTCGTCGAGCAGCGGGATCATGGACTCGCCGCCCTCGAGCGAGAAGCGCTTCTGGCCGACGTACTTGGTCTGCAGGAACGTCTCGAACGCCTCGGCCTGGTTGAGCTTGTGCAGGATGCGCAGCTGGTCCTCACGCGGCATCCGCTCGTGCGGGCGCTCGACGCGCTCCTGGATCCAGCTCCGCTGCTCGGGCTCCTGGATGTGCATGTACTCGATACCGACCGTGCGGCAGTAGGCGTTGCGCAGGACGCCGAGGATGTCGCGCAGCTTCATGAGCGGCAGCTCGCCGCCGAAGGAGCCGGTCGCGAACTCGCGGTCGAGGTCCCACAGCGTGAGCCCATGGCTGGTGACATCGAGATCGGGGTGGCTGCGCTGCCGGTACTCCAGCGGATCGGTGTCGGCCATCAGGTGCCCGCGGACGCGGTAGGCGTGGATCAGTTCGAGGACACGGGCCTGCTTGCCGATCTCGTCCTCGTGGCTCACCGTCTGGTCGGCGGCCCAGCGGATCGGCTCGTACGGGATCCGCAGCGCCCGGAAGATTTCGTCGTAGAAGCCCTCCTCGCCGAGCAGCAGCCCGTGGACCACCCGCAGGAAGTCGCCGGACTGGGCGCCCTGGATGATGCGGTGGTCGTAGGTGCTGGTCAGGGTCACCGTCTTGCTCACGGCAAGCCGGGCCAGCGTCTCGGGGTTGGCGCCCTGGAACTCGGCGGGGTACTCCATGGCTCCGACGCCGATGATCGTCCCCTGGCCCTTCATGAGGCGCGGGACCGAGTGGACGGTGCCGATCGTGCCGGGGTTGGTGAGGCTGATAGTCGTACCGGCGAAGTCGTCGACGGTGAGCTTGCCGCTGCGCGCCTTGCGGATGAGGTCTTCGTACGCGGCCCAGAACTGCGCGAAGTCGAACGTCTCGGCGGACTTGATGCCCGGGACGAGCAGTTGGCGCGTGCCGTCGGGCTTCTGCTGGTCGATCGCCAGCCCGAGGTTGACGTGCTCGGGCTGGACCACAGCCGGCTTGCCGTCGACCTCGGAGAAGGAGGCGTTCATCTGGGGCATCCGGGCGAGCGCCTTGACGAGGGCGAAACCGATGAGGTGCGTGAAGGACACCTTGCCGCCACGCGAGCGGGAGAGGTGGTTGTTGATGACGATTCGGTTGTCGACGAGCAGCTTGGCCGGTACGGCGCGCACGCTCGTCGCGGTCGGCAGCTCGAGGCTCGTCTCCATGTTGGTGACGACGCGGGCGGCCGGCCCGCGCAACGGGCGCGGCTCGGGTGCTGCGGTGCTCGGCGCAGCTGACGACGGCTCCTTGGCCGGTGACGTTGGCGGCTTGGCCGGACTGCCCTGCTGAGCTGCCGTCCTCGAGGCGGGCGATGACGGCCCAGCCGACGGCCCGGGCTCGCCGGCAGCCTCCCGCGTCTTCGTCGACGCGGCCGGCGCCTCCTTCGACGCGGCGGCCGGCGACTCGGCGGGTACGTCGGCGGGTGCGGCGGCGGCGCGCGCGCCGGTCTGCCGCGAGCCCGCAGAGGGCGGACGGGTGGCCACGTCGCTGTCTCGCGGAGTGCGCGACGTCGCGCCGTCCGCGCGCTCCGGCGCGGGTCGCCCGGTCTGTGGGCCGGCGTCGCTCGCCGCGGCCTGCCGGGTCGAGGTCGTCGGGGGCTCCCGATCGGCGAACAGGTCGGCCCAGGCCGGGTCTACTGAGCCAGGGTCCTCGAGCCACTGCTGGTGCAGCTCCTCGACCAGCCACTCGTTGGGGCCGAAACCGGACGTCGGCTCCAAGGAGGTCGGGTCCTTGGAGGTCGGGTCATGGTGCGGGGCCTGGGTGGTCACGGCCGCGTCCCCCTCTTCCGCATCGGGAGGGTCTAGGTGTGGGGCTCCCAGGCTAGCCGCCGGCGCCAGGATGGACGCGGACGGGAATGGGGCGGGGATCCCCCACCGCGGACCTACCGGGGCTGGGGACCCCCACCACCGGGAGGGGATGGGGTACTGCTCCCCACATCGGCCCGCGAACCGGTGCCGGGCGGCTGGGCCGGCAGGTTGCCCCGCTACCGTTCCGCGGAGGGGCGAGGCACCGCCGGCTCGCCGGGACCGCATCGGGAGCACAGACATGGGCGCGCACGTCGAACGCGATCGGTTCGACGACGACGAGTACGCCGCCTTCGGGCAGCGGCTCCAGGAGAGCCTCTCCCTGCTCGCCGGCGTCCTCGACAGGCCAGGGTTCGGCATCGGCCCGCGCACCATGGGTGCCGAGCTCGAGGCCTCGTTCGTCGGAGCCGACGGTCGGGTCGCTCCGATCTCGGCGGCGGTGCAGAAGGACCTGACGGACCCGCGCATCGTCTCCGAGCTGGCGAAGTTCAACGTGGAGGCCAACCTCGGCCACCGCCCGGCCTGCGGCCCGGCACTGGCCGAGCTCGAGGCCGAGCTCACCGACGTGATCAGTCTCGTCGACGGCGCGGCGCGGGCGGCGGGAGGGCGGCTCGTCGTCGCCGGCATCGTGCCGAGCATTACCACCGAGGACCTCGGTCCCGACGCCATCACGGACGAGGCGCGCTACCGAGCGCTGGAGAACGGGCTGGAGCGGATGCGCGGCGCGCCGGTCAACCTGCGCATCGACGGCGCAGAGCCGCTGGCGTTGCAGGCGCGCACCGTCGCGCTGGAGGGCGCCAGCACCTCCTGGCAGCTGCACCTGCGGGTGGACCCGAGTTCGTTCCGCGATTTCTTCAACGCCGCCCGACTGGCCACCGTCGTCACGCTCGCCGCGTCCGGCAACGCGCCTTTCTTCTGCGGCCACCGGCTCTGGCAGGAGACCAGGGTGGCGCTTTTCAAGCAGGCCGTCGACGTTCGCGACGGGCGCTGGCCGGCCTTTCCCCGTGTCGCCTTCGGCGAGGAGTGGCTCGGCGGTGGCGCATACGACCTGTTCGAACAGGCGGTGCGCCACCACCCACCGCTGATCCCGTCGCTGTCGCCGTCCGCGCCGGGGGAGGACGTCCTCGACGGGGGCGCGCCCGCGCTCGACGAGCTGCGCCTGCACCTGGGCACGATCTGGTCGTGGGTGCGTCCGGTCTACGACCCGGTCGAGGGTGGCCACCTGCGACTGGAGCTGCGCGCGCTGCCCTCTGGACCGACGGCCCGCGACATGGCGGCCGGTGCGGCTCTCCTGCTCGGGCTCACGCTGGCCTTCGCCGACTCGATGGAGGAGGTGGTCAACGTCGTCCCGTTCGCCGGCGTGCGCCGCGACTTCTACCGCGCGGCCAAGCGGGGCCTCGACGCGGAGCTTGCGTGGCCGGACGGCTGGGGCGGGCTGCGCCGGGTCGTGGCGCGGCGGCTCGTGGAGGAGTTGTTGCCCGTCGCCCAGCGTGGCCTGGACACGGCCGGATTCGACCCCGTCGACAGCGCCGGGCGGCTAGCCGAGGTCGGTGAGCGGGTCGCCTCGAGACGCACGGGTGCGGCCTGGATACTGGCGAGGGCGGCCGAGCACGAGCAGCGGTACGGGCGGGCAGAGGCGCTACGCAGGACGACGCTGGACTACGTGGCGCATGCCAGTGAGGGCTCGCCGGTCCATACCTGGTCGGTCCGCTGAGGGTGCTCGCCGAGGCTTGCGGCAGCGCCCCCGGCAGGATTCGAACCTGCGCCCCCGCCTCCGGAGGGCGGTGCTCTATCCCCTGAGCTACGGGGGCCCGGGGCGGCGTCGACGATATCAGCCACGAGGGCGGCGACCGGTCGCCGTTACGCTGCCCCGGTGACCCCCGAGGCCCTGTCCAGCCTGCTCCGCGACGTCCTCGCCGAAGCCGTCGAGGACGGCGTGGTGACGCTCGCGGACGGTCTCCCGGCGGCCGTCACCGTCGAGCGCCCGCGGCAGCGGGAGCACGGCGACTACGCCACCAATGTGGCACTGCAGTTGGCCAAGCGGGCCGGGATGCCGCCGCGGCAGCTGGCCGACGATCTCGCGGACCGGCTGGCAGCAAGGGAGGGGATCGCGCGGGTCGACGTCGCCGGGCCGGGTTTCGTCAACATCACCCTCGACACGGCGGCACAGGGCGAGGTGGTCCGCACCGTCGTCGAGGCGGGGAGCGGCTATGGCGGCAACGCCAGCCTCGGCGGCCAGCGCTTCAACCTCGAGTTCGTCTCGGCCAACCCGACGGGCCCCCTGCACCTGGGGCACGTCCGCTGGGCGGCTGTGGGCGACGCCCTGGCGCGCGTCCTGCTGGTCTGTGGCGCCGAGGTGACGCGCGAGTACTACTTCAACGACGCCGGCGCCCAGGTCGATCGCTTCGCAGATTCGCTGCTCGCCGCGGCCAAAGGCGAGCCGACCCCGCCGGACGGCTACGGCGGCGCCTACGTCGCCGACATCGCCCACGCGGTGCTCGCGCGCCGCCCCGGCCTGCTCGAGCACGGCGACGCGGACGCGCTCGCGGCGTTCCACGCGGACGGGCTGCACCTCATGTTCGAGGAGATCAAGCGCTCGCTGTCCGACTTCGGCGTCCGCTTCGACGTCTACTTCAACGAGAAGGACCTGCACGACAAGGGTGAGCTCGACAGCGCCCTGGAGCGATTGTCCGAGAGCGGGAACGTCTACCTCGCCGACGGCGCCACCTGGCTGCGTACCACGACGTTCGGGGACGACAAGGACCGCGTGCTCGTCAAGGCCGACGGCAGCTGGACCTACTTCGCCGCCGACGCCGCCTACTACCTCGACAAGCGCGAGCGCGGCTTCGACCGCGTCCTGATCATGCTGGGCGCCGACCATCACGGCTACGTCGCGCGCTACCGCGCGCTGGCCGCGGCCTACGGCGACGACCCCAGTGCCACGCTCGAGATCCTGATCGGGCAGCTGGTCAACTTGTTCCAGGACGGCAAGCCGCTGCGGATGAGCAAGCGGGCCGGGACGACGGTGACGCTGGAAGAGCTCGTCGAGGCCATCGGGGCCGACGCCGGGCGCTACGCGCTCGCCCGGTACTCCACCGACAGCCCGATCGACCTCGACCTCGACCTGTGGGCGCGGCGGACGAGTGACAACCCGGTCTTCTACGTGCAGTACGCCCACGCCCGCACCGCCGGCGTGCTGCGCAACGCCCGTGAGCTCGGACTCGACCTCGGCGAGGTCGCGGGTCTGCAGCCACAGCTGCTCGAGCACGAGCGGGAGGGCGACCTGCTCGGCGCGTTGGGCGAGTTCCCGCGCGTCGTGGCCACGGCCGCGGAGCTGCGGGAGCCGCACCGCATCGCGCGCTACCTCGAGGAACTCGCCGGCACCTACCACCGCTTCTACGACGCGTGCCGGGTGCTTCCGCGCGGCGACGAGGCGACGACACCGCTGCACACCGCGCGGCTGTGGCTGGTCGAGGCGACCCGTACCGTGCTGGCCAATGGTCTCGGTCTGCTGGGCGTCTCGGCGCCGGAGCGGATGTAGTCGTGCGCGCGCACGAAGCCGGGGCGCTGCACGGCGACCTGGCCACACTGGGCCGGGCCCCCGGGTGGCTGCGCCCGCCCGCCGACGTCAACGCGCTCGCACCGGGGTTGTGGGCTGGACATGTGGCCAAAGACGCCGACGGAGTGCTGGCGGTGGCCGGAGTCCAGGTCAGCGAGCTCGCCGAACGTTTCGGTACTCCGGCGTACGTCGTCGACGAGGACGACTTCCGCGCCCGCGCGCGCGCTTTTCGTGACGCTTACGCCGGAGCGTTCGCCGACCTGTGCGGCGGTGCCGACGTCTTCTACGCCGGCAAGGCATTCCTGTGCCTGGCCACTGCCCGCTGGACGGCCGAGGAGGGGCTGGGACTCGACGTCTGCACCGGCGGCGAGCTTCATGTGGCCCTGTCTGCCGGGTTTCCGGCCGAGCGGATCGCGTTGCACGGCAACAACAAGTCGGCGGCTGAGCTGGTTGCCGCGCTCGACGCCGGCGTCGGGCGCGTCGTCGTGGACTCCTTCGGCGAGATCGCGTTGCTGGCCCGGCTCGCGGCCGGGTGTGGTCGGCGCCCGCGCGTGCTCGTGCGGGTCACCGTCGGGGTCGAGGCGCACACCCACGAGTACATCGCGACCGCCCACGAGGACCAGAAGTTCGGCTTCTCGCTCGCCGGCGGCACGGCCGCCGAAGCCGTCCGGCGGGTGCTGGCCGAGCCGACGCTCGAGCTGGTCGGCCTGCACTCCCACATCGGTTCGCAGATCGTCGACACGCAGGGCTTCGAGGTCTCGGCCAGCCGGGTCCTCGGTCTGCACGCGGCCGTGCGCGACGAGCACGGCGTCGTGCTGCCAGAGCTCGGGCTCGGTGGTGGGTTCGGGATCGCCTACACACGCCAGGACGACCCGCTGCCCCCCGCACGGCTGGCCACACAGATGGCCCGCATCGTCGCGCACGAGTGCGCCGCCTACGGCGTGGAGGCCCCGCGGGTCTTCGTCGAGCCCGGCCGCGCGATCGCCGGCCCGAGCACCTTCACCCTCTACACCGTGGGTACCGTCAAGCAGGTCGAGCTCGACGCCGGCGCCACGCGCACGTACGTCGCCGTCGACGGCGGCATGAGCGACAACGTGCGCACCGCGCTGTACGACGCCGACTACAGCGCCACCCTCGCCGGCCGCCGATCGAACGCTCCGCCGGTGCTGGCCCGTGTCGTGGGCAAGCACTGCGAGTCCGGGGACATCGTCGTCAAGGACGAGTTCCTGCCGGCCGACGTCGGGCCGGGTGACCTGCTTGCGGTGCCGGCCACCGGCGCCTACTGCCGTGGCCTGGCGAGCTCCTACAACCACGTCCCGCGCCCGCCGGTGGTCGCCGTGCGCGACGGCGAGGCCCGGCTCGTCGTGCGCCGCGAAACCTCGGACGACCTGCTGCGGCTGGACGTGCCGTGCTCGCCGTGAGACGGGCGTCCCAGGACGTGGACAGACGCGCACCAAGCGGGTCGCGCTGCCGGACACTGGACGCCCCGACCACCGAGGAGCGCAGATGAGGACGGCCCCGCTGCGTGTCGCGCTGCTCGGCCACGGCGTCGTGGGCACCCAGGTCGCCCGGCTGCTCACGGCGGACGCCGACGACCTCTCCGCCCGGGTCGGCGCGCCGCTCGAGCTGGCTGGTATCGGGGTCCGCCGGGCCGGTCGCGACCGCAGCGCCAGCGGCGTCGACCCGGCGCTGTTCACCACCGATGCCGAGGCACTGGTCCGTCGCGCCGATATCGACGTCGTCGTGGAGGTGGTAGGCGGCATCGAACCGGCCCGCACGCTGCTGCTCTCGGCGATGGAGCACGGCGCGTCGGTCGTCACGGCCAACAAGGCGCTGCTGGCCGAGGACGGCGCGACGCTGCACGAGGCGGCCGAGAAGCACGGCGTCGACCTGTACTACGAAGCCGCCGTGGCCGGCGCCATCCCGCTGCTGCGGCCGGTGCGCGACTCGCTGGCCGGTGACCGCGTACGCCGCGTCCTCGGGATCGTCAACGGCACCACCAACTTCGTGCTGGACCGCATGGATCGATCGGGGGCCGGGTTCTCCGAGGCACTTGAGGAGGCACAAGCCCGCGGCTACGCGGAGGCCGACCCGACGGCCGACATTGAGGGCTTCGACGCCGCGGCCAAGGCGGCGATCTTGGCCGGTCTGGCATTCCACACGAGGGTCACCGCTGCCGACGTCCACCGTGAGGGCATCACCGACGTATCGGCGGCCGACGTCGCCTCCGCCCAGGCGATGGGCTGTGTCGTCAAGCTGCTCGCCATCTGCGAGCTCGCGCCCGACGGGGCCGGCGTCGCCGTGCGGGTGCATCCGGCGATGCTGCCGCGCAGCCACCCGCTGGCCGGCGTCGGCGAGGCCTACAACGCCGTCGTCGTCGAGGCCGAGTCGGCCGGACGACTGATGTTCTACGGTCAGGGAGCCGGCGGCGCGCCGACGGCCAGCGCCGTGCTCGGTGACCTGGTGACGGTGGCGCGTCACCGCGTGCAGGGCGTGCGAGGGACGGGGGAGTCGGCGTACGCGGCGCTGCCCGTCCGTCCCATGGGTGAGACCCGAACGCGCTACCACATCAGCCTCGACGTCGCCGACCGGCCCGGCGTGCTGGCCGCGGTGGCCTCGGAATTCGCCCGCCACCACGTCTCCATCGAGACCGTACGCCAGCAGCAGCACGGGGCCGACGACGCCGAACTCGTGGTCGTCACCCACACCGCGACCGACGAGGCGCTCGCGCTCACCGTCGCAGCGCTGCGCAGCCACCCGGACGTGCGCGACGTGCTCGGGGTCATGCGGGTGGAGTCCGCGTGAGCCCTCGCCGGGGCAACGACGACGGCGGCTGAGCGACGGCTTTCGACCCGATCCCGACCGCACGAGGAGCAACGACAGTGGCCCAGCCCTGGCGCGGCGTCATCGAGGAGTACCGCGAACGGCTCCCGGCGGTCGCCGCCGCGACGGTCGTGTCCCTCGGCGAGGGCGGCACCCCGCTCGTGCGCGCCGAGCACCTCTCGGCGCTGACCGGGTGCGACGTACACCTGAAGTTCGACGGCGCGAACCCCACCGGTTCGTTCAAGGACCGCGGCATGACGGTGGCGATCACTGTGGCCAAACAGGCGGGGGCCAAGGCGGTGGTCTGCGCCTCGACCGGCAACACGAGCGCGTCGGCTGCCGCGTACGCCGCAGCGGCCGGGCTCACCTGTGCGGTGCTCGTCCCCGTCGGCAAGATCGCCATGAGCAAGCTGGCGCAGGCGGTGGCGCACGGCGCGACGATCCTGCAGGTCGACGGCAACTTCGACGACTGCCTCACACTCGCCCGCAAGATCGGGGAGGCCTATCCGGTCGTGCTGGTCAACTCGGTCAACCCCGCACGCATCGAAGGACAGAAGACGGCTGCTTTCGAGGTGGTCGACGCGCTCGGCGACGCTCCCGACGTGCACTGCCTGCCGGTCGGCAACGCCGGCAACATCACGGCCTACTGGAAGGGCTACC
Organism: Jiangellales bacterium; assembly: GCA_038246785.1. Taxonomy (GTDB): domain Bacteria; phylum Actinomycetota; class Actinomycetes; order Jiangellales; family Jiangellaceae; genus JBBRVP01. The sequence continues at coordinate 78,035 of JBBRVP010000009.1, forward strand.
GTGAGTACGCGGCCGATGGCCTCGCGTCACGGCGACCACAGATGTGGGGCTTCCAGGCCGCCGGAGCCGCACCGATCGTGGCCGGCCACCCGGTCGACGCCCCGGAGACCGTGGCCACGGCGATCCGGATCGGCAACCCGGCGTCGTGGGCCGGGGCGGTGGCGGCCCGCGACGGCTCCGGGGGCCGCATCGACGCGGTCACCGACGCGGAGCTCCTCGCCGCGCACCGGCTGGTGGCCGCGCGGGAGGGGCTGTTCTGTGAGCCGGCCAGCGCCGCCTCGGTCGCCGGGCTGCTGGCGCGCCACGCCGCCGGCGACCTTGCCGCCGGGCTCACCGTCGTCTGCACGCTGACCGGGCACGGTCTCAAGGACCCGCAGTGGGCTCTTGACGGGGCACCAGCGCCGGTCCGCATCCCCGTCGACGCGTACACCGCCGCCACCGCCCTTGGGCTGGAAGGGTGAGCACGCCGAGGCCCGTTCCGGAAGGCACGCAGCCGTACCGGGGCAGTCCGGTACGGGTGCGCGCGCCGGCCACCAGCGCCAACCTCGGCCCGGGATTCGACGCCCTCGGCCTCGCGCTCGATCTCGTCGACGAGGTGGTCGTGGAGGCCGCCGGTGACGACCCCACGGACGTCCGGGTCGACGCGGCGGGTGAGGGGGCCGGCGCCGTGCCCAGCGACGGGAACCACCTCGTGGCGCGGGCCGTGCGCCGGCTGCTGAAGTACGCCGGGGCGAGGGCGTGCGGGCTGCGCATCCAGACCAGCAACGTGATCCCGCACGCACGCGGTCTCGGGTCCTCGGCGGCCGCCACGGTGGCCGGACTGCTCGCCGGTCGCGCACTGCTGCCGCCGCGGGCACGTCCCGACGACGCCGCGCTGCTGCTGCTCGCGGTGGCCATGGAAGGGCACCCGGACAACGCCGCTGCCGCTCTGCTCGGCGGACTCGTGGTGGCCTGGACCGAGCCCGGCGGGCCGCGCGCCGCAGCGCTGCCGGTCCACCCCGCCCTGCGGCCAGTGGTCGCCGTACCCGACGCCAGACTCCCCACCGCGACCGCCCGGGGGGTGCTGCCCGCCGCGGTGTCGCACGCGGATGCCGCATTCACCGCCGGCCGGTCCGCCCTGCTCGTCGAGGCGCTGACCCGCCGCCCGGACCTGCTGCTGCCGGCCACGGCAGACCGGCTGCACCAGGAGCAGCGGCGGGCGGCCATGCCGGGCACCCTCGATCTCGTCGAGGCCCTGCGGGCGCGCGGCCTGGCCGCTGCCGTGTCCGGGGCCGGCCCGAGCGTGATCGTGCTGGGCGTCGGCGAGGGCTTGCTGGCCGAGGTCGCCGCGACGGCGCGTGGGTGGCAGGTGCACGGCCTCGATGTCGCGGCCGGCGCCACCGTTGTCACGCAGTGAGCGTGGTAGGTGCCGTGCCGCTCGCCGCCACGGTGCGGCTCGATCCGCACCAGCCCACCGGGGTGGCTTTCCGGCGTGTCGCCGAGTCGCGGACAGGCTCCGGGCACAACCGAGGGGTGCGAGGTGTTACTGTGACACTGCACCGAACGCCCTCGGGCGCGTGCTCTCGTCACTGCCGCACCGGAGCCATCTCCCGGCCCGCGACGTGACACCCGTTCCCCCGTCTTGCTCGTTGTGCGACGAGGCTCCTTCCCGGAACCGCGTCCGCCGCGGCGGAGGCGACGGGCCCGCGACGCACTCGCCCACCGAGCACCGGTGCGTCCCGCCCGCTCCAGCGGCCGTTCGCGTGCCGGACCGGCGGGCACCACGAGCAGGCGTCGGCCCCGCCGACGCCGGTCCAGGGGAAGGACCCTGAGTGAGCGACACTCTCGACATCCACGCGCCGACGTCCGAGGCCGCGCAGCCGGCCGGCGACGAGCCAGGCAAGCCGTCCCGCCGCCGCGGCAGTGGCCTGTCCGGCATGGTGCTGCCCGAGCTGCAACAGCTGGCCGGCAGCCTCGGCATCACGGGGACGGCGCGTATGCGCAAGAGCCAGCTCGTCGAGGCGATCACGGCGGCTCGGTCCGGTGCGCCGGCCACCGCCCCGGCTCCTGCCACCGGCAATGGCGCGCGTTCGTCCCGCGAAGGCTCCGCCGATGGCGAGGTCCCACCGCGCGGGGACGGCGCGCGCACGGAGCAGGCTCGACTGCAGGCGTCCGCCGCGGAACAGCCGCGTGCGGAGCAGCCGCGTGCGGAGCCGCCGCGCACCCAGGCGCGCACCGACCGACCGGAGCGCCGCGAGCGCCAGGGCGGTGCCCAGCAGGGCCAGCAGAGTCAGCAGGGCCAGCAGAGTCAGCAGGGCCAGCAGGGCCAGCAGGGCCAGCAGGGCCAGCAGGGCCAGCAGGGCCAGCAGGGCCAGCAGGGCCAGCCGCAGCGCCGCGACGACGATGACAGCGAGGAGCGGGGTGGCCGCCGCCGGCGCCGGCGCGGTCGCGACCGGCTGCGGGAGCGCGACCGCGGCGGCCGGACCCGCGGTGGCGAGCGGTTCGACGAGCCGGAGGTCTCCGACGACGACGTCCTCCTCCCGGTGGCCGGCATCGTCGACATCCTCGACAACTACGCGTTCGTGCGGACCTCCGGCTACCTCCCCAGCCCCGACGACGTCTACGTCTCGCTCTCGCTGGCCCGCCGGACCGGCCTGCGCAAGGGCGACGCCATCACCGGTGCCGTGCGGCAGCCGCGCGAGGGCGAGCGGCGGGAGAAGTTCAACCCGCTCGTCCGGATCGACTCGATCAACGGCGCCGACCCGGAGCTGGCTCGCCAGCGCCCGGACTTCGGCAAGCTGACCCCGCTCTACCCGCAGGAGCGGCTGCGCCTGGAGACCGAGGCCGGGATCGTCACGACGCGGGTCATCGACCTGGTGGCGCCGATCGGCAAGGGCCAGCGCGGGCTCATCGTCTCGCCGTCCAAGGCCGGCAAGACGCTCATCCTGCAGGCGATGGCCAACGCGATCACGACGAACAACCCGGAGTGCCACCTCATGGTCGTCCTCGTGGACGAGCGTCCGGAGGAGGTCACCGACATGCAGCGAGCGGTCAAGGGCGAGGTGATCGCCTCGACCTTCGACCGCCCGGCCGACGACCATACGACAGTCGCCGAGCTCGCCATCGAGCGGGCGAAGCGCCTCGTCGAGCTGGGCCACGACGTCGTCGTGCTGCTCGACTCGATCACCCGGCTCGGCCGGGCATACAACCTCGCCGCCCCGGCCAGCGGCCGCATCCTTTCCGGTGGCGTCGACTCCAGCGCGCTCTACCCGCCCAAGCGGTTCTTCGGGGCGGCGCGCAACATCGAGCACGGCGGGTCGCTGACCATCCTCGCCACCGCGCTCGTCGAGACCGGCTCGAAGATGGATGAGGTGATCTTCGAGGAGTTCAAGGGCACCGGCAACATGGAACTGCGGCTGTCCCGCTCGTTGGCCGACAAGCGGATCTTCCCGGCCGTCGACGTCGACGCCTCCGGCACCCGGCGCGAAGAGATCCTCATGCCGCGCGACGAGCTGCAGGTCATGTGGAGGCTGCGCCGGCTGCTGTCCGGGCTGGACCAGCAACAGGCCATCGAACTGCTGCTCAACAAGCTCAAGGACACCCGCAGCAACATCGAGTTCCTCATGCAGGTCCAAAAGTCCATGCCGGGCGCCGGCGGCGACGACTGATCCACCGAACGGCCGAGGTCGGCTGGATCGCTCGGTCCGAAACCGCCGTCGGACAGCCGGATCATTGCCTCCGCGGTGGTGCCAGAGCCCGGTGCGGCGGATCGTGGACCTCGCAGGCGCGCCGTCCCGCGCGCGGAGGAGGTCGTCATGAACAACGCCGAGGGCTGGACCTGCCCGCGGTGCGGCCGTCACAACAAGGCCCGCTGGCGGTTCTGCCCGTCGTGCGAGTCGATGGCCGATGGCCGTTCGCGCGCCGAGGCCGCGGCCGAGTTCGCGGTCGGCTGATCCCACTCGACACCGGCCGGAGTGGGGACGCTTGGGGGGTGGTCCCCGCCCCGGCCGGCCTTGGCTCTGGTGGATCGGTTTGGTGGCGGCCACCCGTGGCTGGAATACTGGGTGGTTGGAATACTGGGCGGCCGGCCCCGGTTCCCCTCCGATGCACCCGCTCCGGCCGCCGGTGTCGGCGGCGAGGGGGCCTCGCGCCGACGCTGCGCCGGACCCCAGGGCTGCGGACAAGGAGACGCTCGTGAAGCCAGACACCCACCCCGCGTACGTCGAGACGCAGGTGACCTGCACCTGCGGCGCGGCGTTCACCACGCGAAGCACCGCCAAGAACGGCGTCATCCACGCCGACGTGTGCTCGCAGTGCCACCCGTTCTACACCGGCAAGCAGAAGATCCTCGACACCGGCGGCCGCATCGCCCGCTTCGAGGCCCGCTACGCAAAGAAGTCCGGTTCCGGCAAGTAGCCACGTCGACGGCGTCGGCCCCCGCGCACACCGCGCGCCCGGGCCGGCGCCGTCGTCGCGTGCTCACGGATCCGTGGTCCGCGGCGAGCGGGAGGGAGCTGAGCGTGGAGGAGGTCGGCGGGGCCCTCGTCGAGCGGCTGCCCGCGCTGATCGCGGAGCACGCCGACCTCGAGCGCCGGCTCGCCGACCCGGCGGTGCATGCCGATCCGGGGCTCGCTCGGCGACTGGGCCGGCGTTACGCAGAGCTGAGCCAGGTCGTCGCCACCTACCGGGAGCTGGAACGGGTGACGGGTGACCGGGCGACCGCGCAGGAGCTGGCCGGCGAGGACCCGACCTTCGCCACGGAGGCCGCCTTCCTCGGCGAGCGGCAGGCGGTCCTCGAGGCGCACCTCGAGGGGCTGCTCGTGCCGCGCGACCCACACGATGACCGGGACGTGATCCTGGAGATCAAGGCCGGCGAGGGTGGCGAGGAGTCGGCGCTGTTCGCCGGTGACCTGCTGCGGATGTACCTCCGCTTCGCCGAGCGCAGCGGCTGGACCACCGAGGTGCTCGACGCGGAGCCCTCCGACCTCGGTGGTTACAAGGACGTGTCGGTCGCGGTAAAGGCCCGCGGCGCGCCGGAGCCCGGCTCGGCGCCGTACGCCCGGCTGAAGTTCGAGGGCGGCGTCCACCGGGTCCAGCGAGTGCCGGTGACCGAGTCGCAGGGCCGCATCCACACCTCGGCGGCCGGCGTGCTCGTCCTGCCCGAGGTCGCGGACCCGGCGGAGGTGGCCGTCGACCCCGGCGACTTGCGCGTGGACGTGTTCCGCTCCTCAGGCCCCGGTGGGCAGAGCGTCAACACCACCGACTCCGCTGTGCGGATCACCCACCTGCCCACCGGGCTGGTCGTCTCGTGCCAGAACGAGAAGAGCCAGCTGCAGAACAAGGAGCAGGCGTTGCGCATCCTGCGCGCCCGGCTGCTCGCCATGGCCGAGCAGGAGGCGGAGCGCGAGGCCTCCGACGTCCGGCGCAGCCAGGTGCGGACTGTCGACCGCAGCGAGCGGATCCGCACCTACAACTTCCCCGAGAGCCGCATCAGCGACCACCGCGTGGGTTACAAGGCCTACAACCTGGACCAGGTGCTCGACGGCGCCCTCGCCCCGGTCGTGCAGGCCTGCGTCGACGCCGACACGGCAGCCCGGCTCGCCGGGGTGGGGCGATGACGACCGACTCGCCAGATCGGCCGCTGCGCGAGGTGCTGGCGGCGGCGGCGCGCCAGTTGGCGGCCGCCGGCGTGCCGTCGCCGCGACACGACGCGGAGGTGCTCGCGGGCCTGGTGCTCGGCGCCGGGCGAGCCGGGCTGCTGCCGGCGGCCGATCCGACGTCCGAGCAGGCGGCCCGATTCGAGGCGCTCGTCGGGCGCCGGGCGGCACGCGAGCCGCTCCAGCACCTGACGGGGCGGGCTCCGTTCCGACACCTGGAGCTGCTCGTCGGGCCCGGTGTGTTCGTGCCGCGTCCGGAGACCGAGGTGGTCGCCGGGGCGGCGGTCGACGAGGCGGCTCGGCAGGCCGCGCTAGGCCGGCCTGCGGTCGTGGTCGACCTGTGCACCGGCTCGGGGGCCATCGCCCTCGCCGTCGCCATGGAGGTGCCCGCCGCCCGGGTCGCGGCCGTCGAGCTCGACCCGGTCGCCCACGCCTGGGCGGTGCGCAACGTGGCCGCCCACCGCATGGGCGAGCGGGTGGACGCGCTGCTGGCCGACATCGCCGAGGTCGGGCCTCCCGCCGGTGTGCTGGCCCGGCTCGCCGGCACCGCCGACGTCGTCGTCGCCAACCCGCCGTACGTGCCGGACGGCGACTGCAGCGCGATGGACCCGGAGGTCCGCGAGCACGACCCGCCGCGCGCGCTCTTCGCAGGGCCCGACGGGCTGGCCGTGGTGCGTACCGTGGTCGCTGTGGCCGCGGTCCTGCTCCGCCCGGGAGGACTGCTGGTCTGCGAGCACGACTCCCGCACCGCCGGACAGGTGCGCGCGCTCGCCGCCAGTGGCTGGGCTGACGTGGCGACCGGCAACGACCTCGCCGGGCGCCCGCGCTACCTGTCCGCGCGTCGGGCCGGCCCCGAGTGAGCCGTACCTTCGACACCCGCGACGGCGCGGAGCGACCTGCCGGCATCGCAGCCGCCGTGTCGGCACTGCGACGCGGTGACCTCGTGGTGCTGCCGACCGACACGGTGTACGGGATCGCGGCCGACGCCTTCCGTCCTGACGCTGTCGCCCTGCTCCTCGACGCCAAGGACCGCGGCCGTGATCTCCCGGTCCCGGTGCTCGTGGGTGCCACGGCGACGCTGCACGGGGTCGCCACCGGCGTGTCCGACGCCGGGCTGCGCCTCGTCGAGGCGTTCTGGCCGGGGGGACTGACGCTGGTCTGCCTCGAGCAGCCGAGCCTGACCTGGGACCTCGGCGACACCGGCGGCACCGTCGCCGTGCGGATGCCGCTGCACCCCGTGGCGCTCGAGGTGCTGCAGGAGACCGGTCCCCTGGCCGTGAGCAGCGCCAACCGCAGCGGCCGACCAGCCGCGTGCGACGCCGCGGAGGCGCGGGAACAGATCGGCGACGCCGTCGCGGTGTACCTCGAGGGGGGCCCCTCGCCGGACGACCGGCCCTCGACGATCGTCGACGTCACGACCGCGACGCCACGGGTGCTCCGGGTCGGCGCCGTGAGCGTCGAATCGCTGCGCGAGGTCCTCCCGGACATCGACGTGGCCGCATGACGAGCTTCCGGATCCTGCACGTCTGCACGGGCAACGTGTGTCGCTCACCGATGGCTGAGCGGATCACGGCGGCCGTGCTGTCCCGTCGTCTCGGTGCCACCGCGGACAGGTTCGTTGTGGCCAGCGCCGGCACGTGGGGGCACGAGGGGTCGCCGATGGAGCCCTACGCCGAGGACGCGCTGCGGGCGATGGGCGTGGACCCGAGCGGCTTCCGCGCCCGCGAGCTGCTGAGCGAGCACGTCCGGGGCGCCGACCTGGTCCTGGCCGCCACGCGCGAGCACCTTGCGCACGTCGTCGCCGAGGACCCGGGCGCGCTGCGCCGTACGTTCACCTTGCTGGAGTTCGCGCGCATCGCCGCCGTCGTCGGGCGGGTGCAGCGTCTGGGGGCGTCGAGCGGCGACGACCTGGCCGACCGGGCGCGCGAGCTCGTCGATCGCGCCGCCGCCGCCCGGAGCAGCCTGCCTCCCATCGCCGCCGCCGACGACGACGTACCCGACCCCTACGGCGCGCCGCTCGCAGCGTTCCGTGCCTGCGCGGCCCAGATCGCCGAGGCGGTGACCCTGGCCGTCCAGGTGATCGCCGCGCCGACCGCCGTCGACCAGGCCGGCTAGTGCGCGAGTACCTCCTCACGCTCGTCGTCGCAGCGCTGACGACCTACCTGCTCGTGCCCTGGGTGGCTCGGCTGGCCTACCGGGTCGGTGCCGTGCCCAGCGTCCGCGAGCGCGACGTCCACCTCGTGCCGGTGCCACGGCTGGGCGGGCTCGCCATGCTGGGCGGCCTGCTCGCCGCCTTCTGGTTGGCCTCCCACCTGCCGCGGGTGACCCGTGCGCTCAGCGACGCGCAGGAGACTCGCGGGCTCCTGCTCGGCGCCGTCCTCATCTGCCTCGTCGGAGTCGCTGACGATGTCTGGGACCTCGACGCCGTGACCAAGCTGGCCGGACAGGCGCTCGCCGCCGGTGTTGCGGTGACCCAAGGCCTGCAGATGCTGTGGCTGCCGCTCCCGGGCGGCCCGCTGGTGCTCGGCACCGCCGACGGTGCGCTGCTCACCGTCGGGCTGATCCTCGTGACGGCCAACGCGATGAACTTCGTCGACGGCCTCGACGGCCTCGCTGCCGGCATCGCCGGCATCGCCGCGGGTGCCTTCTTCAGCTACTCGTACTGGCTGTTCGCCAGCCAGGGCCTGTCGGTCATGGTGACGCCGGTGCTCGTCACGGCCGTGCTTTCCGGCATCTGCCTGGGCTTCCTGCCGCACAACAGCCACCCGGCTCGCATCTTCATGGGCGACTCCGGCTCGATGTTGCTGGGCTACCTGCTCGCGGCCAGCACGATCAGCCTCACCGGGCAGCTGGACTCCGGCGCGATCGACCGGGCGACACTGCCCACGCTGCTCCCCCTTATCCTCCCGGTCGCCGTGCTGGCGCTGCCCTTCGTCGACCTGCTGGCGGCGATCTACCGGCGGGTGCGCGCCCGCCGCTCTCCGTTCGCCCCCGACAAGCAGCACCTGCACCACCGGCTGCTCGAGATCGGACACTCGCACCGGCGGGCAGTGCTGCTCATGTACGGCTGGACGGCTGTGGTCGCGTTCGGCACGGTCCTCGTCGGGCTGCGCAGCGACTGGGTCACCGCCGTCGTCGTCGCGCTGGCGCTGGTCCTGCTCGCGGTCGTGACGGTCCGCGGCTCGCGTCCGCATCGCTCGATCGCCGAGGACGTGCGGTGAGCAGTGCCAGGGCGTCGATGACCGCCAGGGCGGCCGCGCTCGCTGCGGCCGCCGCGGTCGCCGCGGTCGCGACCGGTGCGGTCCTCGCCGGTGGCGCGGGGGCAGCCAGCGCGGCGCTCGGATCTATTGTCGTCGCGGTCTTCTTCGCTGCGGGGGCCGGGCTCATGACAGTGACCGCCCGGCTCCATCCGACGCTGACCACCGTGCTGGTGCTCGGCGGGTACGCCGTCCAGGTGCTCTTCCTCGGCGTCGTGGTCGCGGCGCTGCGTGACGCGTCGTGGGTGTCCGTGCCGGCGTTCGCCGTCGCCGCCGTCGCCGTCATGTCGGCATGGTTGGCAGGGCTCATGTGGGCCCACGTACGCACCGTGCGCGCCTCACGGATGCGCCTCTGACGGGGGCGTGACCACGGCTCTGGGCCTCCGGTAGGCTCCGCCTGCGATGAGGCAGCAGGGGTGCACCTCCACGTCTGACGGCGGGGCCACGAGCCGTGGCGATGATGGCTGGGCGGTTTTCTCCTACCTCTTCGGTGGAGTCATCGTCTACGGCGGACTGGGCTGGCTGCTCGACAACTGGCTGGGCACGAGCTTCTTCGTGGCCTTCGGTGTCCTCGGCGGCATGGGGTTGTCGCTGTACCTCGTCTATGTGCGCTTCTGGCACTTCCCGGACGACGTCCCCGCGACCCGGAGAAGCACGCTCGGCCGCGCGGACCGGAGCGCGGGTGAGCGCGTGTGACGACGAGCCTGGCCGCACTGGGCGCCGAGGGGTTCCAGCCACCGGAGCCCAACGACTTCGTCTTCGCGCCGTACTTCGACAGCCTTCCCTGGTTCACGCGCCCGACCCTCCAGCTGCTGCTCTCGGTGGGCGTGATCGCCGGCCTCTTCTACCTGACCGCCAAGCCCCGGGCCATGGTGCCGGGGAAGCTGCAGTTCGCCGGCGAGAGCGCCTACGCCTTCGTCCGCAACGGGATCGCCCGGGACATCATCGGTGCCCGCGACTTCAAGCGATTCGTGCCGTGGCTGTTCGCGCTGTTCTACTTCCTCATCCTCAACAACCTGTACGGCATCATCCCCTACATCCAGTTCCCGACGATGTCCGTCGTCGCCTTCCCGTACGTGCTCACCGCGATCAGCTACATCGTCTTCAACGTGGTCGGCATCGCCCGTCACGGCTTCCTGCGGTACGTCAAGATCATGACGGTGCCGTCCGGTGTGCCGTTCTGGCTGCTGCCCATCATCGTCCCGATCGAGTTCATGTCGAACTTCCTCGTCCGGCCGATCACCCTGTCGCTGCGATTGTTCGCCAACATGTTCGCCGGACACCTGCTCATCCTCGTCTTCGCGCTCGGGGCGGAGTACCTGCTCATCGAGTCCGCCGGTCTGCTCAAGGTCGCCGGCGTCGCGTCCCTGGCGCTCGCGCTCGTTTTCACGTTCTTCGAGGCCCTGGTCCAGGTCTTGCAGGCCTACATCTTCACCCTGCTCTCCGCACTGTACGTCGCCGGCTCCCTGACCGAGGAACACTGATCGGCCCCCGACCGACCCGTTCAGCACCCCACCCCTGTGAGAGGAAGAGCATGACCGGCACCCTCAACACTCTCGGCTACGGCCTGGCCGCCATCGGCCCCGGTATCGGCGTGGGCATCGTCTTCGCCGCCTACATCAACGGCGTGGCGCGCCAACCGGAGGCGCGCGGCATGCTGCAGCCGATCGCGTTCCTGGGCTTCGCCCTGTCCGAAGCGCTGGCCATTCTCGGCTTCGTCCTCTTCTTCATCGCCGGCGGAGCTGGCTGACGATGGGTGCCCTTGCTGTCGCCGATGGCGGCGTCAACCCGATCGCACCGAACGCCGCCGATCTGATCATCGGCACGCTCGCGTTCGGGCTGCTGGTGTTCGTCCTCTGGCGGGCTGTCGTGCCCCGTTTCGAGGCGACGTTCGCCGCGCGCACGGCGGCCATCGAGGGCGGGATGAAGCAGGCGGAGGAGGCCCAGGCCGAGGCGCAGGAGGCCTTGGAGCGCTACCGGACGCAGCTTGCCGACGCCCGGGGTGACGCGGCCCGCATCCGCGAGGAGGCTCGGGAGCAGGGGGCGGCGATCCTCGCCGAGATGCGCCAGAAGGCGCAGGACGATTCGGCCCGGCTGCTCGAGCAGGCGCAGACGCAGATCGCGGCCGAGCGCAGCCAAGCGGTGCGCTCGCTGCGTCAAGAGGTCGGCGGTCTGGCGACCACGCTGGCGTCACGGATCGTGGGGGAGTCCCTCGAGGACGATGCGCGTCAGCGCCGCGTCGTCGAGCGCTTCCTCGCCGAGCTCGAGTCCGCGGACGGCGCCGGCGCACCCGCTGGTGCCGGCGGGTCGCGGGAGGCCTGATGCGCGGGACCAGCCGGGCGTCGCTCGACGCGGCCCGCGACCGGCTCGACAGCCTCCTCGCGTCGGGCTCCGCGGAGCCGGACGCCGTCGGCACCGACCTGCTCGCGGTGGCGGGCCTGCTCTCCGGGCAGCCGGCGCTGCGTCGTGCGCTGGTCGACCCCGGCCGCGACGGGGCCGCCCGGGCCGGGCTGGCCCAGCTCGTGCTCGCCGGACAGGTCTCCCCGGTCGTTGTCGATGTCGTCGCGGGCGCTGCTCGGGACCGCTGGGCGACACCGCGGGAGCTCGTCGACTCCGTGGAGGAGCTGGGGCTGGACGCGGTGCTCGCCGCCGCCCAGCGCGCCGGACGGCTCGACGAGGTGGAGGACGACCTGTTCCGCTTCGGCCGGCTCGTCGAGGCGCATCCCGAGCTTCGCTCGGCGCTGGTCGACCGGGCGGCGCCGGCTGCGAGTCGCCGAGCCCTCGCTGCTCGACTGCTCGAGGGGCGCGCCGCGCCGGAGACCGTCCACCTGGTCGACCACGTCGTCGGGGGCCGCCGCGAGCGACCGCTGGACAGCGACCTGGACCGCCTCGGCGCGCTGGCTGCCCGGCGGCGTGAGCATGTCGTCGCCACCGTACGCGTCGCCGCCGCGCTGACGCCGGAGCACCGCGCGCGGCTGGCCGACGCCTTGGCGGCCCGGGTCGGCCATGCGGTGCACCTCAACGTCGTCGTCGATCCCGAGGTCGTCGGCGGCATCAAGGTCGAGATGGCTGGCGAGGTGTTCGATGCCACGGTGGCCAGCCGTCTCGACGACGCCAGCCGCCGGCTTGCCGGCTGACCCGTGCTCCCGTACCCGACAACGAGTAGTGGACCCAACGGTCCGAGGAAAGAGAGCTGAGGACGAGATGACGGAGCTCACGATCCGCCCGGAGGAGATCCGCGCGGCACTGGACGAGTTCGTCCGCTCGTACGAGCCCTCCGGCACCGCCGCCGAGGAGGTCGGCCACATCAGCGAGACGGGCGACGGCATTGCCCGTGTCGAGGGCCTGCCCTCCGCGATGGCCAACGAGCTGCTGACCTTCGAGGACGGCACGCTCGGCCTGGCGCTCAGCCTCGACGTGAGCGACATCGGGGTCGTCGTGCTCGGGGAGTACAGCGGGCTGGAGGAGGGGCAGGCTGTCAGGCGGACCGGCGAGATCCTCTCGGTCCCGGTCGGCGACGGCTTCCTGGGCAGGGTCGTCGACCCGCTGGGCACGCCGATCGACGGGCTCGGTCCGATCGAGGCGGACGAGCGCCGGCCCCTGGAGCTGCAGGCCCCGACGGTGGTCCAGCGGCAACCTGTCAAGGAGCCGCTGCAGACCGGCATCAAGGCCATCGACGCCTTGACACCGATCGGGCGCGGCCAACGCCAGCTGATCATCGGCGACCGGCAGACCGGCAAGACCGCCGTCGTCATCGACACGATCATCAACCAGCGCGACAACTGGAAGAGCGGTGACGTCCAGAAGCAGGTGCGCTGCGTCTATGTCGCCATCGGGCAGAAGGGCTCGACGATCGCGGCGGTCCGCAGCGCGCTCGAGGAGACAGGGGCCCTCGAGTACACGACCATCGTCGCCGCACCCGCGTCGGATCCGGCCGGCTTCAAGTACCTCTCGCCCTACACCGGCTCCGCCCTCGGTCAGCACTGGATGTACCAGGGCAAGCACGTCCTCATCGCCTTCGACGACCTGTCCAAGCAGGCCGAGGCCTACCGCGCCGTGTCGCTGTTGCTGCGCCGCCCACCGGGCCGCGAGGCATACCCGGGCGACGTCTTCTACCTGCACTCGCGGCTGCTCGAGCGCTGCGCCAAGCTCTCCGACGAGTTGGGCGGCGGCTCGATGACCGGCCTGCCGCTCATCGAGACGAAGGCCAACGACATCTCCGCGTTCATCCCGACCAACGTCATCTCCATCACCGACGGCCAGTGCTTCCTCGAGTCCGACCTGTTCAACCAGGGCGTCCGCCCGGCCATCAACGTCGGCGTCTCGGTCTCCCGCGTCGGCGGCGCGGCCCAGGTCAAGGCGATGCGCAAGGTGGCCGGCTCGCTGCGGCTCGACCTGGCGCAGTACCGCGACCTCGAGGCGTTCGCGGCCTTCGCCTCCGACCTCGACAAGACGTCGCGGGCGCAGCTGGACCGCGGGGCCCGACTGGTCGAGCTGCTCAAGCAGCCGCAGTACGCGCCTTTCGACGTGCCCTCGCAGGTCGTCGCGCTGTGGTTGGGCACGACCGGCCAGCTCGACGAGGTGCCGATCGAGGACGTGCGACGCTTCGAAGCCGAGTTTCTCGACTACCTGCGCCGCGAGCACAAGGAGACGCTCGGCGTCATCGCCGAGACCGCCGACCTCGGCGACGACACAGTCACGGCACTCGAGGGCGCCGTTGGCGACTTCAAGGAGCAGTTCGAGACCCAGGACGGACACCGTCTCGTCAAGGAGGAGCCGGTCGAGGCCCTCGACGACGAGGAGCGCCAGACCATCCGACGCCGCCGCTCGGGTGGCGCGGGCGCCGGCGGGCAGCCCGCGGGCGAGGCAGAGTCGCCGCCCTCAGGTCAGGCGTCGCAACGACAGCAAGCAGCGGAGCCGTCCCCCACCGCTGCTCCCGGCGCCGACGCCTAGACCGCGGGAGGACGATCAGCGCATGCCAGCCCAGATGCGGATCCTCCGCCGGCGGATCCGGTCGGTGGAGTCCACCAAGAAGATCACCCGTGCCCAGGAGCTGATCGCCACCTCGCGGATCGTCAAGGCTCAGCAGCGGGTCGAGGCGTCCCGCCCGTACGCGACCCGACTGGTCACGTCGCTGGAACGGGTCGTGGCCACGACCTCGCGCCTGGACCACCCCATGCTGCACGAGCGGGAGCGGTCCACCCGCGCGGCGCTCATCCTGCTGACGAGCGACCGCGGCTTCGCCGGGGCCTTCTCGGCCAACGCGATCCGCGAGGGCGAGCGCCTCACCGAGATGCTCCGCCAGGAGGGGCAGCAGGTGGTGCCCTTCGTCGTCGGGCGCAAGGGAGTCGGCTACTACCGCTTCCGCGGCCGCGACCTGGCGGGGGAGTGGACCGGCTTCACCGAGGCGCCGACCTACGGCAATGCCGCCGCCATCGGCGAGGCGGTGCTGGAGCGCTTCCTCGCCGACCACGACGAGGGAGGCGTGGACGAGGTCCACATCGTCTACACGCACTTCTTCAACATGGTCCGCCAGTCGGCCCGGGCCCGGCGCCTGCTGCCGCTCGTGGTCGAGGAGGACACGCCTGGAGAGGACACCGCCCTCGACCTGCCTGCCGACCCGGATCACCAGCGTGTCGAGTTCCCGGAGGTCGGCCCGCTGCCGCTCATCGAGTTCGAGCCGTCGTGGGAGCAGGTGCTCGACGCGCTCCTGCCGCGCTACCTCATCTTCCTGATCTACGACGGGCTGCTGATGTCGGCGGCCTCCGAGCTCGCCTCGCGGCGGCGGGCAATGAAGTCGGCGACCGACAACGCCGAGGACCTCATCAAGTTGCTCACCCGCCAGGCCAACGCGGCCAGGCAGGCTGAGATCACCCAGGAGATCAGCGAGATCGTCGGCGGCGCGGACGCGCTGGCCGCTGCATCCGCGGGAAGTGAGTGACCGATGACCGCCACCGCCGACACCCCGACCGCAGACAGCCCGACCGGGATCGCCGGCACCGGGCGCGTCGCCCGTGTCATCGGGCCCGTCGTCGACGTCGAGTTCGCCGCCGACACGATGCCCGAGCTCGACAACGCCCTCGAGGTCGACATCGACCTCAGTGCCCAGGGAGAGGGGGAGGCCTCCGGGTCGACCACGATCACTCTCGAGGTCGCCCAGCACATCGGGGACAACCTCGTCCGCGCCATCTCCATGCGTCCGACGGACGGTCTGGTCCGGGGGGCCGAGGTGCGCGACACCGGTGGGCCGATCTCGGTGCCGGTGGGTGACGTCGTCAAGGGCCACGTCTTCAACGTGCTCGGCAAGCCGCTCGACGTGGAGGAGTCCTCGCTGGATATCAGCGAACGATGGCCGATCCACCGCGAGGCGCCCCCCTTCGACCAGCTCGAGGGCAAGACCGAGATGTTCGTCACCGGCATCAAGGTCATCGACCTGCTCACTCCCTACGTCCAGGGCGGCAAGATCGGCCTGTTCGGCGGGGCCGGCGTCGGCAAGACGGTCCTCATCCAGGAGATGATCCACCGGGTCGCCCAGGAGTTCGGCGGCGTCTCCGTCTTCGCCGGCGTGGGCGAGCGCACCCGTGAAGGCAACGACCTGTTCCTGGAGATGACCGAGTCCGGCGTCATCAAGTCGACGGCACTCGTCTTCGGACAGATGGACGAGCCCCCCGGAACCCGCCTGCGAGTGGCCCTGTCGGCACTGACGATGGCGGAGTACTTCCGCGACGTCCAGAAGCAGGACGTCCTGCTCTTCATCGACAACATCTTCCGCTTCACCCAGGCCGGCTCCGAGGTCTCCACACTGCTCGGCCGCATGCCCTCCGCGGTGGGCTACCAGCCCACGCTGGCCGACGAGATGGGCCAGCTGCAGGAGCGCATCACCTCCACGCGCGGGCACTCGATCACGTCCATGCAGGCGATCTACGTTCCCGCCGACGACATCACCGACCCTGCGCCGCACACGGCTTTCGCGCACCTGGACGCGACCACGGTGCTGAGCCGTCCGATCTCGCAGATCGGCATCTACCCGGCCGTCGACCCGCTCGACTCCACGAGCCGGATCCTCGACCCGCGCTACATCGGCGAGGAGCACTACCGGGTGGCCCAGCGGGTCAAACAGATCCTGCAGAAATACAAGGACCTGCAGGACATCATCGCCATCCTCGGCATCGACGAGCTGTCCGAGGAGGACAAGATCACGGTGGCGAGGGCGCGGCGGATCCAGCGGTTCCTCTCGCAGAACATGTTCGTCGCCGAGGCGTTCACCGGGCAGCCGGGGTCGTTCGTGTCGCTGGAGGACACGCTGGCGTCCTTTGCCGCCCTCTGCGACGGCGAGTACGACCATCTGCCCGAGCAGGTGTTCTTCATGGCGGGAGGTATCGAGGAGGTCGAGGAGCGGGCCAAGGCGATGCAGTGATCCCGACGAGATGCGATTCCGACGAGACCTGATCCCGGCCAGACGTGATCCCGGCCATGCAGCGACCGCCGGCGGCGGATCGATAGTCTCGGACGCCGGGCGGCCGTGCCGCCCCCGTACCCGGAAGGAGCTCCGTGGCCGACGCCCTGCAGGTGGAGGTGGTAGCCGCCGACCGACGGGTCTGGTCGGGGGAGGCGCAGCTCGTCGTGGCCCGCACGACCGAGGGCGACATCGGGGTCATGCGCGGGCACCAGGCTCTGCTGGCGACCCTCGCCGACGGCCCGGTGACCGTGCACGGCACCGACGGCACCACGACGCGGGCCGCCGTGCACGGCGGCTTCCTCGCCGTGTCCGAGGACAACAGCGTGTCGGTGCTGGCCGAGGTCGCCGAACTCGCCCAGGACATTGACGTCGAGCGAGCGCGGGCGGCACGTGAGCGGGCAGCCGGCGACGACGCGGCCGCCGCGGCGGCTCGGCGACGCGCGGAGGTCCGGCTCATGGTCGCCACCGGCTCCTGAGTCGTGGCCGGCGCGGCGCGCACGTTCTACGGCCGGCGGAGGCGGAGGCACGGTTGCTCGAGACGATCACTCTCGACCTCGTGCTTGTCGCCGCCGTGCCCGTGCTGCTCGTCGCGGGCGTGCTGGTGCGGCGGCGTGCCCTCGTCCGGCACGGCTTCGACATGGGAGTGCGGCTGCGCGCCCGCCGCGGCGGTGGCGGGTGGTCGCTCGGCGTGGCGCGCTACGAAGCCGAGCGGTTGGAGTGGTTCCGCACCTTCAGCCTCTGGCCGCGGCCGCGCCGGGTGTTCCAGCGGCAGAGCCTGCAGGTGCTCTCGACGCGCCCGGCCACGCGGGCGGAGTCCTTGCTCGTGCCACCGGGCCACATCGTGGCCGCCTGTCGCCATCACGACCGTGACGTCGATCTGTCGTTGAGCGACGGTGCCCTGACCGGCCTGCTCGCCTGGATCGAGGCCGCGCCTCCGGGACGGGGCCTCATCGCCTGAGCCGGGCCGCACGGTCGTGGGGCCCGCGGCTACCCCGCCGGAGCACCCTCGCGGCCCGGCCGCCACAGCACCTCGCGGTCGCCGGCGGCGAGCCGGGCCAGGATGAACAGCAGGTCGGAGAGCCGGTTGAGGTAACGCGCGGTGAGCGGGTCCACACCCGCGCCGTACGCCTCGATCGCCCTCCAGGTCGAGCGCTCGGCCCGCCGGACCACCGTGCGCGCCACGTGCAGCAGGGCGGCCCCAGGCGTGCCGGAGGGCAGCACGAAGGTGCGCAACGGTTCGAGGCGGGCATTGAAGTGGTCGCACTGCTGCTCGAGCCACTCCACGTAGGAGCCCTGCACCCGCAGCGGCGGGTGCTCCGGGGCGTCGACCACGGGCGTGCACAGGCTCGCCCCGACGTCGAAGAGGTCGTTCTGCACCTGGGTGAGCACGGCCACGACGTCGGCGTCGAGGGACCCGAGCGCGAGCGCGACACCCAGGGCGGAGTTGGCCTCGTCGACGTCGGCGTAGGCGACGAGTCGCGGGTCGTTCTTGCTGGTACGGCTGAAATCCCCCAGGCCCGTCGTGCCGTCGTCACCGGTGCGCGTGTAGATGCGGGTGAGGTTGACCATGCCGCAACCCTACGCAGCCGCCGCGACCGGCCCCGGCGCCCGAGCGTCGTGAGGGTGCCCCTCGTCCAATCCGATAGGAAGGGCACCCTCACCGCGTCGGGTGCGGGGGGCGGGCGGGGGGATCCGTACGATGCGCCGATGGAGTTGCGGCCGGCAGGAGCAGTGAGCGCGCTCCGCCGACCGAGCGCCCGGGCGGTGGCGCTGACGGCGTACGCCGTGGTGCTCGCGGTATTCGTCGGCTGGATCGGGATGCCGCTGGACCGCTACCAGCAGATGTGGTGGCTCCTGCTTGGCATGTCGGCCGCGCAGGTCGGTCGCGGGATGGCGCAGTGGCGGCGCATGCTGCGCGACTGGCTGCCGTTCTTCGCCGCCCTGCTCGTCTACGACTACACGCGCGGCGTCTCGGACACGATGGGCCGCCCGGTGCTCGTGGGCGGGCTGGTCGACGCCGAGAAGTGGCTCACCGGCGGCTATGTCCCGACCGTGGTGCTCCAGGAGCACTTCTACGACCCGCTGACCGTCCACTGGTACGACGTGGTCGCCTCGCTCGTCTACACCAGCCACTTCGTGGTCGCGTGGGCGCTGGCGGCCGTGCTCTACGTCCGCAGCCGCCCGCTCTGGGTGGGCTACGCCCGCCGCGTACTCACCCTCACCTTCGCCGGCCTGCTCACCTATGCACTGGTTCCGGCCGCGCCGCCGTGGTACGCCTGGCAGGCGGGACTCATCGACGGCAGCATGTCGCGGATCACCGGTCGCGGGCTGGCCGAGCTCGGACTGCACTCCGCGGGGACGTTGCTGCAGCACGCCCAGGCCGGTGTCAACCTCGTGGCCGCCCTGCCCTCGTTGCACTCCGGCACCGCGATGCTCATCGCCTTGTGGGCCTGGCCACTGCTGCGGTCGTGGTGGCTGCGGGTCCTCGTGATGAGCTACCCCGTGGCCATGGGCCTCACACTCGTCTACACCGGCGAGCACTACGTCGTCGACGTCCTCATGGGGTGGGCGTACGCCGCAGCCACGATCGTCGGCTGCACAGCGTGGGAACGCTGGAGGTCAGATCGCCGGGCCGTGCAGCTCGCGCACGACACGGCGGGCGACGTCGAGCTGGTGCGGCCACACGAGCACGCGTAGGCCACTCGTCGTCGTCGCCAGCGTGGAGTTCACTCCGATCTCGTGCAGCCTCGCCTGCACCGCCGCTGCCTCCTCGAGGCCGGGGCGTCGACCGGAACCAGGAGGCCGTACTGGCCTGGGTGCCCGGTGGTCGCGACCGGGCGGACGAGCGACCCACCGCGCGTGTGGGACCAGCGCAGCACGACAACGAGCGCGCCGAGCAGGCAGGCCACGAGGAGCGGGCCGAACACGTAGGAGTAACTCTGCAAGGCCGGCACCGCACCAGTGTGCGGCACGCACGGTCTCGCGTCATCCGCTGGGCGGTCGCCGGCTGCGGCAGGTGGCCTGGATAGGCTCGGTGCTCGTCGTCGGAGCACCCGCGCCGGCGCGGGACCGCAGGAGGGATTGGCATGGCGCAGACGGTCGCCGTCGTCGGGGCGGGCCTCATGGGCTCGGGGATCGCTCAGGTGGCCGCGACGGCCGGCTGGGACGTCGTGCTGCGC
Source organism: Jiangellales bacterium (assembly GCA_038246785.1). Classification (GTDB taxonomy): domain Bacteria; phylum Actinomycetota; class Actinomycetes; order Jiangellales; family Jiangellaceae; genus JBBRVP01. Next base: position 97,566 of record JBBRVP010000009.1, read on the forward strand.
GATGTCGGCGACGACGCCCTCGCCCGCGGCCGGGCGATGGTCGAGGCGAGCACGGCGCGCCTCGTCGACAAGGAGCGGCTCGAGGCGGCCGAGCGCGACGCGGTGCTGGCGCGGATCCGCACGACAACCGACCTGGAGGAGGCGGCCGGCGGGGCCGACGTCGTCGTCGAGGCGGTCTTCGAGCAGCTGGAGGTCAAGCACGAGGTGTTCCGCGTCCTGGACCGGGTCTGCGGCCCCGAAGCGCTGCTCGCCACCAACACCAGCGCCATCCCCATCACGAGGATCGCCGCGGTCACGCAGCGCCCGGAGCGGGTGGTCGGCATGCACTTCTTCTCGCCGGTGCCGATGATGGCGCTGTGCGAGCTGGTCCGGGGCCTGAAGACCAGCGACGAGGCGCTGGCCCGGGCGCGGTCGTTCGCCGAGGACCTCGGCAAGACCGTCATCGTCGTCAACCGCGACGTCGCCGGCTTCGTGACGACGCGGTTGATCTGCGCGCTCGTCAACGAGGCGGTTGCCCTGGTGGAGTCCGGTGTCGCCAGCGCGGAGGACGTCGACACCGCGTGCCGGCTCGGCTTCGGGCACACCATGGGTCCGCTGGCGACCATCGATCTCACCGGCGTCGACATCATGCGCCACGCGACGCTGAACGTGTACGAGGAGACCGCCGACGCGAAGTTCTTCCCGCCCGAGCTTCTGAGCCGGATGGTCACGGCCGGTGACTTCGGGCGCAAGAGCGGTCAGGGCTTCTACTCCTACGGGTGAGGCTGCCCGTCCGGCGTGGGCGACACGCTGGTTCGGGCGAATCCCACACGGCGCGGCTCCGGCTGCCCTACCGTCGTCGCACCCGCGCAGCGCGGTGAGGGAGGCCTGCATGGACGTCTGGCACCAGCCCGCTGACGGCTCGGTGCATGTCGCCGGCAGCCTGGACGTACGCACCGTCGGGCTCGCCCGCGAGGTGCTCGAGGTGGCACTCGGCGTCGGCGACGGCGACCTCGTGCTCGACCTGAGCCGCCTGGACGCGCTCGACGCCACCGGCCTCGGCGTCGTGGTCTCGACGCACCGCAAAGCCGCTTTGCGGGGCCGCCGGCTCGTCCTTCGCGGAGCCAGCCCGGCGCTGCTGCGCACGCTCGCCGTCACCCGGCTGCACCGGGTCCTCCACGTGGAGCGGCTCGTCACGGCCTGACCCATGATGGGCGCGTGCACGCCGCCCTCGGCGTCCTCGCGCTCGTCGTCACCGTCGCGGTCGTCGCCGTGGCGGCGCAGCGCGTCGGCGCGTCCCCTCCGCTGGCCCTGCTGGTCGTGGGCGTGCTCGCCTCGTTCGTCCCAGGCCTGCCCACCGTCACGCTCGACCCGCAGGTCGTGCTCGTCGGGCTGCTGCCCCCACTGCTCTACGCGGCCGCTATCCGTACCTCGCTCGTCGACTTCCGGGCCAACCGGGACGCCATCGTGCTGCTGTCCGTCGGCCTGGTCGCCGTCACCGCGGTGCTCGTCGGCCTGGTCGCGTGGTGGGTCGTCCCGGGCGTCTCGCTCGCCGCCGCGCTGGCCCTCGGGGCGGTGGTGGCGCCGCCGGACGCCGTGGCGGCGACTGCCGTCGCCCGGCGCATCGGGATGCCGCGAAGGATCGTGTCAATCCTCGAGGGCGAGAGCCTGGTCAACGACGCCACCGCGCTGGTCGCCCTGAACACCGCGGTCGCCGCACTGGCCGGCTCCGTGGGTCCGGGGCAGGTGCTCGGCGACTTCCTGATCGCTGCGGTCGGTGGCGTCGTGGTCGGGCTCGCCGCTGCGACGGTCCTGGCCGCCGTACGCAAGCACATCGACGAGCCGGTCCTCGACACGACCCTGTCCTTCGTCGCGCCATTCGTGGCGTTCCTCCCGGCCGAGCAGATCGGCGCGTCCGGTGTGCTCGCGGTGGTCGTGACCGGCCTGGTCCTCGGGCACAAGTCGCCGGTACTGCAGTCCGGGCGGTCGCGGCTGGCCGAGCGGACCAACTGGGCCACCGTGCAGTTCCTGCTGGAGAACGTGGTGTTCCTGCTCATCGGCCTGCAGCTGCGCTCCATCCTCGCCGAGCTGCCGTCCGACGACGGGCTCGCCTCGATCCTCGGCAGCTGCCTGGCGGTGCTGACGGCGACGATCGTCGTCCGCATCGGGTACGTCATGTCGGCGACGGCGGTCTATCACTGGGGGACGCCCGGCATGCGGGCGCGTGCATGGGGCTGGCCCAGCGCCGCCGTCGTGTCCTGGGCAGGCATGCGCGGCGTCGTGACGCTGGCCGCGGCGTTCGTCCTTCCGTCCGGGACGCCGCAGCGCGCGTTGCTCGTGCTGGCGGCGTTCGTCGTGGTCGCCGGGACGCTGCTCCTGCAGGGACTCACCCTGCCCTGGCTCGTCCGCAGGCTGCGACTCCCGGTGCCCGACGCGGCCGAGGACGCGCTGCAGGAGGCCTGGCTGGTCTCGCAGGCCGTCCGGGCCGGACTCCAGCGGCTGGACGAGGTGCGTACGCCGGATGATCCGGACGACGTCATCGAGTCGCTGCGACAGCGGGCCGAGCGACGGGCCAACCTCATGTGGGAGCGCCTGGGACGCTCGCAGGCCGATGTCGAGCCGCCCGGGGTTGCATACCGGCGGCTGCGGTTGCAGATGATCGAGGCGGAGCGCTCGACGGTGGTGGCCGCCCGCGACTCCGCCAGCGCCGACGACGAGGTGCTCCGCCGTGCCATGGCCGCGATCGACACCGAGGAGTCGCTGCTCGACCGCATCGACGACGCCGAGGCCCGGTTGGACCGGGAGCTCACCGCGCCGGTGAGCCCCGAGGACGACTGCCTCCACCTGCGGGCAGCTCCTCGGGTGATCCGGCCCCGCACTCCGGGTGAGTGCGAGGACTGCGTACGCGAGGGGACGCGGTGGGTCCACCTGCGCACCTGCCTGACCTGCGGCCAGGTGGGCTGTTGCGACTCATCGCCACGCCGGCACGCCTCGGCGCACTTCCATGGCAGCGACCACCCGGTGATGCGCAGCGCCGAGCCCGGCGAGGCCTGGCGCTGGTGCTACGTCGACGAGCGACTGGGCTGACACCCGTACCCCGTACCCAGCCGGTCCGGTCGCCCGACTCCGACGTCACTGTCCTGGTGGTCGAGAATCGGGCGGGATTGGCCCCATAGACCACCACCAGGACAGTGACGTCGGGAGCCGGGCGGGGCGGGCTGGGCGTGGATCGGCCGAGGGCCGGGCCCCTGCTCGGGGCCGGCCCTCGGTCCGGGTCGACCTGCTCGTAGGTCGCTCAGAAGCCTCTGCCGGCCCGTTCCGCCACGTGCGGCGAGACGACCACTGCAGCGGAACCGGCACCGTGCTCGGCGACGCGCGGCGAGATCGGCGCACCCTGCGCGGCGTCGGACTTGGCGGCGCCGGCGGCTGCCTCGTGCTCGGCGACGAGCGGCGAGACGGGGGCCACAGCGGCGCTGCCCTGCTCGGCCTCGCCCTGGTAACGCAGGCCCCAGGCCGCCAACCCGGCGGCGGCGTCGGAC
>JBBRVP010000010.1:0-88473 GCA_038246785.1 Jiangellales bacterium
CGGGGGCGCCGCGGGCGCGGGGGGGGGGGGCCCGGGCCCCCAGGGTCGCCGCCGGCGGGGGCGGACCCGGCAGCGGCGGGGCCCGCGCCCGTCGACTAGGGACGATAACGCACGGGCCTGCGGGCAGGGGGACCCGCCGGCCGGTCGCGACGCGCCGACGGCCCGCGTCAGACCCGCGTGGCCGACCCGCCGGCAGCGACGATCTTGTCCCGCGCCGAGGCCGAAAATGCGTGCACGCTGACCTGTACCGCCACACCGATGTCGCCGGTGCCGAGCACCTTGACCGGGCGGCCGTCGCGCACCGCGCCCTTGGCGACCAGCTCGGCGACGCCGACCCCACCGCCCTCCGGGAACAGCTCGGCCAGCCGGCCCACGTTGACCACCTGGTACTCGACCCGGAAGTGGTTGCGGAACCCCTTCAGCTTGGGCAGCCGCATGTGCAGCGGCATCTGCCCGCCTTCGAAGCGATCGGGCACCTGGTAGCGCGCCTTGGTGCCCTTGGTTCCGCGTCCGGCCGTCTTGCCCTTGCTGCCTTCACCACGACCCACTCGGGTCTTCGCCGTCTTGGCGCCGGGGGGCGGGCGGAGGTGGTGGACCTTCAGCGGTCCCTTCTGCGTGGCTGCAGCCATTTCAGTCGACCTCCTCGACGACGACGAGGTGCGTCACCGTCTTGACCATGCCGCGGATCTCGGGGCGGTCCTCCTTGACGACCACGTCGCCGAGGCGCTTGAGCCCGAGCGTCCGCAGCGTCTCCCGCTGGGACCGGGTGCCACCGATGCCCGAACGCACCTGGCGGACTTTCAGACCTGCCATCACGAGCTCATTCCCGCGGCGCGGGCGCGCAGCAGGGCGGCCGGTGCGACGTCCTCGAGCGGCAGTCCGCGGCGCGCAGCCACCTGCTCTGGCAGCTCGAGGCCGCGCAGGGCAGCGACGGTGGCGTGCACGATGTTGATCGCGTTGGACGACCCGAGCGACTTGCTGAGCACGTCATGCACACCCGCGCACTCCAGCACGGCGCGCACCGGACCGCCGGCGATGACGCCTGTGCCAGGGGCGGCCGGGCGGAGCAGCACGACGCCGGCCGCCTTCTCGCCTTGGACGGGGTGCGGGATCGTCCCCTGGATGCGGGGGACTCGGAAGAAGCTCTTCTTGGCCTCCTCGACACCCTTGGCGATCGCCGCGGGCACCTCCTTGGCCTTGCCGTAGCCGACGCCGACCATGCCGTCACCGTCACCCACCACCACGAGGGCGGTGAAGCTGAAGCGCCGGCCACCCTTGACGACCTTGGCCACGCGGTTGATGGCGACGACACGCTCGACGTACGCGGGCTTGTCCGCTCCGCCGTCACGGCGACCGTCGCGGTCGCGGCGGTCGCGGCGGTCGCCGCCGACACCGCCACCGCGGCGCTGGGGTCCAGCCATCAGGACATCTCCTCGTTTCGGGTCGTGCAGCTTCGAGTCGTGCAGAAAGGAGCGGCTGGAGTCCTCACAGGGCCAGCCCACCCTCGCGGGCGCCCTCGGCGACGGCCGCGACCCTGCCGTGGTAGCGGTTGCCACCCCGGTCGAAAACCACGGCGTCGATGCCGGCCCCCCGGGCCCGCTCGGCTACGAGCTCGCCGACCCGGCGCGCCTTGGCCGTCTTGTCGCCGTCCGCGGAGCGCAGGCCGGCCTCGAGCGTGGATGCCGACACCAGGGTGTGCCCCCTGCCGTCGTCGACGACCTGGGCCACCATGTGTCGCAGCGAGCGGGTCACGACCAACCGCGGACGGCCTGCGGTGCCGCTGACCTTCTTACGCACCCGCAGGTGGCGGCGGCCGCGTGCGGTCGCCTTGCCGCCGCGACGGGCGGCGCTGGACTTCGTCTTCAGAGCCATGACTACTTCTTCCCGGCCTTCCCGACCTTGCGACGGACCTGCTCGCCCGCGTAGCGGATGCCCTTGCCCTTGTAAGGCTCGGGCTTGCGTAGCTTGCGGATGTTGGCCGCGACCTCACCGACCTGCTGCTTGTCGATCCCGTGCACGGAGAAGCGGGTCGGCGACTCGACAGCGAAGCTGATGCCCTCCGGAGCCGCGACAACGACCGGGTGGCTGTAGCCGAGCGCGAGCTCGAGGTCGGAGCCCTTGGCCACGACACGGTAGCCGACGCCGACGATCTCCAGCCTCTTCTCGTATCCGGCCGTGACACCGGTGACCATGTTGGCGACCAGCGACCGGGTCAGGCCGTGCAGCGCCCTGGACTGGCGCTCGTCGTCGGGACGCGAGACCTGCAACGTCCCTTCGCCCCCGGGCGCCACGTCGATGCCAGCCGGCAGGGTGTGCTGCAAGGACCCCTTCGGCCCCTTGACGGTGACGGCTCGGCCGTCGATGGCGACGTCGACGCCCGTCGGGACGGGGATCGGGAGCTTGCCGATGCGCGACATGTCAGTCCTCCTGTCGTTCCGTCCGTCACCAGACGTAGGCGAGGACTTCCCCACCCACGCCCTTCCTGGCCGCCTGGCGATCGGTCAGCAGCCCCTGCGACGTCGAGATGATCGCGACTCCGAGGCCACCGAGCACGCGCGGGAGCCCGGTGGACTTCGCGTACACGCGCAGGCCCGGCTTCGAGACCCTCCGGACGCCGGCGATCGAACGCTCACGGGTGGGGCCGTACTTGAGGTCGAGGACCAGCGTCTTGCCGACGATGCCGGTTTCTGGCTCTTCGACCTTCCAACCCGAGATGTAGCCCTCCTGCTCGAGGATCTCGGCGATCGAGGTCTTGATCTTGCTGTGCGGCATGGCCACGGAGTCGTGGTAGGCCGAGTTGGCGTTGCGCAGACGGGTGAGCATGTCTGCGATCGGGTCGGTCATCGTCATGGTGTGTGTCGGCTCTCCCACCTGGTTTCCCCGCCGGACGACGCACGTGCCGGTCTCGGGACCTGTGGTGATCGTGGTGTGGGGGTGGAACTACCAACTGCTCTTGGTCACGCCGGGCAGCTCGCCGCGATGCGCCATCTCCCGCAGGCAGATCCGGCACAGGCCGAACTTGCGGTACACGGAGTGCGGGCGGCCACAGCGCTGGCAACGGGTGTAGGCGCGCACCGCGAACTTCGGCTTGCGGTCGGCCTTGAGGACAAGGGCCTTCTTGGCCACGGTCAGCTCTCCTTGAAGGGGAAACCGAGGTGCTTGAGCAGAGCCCGCCCCTCGTCGTCGGTCTCGGCCGTCGTCACGACCGTGATGTCCATGCCGCGCACCCGGTCGATGCGGTCCTGGTCGATCTCGTGGAACATCGACTGCTCGGTGAGGCCGAACGTGTAGTTGCCGGCGCCGTCGAACTGTCGATCCGACAGTCCGCGGAAGTCGCGGATCCGTGGCAGCGCGATCGACAACAGCCGGTCGAGGAACTCCCACATCCGGTCGCCGCGCAACGTCGCGTGGGCGCCGATCGGCATGCCCTCACGCAGCTTGAACTGGGCGATCGACTTGCGGGCGGCGGTCACGGTGGGCTGCTGCCCCGTGATCGCGGCCAGGTCGCGGACCGCTCCTTCGATGAGCTTGGCGTCGCGGGCCGCGTCGCCGACGCCCATGTTGACGACGACCTTCGCGACCGTCGGCACCTGCATCACGTTGGCGTAGCCGAACCGGTCGCGCAGCGCGGCGACGGTCTCGTCGCGGTAGCGCTGCTTGAGCCGAGGCGGCGCGGTCAGGTGGGGGGCGGTCTCGGCAGTCTGTGCAGTCATCAGATGTCCTCACCGGTGCGCTTGGCGTACCGGACCTTGCGGCCCTCTTCGTTGATCCGGTAGCCGACGCGGGTGCCGACGACCCTCTTCTCTCCCTCGACCTCGGCCTCGACCGCGATCATCACGTTGGAGACGTGGATCGGCGCCTCCTGGGTGATGATGCCGCCGGTCTTGGTCCCGCGCGCGGTCTGCCCGACCTTGGTGTGCTTCTTGATCCGGTTGACGCCTTCGACGAGAACCTTGTCCGAGCGGGGAATGGCCTGGATGACCTTCCCCACGAGCCCCTTGTCCTTGCCGGCGACGACGATGACACGGTCACCCTTGTGGACCTTCATGCTCACAACACCTCCGGAGCGAGCGAGATGATGCGCATGAAGCGCTTCTCGCGGAGCTCTCTGCCTACCGGACCGAAGATGCGGGTCCCCCGCGGGTCCCCGCCGTCCCTGATGATCACCGCAGCGTTCTCGTCGAAGCGGATGTAGGAGCCGTCGGGGCGGCGGCGCGACTTGACCGTCCGCACGACCACCGCCTTGACCACCTCGCCCTTCTTCACGTTGCCGCCGGGAATGGCGTCCTTGACGGTGGCCACGATGACGTCACCGATGCCGGCGTAGCGACGGCCCGAACCGCCGAGCACCCGGATGCACAAGATCTCCTTGGCTCCCGTGTTGTCGGCGACGCGCAGTCGCGACTCCTGCTGGATCACTGCACAGACCTTCCCATTCGGACGACCGACGGTGTCGGCCGACATCTCGATCGCGACGAAGGATGCTCGCTTCGCCTGGATCCTTCGTCGCCGCTCGGATCCCTCGTCGCCTTCACCCGGCTGGTGCCGCGCGAAGCCGTGCGCTCGTTTCCCGTTACTGCGCCTTCTCCGTGATCTCGACCACCCGCCAGCGTTTGGTCGCCGACAGCGGTCGGGTCTCCATGAGCAGGACGCGGTCGCCGAGACCGCAGGAGTTCTGCTCGTCATGAGCCTTGAGCCGGCTCGTCCGACGCACGACCTTGCCGTACAGCGGGTGCTTGAACCGGTCCTCAACCGCCACGACGACGGTCTTGTCCATCCGGTCGCTCACCACGAGCCCCTCGCGGGTCTTGCGGGAACCACGGCCGCTCGGCCGGTCGGTTCCGTTGGTGGTCTCGCTCACGCTGCCGTCCCTCACCTCGTCGCTCATGCCGCACCCTCGCTCTCGACCACCGGCGTGATCCCGAGCTCGCGCTCGCGCATGATGGTGTAGATCCGGGCGATGTCCTTGCGCACCGAGCGGAGCCGGCCGTGGCTCTCGAGCTGACCGGTCGCCGCCTGGAAGCGCAGGTTGAACAGTGCCTCCTTGGCCTCGCGCAGCGCGGCGACGAGCTCGTCGTCGGTGCGGGTGCGCAGCGCCGTGGCTGTCATCTCCTGAGCGGTCGCCATCAGAGCTCACCTACCTCGCGAGTGATGAACCGGCACCGCATCGGCAGCTTGTGCATCGCGCGGCGCAAGGCCTCGCGGGCGACCGGCTCAGGAACCCCCGACAGCTCGAACATGACCCGCCCGGGCTTGACGTTGGCCACCCACCACTCGGGGGAGCCTTTGCCAGAGCCCATCCGGGTCTCCGCCGGCTTCTTGGTCAGCGGACGGTCGGGATAGATGTTGATCCACACCTTGCCGCCACGCTTGATGTGGCGGGTCATCGCGATACGAGCCGACTCGATCTGCCGGTTCGTGACGTAGGCCGGCTGGAGGGCCTGGATGCCGAAGTCGCCGAAGGCCAGGGTCGTGCCGCCCTTCGCCATGCCGCTGCGCTTGGGGTGGTGCTGCTTGCGGTGCTTGACGCGTCGGGGGATGAGCATGGTGGTCAGACCTCCGTCGCCGGCAGCGGCGGCTCAGCACTCACGCCGGGGGCACTCACGCCGGGGGCAGCCAGGTCGGGAACGGCCACGTCGACGGCACCCTCGATCGGCGGGACGCCCTCGTCCCCGCGGGTCGGACGCCGCCGCTCGGGACGGCGGCGCTGCTGCTGCTGCACGCGGGCCTGCGCAGCCGCGGCCTCCCGCTCGGCGCGGCTGCCGGACACGTCGCCCTTGTAGATCCAGACCTTGACCCCGATGCGGCCGAAGGTCGTGCGCGCCTCGTAGAAGCCGTAGTCGATGTCGGCGCGCAGCGTGTGCAGCGGCACCCGGCCCTCGCGGTAGAACTCCGAGCGGCTCATCTCGGCGCCGCCGAGGCGACCCCCGCACTGCACCCGGATCCCCTTGGCCCCGCCGCGCATGGCGCTCTGCATGGCCTTGCGCATCGCCCTGCGGAACGACACCCGGCTCGAGAGCTGTTCGGCCACACCCTGAGCGACGAGCTGCGCGTCGATCTCGGGGTTCTTGACCTCGAGGATGTTGAGCTGGACCTGCTTGCCGGTGAGCTTCTCGAGGTCGCCACGGATGCGGTCTGCTTCGGCGCCGCGGCGGCCGATGACGATGCCCGGACGCGCCGTGTGGATGTCGACCCGCACCCGGTCGCGAGTGCGCTCGATCTCGACCTGGCTGATGCCGGCGCGCTCCATGCCGCGGCCCATGAGACGCCGGATCTCGACGTCCTCCTTGACGTAGTCGCGGTAACGCTGGCCGTTGGCCGTGCTGTCGGCGAACCACCGGCTCTTGTGGTCGGTGGAGATGCCGAGACGGAACCCGTTCGGGTTGATCTTCTGACCCATCAGCGGGCCGCTCCCTTCGTCGTCGTCCGCTGAGCGCCCCGGCCCCCGCGATTCGTCGCGGCGGACCGTCCGGTTGGCGCCGGCTTGTCGACCGGCGTGACGACGACCGTGATGTGGCTGGTGCGCTTGCGGATTCGGTATGCGCGGCCCTGAGCCCGTGGTCGGAAGCGCTTGAGGGTGGGGCCTTCGTCGACGTAGGCCGACGTGATGACGAGGTCGTCGCGGTCGCCGGCGCCCTTCTGCTCGGCGTTGGCCAGCGCGCTCTCGATCACCTTGAGCACAGGCACACTCGCGGCCTGTGGCGCGAAGCGCAGCCGGGCCACCGCCTCCCCGGCGGGCATGCCCCGGATGACGTCAACGAGCCGGCGCGCCTTCATGGGCGCCACGCGGACGTACCGCGCGCTGGCCCTGGCTTCCATCGTGCTCCCCTTACTGGCGTCCTGGTCGCTGGTGGTCGGCTTGGTCTTCGGCATGGTGGTGGGATCGTGTCCGTCGGCGTCGTGTCCGTCTACCGGTCAGCGCCGGCGGGCGCGGCGATCGTCCTTGTCGTGACCCCGAAAGGTCCGCGTCGGTGCGAACTCGCCGAGCTTGTGTCCCACCATCGCCTCGGTGACGAAGACCGGCACGTGCTTGCGGCCGTCGTGCACCGCGATGGTGTGCCCGATCATCGTCGGGACCACCATCGAGCGACGCGACCAGGTCTTGATGACGTTCTTGGTGCCCCTCTCGTTCTGCACATCCACCTTCTTCTGGAGGTGGTCGTCGACGAAGGGGCCCTTCTTCAGGCTGCGCGGCATCTCGGCTCTCTACCTCTTCTGTCCCGTGTCCATCGGTCTCCGCCGGCCCTCAGCGCTTCTTGCCGGTCTTGCGGCGGCGGACGATGAGTGCGTCGGAGGGCTTGTGGTCCTTGCGCGTGCGGCCCTCCGGCTGTCCCCACGGGCTCACCGGGTGACGGCCGCCGCTGGTCTTGCCCTCACCACCGCCGTGCGGGTGGTCGACGGGGTTCATGGCCACTCCGCGCACCGTCGGGCGCCTGCCCTTCCACCGCATGCGGCCGGCCTTGCCCCAGTTGATGTTGGACTGCTCGGCGTTGCCGACCTCGCCCACCGTGGCGCGGCAGCGCACGTCGACATTGCGGATCTCGCCGGAGGGCATCCGCAGCTGGGCCAGGGTGCCCTCCTTCGCCACGAGCTGGACGCTGGCCCCGGCAGACCGCGCGATCTTGGCCCCGCCACCGGGACGCAGCTCGATGGCGTGCACCGTCGTGCCGACCGGGATGTTGCGCAGGGGCAGGCTGTTGCCGGGCTTGATGTCCGCGGACGGGCCTGCCTCCACACGGTCGCCCTGGCGAAGCCGCTGCGGGGCGAGGATGTAGCGCTTCTCCCCGTCGGCGTAATGCAGCAAGGCGATGCGGGCGGTCCGGTTGGGGTCGTACTCGATGTGTGCGACCTTGGCCGGCACGCCGTCCTTGTCATGGCGGCGGAAGTCGATGAGCCGATAGGTACGCTTGTGGCCGCCTCCCTGGTGACGCGTGGTGATCCGGCCCGCATTGTTGCGGCCGCCCTTGTTGGGCAGCGGACGCAGCAGCGACTTCTCCGGCTCTGACCGGGTGACCTCGACGAAGTCGGCGACGCTGGCGCCGCGGCGCCCCGGCGTCGTGGGCTTGTACTTCCGGATTCCCATGCTGAGTCAGTCCTCGTGGCTTGGACGGCTGCCGGTCAGGAGACCGGTCCACCGAAGATGTCGATGCGCTGGCCGTCGGCCACAGTCACCATCGCCCGCTTGGTGGCCTTTCGCTGGCCGGTGCCGAAGCGGGTCCGCCGGCGCTTGCCCTGGCGGTTGGCGGTGTTGACCGAGGTGACCGTGACGTTGAAGACCTTCTCGACGGCGATCTTTATCTCGGTCTTGTTGGCGCGGGGCAAGACGAGGACCGTGTAGACGTTCTCGTCGAGCAGCCCGTAGCTCTTCTCCGAGACCACCGGCGCGAGCAGCACGTCGCGGGGGTCCTTGCGCAGCGTCCCGCTCACTGGTCGCCTCCCTCGCTGCGATCGGCCTCGACCGGCTCGGTGTCCACCGGCTCCGTCGGCGCCGGCGGCCTCGCCGGGATGGCTGCAGCCGCCCGGTGGCCCTTGCCGGTGACCGGTCCGGCGAGAAACACCTCGATCGCCGCCCGCGTGAAAATGATCTCGTCGGAGCACAGCACGTCGTAGGTGTTGAGCTGGTCGGCAGCGAGCAGGTGCACCTCGGTGAGGTTGCGCAGGCTGCGCCAGGCGACCTCGTCACCACGGGCGAGAACCACCAGCACGTTGCGGCCCGAGGTCCCCGCATGAGATGTCTCCGCATGAGATGTCCCCGCATGAGATGTCACCGCAAGGGATGCCGTGTGAGCTGCCACCGTGGCGAGCACGGAGCGGGCCGCCTTGGTCGACGGCACGCCGCCGCTGGCAAAGCCCTCGACCACGTGCACCCGTCCGTGGCGGGCCCGGTCGGACAGCGCACCGCGCAGTGCGGCGGCCTTCATCTTCTTCGGGGTCCGCTGCTCATAGCTGCGCGGCGTCGGGCCGTGCACGACCCCGCCGCCGGCGAACTGGGGAGCGCGGATCGAGCCCTGGCGGGCGCGGCCGGTGCCCTTCTGGCGGTACGGCTTGCGTCCGCCGCCGGAGACCTCGCCGCGGGTCTTGGTACTGGCGCTGCCCTGGCGGGCCGCCGCTAGCTGGGCGACCACGACCTGGTGGATCAGCGGCACGTTGGTCTGGACACCGAAGATCTCCTCGGGGAGGTCGACCGTGCCAGCCGGGGACCCGTCGGCGTCGAGGACGTCAACCGTGTAGACGGTCACGGGTGGCCTCCCTTCGCAGCAGTCTTGACGAGCACGACCCCGCCGGTCGGACCGGGGACCGGACCCTTGAGCAGCAGCAGGCCCTGCCCCGCGTCGACGGCGTGGACGAGCACGCTGGGCGTGGTCACCCGGACACCGCCCATGCGGCCGGCCATGCGCATGCCCTTGAACACCCGCCCCGGCGTCGCGCAACCGCCGATCGAGCCGGGCGAACGATGTTTGCGCTCGACGCCGTGCGATGCGCGCAGACCGTGGAAGCCGTGTCGCTTCATGACTCCGGCGAAGCCCTTGCCCTTGCTGCGGCCGACCACGTCGACCCGATCGCCGGGACCGAACAGCTCGACGGTCAGCTCCTGGCCCGGGGCGTACTCCGAGGCGTCAGAGGTCCGCAGCTCGACGATGTGGCGGCGGGGGGTCACCCCCGCCTTGTCGAAGTGTCCCTTGAGCGGCTTGGTCACCTTGCGCGGGTCGATCGCGCCGAAGCCGATCTGCACGGCGTTGTAGCCGTCAACGGCGGGCGTGCGGACCTGGGTCACCACGCACGGACCGGCCTTGACGACGGTGACCGGCACGACGCGGTTGGCCTCGTCCCACACCTGGGTCATGCCGAGCTTGGTCCCGAGCAGGCCGTGGACGGCGCGCTCGGTACGACTCGGGGTGGAGGTGGTCATCTTCTTCAAGTCCCTCAGAGCTTGATCTCGATGTCGACGCCTGCGGGCAGGTCGAGCCGCATGAGCGAGTCGACGGTCTTGGGCGTCGGGTCGATGATGTCGATGAGTCGCTTGTGGGTGCGCATCTCGAAGTGCTCGCGGCTGTCCTTGTACTTGTGCGGCGAGCGGATGACGGTGAAGACGTTCTTCTCCGTCGGCAGCGGCACCGGGCCCGCGACCTTCGCGCCGGTCCGCGTCACGGTGTCGACGATCTTGCGTGCCGACGAGTCGATGATCTCGTGGTCGTAGGCCTTGAGCCGGATGCGGATCTTCTGTCCCGCCATGGCTATGCGCTTCGTCCTTCTCTCGTCCGCTACGGCGCTGCCCGGTTCGTCCTACCCCCGAGGTCGGGCGTGTCGCGGCCCCGGGACGCGGAGGTGCCCAGGCGACGTGCGCTCGACAGGGATTCGGGACCGCCGCCCCAGGCAGGGCGGCTGACGGACCCCACGTCCCCGACGCGTGGCGCACGGGGCCGGCGGGTCCGCCGGGCAACCTGGTCAGTATGCCAGAGGGGCGTTCCCCCTGACCAATCGGAAAGGTGGCGTGGGGCGGGCCGCTGGCGCCCGCCCCACGCCGAGGATCACTTCGTGATCTTCGTGACCCGGCCGGCGCCGACCGTGCGGCCGCCCTCGCGGATCGCGAACTTCAGGCCTTCCTCCATGGCGATCGGCTGGATGAGCTCGATCGACATCTGGGTGTTGTCACCGGGCATGACCATCTCGGTGCCCTCGGGGAGGGTCACCACGCCGGTCACGTCGGTGGTCCGGAAGTAGAACTGCGGCCGGTAGTTGTTGAAGAACGGCGTGTGCCGGCCGCCCTCCTCCTTGCTCAGCACGTAGACCTGGGCGTCGAACTCGGTGTGCGGCGTCGTCGAGCCGGGCCTGACGACGACCATCCCCCGCTCGACGTCCTCCTTCTTGGTGCCGCGCAGGAGCAGGCCAACGTTCTCCCCGGCCTGCGCCTCGTCGAGGAGCTTGCGGAACATCTCGACGCCGGTCACTGTCGTGCGCTGCGACCGCTCACGGATGCCGACGAGCTCGACCTCCTCGTTGACCTTGAGCGTGCCGCGCTCCACGCGACCGGTCACGACGGTGCCGCGGCCCGTGATCGTGAAGACGTCCTCGATCGGCATGAGGAACGGCTTGTCGGTCTCGCGGACGGGGTCGGGAATCGACTCGTCCACGGCGTCCATGAGACCGAGCAGCTTCTGCGACCACTCCGGGTCACCCTCGAGGGCCTTGAGCGCAGAGACGCGCACCACGGGCAGGTCGTCACCCGGAAACTCGTACTCGCTCAGCAGCTCTCGGACCTCGAGCTCGACGAGCTCGAGGATCTCCTCGTCATCGACCATGTCGGCCTTGTTGAGCGCCACGACGATGTAGGGGACGCCGACCTGGCGGGCCAGGATGACGTGCTCCTTCGTCTGCGGCATGGGCCCGTCGGTCGCTGCGACCACGAGGATCGCGCCGTCCATCTGGGCTGCGCCGGTGATCATGTTCTTGATGTAGTCGGCGTGCCCCGGGCAGTCGACATGCGCGTAGTGCCGCTTCTCCGTCTGGTACTCGACGTGCGCGATCGAGATGGTGATCCCGCGCTGCCGCTCCTCGGGAGCCCTGTCGATCTGGTCGAACGGGGTGAACGGGTTGAGGTCGGGGTACTTGTCGTGCAGCACCCTGGTGATCGCCGCGGTCAGCGTCGTCTTGCCGTGGTCGATGTGGCCGATGGTGCCGATGTTGACGTGCGGCTTAGTCCGCTCAAACTTCGCCTTCGCCACTGGGGTCCTCCTGTGGACTGGTGAGGTGGTACGTCGTGGTCCCGCGTCCGGGGCTTACTCGCCCCGGGCCTTCTTGATGATCTCGTCCGCCACGCTGCGGGGAACCTCAGCGTACGAGTCGAACTGCATGGAGTAGCTGGCTCTTCCCTGGGTACGGCTGCGCAGGTCACCGACGTAGCCGAACATCTCCGACAGCGGCACCAGCGCCGTGATGACCCGAGCGCCCGAGCGCTCGTCCATCGCCTGGATGTGGCCGCGGCGAGAGTTCAGGTCACCGATGACCTCACCCATGTAGTCGTCCGGAGTGGTCACCTCGACCGCCATCATCGGTTCGAGCAGCACCGGGTCCGCGCGCCGCGCCGCTTCCTTGAACGCCATCGAGCCGGCGATCTTGAAGGCGAGCTCGGAGGAGTCGACATCGTGGTAGGCGCCGTCCTGCAGCGTCACCTTGACGTCGACCAGTGGGTAGCCGGCGACGACGCCGAACTCCATCGCCTCCTGCACCCCCTCATCGACGGCCGGGATGTATTCCCGCGGGATGCGCCCGCCCGTCACGGCGTTGACGAACTCGTAGCCGCCGTCGCCCTGGCCGCCGGTCGGCTCGACGTCGATGATGACCCGGCCGTACTGGCCCGAGCCACCGGTCTGCTTCTTGTGGGTGTACTCGACCTTCTCCACCTTGCGGCGGAGGGTCTCGCGGTAAGCCACCTGCGGCTTGCCGACGTTGGCCTCGACCCGGAACTCGCGGCGCATGCGATCGACCAGCACCTCCAGGTGCAGCTCTCCCATGCCCCAGATGATGGTCTGGCCGGTCTCCTCGTCGGAGCGGACCTGGAACGTCGGGTCCTCCTCGGCCAGGCGCTGGATCGCCGTGCCGAGCTTCTCCTGGTCACTCTTCGTCCTGGGCTCGATGGCGACGTTGATCACCGGCGCCGGGAAGTCCATCGACTCGAGGATGACCGGTGCCTCGGGGCCGCACAGGGTGTCTCCAGTTGTGGTGTTCTTCAGCCCCATCACCGCCACGATGTTGCCGGCGGTAACCTGCGGGATCTCCTCGCGCTTGTTAGCGTGCATCTTGTAGATCTTGCCGATGCGCTCCCGGTGCCCCTTCGTGCTGTTGAGCACCTGGGTGCCGGCGTTGAGCGTGCCGGAGTAGACCCGGATGTAGGTGAGCTTGCCGAGGTGCGGGTCGCTCATGATCTTGAATGCCAGCACGGAGAGCGGAGCATCCTCGCGGGGCTCGCGGACCACGACGTCGTCGGCGTTGCCGACGGCGTGGCCCTCGATCGCGCCGACGTCCACCGGCGAGGGGAGGTAGCGCACGACGGCGTCGAGCATCGGCTGGACGCCCTTGTTCTTGAAGGCCGACCCGCACAGCACCGGGGTGATCTTGCTGGTGATCGTGGCCCGCCGGATGGCGGCGATGAGGGCGTCCTCGTCGGGGGTCTTCCCCTCGAGGTACAGCTCCATCATCTCGTCGTCGTTCTCGGCGATGGTCTCGAGCATGCGGTCGCGCCACTCGGCGGCAGCCTCGGTATGGGAAGGGGGGATGTCGACGGTGTCGTACATCTCGCCCTTGGCTGCCTCCTCGCTCCACACGAGGGCCTTCATGCCGACGAGGTCGACGACGCCGCGGAAGTCACCCTCGGCCCCGATCGGGATCTGCAGCACAAGCGGCACGGCGTGCAGCCGGGTCACGATCATGTCGACGCAGCGGTGGAACTCGGCACCGACGCGGTCGAGCTTGTTGACGAAGCAGATTCGCGGAACCGCGTAGCGGTCGGCCTGCCGCCAGACCGTCTCGGACTGGGGTTCGACGCCGGCCACCCCGTCGAACACGGCGACCGCCCCGTCGAGGACGCGCAGCGATCGCTCGACCTCGACGGTGAAGTCGACGTGCCCAGGGGTGTCGATGATGTTGATCTGGTGGTCGTCCCAGAAACAGGTCGTCGCGGCCGAGGTGATCGTGATGCCGCGCTCCTGCTCCTGCTCCATCCAGTCCATCGTCGCGGCGCCCTCGTGCACCTCACCGATCTTGTAGTTGATGCCGGTGTAGTAGAGGATCCGCTCGGTCGTCGTGGTCTTGCCCGCGTCGATGTGCGCCATGATCCCGATGTTGCGGACCTTGGCGAGGGCTACGGCGGTGTCGGTCGCCATGGGGGGTGTGGGCTTCCTTCAGGTACGTACGTGGGCTCGCGTCCGGGGGGACGCGTGGCTCACCAGCGATAGTGGGCGAAGGCCTTGTTGGACTCGGCCATCTTGTGGGTGTCCTCGCGCCGCTTGACCGCGGCGCCGAGGCCGTTGCTGGCGTCGAGGATCTCGTTCATGAGGCGCTCGGTCATGGTCTTCTCGCGGCGCTGGCGGGCGAAGCCGACCAGCCACCGCATCGCCAGCGTGGTCGAACGCGGAGCGCGGACCTCGACGGGCACCTGGTAGGTCGCGCCGCCGACCCGGCGGGGGCGGACCTCGAGGGTCGGCTTGACGTTGTCGAGAGCGCGCTTGAGCGTGACGACGGGGTCGGAGCCGGTCTTGGTGCGGCAGCCTTCCAGCGCGCCGTAGACGATGCGCTCCGCGAGGGACTTCTTGCCGGCGCGGAGGATCTTGTTGACCAGCTGGGTGACCAGCGGCGAGCCGTAGACGGGGTCGACGACGACCGGGCGCTTGCCGGCGGGGCCCTTGCGCGGCATCAGCTCTTCTCCTTCTTCGCGCCGTAGCGGCTGCGAGCTTGCTTGCGATTCTTGACGCCCTGGGTGTCGAGGGAGCCGCGAATGATCTTGTAACGGACGCCGGGCAGGTCCTTCACCCGGCCACCGCGCACGAGCACGATCGAGTGCTCCTGGAGGTTGTGGCCCTCGCCCGGGATGTAGGCGGTGACCTCGATCGAGCTGGTGAGCCGGACACGGGCGACCTTGCGCAGGGCGGAGTTGGGCTTCTTGGGCGTGGTCGTGTAGACGCGCGTGCAGACGCCGCGCCGCTGGGGGCTGCTCTTGAGCGCGGGGGTCTTGGTCTTGGCGACCTTGTCCTGGCGGCCCTTGCGGACCAGCTGCTGGATCGTGGGCAACTACGTCTCCGTGGTAGGTGGGTCGTGCGCGTGGTGCTCGTCGGACGGAACGTGCCGAGGCGGTACCCGCCCGGCACGTCGGCGACCCCCGAGGTCGGGTGTGTCGGCGACGCCCGGACGTCCCGGCGGCGCGGGCGCGAGGAAGGCCGGCCTGCCGACCTGCGCCGGTCCGACTCGACCCGCTCGGGTCGCCAGGCGTGCTGGACGGCCCGGGGAGCCCGGGCACGGAGGATCAGGGTACCCGCCGCGCGCTGGACCGGTCAAAGCAGCCCCGGCCCCCGGCCGCAGCCGGGACGCCGCATCGGGTCGGCGCCGCGAGAGCGGCCGGGCGGGCGCCCGACCCCTCCCGCGCCCCGTCATGCGCGGTAGTCGCCGAAGTCGTAGTCCTCGAGGCGGACCGCCTCGCCAGATCCGGTGCCGAAGGAGTAGTCGGTGTAGTCCGAGCCGTAGTCCGCCATCGTGTACATCGCGGCCTTCGCCTCCTCGGTGGGCTCCACCCGGACGTTGCGGTAACGGGCCAGGCCAGTGCCGGCCGGGATGAGCTTGCCGATGATGACGTTCTCCTTCAGACCCAGCAGCGGGTCGGACTTCGCCTCCAGGGCGGCGTTGGTGAGCACCCGGGTCGTCTCCTGGAACGAGGCCGCGGACAGCCACGAGTCCGTCGCCAGCGACGCCTTGGTGATGCCCATGAGCTGCGGCCGGCCGGACGCCGGCTGCCCGCCGTCGGTGACGACGCGGCGGTTCTCCGTCTCGAAGCGCGAACGCTCGACGAGCTCGCCCGGCAGCAGGTCGGTGTGCCCGCTCTCCAGCACCGTGATCCGCCGCAGCATCTGCCGGACGATGATCTCGATGTGCTTCTCGTGGATCGGCACGCCCTGCGACCGGTAGACGTCCTGCACCTCGTCGGTGAGGTGGCGCTGCACCTCACGCTGGCCGAGGACGCGAAGGACGTCGTGGGGGTCGATCGTGCCCGCGTGCAGCTGCTCGCCGACCTCGACCGAGTCGCCTTCCTGGACCCGCCACTGCGCGATTCCCGGTGCCCGGCGGTGCGACCACTCGAGGACGCGCCGGGTGATCGGGTGGGCCATCTCCTCGCTGCCATCGTCGGGGACAACGACGATTCGAGGGCCCTTGGCGTCCTCGTCGACCCGCACGCGGCCGGCGGCCTCGGTGATCGGCGACTTGCCCTTGGGCTGGCGCGCCTCGAACAGCTCCTGCACCCGCGGCAGGCCGTGGGTGATGTCGTCACCGGCGACACCGCCGGTGTGGAACGTGCGCATGGTGAGCTGGGTGCCGGGTTCGCCGATGGACTGGGCGGCGATGATGCCGACCGCTTCGCCGACGTCGACCCGCTTGCCGGTGGCCAGCGAGCGACCGTAGCAGGCCGAGCAGACGCCCGCCGCGCTGTCGCAGGTGAGCACGCTGCGCACCCGTACCTCCTCGACACCGGCTGCCAGGAGCCGGTCGATGACGAGGTCGCCCAGGTCGGTGCCGGCCGCGGCCAGCACCTCGCCCGCGCCGTCGGCGCTCAGGACGTCTGCGGCGAGCGTGCGGGCGTAGACGCTGGTCTCGACGTCGTCGGCCTTGACCAGGCCGCCGTCGGCGAGCCGGGTCGCGATCGGCAGCCGCAGGCCGCGCTCGGTGCCGCAGTCCTCCTCGCGGATGATGACGTCCTGCGCCACGTCGACCAGCCGGCGGGTGAGGTAGCCGGAGTCGGCCGTGCGCAGCGCCGTGTCGGCGAGGCCCTTGCGGGCGCCGTGCGTGGAGATGAAGAACTCCAGCACCGACAAGCCCTCGCGGAAAGACGCCTTGATCGGACGCGGGATCGTCTCCCCCTTGGGGTTGGCGACCAGCCCGCGCATGCCGGCCAGCTGCCGGATCTGCAGCCAGTTGCCGCGAGCGCCCGATGTCACCATGAGGTTGACTGGGTTGTCGCGGTCGAAGTTCTTCTGCATCTCGTCCGCGACGAGGCGGGTCGCCTCGTCCCAGAAGCGGATGAGCTCCTCACGGCGCTCGCCGTCGGTGATCTGACCTCGCTCGTACTTGCGCTCGGTCTCGGCGGTCTTGGCCTCGAACCGCTCGAGGATCTCGGCCTTGGCCGGTGGGCCCACCACGTCGTCGGCCGCGATCGTCACGCCCGAGCGGGTGGCCCAGTGGAAGCCCGCCGCCTTGAGGGCGTCGAGGGTGGCCGCCACGTCGACCTTGGGGTAGCGCTCGGCGAGGTCGTTGACGATTTGGCCGAGCCGCTTCTTGTCGACGACCTCGGTGACGTAGGGGTAGTCCTCCGGCAGCGCCTCGTTGAACAATGCACGACCGAGCGTGGTGTCGAGCAGGAAAGGCTGGCCCGGCTCCCAACCCTCGGGCATGGTGAAGTCCCCGGGCGGCACCGCGTCGGTGAACCGGATGCGCACCGGCGCCTGCAGGGACAGCTCACCGTTGTCGAAGGCCATGATCGCCTCTGACACCGTCGAGAACGCCCGGCCCTCCCCCGGCATCGCCTCGCGCCCGGAGGTGAGGACGTAGATGCCGAGCACCATGTCCTGGGTCGGCATCGTCACCGGGCGGCCGTCGGCCGGCTTGAGGATGTTGTTGCTCGACAGCATGAGGATGCGGGCCTCGGCCTGCGCCTCCGAGGACAGCGGCAGGTGGACCGCCATCTGGTCACCGTCGAAGTCTGCGTTGAAGGCTGTGCAGACCAGCGGGTGGATCTGGATGGCCTTGCCTTCGATGAGCTGCGGCTCGAAGGCCTGGATGCCGAGGCGGTGCAAGGTGGGTGCCCGGTTGAGCAGCACCGGGTGCTCGGCGATGACCTCCTCCAGCACGTCCCAGACCACCGGTCGCGCCCGCTCGACCATCCGCTTGGCCGACTTGATGTTCTGCGCGTGGTTGAGGTCGACCAGCCGCTTCATGACGAAGGGCTTGAACAGCTCGATCGCCATGTCCTTGGGCAGCCCGCACTGGTGGAGCTTCAGCTGCGGCCCGACGACGATCACCGAGCGGCCGGAGTAGTCGACGCGCTTGCCCAGGAGGTTCTGCCGGAAGCGGCCCTGCTTGCCCTTGAGCATGTCCGACAGCGACTTCAACGGGCGGGTGCCCGGGCCGGTGACCGGCCGGCCACGGCGGCCGTTGTCGAACAGCGCGTCGACGGCCTCCTGCAGCATCCGCTTCTCGTTGTTGACGATGATCTCGGGGGCGCCGAGGTCGAGCAGCCGCTTGAGCCGGTTGTTGCGGTTGATGACGCGGCGGTAGAGGTCGTTGAGGTCGCTGGTGGCGAACCGGCCACCGTCCAGCTGCACCATCGGGCGCAGGTCCGGCGGGATGACCGGGACGGCGTCGAGCACCATGCCGCGCGGGTCGTTGCGGGTGGTGAGGAATGCCGAGACCACCTTGAGCCGCTTGAGGGCCCGGGTCTTCTTCTGGCCCTTGCCGGTGCGGATCGTCTCGCGCAGCCGTTCGGCCTCGGCCTCGAGGTCGAAGCTCTCCAGGCGCTCCTTGATGGCCTGGGCGCCCATGCCGCCGCGGAAATAGATGCCGAACCGGTCTCGCATGTCGCGGTAGAGGATCTCGTCGCCCTCGAGGTCCTGGACCTTGAGGTTCTTGAACCGGCTCCAGACGTCCTCGAGGCGGTCCAGCTCGCGCTGGGCACGGTCGCGCAGCTGCTTCATCTCGCGCTCGGCGCCTTCCTTGACCTTGCGCCGGACGTCGCCCTTGGCGCCCTCGGCCTCCAGCGCCGCGAGGTCGGTCTCGAGCTTCTTGGCGCGGGTCTCGACGTCGGCGTCGCGACGGGACTCGACCTGCTTGCGCTCGACGTCGATGACGCCCTCGAGGGAGGGCAGGTCACGGGTGCGGCCGTCCTCGTCGACCCACGTGATCATGTAGGCGGCGAAGTAGATGACCTTCTCGAGGTCCTTCGGCGCGAGGTCGAGCAGGTAGCCGAGCCGGCTCGGGACCCCCTTGAAGTACCAGATGTGGGTGACCGGGGCGGCCAGCTCGATGTGGCCCATGCGCTCACGGCGCACCTTGGCGCGCGTGACCTCGACGCCGCAGCGCTCGCAGATGATGCCCTTGAAGCGGACGCGCTTGTACTTGCCGCAGTAGCACTCCCAGTCCCGGGTGGGACCGAAGATCTTCTCGCAGAAGAGCCCGTCCTTCTCCGGCTTGAGGGTGCGGTAGTTGATCGTTTCAGGCTTCTTGACCTCGCCGTGCGACCACTGGCGGATGTCGTCGCCGGTCGCCAGACCGATGCGCAACTCGTCGAAGAAGTTCACATCCAGCACTTCGTGCCTACCTATTCTCCTGGTGGGAGGTTCACTTGCGGTTGGTGGCGTTTGCCCCTACTACGTCGACGGGCCTGCGGCCCGGCTCAGCCTTGTTGCGCCGGAGCGAAGTCCTCGGATCTGCTTCGCAGATGCGAGGACCGCTCCGCCGCGCTTCGACTCCGTCGCAGCGCGGGGTACGCATCAGCGTGCTCAGACTTCCTCCACGGAGCTCGGCTCTCGCCGGGAGAGGTCGATGCCCAGCTCCTCCGCGGCGCGGAAGACATCCTCGTCGGTGTCGCGCATCTCGATAGACATGCCGTCGCTGGAGAGCACCTCCACGTTGAGGCACAGCGACTGCATCTCCTTGATGAGCACCTTGAACGACTCGGGGATGCCGGGCTCGGGGATGTTCTCGCCCTTGACGATGGCCTCGTAGACCTTGACCCGGCCGTGGACGTCGTCGGACTTGATGGTGAGCAGCTCCTGGAGGGCGTACGCGGCGCCGTACGCCTCGAGCGCCCACACCTCCATCTCGCCGAAGCGCTGGCCGCCGAACTGCGCCTTCCCGCCCAGCGGCTGCTGCGTGATCATCGAGTAGGGGCCGGTCGACCGTGCGTGGATCTTGTCGTCGACGAGGTGGTTGAGCTTGAGGATGTAGAGGTAGCCCACCGCCACCGGGTGCGGGAAGGGCTCGCCGCTGCGGCCGTCGTAGATCATCGCCTTGCCGTCGCGGCGGACCAGGCGCTCGCCGTCGCGGTTGGGCAGCGTCGAGGACAGCAGCCCCTCGATCTCGTCGTCGCGGGCGCCGTCGAACACCGGCGTCGCCACCGTGCTGCCCGCGGCACCCTCGGCCGCACCGATCTCGGCCAGCCGGCGCTGCCACTCGGCCTCGTCGCCGTCGACGTGCCAGCCCGACTTCGCTATCCAGCCCAGGTGCGTCTCGAGCACCTGGCCGAGATTCATCCGGCTGGGGACGCCGAGCGGGTTGAGCACGATGTCGACCGCCGTGCCGTCCTCGAGGAAAGGCATGTCCTCGACGGGGAGGATCTTCGCGATGACGCCCTTGTTGCCATGGCGGCCGGCGAGCTTGTCACCGTCCTGGATCTTGCGCATCTGCGCGACGTAGACCCGGACGAGCTGGTTGACCCCCGGCGGCAGCTCGTCGCCCTCGTCCCGGTCGAAGACCCGCACGCCGATGACCTTGCCGTTCTCGCCGTGCGGCACCTTCAGGCTGGTGTCGCGGACCTCGCGCGCCTTCTCACCGAAGATCGCCCGGAGCAGCCGCTCCTCCGGCGTCAGCTCGGTCTCGCCCTTGGGCGTGACCTTGCCGACGAGGATGTCGCCCGGCACCACCTCGGCGCCGATGCGGATGATGCCGCGCTCATCGAGGTCGGCCAAGACCTCCTCGGCGACGTTGGGGATGTCGCGGGTGATCTCCTCCGGGCCCAGCTTGGTGTCGCGGGCGTCGACCTCGTGCTCCTCGATGTGGATCGAGGTGAGCACGTCGTCCTGGATCAGCCGCTGGCTGAGGATGATGGCGTCCTCGTAGTTGTGGCCCTCCCAGGGCATGAACGCCACCAGCAGGTTCTTGCCGAGGGCCAGCTCGCCGTCGTCGGTGCACGGACCGTCGGCGATGACCGCGCCCGCCTCGACGCGCTGGCCCTCCTCGACCGCGGGCCGCTGGTTGATGCAGGTGCCGGCGTTGGAGCGACGGAACTTCAGCAGGCGGTAGGTGGAGTAGGTGCCGTCGTCGTTGGCGACGGTGACGTAGTCGGCCGAGACCTCGCCGACGACGCCGGCCTTGTCGCTGACGAC
The DNA here is from genome assembly GCA_038246785.1 of Jiangellales bacterium. Taxonomy (GTDB): domain Bacteria; phylum Actinomycetota; class Actinomycetes; order Jiangellales; family Jiangellaceae; genus JBBRVP01. The sequence goes on from JBBRVP010000010.1 coordinate 20,859, forward strand.
GACGTCGCCGGCGTCGACGGCGGCGCGGTATTCCATGCCGGTGCCGACGTACGGCGCCTCGCTGCGCAGCAGCGGCACGGCCTGGCGCTGCATGTTGGCGCCCATGAGCGCGCGGTTGGCGTCGTCGTGCTCGAGGAACGGGATCATCGCCGTCGCGACCGACACCATCTGCCGCGGCGAGACGTCCATGTAGTCGACCTGCTCGGCCGGGATGTCGAGCGTCTCGCCGCCCTTCTTGCGGCACAGGACGCGGTCCTCGGCGAAGTGGCCGTCCTCGCGCAGCGGGGCGTTGGCCTGCGCGATGACGTGCAGGTCCTCCTCGTCGGCAGTGAGGTAGTCGACCTCGTCACTCACCACTCCGTCGACGACCCGCCGGTATGGCGTCTCGACGAAGCCGAAGGCGTTGATGCGGCCGTAGGACGCCAGGGAGCCGATGAGGCCGATGTTGGGGCCCTCGGGGGTCTCGATCGGGCACATGCGGCCGTAGTGCGAGGAGTGCACGTCACGGACCTCGAAGCCGGCCCGCTCGCGGGACAGCCCACCGGGGCCGAGCGCCGAGAGCCGGCGCTTGTGGGTGAGTCCGGCCAGCGGGTTGGTCTGGTCCATGAACTGGCTGAGCTGGGACGTCCCGAAGAACTCCTTGATCGCCGCCACCACCGGACGGATGTTGATCAAAGTCTGGGGGGTGATCGCCTCGACGTCCTGGGTCGTCATGCGCTCGCGGACGACGCGCTCCATGCGTGCCAGACCGGTGCGGACCTGGTTCTGGATCAGCTCCCCGACCGTGCGCAGGCGCCGGTTGCCGAAGTGGTCGATGTCGTCGACCTCGACACGGACCTGGCCGTGCGGGCCGACCATCTCCACGCGATCCGCCTCGGGCACCCCACCGTTGTGGTGGAGGGTCACGATGTAGCGGATCGCGGCAACGATGTCCTCGAGCGTCAACGTGCTCTGCGAGAGCGGCGAGTCGAGACCGAGCTTCTTGTTGATCTTGTAGCGGCCGACCTTCGCGAGGTCGTACCGCTTCGGGTTGAAGTAGTAGTTCTCCAGCAGCTGCTGGGCGGCCTCACGCGTGGGCGGCTCGCCCGGGCGCAGCTTGCGGTAGATGTCGAGCAGGGCGTCGTCCTGCCCGGTGGTGTGGTCCTTCTCCAGGGTCTGTCGCATCGAGTCGAAGCCGCCGAACTCCTCGAGGATCTGCTCGCTGGTCCAGCCGAGCGCCTTGAGCAGGGCGGTGACGTTCTGCTTGCGCTTGCGATCGAGCCGTACGCCGACCATGTCACGCTTGTCGATCTCGAACTCGAGCCAGGCGCCACGGGAAGGGATCACCTTGGCCGTGTAGACGTCGCGGTCGGAGGTCTTGTCCAGCGTCTTCTCGAAGTAGACGCCGGGCGAGCGGACCAGCTGCGAGACGACGACCCGCTCGGTGCCGTTGATGACGAACGTGCCCTTGGGCGTCATCAGTGGGAAGTCGCCCATGAACACGGTCTGCGACTTGATCTCGCCGGTCTCGTTGTTGGTGAACTCGGCCGTGACGAACAGCGGAGCGGAGTAGGTGAAGTCGCGCTCCTTGCACTCCTCGATGGTGTTCTTGGCGTCCTCGAACCGGGGGTTGGAGAACGAGAGGGACATCGTGCCCGAGAAGTCTTCGATGGGGCTGATCTCGTCGAGGATCTCCTGCAGCCCGGAGAGCCGGGGGACCGTCTCGCCCCGGGACTCGACGCGCTGGGTCCACGCTTCGTTGCCGAGCAACCAGTCGAAACTCTCGACCTGGAGGTCGAGCAGCCCCGGGACCTCGAGCGGCTCTCGGATCTTGGCGAAGGAGATGCGGCGCTGGCCTGCGTGCGTGCCAGCCGGGGGAACGGTGGGGGAAACAGATGTGCGCGAGGCGGCCAAAGGGGGTCCTTCCGAGGCTCGCAGTCCAGGCGGATCCGCGCATGCCGATCCGCCCACGACGGGCGCAGGAGGAGGTTGGGGGCAGCGCAAAGGACCAGTCTAGGCACGACGGCCGATGCTGTCGAGTCCAGACGCGTGAGCCTCGACACCCGCGTCCCAGCGGACGGGGCTCCTCGGGCCGGACCCGCCGCCAGCCCGATGCCGGAATGGTGGTCCCCGGTGCGCCGTGCGTCAAGCGCAGTGGCGCCGGCCTGTGGACGACCGTCGGTCCCGGCCCGGCGACCGATGGCGGCGAGCGCGAATGGCTGCGCACCGGTGGGATCGAAACCGACTCACGGTCAGTCAGTGGGGTGCCCGCGGCGAGGCCCGTGACCGACCCGCCTCGACGGCCACCTCAGCGCGGTTGCGCACCGCTGATGAGATCGGAACCGTTCCAAGATCAGCGGGGCCGGTCAGCGGGGCCGGTCAGCGGGGCCGGTCAGCGCGCCGGTCAGCGGGTCACCTGACGTTGACGCTGGCGCCGGCGCCCTCCAGCTGCGCCCGCGCCTTGTCCGCGACGTCCTTGGCGACCTTCTCGAGGACCGGCTTCGGGGCTCCGTCCACGAGGTCCTTGGCCTCCTTCAGGCCGAGGCTGGTCAGCGCACGGACCTCCTTGATGACCTGGATCTTCTTGTCGCCCGCAGCCTCGAGGACGACGTCGAACTCGTCCTGCTCCTCGACGATAGCGGTCTCTGTCCCCGCACCGGCGGCGGCCGGTGCGGCGGCCGCCGCGACAGGCGCCGCGGCCGTGACGCCGAAGGTGTCCTCGAACTGCTTCACGAACTCCGACAGCTCGATCAGCGTCATCTCCTTGAACGCGTCGAGCAGCTCGTCGGTGTTGAGCTTTGCCATGGTGGGGGTCCTTCCTGGTTGTTCGGCCCTAGTTGTTCGGGCCTGGTTGGCTGTTCCGGGCTGACCCGGAAGTGGGAGCTGGCGCGGTGTCCGGGTCGGACGCGAGGGTCAGCCCTCGGACGGCTCCGCTGCGGGCTCGGTGACCGGGCTGGTCCGTACGTCCTCCGGCACGGTCTCCGGAGCTGCCGCCGGGGCGGTCCCTGCACTCTCGGCGCCAGGGTCGGCGGCCTGGCCGGACTCCGCCACCTGCTGGCGCAGGGCCTCGACCAGCCGGGCCGTTTGGGACAGCGGGGCCGCGAACAGCGCGACCGCCCCGGACAACGGGGCCTGCAGCACCCCGGCGAGCCTGGATAGGAGCACCTCGCGCGACTCCAGGTCCGCGAGCTTGGCGATCTCGGCGGCAGTCATCGACCGCCCGTCGAGGAGGCCTCCCTTGATGACCAGCGCGGGATGGGTCCGGGCGAAGTCACGCAGGCCCTTGGCGGCCTCCACCGGGTCACCACCGACGAAGGCGATCGCCGAGGGGCCGGCGAGGTGCTCGTCAAGCCCGGCCACCCCCGCTTCCCTGGCCGCGATCTTGGTGAGGGTGTTCTTGACCACGGCGTACTTCGCGTTCCCACCGAGCGCGCGCCGCAGCTCCGTCACGCTTTTCACCGTGAGGCCGCGGTAGTCGGTCAGCAGCACCGCGTTCGAGCTGCGAAACTCCTCCGCCAGCTCCGCGACAGCGGCTGCCTTCTCAGACCTCACCATGGGACTCCTCTCCGCGTGGTGCCGACGGCCACCGGAAGGTCCCTGCGCGGCGCAACAACGAACGACGCCCCGGCGCATGGCCGGGGCGTGGACCGACGCATGGGGCGTCGGAGCACTTCCTCAACCTGCGCGGGCCGCCCACACGAGCGCGGGGCCTTCGGCCACCTCGCGGGAGGTGGCGACCAGCGGTCTTCGGCAGCGGCGAGGGTACGTGAGCCGGCGCGCGCGGTGCAACTCGCCGTTCCCCCGCTGGTCTGTCAGGCCCTGTGGGGGCTCCGGCGACGCGGGAGCCTGACTGGTTGGGGTGCGGGTCGGTCTGTCAGGCCCTGCGGGGGCTCCGGCGACGCGGGAGCCTGACTGATGGGGGGCCGGGGGTCGGTCGGCGAGGGTCAGAGCTCGGCGACAGCCTCGTCGAGCAGGTGGCGGGTCCGCGACGCGTCGAGCGGGATCCCGGGCCCCATCGTCGTGGTGAGGGTGGCCTTGCGGACGTACCGACCCTTGGCTGCCGAGGGTTTGAGCCGTACGACCTCCTCCATCGCGGTCGCGTAGTTCTCCACCAGCGCGTCGTCAGGGAAGGACACCTTGCCGATGATGAAGTGCAGATTGGCGTGGCGGTCGACGCGGAACTCGATCTTGCCGCCCTTGATGTCTGACACCGCCTTGGTGACGTCCATCGTCACCGTACCGGTCTTCGGGTTGGGCATCAGGCCGCGGGGTCCGAGCACGCGACCGAGCCGGCCGACCTTGCCCATGAGATCCGGCGTCGCCACCACGGCGTCGAAGTCCAGCCGTCCCCCTTGCACCTGCTCGATGAGCTCGTCCGAGCCGACGATGTCGGCCCCGGCTGCGCGTGCCTCCTCCGCCTTGGCCCCCGCGGCGAAGACGAGCACTCGGGCAGTCTTGCCGGTGCCGTGGGGGAGGTTGACGGTGCCGCGCACCATCTGGTCGGCTTTGCGAGGGTCGACGCCCAACCGAAGGGCGACCTCGACGGTGGAGTCGGACTTCGCGGTGGCAGTCTGCTTGGCCAGGCGTACGGCATCGAGCGGGGAGTAGAGGGAGTCGCGGTCGATCTTTTCGGCGGCCGCGCGATAGGCCTTGCTGCGCTTCATCGTGCTGCTCCTCGGGTATCGGTCGGCGACAGGCGCCGATGCGGAGTCGTGGTACGGGCCGAAGCGGGCCCTTCCACAGGTGCGCTGACGTGCCGGGATTCAGCCCTCGACGGTGACGCCCATCTGACGGGCGGTGCCGGCGATGATCTTCTCGGCGGCGTCGAGGTCGTTGGCGTTGAGGTCGGGCAGCTTGGTCTGTGCGATCGCGCGGACCTGGTCGCGGCTGAGCCGGCCGACCTTGGTCTTGTGCGGCTCGGCGGAGCCCTTGTCCAGTCCGGCGGCCTTGAGGATCAGGCGGGAGGCCGGTGGGGTCTTGGTGACGAAGGTGAACGACCGGTCCTCGTACACCGTGATCTCGACCGGTACCACGTTGCCACGCTGGGCCTCGGTGGCGGCGTTGTAGGCCTTGCAGAACTCCATGATGTTGACGCCGTGCTGGCCGAGCGCCGGCCCGACCGGCGGCGCCGGGGTGGCCGCGCCGGCCTGGATCTGCAGCTTGATCAGGCCGGCCACTCTCTTCTTCTTGGGGGGCATGGCGAGTCCTTCGCGGATGACGTGGTGGTCTCAGAGCTTCTGGATCTGGCCGAACGACAGCTCGACCGGGGTCTCCCGGCCGAAGATCTCGACGAGGCCCTTGACCCGCTGCCCGTCGACGTTGATCTCGTTGATCGTCGCGTGGAGCGTGGCGAACGGGCCGTCGACGACCATGACGGAGTCCCCGACCGCGAAGTCGATCACCTCGACGGTCCGCTTGGCCGGCTCCGCTCCCTCGGCTCGCCGGCTCGGCGTCTCGACGACGGGGGCCAACCACCGCTCGACCTCGTCGAGGGAGAGCGGGAGCGGCTGGTGAGCGTGGCCGACGAAGCCGGTCACCGACGGGGTGTGCCGCACGGCGGCCCAGGACTCGTCGGTCATGTCCATGCGGACGAGGACGTAGCCCGGGAAACGGTTGCGCTTGACGAGCTTGCGCTGGCCGTTCTTGATCTCCGCGACCTCCTCGATGGGGACCTGCACCTCGTAGATGAAGTCCTCCATGTTCAGGCTGCCGGCTCGGCTCTCGACGTTGGCCTTCACCCGGTTCTCCATGCCGGAGTAGGTGTGGACCACGTACCAGTCGCCCGGCTTCGCGCGCAGGTCGGAGCGCCACACCTCCAGCGGGTCGACCTCGGCCGGGGCGTCGTCGGCCGGGGCCTCGTCGGCCGGGGCCTCGTCGGCAGGTGCCTCGTCGGCAGGTGCCTCGTCGGCAGGTGCCGCGTCGCTGGGTGCCTCGTCTGCTGCTGGGTCGCGGGACGCCAGCTCGACGGGGGCGGCAGGCGCGTCGGGCTCGTAGGGCTGCTGGTCGGTCACGAGGGTGCGGTTCCTCCGGGGAACGGCGAGCGGTGCTCAGCCGAAGATCGAGAACATGACCCGGCCGAAGACCAGGTCGAGGACGGTGACGATGGCGATCATGATGCCGACGAAGACGAGGACCACCGCGGTGTAGGTGATCAGCTGCTCGCGGGTGGGCCAGACGACCTTGCGCAGCTCGGCGAGGACCTGCCGGTAGAACAGCGCGATCCGGGCCGGCCAGCCGGCCGGTCCGCGACGTCCGCGTCCCCCGCTGTCGCGCTCGGGCGTCGCGGTGGCGCCACGAGTGTCGCTCACGTCTACTCCTCGCTGGTGTCGCCTGCTGTGTCGCCTGCTGTGTCGCCTGCTGTGTCGCCACGATCTCGCTGGTGTCGCTCCCGCCTCGCCGGGAGAACGGCGGCGCAGGGCAGGAGGGACTCGAACCCCCAGCCGCCGGTTTTGGAGACCGGTGCTCTACCAGTTGAGCTACTGCCCTACGGCGGCGCGCCACTCCTGGTCGCGGGCAGGCCACGGCAGGCGTCCACGGACCGCCAAGGAGCGAAGTGTACGGGCACGGGCGCGCGGGCGTCGAACCCGCGAAGCGCCCACCGAGGCGGGACGGCATCGAGGTGGGAGCATGCTGGCATGCCCGAGCACCCCACCCCGCGTCGCGTATCCGCCCGGATCGGGAGCATCGCCGAGTCGGCCACCCTCGCCGTCGACGCGAAGGCGAAGGCGCTCAAGGCGGCCGGCCGGCCGGTCATCGGCTTCGGCGCCGGAGAGCCGGACTTCCCGACCCCCGACTACGTCGTCGAGGCCGCCGCAGCCGCCTGCCGCGACCCGCGCAACCACCGCTACACGCCCGCCGGCGGGCTCCCGGAGCTCAAGGAGGCCGTCGCCGCGAAGACCCTGCGCGACTCCGCGCTGCACGTCGACCCCGGGCAGGTGCTCGTCACCAACGGGGGCAAGCAGGCGGTTTACGAAGCGTTCGCCACGCTGCTGGACCCAGGCGACGAGGTGCTCCTGCCGACGCCGTACTGGACGACGTACCCGGAGGCGATCCGGCTCGCGGGCGGCGTGCCGGTCGAGGTGCTCGCCGACGAGACGCAGGGATATCTGGTCAGCGTCGAGCAGCTGGCGGCGGCCCGCACCGAGCGCACCAAGGTGCTGCTCTTCTGCTCGCCGTCCAACCCCACGGGTGCCGTCTACCCGCCCGAGCAGGTCGCCGAGGTCGGCCGCTGGGCGCTCGAGCACGGCCTGTGGGTGGTCACCGACGAGATCTACGAGCACCTCACCTATGACGGCGTGCGAGCTGCCTCGATGCCGGTGGCGGTGCCGGACCTGGCCGACACCTGTGTGGTGCTCAACGGGGTGGCCAAGACCTATGCGATGACGGGCTGGCGGGTCGGCTGGATGATCGGACCCCTCGACGTCGTGCGCGCAGCCACGAACCTGCAGTCCCACGCGACGAGCAACGTCGCCAACGTCGCGCAGCGGGCGGCGATCGCGGCACTGTCCGGCGATCTGTCGGCGGTGGCGACGATGCGGGAGGCATTCGACCGGCGACGGCGCACCATCGTGTCCATGCTCGGCGAGATCGACGGGGTCGACCTGCCGATGCCACAGGGCGCGTTCTACGCCTACCCCTGCGTCAAGGGGCTGCTCGGCCGCGAGGTCGCCGGTCGCCGACCACTGAGCTCCGCCGAGCTGGCCGGCCTGCTGCTCGACGAGGCCGAGGTCGCCGTCGTACCCGGCGAGGCGTTCGGTCCGAGCGGCTACCTCCGCATGTCCTACGCCCTCGGCGACGAGGACCTCGTCGAGGGGGTCTCCCGGCTGCAGAAGCTGCTGGGCTGATGGCCGGCTCGTGACCGCGACCGCCGGGCCACCGCCGTTGCGGGTGGGGCTGGTCGGCTACGGACTGGCCGGCGAGACGTTCCACGGCCGCCTGGTCGGCGCCTGCGCCGACCTGGCCGTGGTCGCCGCCACCACCCGCGACCCGGCCCGCGCGGAGCGACTGGCACGCGATCACCCTGGCGCGCGCGCCGTGCCCGACGTGGACGCACTGCTCGGCGACGCCGGCACCCTCGACCTCGTCGTCGTCGCCAGTCCGACCGAGGGCCACGCCCAGCACGCCCGGGCGGCGCTCGCCGCCGGGTCCGCGGTCGTCGTCGACAAGCCGTTGGCCGTGACGTCCGCCGACGCGCAGCGGCTCGTCGACGCCGCGGCCGCCGCACGGCGCCCGCTCACCGTCTTCCTCAACCGGCGCTGGGACTGCGACCAGCTGACCCTCGCGGCCCTGCTGCGCGACCGGCGGCTCGGCGACGTCCACCGCCACGAGAGCCGCTTCGAGCGCTGGCGACCCGAGCTCGATCCGTCGAAGTGGCGGGAAACGTTGGACGCCGAACGCGGCGGCGGTCAGCTCATCGACCTCGGCAGCCACCTCGTCGACCAGGCCGTCGCGCTGTTCGGCCCGGTCAGCCGCGTGTACGCCGAGTTGGCCGCGCGCCGCGGCGGCGGCGACGACGAGGTGTTCCTCGCCCTGCGCCACGCGACCGGGGTCGCCAGCCATCTCTCGCTCGGAGCGGTCTTCGCCGCGCCGGGGCCTCGCCGCCGCGTCCTGGGGTCGTCGGCGGCGTACGTCGTGGGGCCGCTCGACGGCCAGGAGGAGCAGCTGCGTGCGGGGGTCGACCCCGGCGGCCCCGGCTTCGGCCGCCAGCCGGCCGGCCGCTGGGGCGCCCTGCACCGCGGCGACGAGGTCGAGCCCGTGCCGAGCGAGCGCGGCCGATGGAACGCCTTCTACCCCGCGGTGGCCGCCGCGCTGCGCTGCGGGGGTCCGATGCCCGTCGACCCGCGCGACGCGGTGCACGTGCTGCGCGTGCTCGAGGCGGCTCGGGGCAGCGCCGCCGACGGCACGACGCGGGACGTGTAGACCCGGCACGGGCGGTGGGCACCGCGACCGCGATCGCGCTGGTCCTCGCGATCCTGCTCGCCGACGCGCTGTGGGTGGCCGCCGACTCGCGGCAGGCCCAGCTGCTCACCGGCCCGGCCGTCGCGGGGCTGCTGCTGCTCGTCGGCCGGTGGGCCGGGCTGTCGTGGACCCAGCTCGGGCTCGCCGGCGCCCTGCCGGTCTGGTCGGCCGGGCTCGTCGCCGCGGTGGCAGCGGGATACGCCGGCGCGCTCCGGCTACCGCTGGGACGGCGCGCGCTTCGCGACCCGCGCTACCGGCACAGCCGCCGCCGGGCGCTTCGGCTCGCCGCCGTCGACGTGCCGCTGGCGACCGTCCTGCCCGAGGAGGTGGCCTTCCGCGGGGTGCTGTGGGGGCTGCTGGCCGTCCGGCACGGGCCGACGGTCGCCACGGTCGCCACCGCTACGCTCTTCGGCGTCTGGCACGTGCTGTCGGCGCTGGACGCGGCGCGCCCTGGACGCGCCCTGCCGACCGTCCTCGGCACCGTCGCCGCGACCGCGGCCGCCGGGCTTCTGCTCGGTGCGTTGCGCCAGGTCACCGGCTCGCTGGCGGCGCCGGTGGCGCTGCACTGGGCGGCCAACGGCCTCGGCGTGCTGGCCGCCGCACGCGCCTGGGCCGGCGAACCCGACGACGCCGGAACGCCCGGTGGCCCCACCTAGGCTCGCCAGCATGCCGCGCGACCTGCGCGCCCTGCCCAAGGCGCACCTGCACCTGCACTTCACGGGGTCGCTGCGGCACATGACCCTGGTGGAGCTGGCCGACCGGCACGGCGTGCCGCTGCCCGACAGCCTGCGCGCGGCATGGCCGCCGGTGCTGTCCGGCGCCGACGAGAAGGGCTGGTTCCGCTTCCAGCGGCTCTACGACGTCGCCCGCTCGGTGCTCCGTGAGCAGGCCGACGTACGCCGGCTCGTGCTCGAGGCGGCCGAGGACGAGGCGGCGGAGGGGTCCGGCTGGCTGGAGATCCAGGTCGACCCGTCGGGCTACGCCGCCCGCTTCGGCGGCGTCACCGCGTTCACCGAGCTCGTGCTCGATGCCGTCGCCGAGGCCACGTCGCGTACGGGGGTGGGCATGGCCGTCGTCGTGGCCGCCAACCGCACGCGCCACCCCCTCGACGCGCGGACGCTGGCGCGGCTGGCCGCGCAGTTCGCCGGGCACGGCGTCGTCGGCTTCGGGCTGTCCAACAACGAGCGCCGGGGAGCCGTCGCCGACTTCGCCCGCGCGTTCGCCATCGCCGGCCGGGCGGGACTGCTGCTCGTGCCCCACGGCGGCGAGCTGTGCGGTCCGGACAGCGTCCGCGCCTGTCTTGACCTGCTGGGTGCCCACCGGCTGGGGCACGGGGTACGTAGCGTCGAGGACGAACGCACGCTCGAGGAGGTGGTCGAACGCGGCGTGGTGCTGGAGCTGTGCCCGGCGTCCAACGTGGCGCTCGGGGCCTACCGCGAGCTCGCCGACGTACCCCTCGGGCCCCTGCACGCCGCCGGTGCGCGCATCGCGCTCGGCGCGGACGACCCGCTGCTGTTCGGCTCGCGGCTGCTCGACCAGTACGAGACCGCGCGCGCCGTGCACGGCTTCGGCGACGAGGATCTCGCCGAGCTCGCCCGCGGTTCGGTGCTCGGCTCGGCGGCGCCCAGCGACGTCCGGGTGCGGCTGCTGGCCGGCATCGACGGCTGGCTGGCCGGCCCGTGAGGGCGCGACGCGGCGCTCAGCGCGGCGCTGGCACGCTCACCGCGGAGCTGGGGACGACCAGCTCGGCAACGATGGCGCGGTGGTCGGAGCCGGCCAACCGGCGTACGGCGACGCTTCGCACCGCCACCGTGTCGTCCACGAGGACATGATCGATGGCCACCACGGCCGGCCAGGCCCGTCCCGCGGCGAGCGGACCCCAGGTCGGCCGCAATCCGGCGCCCACGGCGGCCGCCGCATCGGTCCAGCCGCCGGCGAGGACCTCGCGCAGCAGCGCGTGGTCGAGCGTGGCGTTGAGGTCCCCAGCGAGGATCCACCGGCGGCCGGGCCGGGGGCGGGGCAGCGCCCGCAGGCCGGCCGCCCATTCGCCGGAGCGCACGTGGACAGCCTTGGGCGGCGCCGGGTGCGCCGCCACCACCTCGACGTCTCCTGCGCCCGGCATCTGCACCGCGACGTGCGGCCCGACCGGGTACCCCGCGGCCGCACCGCTCGGGCGCAGCGCCCATCGTGACCAGACACCGTTGCCCTCCCCGCCGGCCGCCGGGGCGAGGACGTGGTGCGGCAGCAGCCGGCCGAGCCCTGCGACGCCAAGCCGGGTGACGGCCCGCGGGGTGAGCTCCGGCGTCACCAGCACGTCGATGCGCTCGGAGCACACGAGCGCCACCACCGCCTCGGGCGACGCGTGCCCGAGCAGCAGGTTGGCGACGCCGATGCGCAGCGGTAGGCCGGCGGCCGGGCCGGCGCAGCGGTCCCGGCGCAGGGCTCGGGGCAGCACCGCCACCGCCAGCGCTGCCGTCGACGCTCCGGCGACCGCGGCGCTGCCGGGCCGGCCGCGCCGGACGGCCGCCGCTGTGACCGCGATGCCGAGCGGCGGAACGTACGGAGTGAACGACACCGGGATGGCTAGCCGCCCACCGCGCTCGAGCCCAGTGGCGCGCACGACGGCCCACGCGGCGAGCGCTGCGGCCGCGGCCCGCAGCAGCGGCGTCGCAGCCGCGGACGCCGGCCTCACAGCTCGACGCCGAGCAGCACCGGCTCGGTGACGAGCGTGATCCCGAACCGCGCGCGCACGCGGTCGCGCACCTCGCGGGCCAGCGCGAGCAGGTCCTCAGCCGTGGCGGCGCCACGGTTGGTGAGGGCGAGCACGTGCTTGCCGGACAGGGCGACGCGGCCTCCAGGGCCGCGATGCCCGCGCGCGAGGCCTGCCTGCTCGATGAGCCAGGCGGCGCTCGTCTTGACCCGTCCATCCGGCTGCGGCCAGGCCGGTGCCCCGGCAGGGAGCGCCGCCGCCTCGACGAGCGGGTTGGTGAAGAAGGAGCCGGCGCTCCAGGTGTCGTGGTCGGCGGGGTCGAGCACCATGCCCTTGCCGCGGCGCAGGTCGAGGACGGCCCGCCGTACGTCGCCCAACAGGGCCCGCTCCCCAGGTGGCGTGCCGAGCGTCCGGGCGAGCTCGGCGTAGCGGATCGGCGCGGACAGCCGGCCGCGGGCCAGCTGGAAGCTCACGTCGAGCACGACCCATCGGTCGCTGCCCCTGAACCGGCTGGACCGGTAGCCGAAGCCGCACTCGGCGTTGGAGAAGGTGCGGACGCGCGACTCGCTCCGGTCCCAGGCGCGGACGCCGACGAGAGTCTGGGAGACCTCCTCGCCGTACGCTCCGACGTTCTGCAGGGGCGTCGCGCCGACCAGGCCGGGGATGCCGGACAGCGCTTCGACGCCCGACCAGCCCTCGTGGACCGTACGGGCGACCAGCTCATCCCACGGCTCGCCGGCGGCGACCCGCACGACGACCCCGGCGGTGCCGTCCACGCGCTGCACTGAGCTCCCGCGGGTGGCGATGAGGACGACCGTGCCGCGGAAGCCGTCGTCGGCGGCCAGCACGTTGCTCCCACCGCCGAGCACGAGCAGCGGCTCGCCCCCGGCGTCGGCGGCTCGGACGGCGTCGATCAGCTCGGCCTTCGTCGCGACCCGGACCAGCCGGTCGACCGGTCCGCCGAGCCGTAGCGTCGTGAGGTCGGCCAGCCGCAGAGCGCCGCTCACGCCGGGCGGACGACCGCGCGGGCTCGGCCGAGCACGGAGGTCCCGGCGCTGGTCACCGTGAGGTCGACGTCGACCAGCCCGTCGTCGCGGACGGCGGCGACCCGGCCGGACACCGAGACCGTCGCCCCCTGCGCATCGTCAGGGACGACGACCGGGCGGGTGAAGCGGACCCCGAACTCGACCACGGCACCGGGGTCGCGGGTCCACTCGGTCAGCAGCCGCCCGGCGAGCGCCATGGTGAGCATGCCGTGGGCCACCACGTTGGGCAGCCCGACCTCGCGGGCGGCACGCTCGCTCCAGTGGATGGGGTTGAAGTCTCCGGACGCGCCGGCGTAGCGCACGAGGTCGGCCCGGGTGACGGTCACTTCGAGCGGGCCGAGCACCGTGTCGACCTGGGGGCCGACCTCGAGGCTCACCGGTCGGCCTCGGGCGCGCGGGCGACCAGCGTGCTCGTGGCGCTGAGGACGGGCTCGCCCTCGTCGGTGGCCAGCTCGCAGCGCACACTGAGGATGTCGTTGCCGGCGGCGCTGCGGATGGCGTCGATGGTGGCGATGGTGTGCAGGCGGTCGCCGGCGTGCACCGGGCGGGCGTAGCTGAACCGCTGGTCGCCGTGCACGACCCGGCTGTAGTCGAGCCCAAGCTCCGGGTCAGCGATGATCGCGTCGAGGCCGCGGAACGCGGCGATCACGGCGAACGTTGGCGGCGCCACCACGTCGGGGTGGCCCAGCGCGCGGGCGGCGTCGGCGTCGCGGCAGGCAGGACTCGGCTCGCCGATGGCGTCGGCGAACTCTCGGATCTTCTCCCGGGCGACTTCGTACGCCGGCGTGGCCGGGTAGCGGCGTCCGACGTAGGACGGGTCCAGCGCCATCAGGGCGGCGTCAGCGGGTCTCGCGGTGGACGGTGTGCCGACGCTCGCGTGGGCAGTACTTCTTCAGCTCGAGCCGGTCGGGGTTGTTGCGCCGGTTCTTCTTCGTGATGTAGTTGCGCTCCTTGCACTCCGTGCAGGCCAGAGTGACCTTGGGGCGGATCTCAGTGCTCTTGGCGGCCACGGGAGCCTCTCCTCGGAGTGCTGGGGCAGGGCGGGCGTTCTTCGGTCGTGCGGGCGGTCGACATCGGTAGCGGGGGCGGGACTCGAACCCGCGACACAGCGATTATGAGCCGCTTGCTCTGACCACCTGAGCTACCCCGCCGGGTTAGGCGGCCGGTCCCGTGCATCGGAGCGGGAACGGTCGCCGCGGTCGAGCCCCACTACGGAATCGAACCGTAGACCTTCTCCTTACCATGGAGACGCTCTGCCGACTGAGCTAGTGGGGCCAGCAGCGAGGGCCGAGGATACACGGCCGGTCGGGCCCCCCACGCGTCGACGAGGGGCGCCAGGAGCGCTCCCCGCCCCCTCGTGGATCCGGCGGCAGATGCAGGGGTGGGTGGGTGGGTGGGTGGGTGGGTGGCAGGTGCAGGATTCGAACCTGCGAAGGCTGTGCCGGCTGATTTACAGTCAGCTCCCTTTGGCCGCTCGGGCAACCTGCCGGAGGTGTCCGCACCGCGCATGGGCGGCGCGACGGTTTGGCAGGATACACCGGCGGGGCCGGCCGTCCGGGCCGGTGCCGGAGCATCGGGTGAGCACGGGCCCCGTACGGGAAACCCGTCGAGGAGGGACATTGCCATGGCTGCCGGGTCGTCGTTCGACATCGTCAGCAAGCTCGACCGGCAGGAGGTCGACAACGCGCTGAACCAGGCTGCCAAGGAGATCGGGCAGCGCTTCGACTTCCGCGGCACCGACGCCTCGATCCGGTGGTCGGGCGACACCGGCGTCGAGATCGTCGCGAGCTCCGAGGAGCGCGCCCGCGCCGTGCTCGACGTGTTCAAGGACAAGCTGGTCAAGCGCGGCGTCTCGCTCAAGGCCCTGGACGCGGGCGAGCCGCGGGCCTCGGGCAAGACGTTCCACGTCTCCTCCTCGCTCAAGGAGGGCATCGACCAGGAGGCCGCCCGCACCATTACCAAGATCATCCGCGATGAGGGCCCCAAGGGGGTCCAGGCTCAGGTGCAGGGCGAGCAGGTGCGGGTCACCGGCAAGAAGCGCGACGACCTGCAGGCCGTCATCGCCCTGCTGAAGGGCAAGGACCTCCAGGTCGCCCTGCAGTTCACCAACTACCGCTGAGGTCCGGCGGCGGATCAGCGGCGCCTTGGCGACCCGTACTCCCCCTTCCCGCCTCCTGCAGGACGCGGGAACGGGGAGTTGATCACGTTAACGTGATCAACTCGGGGGGTCAGCGGCGGTAGCCGGCCATCGCCTCGAGGCGGGCGATCCGGTCGGCCATCGGCGGGTGAGTGGCGAACAGCTTCGACACCGACCCCGGGCGGAACGGGTTGGCGATCATCATGTGGCTGGCGTCGACGAGCCGCGGCTCCGGGGGCAGCGGGAGCCGACGGGTGCCGAGCTCGAGCTTGCGCAGGGCGGCGGCCAGCGCGAGCGGGTCTCCGGTCAGCCGGGCGCCGTCCTGGTCGGCGTCGTACTCCCGGGTGCGGCTGATCGCCATCTGCACCACGCCGGCGGCCAGCGGGCCGAGCAACAGCAGGAGCAGGGCGGCCAGCGGGTTCGGGGCGTCGTCGTCCCCGCCGCCGAAGAACAGCGCGAACTGGGCGAGGAAGGTGATCGCCGCCGCGAGCGCGCCGGCGACCGAGGCGGTGAGGATGTCGCGGTTGTAGACGTGCATGAGCTCGTGGCCGAGCACCCCGCGTAGCTCACGCTCGTCGAGCAACCCGAGGATGCCCTCGGTGCAGCACACCGCCGCGTTCGCCGGGTTACGGCCGGTCGCGAAGGCATTGGGCGCGGGCGTCGGGGAGACGTACAGCTGCGGCATCGGCTGGCGAGCGCTGGTCGACAGCTCGCGCACCACGCGGTACATCACCGGCTGCTCCGGCTCGCTCACCGGATAGGCGCGCATCGCGCGCAGCGCCAGCTTGTCGGAGTTCCAGTAGGCGAACGCGTTCATGAGCAGCGCCAGCCCCACGCTGATCGCGATGGCGGTGCCGCTGCCGCCGAACAGCCACGAGCCCACCACTACGACGAGCGCGGACAGCCCGCCCAGCAGCAGGGCCGTCTTGACCCCGTTGTAGGAGCTGCGCACCCTCACCCTCCGTGCCGTGGTGACCGCCCGGCCGAACGCCGGGCATCCCGTCGTCGGTCCAACGGCACAGCCTCCCGCGCGCGTTCCCGTGTCGCACGTCACGCCGCGGGGCGGATGGCGCGGTGCTCGGAGGCGTTGCGGGGGATACTGGACCCGTACGAAACCTCCGGCGCAGGGAGCGCGACCGCAGTGGGCAAGCCCGTCGAGCAGGTCGACCGCGTCATCATCCGAGTGGCAGGAGACTCCGGCGACGGCATGCAACTCACCGGCGACCGGTTCACCGCCGAGACCGCATCGTTCGGCAATGACCTGTCGACGCTGCCCAGCTTCCCCGCGGAGATCCGGGCTCCGGCCGGCACGCTGCCCGGCGTCAGCAGCTTCCAGCTCCACTTCGCCGACCACGACATCCTCACCCCGGGCGACGCTCCCGGGGTGCTGGTGGCGATGAACCCGGCGGCCCTCAAGGCCAACGTGGCCGATCTGGCGCGCGGAGCCACACTCATCGTCGACACCCACGACTTCACCAAGCGCAACCTGGCGAAGGTCGGGTACGACTCCAACCCGCTCGACGACGGCTCGCTGCAGGACTTCCACGTCCACGCGCTCGACCTCTCCGGCCTGACCCTCGCGGCCGTCGAGGGCCTCGGGCTCAGCCGCAAGGAGGCGTCGCGGGCCAAGAACATGTTCGCCCTCGGGCTGCTGTCCTGGATGTACGGTCGCCCCACCGCCGGCACCGAGCGGTTCCTCGAGGAGCGCTTCGCGCGGCTCCCGGCCGTCCGCGACGCCAACCTGGCAGCCTTCCGGGCCGGCTGGAACTTCGGCGAGACGACCGAGGACTTCGCGGTGTCCTACGAGGTGCCGCCGGCCGACCTGCCGGCGGGCACCTACCGCAACATCACCGGCAACCTGGCGCTGTCCTACGGGCTGATCGCGGCCGCGCACCGCAGCGGGCTGCCGCTCTTCCTCGGCTCCTACCCGATCACCCCGGCGAGCGACGTGCTGCACGAGTTGAGCCGCCAGAAGGCGTTCGGCGTGCGGACCTTCCAAGCCGAGGACGAGATCGCCGGGGTCGGGGCCGCGCTCGGCGCTGCCTTCGGCGGTGCGCTCGGGGTCACCTCGACATCGGGGCCGGGCGTGGCGCTGAAGTCCGAGATGATCGGACTGGCGGTGTCGCTCGAACTGCCGCTGATCGTGGTGGACGTCCAGCGCGGCGGCCCGTCCACCGGCCTGCCGACCAAGACCGAACAGGCCGACCTGCTGCAGGCGATGTTCGGCCGCAACGGCGAGGCACCGGTGCCGATCGTGGCACCGAAGTCACCGTCGGACTGCTTCGACGCGGCGCTCGAGGCCGCGCGCATCGCGGTCGACTACCGGACACCGGTGTTCCTGCTCTCCGACGGCTACCTCGCCAACGGCTCGGAGCCCTGGCGGATCCCCGACGTCGCCGGCCTGCCGAGCATCGATCCTCGCTTCGCCACGGCTCCCGACGGCGCCGACAGCGCCGCCGGGCCGTTCCTGCCGTACGCCCGCGATACGCGCACGCTGGCCCGCCCGTGGGCAGTGCCCGGCACGCCCGGCCTGGAGCACCGGGTCGGCGGCATCGAGAAGGCAGACGGCACGGGGGTGATCTCCTACGACCCGGCCAACCACGACTTCATGGTCCGCACCCGACAGGCCAAGGTCGACGGCATCGACGTGCCTCCAGTGGACCTCGACGACCCGTCGGGCCGGGCGCGCGTGCTGGTGCTCGGCTGGGGGTCGACCTACGGCCCGATCGGGGCCGCGGTCCGCCGGGTCCGCCGGGATGGCCATCCGGTGGCGCGGGCACACCTGCGGCACCTCAACCCGTTCCCGTCCGACCTGGGCGAGGTCCTCGGCAGGTACGACCGCGTCCTGGTCCCGGAGATGAACCTCGGCCAGCTCGCCCTGCTGCTGCGCGCGCGCTACCTCGTCGACATCGTGGGCTACAACCGCGTCCGCGGCGTGCCGTTCAGCGTCTCGGAGCTCGCCGATGTGATCGAGGAGGTCATCCCGCGATGACCTCCGCTGCGAAGGGCGCCGACAACGGCGCCGAGGCCGCCGGCGGTCACGCCAGCGCCCGCAACGCCAACCTGCCGCTCGCGATGCCCGGGCAGCACGGCGTGCTGACGCGTCGCGAGGACGCCGCACCGCTGACCAAGCGCGACTTCACGTCCGACCAGGAGGTCCGCTGGTGCCCCGGGTGCGGCGACTACGCCATCCTCGCCGCGGTCCAGGGGTTCCTGCCCGAGCTCGGCCTTCGGCGGGAGAACCTCGTCTTCGTGTCCGGGATCGGTTGCTCGAGCCGCTTTCCCTACTACCTGCAGACCTACGGGATGCACTCGATCCACGGCCGCGCACCGGCCATCGCGACCGGGCTGGCCGCCTCGCGCCCCGATCTGTCGGTCTGGGTGGTCACCGGCGACGGGGACGCCCTCTCGATCGGTGGCAACCACCTCATCCACGCGCTGCGCCGCAACATCAACCTGACCATCCTGCTGTTTAATAACCGGATCTACGGGCTCACCAAGGGGCAGTACTCCCCCACGTCCGAGCTCGGCAAGGTCACCAAGTCGACGCCGATGGGCTCGCTAGACCGGCCCTTCGACCCCGTGTCGGTGGCGCTCGGGGCGGAGGCGACGTTCGTCGCGCGCACGATCGACTCCGACCGGGCCCACCTCACATCGGTGCTGCGAGCGGCCGCCGCCCACCGCGGCACGTCGCTGGTCGAGATCTACCAGAACTGCAACATCTTCAACGACGGCGCCTTCGAGCTGCTCAAGGATCCCGGCACGCGCGACGAGGCGCTCATCCGGCTCGAGCACGGCCGGCCCATCCGCGCCGGCGTGGGACTCGCGCAGGGTATCGTCCGCGACCCGACGAGCGGATCCCTGTCGCTGGCCGACGTGTCCGAGGTGGGGGCAGAGCGGGTGGTCGTGCATGACGCACATGCGGCGAACCCGTCCGGCGCGTTCGCCCTCGCGCGGATGTCGCCGCCGGGGACGCTGGCCCACACCGCGATCGGCATCTTCCGCGACGTCGAGATGCCGACCTATGACGACCTGATGGCCGCGCAGCTCGATCGGGCGCGCGAGCAGTCGGGGCCGGGCGACCTCGTCGCGTTGCTGCGCGGCCGCGACACCTGGGTCGTCGGCTGAGCGCGGCCGGCTCGACGGACGACCGCTGCGCTCGCACGATCCGCGATCGCAGGACCCGACCCTACTGACGCGATCTCCGGCGTCCGTACGCTGCGGCCATGTCCCCCCAGGGCCGCGGCACCGCCTACGCCTGGGCGGCTTACGGTCTGTGGGGGCTCTTCCCGCTGTTCTGGCCGCTGCTCGAGCCGGCGTCCGCACCGGAGATCCTCGGCCACCGCATCGTGTGGTCCCTCGTCTTCGTGGTTTCCGTGCTCGCCGTGCGCCGTCAGCTGGGGACGTTGCGCACGACCGCCCGCCGCCCGGGCACCATGCCGGCGCTCGCTGTCGCCGCCGTCACGATCGCCGTCAACTGGGGGGTCTACATCTGGAGCGTCAACAACGACCACGTCGTCGAGGCCTCGCTGGGCTACTACATCAATCCGCTGGTCACCGTGGCGCTCGGCGTGCTGGTCCTGCACGAGCGGCTGCGCCGGTTGCAGTGGGTCGCGCTCGGCCTCGGGGCCGCAGCCGTCGGGGTGCTCACCTGGGACTACGGCCGGCCGCCGTGGATCGCGCTCGTGCTGGCCGGATCGTTCGCGACGTACGGGCTGGCCAAGAAGCGGGCCGGCGCCGGCGCGTTGCAGGGGTTGGCGATCGAGACCGCGGTGCTCTTCGTGCCGGCGGTGGGCTTCCTGCTCTGGCTCACCGCACGGGGCGACCTGACGCTCGGCGCCACGGTGTGGTGGCGCGACCTGCTCCTGCTCGGGGCGGGCGTGGTCACCGCGGTGCCGCTGCTGTTCTTCGGCGCTGCCGCGACGCGGGTGCCGCTGACCACGCTCGGCCTCGTGCAGTACGCCACGCCCACGATCCAGCTGCTCATCGGCGTGGCGGTCTACCACGAGCCGATGCCCCCGGCCCGGCTTGCCGGCTTCGCGATTGTGTGGCTGGCGCTGGCCGTGTTCAGCTACGACGCGCTGGCCCAGCGGCGTCGGCGGCTGCAGCCGTCCGCAGCGGACCCGGTCGGTGCCTAGGGCGTCTGGAGATCACGCGGCCCGCGACCTGGCATGCCCGGGCCGGTCGGCACCTGTCTCAGCACGGATGATAGGGCTGTGGACGATCTCCCGTTGGATGCGCAAGAGCGCAGTGCGCTGTGTGATCTGTTCGAGCAACTCGGGGCTGCGGCTCCCACGCTTCTCCCGGGCTGGACTGCCAAAGACCTCGCCGCCCATCTCGTGCTGCGTGAGCGCGACGTCGTCGCCGGCCCGTGCCTCGTCCTGCCCGGCTGGTTCCAGCGGTTCGCCGAGCGGCGCCGGGTGAGGCTGGCGGAGCGAAGCGAGTTCGCGTGGCTCGTGGAGCGAATCCGGTCGGGCCCACCCCCCGGAATGTTCCGCATCGGCTGGGTCCGCTCCTTCCCGAACCTCAATGAGTTCTTCGTCCACCACGAGGACGCGCGCAGGGCGAACGGCCTGGGTCCGCGCGACGGCCTGGCGCCGGCGATGGAGGCCGCTCTGTGGCGAAACGTCCGCCAAGGTAGCCGCTACCTGAGTCGGCGGCTCGGCGAGGTCGGACTCGAGATCGGATGGGCGGGAACCGACGAGCGGATGACGGTTCGCAAGGCCGCACTCGCCGTTCGACTCAGCGGCCCGCCTGGCGAACTTCTGCTCTACCTGTTCGGCCGGCAGGCCACGGCGCGGGTCGAGGTGACGGGACCGGCGGAGGCTCTTGCTGCGGTTCGCCGTACGCGCTTCGGGATGTGACGCCGCACCGCTTGCGATCCGCGCCTGGCCGACGCCTAGCCCTCGTCAGCTCGTCCGCGACACCACCGAGGCGCACAGCGCCTCGAGCGCACGGCGCGCGGGTAGGTCCGCCAGCGGAGCGAGCGTGTCCCGCGCCGAGTCGGCCCAGCGCCGGGCCTCCCGGCGGGCGGCAGCCAGGGCCGGCGACGCGCGCAGCAGCCGGAGGGCCTCGGCGTGCTGTTCGTCGTCGGGCAGCGGGCCGCCGAGCAGCTCGCGCAGCCTACGCTCTGATCCGTCGCCCTCACCGCGAAGGGCCAGCAGCGTCGGCAACGTGGGGATTCCTTCGCGAAGGTCGGTGCCCGGGGTCTTGCCGGAGTCCGCCGGGTCCCCGGCCACGTCGAGCACGTCGTCGGCGAGCTGGAAGGCCACGCCGATGCGCTCGCCGTAGCGGGTGAGCACGTCGACGGCCTCGGCGGGCGCCCCGGAGAGCATGGCCCCGAAGCGGGCCGCGGTGGCGATGAGCGAGCCGGTCTTGTCGGCGAGCACTGACAGGTAGTGCTCGAGCGGGTCGCCGGCCTCGACCGGGCCTACCGTCTCGCGCAGCTGCCCCTCCACCAGGCGGGCAAAGGTTCGCGCCTGGATACGTACGCATTCGGGACCGAGGTCGGCGACGACGTCGGAGGCCCTCGCGAACAGGTAGTCGCCGGACAGGATCGCGACGGTGTTGCCCCAGCGTGCGTTGGCACTCTGCGCTCCCCGCCGGATCACCGCCTCGTCCATCACGTCGTCGTGGTAGAGGGTCGCGATGTGGGTGAGCTCGACGACGACGGCGGCCGGGATCACCCCCGGCGCTGTCGGGTCGCCGAAGTGGGCGGCCAGCAGGACCAGCAGCGGACGGAAACGCTTGCCGCCCGCGACGACCAGGTGCCGGGCGGTCTCGGCGAGCAGCGGGTCTCCAGACTCGACGGTGGCGAGCAGCCGCTGCTCGACCTCGGCGAGGCCCGCCTGCACCGCGGCGTCGAGGGCCGGGTCGATGTCGATCGCGGCGAACGCGGTCGCGGCCGGACCGGCAGGCGCTGCACTCATCGCCGGCCGATCATCGGATGAAGACCGCCGCCTGCTGCGCGAGGTCCAGCAGCGGCGCCGGGAAGATGCCGAGCCCGACGGTGACGACCACCCCGACGGTGATGGTGACTGTCGTGAACGCACCCGGCACGGCGACGGTGGGACCGTCGGCGGCCGGCTCGGAGAAGAACATGAGCACGATCACGCGGACGTAGAAGAACGCCGCCACCGCGCTCGCCAGCAGCGCGACGACCACGAGCACGGCGTCGCCGGCCCCGAGTGCGGCGGAGAACACCGCGAGCTTGCCGACGAACCCGCTGGTGAGCGGGATGCCGGCGAAGGAGAGCAGGAACAGGGCGAAGGCGCCGGCCACAACAGGTGAGCGCTTCCCGAGCCCAGCCCAGCGCGACAGGTGGGTCGCCTCGCCGCCCGGGTCACGGACGAGGGTGACCACCGCGAAAGCCCCGACCGTGGTGACGCCGTAGACCGCCAGGTAGAACAGGACGCTCGCCAGCCCACTGGTGTCGACCGCCACGACGCCGACCAGGACGAAGCCCGCGTGCGCCACGGAGGAGTAGGCGAGCATGCGTTTGACGTCGGTCTGGGTGAGCGCGACGATCGAGCCGACGAACATGGCGATGATCGCGACCGCCCACAGCATGGGCACCCAGTCGCTGGAGACGCCCCCCAAGGCGACGTAGAACACGCGCAGCAGCGCGCCGAACGCCGCGATCTTGGTGCAGGCCGCCATGAAACCGGTGATCGGCGTGGGCGCGCCCTGGTAGACGTCGGGGGTCCAGGAGTGGAAGGGCGCGGCACCGACCTTGAAGAGCAGGCCCACGGCGACGAGCGCGGTGCCGACCAGCAGAAGGGACTCGGAGCCGACCTGCCCCGCCGTGGCCGCCGCGATGTCGGACAGGGTCACCGAGCCGGCATAGCCGTACAGCATGGCGATGCCGTACAGGAAGAAACCGGAGGAGAATGCCCCGAGCAGGAAGTACTTCAGCGCCGCCTCCTGGGACAGCAGGCGCTTGCGGCGGGCCATGCCGCAGAGCAGGTAGAGCGGCAGCGACAACACCTCCAGCGCCACGAACATCGTCAGGAGGTCGTTGGAGGCCGGGAAGAGCAGCATGCCGCTGACCGCGAACATCGTCAGCGGGTAGACCTCGGTCTGCAGCACCCGCTGCTGGGTGAGCGTGCGTTCGAAGGCGCTCCCCGGCAGCGACGACGCCGCCGGAGCGAAGGCGTCGACGCCCCCCTCGACACGGCGCTCGGCCATGACAAGGACGCTGACCGCCGACAGCAGCAGGATCGTGCCCTGCAGGAACAGCGTGGGCCCGTCGACCGCCACCGAGCCCATCGCCGTGATCTCCTGGGTGCCGGCGAGACCGATGACGAGGCCGAACGACACGAGCAGGGCGCTCAGCGCGAGCGCCACCTGGACGGCGAGCCGCGCGGAGCGTGGCGCAAACGCCTCGACAAGGACGCCGATCACCGCAGCCACGAAGACGACGAGGATCGGGGCCACCGCCGCGTACGAGACTGTCGGTGCGGAGATCGCCTGCTCGACCAGGGCAGTCACGGGGCGTTCCCTTCCGCGCCGGCGGCGGCCGGGCCCAGCACCGGCGCCGGGTCGGTGACGCCGACCTGTTGCAGCGTCGGCCCGACGCCGTGGTTGATGACGTCGAGCACCGGCTGCGGGTAGATGCCGAGCGCCAGCACGAGGGCGATGAGCGGGGCCGCCACCACCATCTCTCGCCCGCGCAGGTCGAGGAAGCCGACGCTGTGTTCCGGCACCGGTCCGGTCATCGTGCGCTGGTAGAGCAGCAGCATGTAGACCGCCGACAGCACGATGGCGAGAGTCGCGATCACCGCGGCCGGGAGGTAGCGGGTGAACGTGCCGACGAGCACGAGGAACTCGCTGACGAACGTCGAAAGCCCGGGCAGGGAGAGCATCGCCATGCTGGTGAACAGGAAGACCCCCGCCAGCAGCGGGGCTGGACGCTGCACGCCACCGAAGTCCTGCCAGCGCGCCGACCCGCGGCGGGCGATCATCCAGCCGACGACGAGGAAGAGCAGCACCGTCGTCAACCCATGGTTGACCATGTAGAACGTCGACCCAGATCCGCCCTGCGAAGTCAGCACGAAGATGCCCAGGACGATGAGGCCGAAGTGGGAGATCGACGTGTAGCCCACGAAGCGCCTGAGGTCGGACTGGCCGATGGCCAGCAGGGCGCCATAGAGGATGGACACGACCGCCAGCACGATGACGACGGGCGCGAGCTCGCGCGAGGCGTCGGGGAACAGCGGCAGCACGAGGTGCAGCATCCCGAAGGTGCCGACCTTGTCCATGACGCCGGACAGGTAGCCCGCCTGGGCCGGCGTCGCCTCGCTGACCGCGTCGGGCAGCCAGGTGTGGAAAGGCCACAGCGGCGCCTTGATCGCGAAGGCGAGCATGAAGCCGATGAACAGCCAGACCTGTGTGGCGTACGGGATGTCGAGCCCGACCAAGGCAGGGAGCGCGAACGTGCCGGCCCGGCCGCCCTGCATCGACTGGACGTAGAGGCCGATCACCGCGGCCAGCATGACCAGGCCGCCGAAGAGGTTGTAGAGCAGGAACTTCACCGCGGCGTACTGCCGCCGCGGACCGCCGTAGACGCCGATGAGGAAGTACATCGGGACGAGCATCGCCTCGAAGAGCACGTAGAACAGCAAGACGTCGACGGCCAGGAACGCTCCGAGCAGCATCGCCTCCAGCAGCAGCAGCCAGCCGAGCATGCCGGACCGCGAGCGCCCGCCCGAGCTGGCGTCATCGCGGCCGGCCCACACCACGATTGGCGTGACGAGCGTCGTGAGCAGCACGAGGGCGAGCGCGATGCCGTCGACCGACAGGGCCCAGGACACGCCGAACTGGGGAACCCACTCCAGGGTCTCTGACTGCTGGTACTGCGCGCCGCCGAGGGCGAAGCGGCCCGCCACGACGAGGCTGGCGACCAGGGCCAGCCCGCAGAACCCGAGCGCGACCTGCACGGCGAGCCGGTCACGGTCGCGGAGCGAGACCACCACCAGGGCCCCGACGGCCGGGAGGGCGACGAGGATCGTCAGGAGATTCACGGGAGCCTCACCAGCAGCACGGCGAGGACAACGAGCACGGCGCCCCCGGTCATCGTCAGGGCGTAGGAGCGGACGAACCCGGTCTGCAGACGGCGCAGGCGGGCGCTGGCTCCTCCGAACAGCGCGGCCGTGCCGTTGACCGCGCCGTCGATGCCCCGGTTGTCGACGTAGACCAGCGAGCGGGTGAGGTACTGCCCGGGGCGCATGAACACGGCCTCGTTGACCGCGTCGCCGTAGAGGTCGCGGCGCGCGGCCCGGGTGGCCAGCGAGACCCGCGTCGGCGCCACTGCCGGCACGTCGCGCCGGGAGTAGAGCAGGTAGCCGATCGCGGCGCCGACCGCGACGGTGGCCAACGTGACCAGCTGGAGCACGATCGTGGGCACGCCCAGCTCGGTCTCCTGGAAGCCGGTGACCGGCTCCAGCCATGCCTTGATGCCGCCGAAGAGGTGGAGCAGCATGAACCCGCCCACGAGGGACAGCGCGCCGAGGGCCACCAACGGACCGGTCATGATGCGCGGGGACTCGTGTGGCTGCGCATCCTCGCGCCAGCGGGGCCGGCCGAAGAAGGTCATGAGCACGAGCCGGGTCATGTAGAAGCCCGTCACACCGGCACCGACGAGGGCGGCCAGGCCGACGAGCCACCCGCGGCCGAACGCGGCCTCGATGATGGAGTCCTTGGAGTAGAAGCCGGAAGTGAACGGGAAGCCGATGATCGCGAGATAGCCGGCCATGAAGGTGAGGAAGGTCAGCGAAAGCCGGCTGCGTAGCCCGCCGAAGACGCGCATGTCGACTTCGTCGTCCATGGCGTGCATCACCGAGCCGGCGCCGAGGAACATGTCGGCCTTGAAGAAGCCGTGAGTCAGCAGGTGGAAGATTGCGAAGACGTAGCCGGTGGGACCCAGGCCTGCCGCGAGCATCATGTAGCCGATCTGGCTTATCGTCGATGCGGCGAGCACCCTCTTGATGTCGTCCTTCGCGCAACCGATGATCGCGCCGAACAGCAGGGTGACGGCGCCGACGACGACGACGGCCGTCGCGGCAACCGGAGCGCCCTCGAAGATGGGCGCCGAGCGCACGACGAGGTAGACGCCCGCCGTGACCATCGTGGCGGCGTGGATGAGCGCCGACACGGGGGTGGGGCCTTCCATGGCGTCGAGCAGCCACGACTGCAACGGGAGCTGCGCCGACTTGGCGCAGGCCCCCAGCAGCAGGAGCAGCCCGATCGTCGTCAGCCAGCCCTCACTCGCCTCGGCGGCGCGCGGCAGCACCGCGGCGAACGATGTGGCGCCGAAGACGAAGAACATGGACATGACCGCGAGGGACATGCCCATGTCGCCGACCCGGTTGACCACGAACGCCTTCTTGGCCGCGACAGCGGCGGTCGGCTTGTGCTGCCAGAAGCCGATGAGCAGGTACGAGGCGAGGCCGACGCCCTCCCAACCCACGTAGACCACCAGGAAGTCGTTGGCCAGCACCAGCAGCAGCATCGCTGCCACGAACAGGTTGAGGTACCCGAAGAAGCGCCGCCGGCGCTCGTCGTGCTCCATGTAGCCCATGGAGTAGACGTGGATCAGGCCGCCCACGCCGGTGATGAGCAGCACGAAGGACATCGAGAGCTGGTCGAGCAGCAGGCCCGCCTGCACCCGGAACCCACCGACCGAGATCCAGGTGAACAGGTGCTGCGCGATGGACCTGTCGTCGTCACCGCGCCCGAGCATCGCGAAGAACAGCACCGCCGCCAGCGCGAACGAGCAGAGCACGGTCACGCAGCCCAGCAGGTGAGCCCAGCGGTCGGCGCGCCGTCCGCCGAGCAGCAGCACGGCCGCGCCGACCACCGGGAAGGCGAGCAGCAGCCACATCATGCTGAACACGCCCGATGCCGCCGCGGCCTGCACCGGTTCGGCTGCAGAGAGGATCACGTCGTCCCGTCCCGGCTCAGTACTTCAGCAGGCTGGCGTCGTCGACCGACGCGCTCCTGCGGGTGCGGAAGATGGACATGATGATGGCCAGGCCGACGACGACCTCGGCCGCGGCGACGACCATCACGAAGAACGCGATGACCTGACCGTCGAGCTTCCCCCAGGTGCGGGCGAAAGTGACGAAGGCCAAGTTGGACGCGTTGAGCATCAGCTCGACGCACATGAAGACGACGATCGCGTTGCGGCGCAGGAGGACGCCGAGAGCGCCGATGGTGAACAGCAGGGCGGACACCATGAGGTAGGGCTCCGGGCTCATCGGGGCGCCCC
Organism: Jiangellales bacterium; assembly: GCA_038246785.1. Taxonomy (GTDB): domain Bacteria; phylum Actinomycetota; class Actinomycetes; order Jiangellales; family Jiangellaceae; genus JBBRVP01. The sequence continues at coordinate 47,957 of JBBRVP010000010.1, forward strand.
TCCCTCCGCGCCAGTGCCTGCGTCATGACCGCCGGGCAGCTCAGTGCGCTCGATGGCGGTCTCGAGCTGGTGCTCGTGCTCGAGCGACTCGTCGATGTCGCCGGCGAGGTCGCTGACCGGGCGTACGGCACCGCGGGCCGCCAGCACCCGCGAGATCGAGGGCTCGCTCGCACTGCCGTCGGGCAGCAGCGCCGGCGTGTCGACCGCGTTGTGCCGCGCGTAGACCCCGGAGCTGGGCAGCGGTCCGACGCGCGACAGGTCGCCATCGGACGGGTGGAACCGGCGCTGCGACAGCTCGCGCTGGCTGGGCCGGTGCTCGAGCCGTTCCTTGTGTGCCAGCACCATGGCGCCGAGCGCCGCTGTGATGAGCAGGGCGCCGGTGACCTCGAAGGCCCACACGTAGCGGGTGAACACGATCTCGGCCACCGCCGGGACGTTGCCGAGCGGCGTGGCGTCCGCGAGTCCCTTGGGGGTGCCGAAGGACACCCGGCCGAAGCCGGCGAGCATCAGCACCCCGAATCCGGCAGCCAGTATCAGCGCGGCACCGCGCTGGCCCTTGATGGTCTCGACGAGGGAGTCGGAGGCGTCGATGCCGATGAGCATGAGCACGAAGACGAACAGCATCATCACCGCGCCGGTGTAGACGACGATCTGCACGACGCCCAGGAAGGGGGCCGACTGGGCGATGTACATGATCGCCAGGCAGATCATCGTGACCGCGAGGAACAGGGCCCCGTGCACGGCCTTGCGAGTGAACACCAGGCCCAGCGCGCAGAGCACGGCGATCGGACCGACGATCCAGAACACCACCGCCTCGCCCGTGGAGCTCATCGCGGACCTTCGCCCGCCGACTGGTGACCAGCCGCCGCGTGCGCAGGGTGGTCGCGCCCCACCAGGCCCGCGCCGAGGTAGTAGTCGACCTCGTTGTCACCAAGGCGCATCGGGTGCGGTGCCTCCTCCATGCCCGGCAGCAGCGGAGCCAGCAGGTCCTGCTTCTCGTAGATGAGGTCGGCCCGGCTGGTGTCGGCCAGCTCGTACTCGTTGGTCATGGTGAGCGCCCGGGTCGGGCACGCCTCGATGCACAGCCCGCAAAGGATGCAACGCAAGTAGTTGATCTGGTAGACCCGGCCGTAGCGCTCCCCCGGCGAGTAGCGCTCCTCCGCGGTGTTCTGCGCGCCCTCGACGTAGATTGCGTCGGCCGGGCAGGCCCAGGCGCACAGCTCGCACCCGATGCACTTCTCCAGTCCGTCCGGGTGACGGTTGAGCTGGTGCCGGCCGTGGAAGCGCGGTGCCGTCGGCTTCTTGTACTCGGGGTACTGCTCGGTCACGACCTTGCGGAACATCGTCCGGAACGTGACCCCGAACCCCGCGACGGGATCGAGGAATCTAGCCACGGCGGGCCTCCTCGCCCTGGGACATCGTTGTCGAGACGACCGGTGGGCCGACGGGCTCCTGGCCCGGCAGCGGCGGGACGGGGTAGCTGGCGGCTGGGGGCTCAGGCGGCACCCCACTCGCCGTGGGGGCGTCGGCGGGCGGGGTGGAGCGTCGCTCCAGGAGCAGGCTGGCGAGCAGTGCGACGATGAACACCGCGGCCAGCACGACCAGCAGCGGACGCAGGTCGAGTGCCTCGTTGCGGGCGGCCCGGATCGTCGCCACGACGAGGATCCAGGCCAGCGAGGCGGGGATGAGCACCTTCCAGCCGAAGCGCATGAACTGGTCGTAGCGCAGCCGCGGCAGCGTGCCGCGCAGCCAGATGAAGCAGAACATGAACAGCAGCACCTTGGCGACGAACCACAGCAGCGGCCACCAGCCCGTGTTGAAGTAGCCGTCGTTGACCGCCGAGATCGGCCAGGGTGCTCGCCAGCCGCCGAGGAACAGCGTGGTCGCCAGGGCGGAGACGGTGACCATGTTGACGTACTCGGCGAGGAAGAACAGCGCGAACTTCAGCGAGCTGTACTCGGTGTGGAACCCGCCCACGAGCTCGCCCTCGGCCTCGGGCAGGTCGAACGGTGCCCGGTTGGTCTCGCCGATCATGGACAGGAAGTAGATGACGAAGCTGGGCAGGAGCAGGACGACGTACCAGGAGGGCAGCGTGACGGTCAGGCCGACGATGCCGGCCGTGGAGCCATGCGCCTGCGCGGCCACGATCTGCGACGTCGACATCGAGCCTGCGTAGAGGAAGACCGCCACGAAGGACAGCCCCATCGCAACCTCGTAGGAGATCACCTGCGCCGTGGAGCGAAGGCCGCCCAGCAGCGGGTAGGTAGACCCGCTGGACCAGCCGGCGAGGATGATTCCGTAGACACCGACGCTGGCGACGGCGAGCACGAACAGCACGCCGACCGACAGGTCGGTCAGCTGCAGCGGCGTGCGCTGGCCGAACATCCACACGACCGGGCCGAGCGGGATGACCGCGAATGCGACGAACGCCGCGGTCACCGAGATGATCGGCGCGATCCAGAACACGACGGTGTCGGCCGCCTTGGGGACGATGTCCTCCTTGAGGGCGAGCTTGACGCCGTCGGCGAGGCTCTGCAGCAGCCCCTGCGGTCCGGTCCGGTTGGGGCCGATGCGGTGCTGCATGCGCGCGACGACCCGCCGCTCCAACCAGATGTTGAACAGGGTCAGGACCACGAGCAGCGCGAAGATGCCGACCACCTTGATGACGACGATCCACCAGGTGTCGGTGCCGAAGCCCTCCACCGTGTCGGTGCCGCTCACGAGGCGCCGCCCGCGGCTTCGAGACGGACAACGGCGCCGGCGCCGACGCCCAGGTCGCGGTGCACACGCGACCCGGCCGAGGCGGTCGGCAGCCAGACGACCCGGTCGGGCATGTCGGCGACCTCCCAGGGCAAGCTGAGCTGTCCGTCTGCAGTGCTGACCGTGAGCGTCGCGTGCCTGAACGCCCCGGCCGCGTCGGCGACGCCCGCCTCGGTGGCCGTCGCGGCGGACAGCCGGGCAACGGGTCGGCGGGCAGTCCCGGCCAGGTGCGGCTCGCCGTCCTGGAGGCGCCCGTCGTCGAGCAGCATCCGCCAGGTCGCCAGGACGGCCTCTCCCGCGGCCGGCTGGACGGTCGGCACCGCACCGGCGGGCTCGTGGACGGCCGGCGCGCCGTCCCAGCCGCCGAGCTCGACGAACTCGGCCCGAGCGGCCTCGACGGAGCCGACGCCGAACGCGAGGTCCATGGCGTCGGCGACGGAGGCGAGCACGCGGGCGTCGCTCATCGCCGCCGAGTCGGGCAGCGCCACACCGAACGGGCGCGGACGCCCCTCCCAGTCGAGGAACGTGCCGGCCTTCTCCGCCACCGGCGCCACCGGCAGCACGACGTCTGCCCGCTCGGTGACGGAGCTCGACCGCAGCTCCAGGCTGACCAGGAATCCCACCTCGTCGAGCGCCTCGCGCGCCAGGGCAGGATCGGCGAGGTCGTCGAGCTCGACTCCGCCCACGACCAGCGCGTCGAGCTCACCGGTCGCCGCGGCGGCCAGGATGGCGGCGGTGTCGCGACCCGGGGTGCCCGGCAGCGATCCAGATGCCCAGGCGGTGCCGACGTCGACGCGGGCGGCAGCATCGATCACCGGACGCCCACCGGGCAGCAGCGTCGGAAAGGCACCGGCCTCCAGCGCACCCCGCTCCCCGGCGCGTCGGGGAACCCAGGCGAGCCGCGCGCCGGTCGCCTCGGACAGCCGCACCGCCGCGGTGAGCGCGCCCGGCACGGTGGCCAGCCGCTCGCCGACCAACACCACCGCACCCTCGGTGCGCAGCGCCTCGGCCAGGACGGCCACTCGGGCGTCCCCGGACAGCACCGAGTCGAGCACCTCGACCTCTGTGCCGGGTGCGGCGGGGACCAGCGCGCCGGACAGCTTGGTCAGGCCGCGGCTGGCGTACGGCGCGACCGCGTGTACCGCCGCTCCGGCCTTGCGGACGGCCTTGCGCAGGCGCAGAAAGACGATCGGCGATTCCTCCTCGGGTTCGAAGCCCACCAGAAGCACCGCGGGGGCCTGCTCGAGGTCGGCGTAGGTGACGCCCAGGCCGCGGCCCGCCACGTACGCGGCGAGGAAGGAGGTCTCCTCCGCGGAGGTCGGGCGGGCCCGGAAGTCGATGTCGTTGGTGGCCAGCGCCACGCGGGCGAACTTCGCGTAGGCGTAGGCGTCCTCGACTGTCACCCGACCGCCGGTCAGGACCCCGGCCCCCTTGCCCTCCCGGGCCGCCCAGAGGCCATGGGCGGCGAGGTCGATTGCCTCCGGCCAGGAGACGGGCACGAGGTCGCCGGACTCCTTGTCGCGGACGAGCGGGTGGGTGAGCCGGTCGGGCTGCGTTGCATAGGTGAAGGCGAAGCGGCCCTTGTCGCAGCTCCACTCCTCGTTGACCTCGGGGTCGTCGCCGGCCAGCCGGCGGGTGAGCTTGCCGCGGCGGACGTCGGTGCGCAGGGCGCAGCCCGAGCCGCAGTGCTCGCACGTGGTGGGGATCGACACGAGGTCGAACGGCCGGGCCCGGAACCGGTACGCCGTCGAGGTCAGCGCTCCGACCGGACAGATCTGGATCGTGTTCCCGGAGAAGTAGCTCTCGAACGGCTCCTTCAAGTAGATGCCGACCTGCTGCAGCACGCCGCGCTCGAGCAGCTCGATGAACGGGTCGCCGGCGATCTCCCTGGAGAAGCGCGTGCAGCGAGCGCACAGGATGCAGCGCTCGCGGTCGAGCAGGATCTGCGAGGAGATTGCCAGCGGTTTGGGGTAGCTGCGCTTGCGGCCGTCAAAACGGGCGTCCGGGCGACCGTTGCTCATCGCCTGGTTCTGCAGCGGGCACTCGCCGCCCTTGTCGCAGACGGGGCAGTCGAGCGGGTGGTTGACGAGCAGGAACTCCATCTGGCCCTGCTGCGCCTTGTCGGCCACGGCCGAGGTGTGCTGGGTCTCGACGGCCATGCCCTCGCTGACGGTAATCGTGCAGGAGGTCTGCGGCTTCGGCATCTTCTGCACCTCCCCGTCGGCTCGGGGGTTGGGCATCGCGATCTCGACCAGGCACTGCCGGCAGGCGCCGGCCGGATCGAGCAGCGGGTGGTCGCAGAAGCGCGGGATCTGGATGCCGGCGAGCTCGGCCGCGCGGATGACGAGCGTGCCCTTGGGCACCTCGATCGGATAACCGTCGATTGTCAGCCGCACCAGGTCCTCGCGTGGCTGCAGCTCGCCACCGGCGGCGGCTGCGCCGGCTGGGCGACCGGCCGGCGTCGGTTGGGTGACAGTCATCGGGCGCTCGCTCCTGCGAAGACGGTGGAGGCCTCGTACGGGAACAGCTCCCACGCCGGCGTATGAGTGCCGTCGAGGAACTCCGCGCGGAAGTGCTTGACCGCGCTGGTCACGCAGGCGGCGGTGCCGTCGGCGAGGGCGCAGAACGACCGGCCGGCCATGTTGTCACAGACGTCGAGCAGCGTATCGACGTCACGCTCGCTGGCGGCGCCCCGCTCGAAGCGACGCATCAGCTGCACCAGCCACCACGAGCCCTCGCGGCACGGTGTGCACTTGCCGCAGGACTCGTGCTTGTAGAACTCCACCCAGCGCAACGTCGTGCGGACTACCGAGGTGGTCTCGTCGAAGATCTGCAGCGCCTTGGTACCGAGCATCGACCCGGCACCGGCGATGCCCTCGTAGTCCAGCGGCACGTCGAGATGCTCCGCGGTGAGGATCGGCGTGGACGAGCCGCCAGGGGTCCAGAACTTCAGCTCGTGCCCCGCGCGGACGCCACCCGCCATGTCGAGCAGCTCACCCAAGGTGATTCCGAGGGGGCCCTCGTACTGCCCCGGATGCTCGACGTGCCCGGACAGCGAGTAGAGCGTGAAGCCCGGCGACCTCGCGGAGCCCATGGAGCGGAACCAGTCGTCCCCGCCGCAGACGATGGCCGGGACGCTCGCGATCGTCTCGACGTTGTTGATGACCGTCGGGGAGGCGTAGAGCCCCGCGACCGCGGGAAAGGGCGGTCGCAGCCGCGGCTGCCCCCGCCGGCCCTCCAGGGAGTCGAGAAGGGCGGTCTCCTCCCCGCAGATGTAGGCGCCTGCGCCGGCGTGCACGGTGACGTTGAGGTCGTACCCGCTGCCGAGCACGTCGGTGCCGAGATAGCCCGCGGCGTAGGCCTCCTGCACTGCGTGCTGCAGGCGACGCACGACGTGGAGTACCTCGCCACGGACGTAGATGAACGCCTGGGCCGCCCGGATGGCGTACGAGGTGATGATCACGCCCTCGACGAGGGCGTGCGGGTTGGCGAGCATGAGCGGGACGTCCTTGCAGGTGCCCGGTTCGGACTCGTCGGCGTTCACGACGAGGTATTTCGGCTTCGGGTTGTCCTGCGGGATGAAGCCCCACTTCAGCCCGGTGGGGAAACCCGCGCCGCCGCGACCGCGCAGGCCGGAGTCCTTGACCAGGCCGACGACATCGTCGGGCGTCATCTCCAGCGCCTTGCGCAGCGCGGCGTAGCCGCCGTGGCGCTGGTACCCGGCGAGGGTGAAGGAGTCGGCCTCGTCCCAGTGCGCCGACAGGACCGGGGCCAGTGTTGTCACGGCTGGCCTTCGCGGGGAGTGGAGGCGGGCGACCTGTCGCGCCCACGCTTACGGGGGGCCGACGCGGCCGGCGAGGTCGCGTTGGCGCTGTCGCTGGCCGCGGTGTCGGCGGGCGCGTCGTGCCCGGAGTGCTTCACCGGCTCGCCGGGGTCTGCGGCACCCGGCGCTGGCTCGGGGCCACCATGCCCGTCGCTCCGGCGTTCGCCCTGCGGCATCTCGGGTGCGCTCCAGCCGCGCTCCCGGGCGAGTTGCAGGCCGACAAGCGTGGCCGGGCCGGCCGCCGGGCCTTCGGTCGCGAGGCCGTCGGGAAAACCGGCAAGCACCCGCTCCGCCTCCTTAAACGTGCACACCCGTGGCCCCCGGGTCGACGTGACCTCCGCGCCGGACCGGAGACGGTCGACCAGGTCGGTCGCGCTGCTCGGTGTCTGAGCGTCGAAGAACTCCCAGTTGACCATGACGACCGGCGCGTAGTCGCAGGCCGCGTTGCACTCGATGCGTTCCAGCGAGACGCGACCGTCGTCGGTGGTCTCGTCGTGGCCGATGCCGATGTGCTCGCTGAGCCGGTCCCAGATCGCGTCGCCGCCCATGACCGCGCACAGCGTGTTGGTGCAAACGCCGACAAGGTAGTCGCCGACGTGGTGGCGCTTGTACATCGTGTAGAAGGTCGCCACGGCCGAGATCTCCGCCTCGGTGAGGCCGAGGACGTCGGCGCACAGCTCGATGCCCTCAGCGCTGACGAAGCCCTCGTGGCTCTGCACCAGGTGCAGCATCGGCAGCAGGGCCGACTGCGGCTGGGGGTAGCGGGCCACGAGGTCAGCCATGTCGTCGCGCACGGACTCGGGCAGGCTCACCTGTCGACGCCTCCCATGACGGGGTCGATGCTGGCCACGGACACGACGACGTCTGCCAGCAGCCCGCCCTCGCACATTGCCGCCACGGCCTGCAGGTTGTTGAAGGACGGGTCGCGGAAGTGCGCCCGCCACGGTCGCGTGCCGCCCTCGGACACGAGGTTGACGCCGAGCTCGCCGCGGGGCGCCTCCACCGGGACGTACACCTCGCCCGCAGGGACGCGGAAACCCTCGGTGACGATCTTGAAGTGGTGGATCAGCGCCTCCATCGACTCGCCCATGATGTGACGGATGTGGTCGACGGAGTTGCCCAGGCCGTCGGTGCCGAGTGCCAGCTGGGCCGGCCAGCCGATCTTCCTGTCCGCCACCATCACCGGACCCGGCTGGAGCCGGTCGAGGCACTGCTCGATGATCCGCAGCGATTCGTGCATCTCGTCGATGCGGATCACAAACCGTCCGTAGGCGTCGCAGGTGTCGCGGGTCGGCACGTCGAACTCATAGGTCTCGTAGCCGCAGTAGGGCTGCGCCTTGCGCAGGTCCCAGGGCAGTCCGGTCGAGCGGAGGACGGGGCCCGTCATGCCGAGGGCCATGCACCCAGTGAGGTCGAGATGGCCGACGCCGACGAGCCGCGCCTTGAAGATGGTGTTGCCACTGGCGAGGTCGTCGTACTCCGGCAGGTGGCGGCGCATCCACGTGACGAAGTCGCGGACCTTGTCGACCGCGCCCGGAGGCAGGTCCTGGGCGACTCCGCCCGGCCGGACGAAGGCATGGTTCATGCGCAGGCCGGTGATGAGCTCGAGGACGTCGAGGGCGATCTCCCGCTCACGGAACCCGACGGTCATGATGGTGAGCGCTCCGAGCTCCATGCCGCCGGTGGCGATGGCCACCAGGTGCGAGGAGATCCGGTTGACCTCCATGAGCATCACCCGGATGACGTTGGCCCGCTCCGGCACGTCGTCGGTGATGCCGAGCAGGCGCTCGACCGCCAGGCAGTACGCCGTCTCGTTGAAGATCGGTGCGAGGTAGTCCATGCGGGTGCAGAACGTGGTTCCCAGGGTCCACGTCCGGTACTCCATGTTCTTCTCGATGCCGGTGTGCAGGTAGCCGACGCCGCACCGGGCCTCGGTGACCGTCTCGCCGTCGAGCTCGAGGATCAGCCGGAGCACGCCGTGGGTGGACGGGTGCTGGGGACCCATGTTGACGACCACGCGCTCCTCGCCGCGCACCCCACCGAGCACGTCGTCCCAGTCTTGGCCGGTGAGAGTGAACACCGGTCCCTCGGTCGTCTCGCGGACGTCGGCGTAGGGGTCGCCCGTGTCATCGGTCGTGGTGGCGTCTGTCGCCGTGTCTGTCGTCGTGTACGGGCCGCTCATCAGGAGTAGACCCTCCGCTCGTCGGGAGGCGGGATCGTGGCGCCCTTGTACTCCACCGGGATGCCACCGAGGGGGTAGTCCTTGCGCTGCGGGTGTCCCGGCCAGTCGTCAGGCATCTCGATACGGGTCAATGCCGGGTGGCCGTCGAAGACGATGCCGAAGAAGTCCCAGGTCTCGCGCTCGTGCCAGTTGTCGGCCGGGTAGACCGACACGACGCTCGGCAGGTGCGGGTCCCCGTCGGGGCACGTGGACTCCACCCGCAACCGCCGGTTGTGCGTGATGGACAGCAGCGGCCACACCGCGTGCAGCTCCTGGCCCTCGTGGTGTGGGTAGTGCACGCCGGAGACACCGAGGCACATCTCGAAGCGCAGCATGGGGTCGTCCCGCAGCACGCGCATGACGTCGAACAGGTGCTCGCGGTGGACGAACAGGGTGAGCTCCCCGCGGTGCACGACGACCTTGTCGATGGCCTGGTGCCCGACCGCGCGGACGAGGACGTCGACTGCGCCGTCGTACCACGAGCCGTACGGCGGCGACGTGCCCACCGGCAGCAGTGCCGGGTTGGTGATGCGCTGGACCAATCGGCCGTAGCCGGAGGTGTCGCCGTCGGACGCGACGCCGAACATGCCGCGGCGCGAGGGGTGCGCGGGCGGCAGGCTCGCCGTGGCCGGGGCCTCGGCGGGGAGGTTGCCGCCGCCCGCCGTGACGTCGTCGGCCGCGGCAGCCGCCCCGGCGTCGGGTCGATCGGTCACGACAGCAGGCCCTTCATCGACGACGTCGGAGCGGTCGCGAGCGCGACCTGCTCGAGCTCGGCCACCTCGGCCTGCCGGTGCGCGCCGAGCTTCGTGTGCTGGATCTGCTCGTGCAGCTTGAGGATCGCGTCCATGAGCATCTCCGGCCGCGGGGGACAGCCGGGCAGGTAGATGTCGACGGGCACGACGTGGTCGACGCCCTGGACGATCGCGTAGTTGTTGAACATGCCGCCGCTGCTGGCGCACACGCCCATCGACAGCACCCACTTGGGGCCCGGCATCTGGTCGTAGATCTGCCGCAGCACGGGGGCCATCTTCTGGCTGACCCGGCCGGCGACGATCATGAGGTCGGCCTGCCGGGGCGAAGCGCGGAAGACCTCCATGCCGAAACGGCCCAGGTCGTAGCGCGGACCGCCAGACGACATCATCTCGATGGCACAGCAGGCCAGGCCGAACGTCGCCGGCCACAGCGATCCCCGCCGGAAGTAGCCCGCGAGCCCTTCCACAGTGGAGAGCAGCAGTCCACTCGGGAGCTTCTCCTCGATGCCCATCCCGGCCGGCCCTCCCTAGTCCCACTCGAGTCCGCCGCGCCGCCACACGTAGGCGTAGGCGACGAGGACGGTGAGGATGAACAGGGCCATCTCCACGAGCCCGAAGACTCCGAAGTCGTCGAAGCGGACGGCCCACGGGTAGAGGAAGACGATCTCGATGTCGAAGATGATGAACATCATCGCGGTGAGGTAGTACTTCACCGGGAAACGGCCGGACTCGGCGGCGGGCGTCGGTTCGATGCCGCACTCGTAGCTCTGCAGCCGGGCCCGGTTGTAGCGCCGGGGGCCGGTCAGGTAGCCGGCGACGATGGAGAAGACGGCGAAGGCGCCGCCGAGCAGGCCCAGGGCCAGGATCGGTACGTAGGGGTTCACGCGGACCTGCTCCCCTCAGTCGTCGTCGCCGGCATCCTAGTGAGCGTCCTCACCTGTCCCTCGCCCCCGTCAGGCCGCCGGGGCGAGCCGGCTCAGCCCGTTGACGACCCGGTCCATCGCGTCGCCGCGCGGGTCCGTGAGATTGGCCATCAGCTTGAGCGTGAAGCGCATCAGCGTGGGGTGCGGCAGTCCGTGCCGGGTGGCGAGCTTCATCACGCGCGGGTCGCCGATGAGCCGCACGAACAGCCGGCCGAGCGTGTAGTAGCCGCCGTACGCCTGCTTGAGTGCCTGCGGGTAACCGCCGAGCGCCTTCTCCCGCGCCGCCTCCGTGGTCCGGCTCAGCGCGTCGGCCACGATGTCGGCGGCGAGCTCTCCGGACTCCATCGCATAGGCGATGCCCTCGCCGTTGAACGGGTTGACCATGCCGCCGGCGTCGCCGACCAGCAGCACCCCCCGGGAGTAGTGCGGGGTGCGGTTGAAGCCCATCGGCAGGGCCGCACCCCGGATCTCCCCGACCTGGGACTGCGGCGCGTACCCCCACTCGGCCGGCATGCCCGCGACCCAGCGGCGCAGCAGAGCCTTGTAGTCGACTCGGCCGAAGGACGTCGAGGTGTTGAGGATGCCGAGGCCGACGTTGCTCGTGCCGTCGCCGACGCCGAACAACCAGCCGTAGCCGGGCAGCAGGTTGCCGGTGCCCACCGGTCCGTCCCAGAGCTCCAGCCACGACTCCAACCAGTCGTCGGCGTGGCGGGGGCTGGTGTAGTAGGTGCGCACGGCCACGCCCATCGGCCGGTCGTCGCGCTTGGGCAGACCCATGGCGAGCGAGAGCCGGCTGGAGTTGCCGTCGGCAGCGACGACGAGCGGCGCGCGGATGCCGAGATCGGCACCGGCCCGGTGCCCGCGGTCGTCGACCGGCCGGGCGGTCACCCCGACGATGCGGCCGCTGCGGTCGTCGAGCACCGGAGCGGTCACTGCGGTGCGCTCGAGCAGCCGTGCGCCGGCCTTCTCGGCCTGCCGGGCGAGCAACTGGTCGAGGTCGAGCCGGGTGCGGACCAGTCCGTAGTCGGGGTAGCTGGCCAGCTCCGGCCAGTGCAGCTGCAGCCGCATGCCACCGCCGAGGATGCGCAGACCCTTGTTGTGCTGCCACCCGGCCGCCTCGCTCGTGTCGATGCCCAGGCGGGTGAGCTGGCGGACCGCGCGCGGCGTGAGCCCGTCGCCGCAGACCTTCTCGCGCGGGAACGCGGTCTTCTCCAGCAGCAGGACGTCCAGGCCCGCCTGCGCGAGGTGGTAGGCCGTCGCCGAGCCCGCCGGACCGGCGCCGACGACGATGACGTCGGCGTCCTGGGACGGCGTGCTGGGGGGCATCGCGGCGACCTCGCGGGGTGTCGGACGAGCGCTCGTGAACGGTTTCACGAGGTGGGCGTCGTCAGTCTAGGACCGGCGATCTGCCGGGACCACCGCGGCACCCGGCCCCGACATCGGCGAGGATGTGCCCGTGACGAGCAGCGCGGTCCGGGCGTCCCTCGACAAGGCGCCGCACGAGGTGGCGGCCATGTTCGACGCCGTGGCCCGCCGCTACGACCTGGCCAACGACGTGCTGTCGATGGGGCAGGACCGGCGCTGGCGGCGCGCGGTCCAGGCGGCGGTCGACCCGCTGCCCGCAGATCGTGTCCTCGACCTTGCGGCCGGCACGGGCACGTCCAGCGAGCCCTTCGCCGAGGCCGGCGCGTTCGTCGTGCCGTGCGACTTCTCCCTCGGCATGCTGCAGGTCGGCAAGCGCGCGCGCCCGCAGCTGCCGTTCGTCGCGGGGGACGCCCTGCGGCTGCCGTACGCCGACTGCTGCTTCGACGCCGTCACCATCTCCTTCGGTCTGCGCAACGTGGTCGACCCCGACAGCGCGCTGGCGGAGATGGCCCGGGTCACCCGGCCCGGCGGCCGCCTCGTCGTCTGCGAGTTCAGCTCGCCGACGTGGGCGCCGTTCCGGACCGTCTACGTCGAGTACCTGATGCGCGCCCTGCCGGCGATCGCCCGCCGGGTGTCCAGCAGCCCTGACGCGTACGTCTACCTGGCCGAGTCGATCCAAGCCTGGCCGGACCAGGCCGCCCTGGCCGCCCGGATCGGCGCAGTCGGCTGGTCCGAGGTGGCCTGGCGCGACCTCTCGGGCGGGATCGTCGCGCTTCACCGGGCGGTGCGCCGGTGAGCGAGCTCCCGCTGGCCAGGGCCGCTGCGGCACCTGCCGGCGGACCGCTGGTCGTGCGCACCGTGCCGGTCCCCGACCCCGGCCCGCTGGTGTCCCGACTGCCCGACGCGACGCCGTACGCCTGGATGCGCCGGGGCTCCGGCCTGGTCGGGTGGGGTGAGGCGGCACGGATCGAGACGAGCGGGCCGGGTCGTTTCGCCGCCGCCGAGCAGGCGTGGTCGGCCCTCGTGGAGCACGCCGTCGTGCGCGACGAGATCTGCGAGCCGGGCAGCGGCCCGGTGGCGTTCGGCTCGTTCGGCTTCGCCGACGAGGCCGGGCGCTCGGTGCTGGTGCTGCCCGCGTTCGTGCTCGGTCGTCGCGGCGACCGGTGGTGGGCGACGACCGCGACGATGCACGGGGACCTGCCGCCGCTGGCCGACCTGCCGCCCGACCGGCGTCCTCCGCGCTCGCCGGGCGCCGTGTCCTACGCCGACGGCGCGCTCAGCGGGCCGGCCTGGACCGAGACGGTGCGCCACCTGGTCGACCGGATCGCCACCGGCGAGGCGGACAAGGTGGTGCTGGCCCGCGACCTCGAGGCGCGCGCCGAAGGCCCCGTCGACCCGCGCTGGCTGCTTCGCCGGCTGGCCGAGCGCTACCCCCGGTGCTGGACGTTCGCCGTCGACGGCCTGGTCGGCGCCACGCCGGAACTGCTGGTCCGCCGGGAGCAGGGGCTGGTGACCTCCCGGGTGCTGGCCGGCACGATCCGCCGCACCGGCGACGACGAGCACGACCTGGCCCTCGCGGCGTCGCTGGCCCGCTCGAGCAAGGACCTCGAGGAGCACGAGTACGCCGTCCGCTCGGTCGCCGACGCGTTGGCGCCGCACTGCTCGGCGATGAACGTCCCCGAGGCGCCGTTCGTGCTGCACCTGGCCAACGTCATGCACCTGGCCACCGACGTGACCGGCGTGCTGTCCGACGCGGCGACCTCACTGTCCTTGGCCGCCGCGCTGCACCCATCGGCCGCCGTGGCCGGCACGCCGACCCCGGTGGCACTGCGGCTCATCGCCGAGCTCGAGGGCATGGATCGCGACCGGTACGCCGGACCGGTGGGCTGGCTCGACGCGCTCGGCGACGGCGAGTGGGGCATCGCGCTGCGGTGCGCTCAGCTCGACCCGGCCGACCCGCGGCGGCTGCGGCTGTTCGCCGGCTGCGGCATCGTCGGCGGCTCGGACCCGGAGGCCGAGCTCGCCGAGAGCGCCGCCAAGCTGGTGGCTGTCCGCGACGCGCTGGGGCCATAGCCTGTCCCCGCGGCCGGGCTGGCGGCGGGGGGTTCCGCCGGGTACGTCGGCGGGGCTACCGTTCCGCGCCATGTCGCTGCGCCGCCGCAAGCTGCTGCTCCCCGTGCTCGCCGCCGCCCTCACGCTGATGGCGCTCATCCCGGTGACGGCATCCGCCCACGGGGACACGCCCAGCGGCTGGCACCCGGCGGCGCACCTGGCGTGGCGCACCCTCGACAGCGGCTCCACCGCCCGATTCCGCGGGCTCGACGTGGTCAACCGCCGCGTCGTGTGGCTCGCCGGCAGCGGCGGCGTCGTCCTGCGCACCGTCGACGGCGGCCGCAGCTGGCGGGACGTCTCGCCGCCGGCCGCCGTGGCGCAGGACCTGCTGTTCCGCGACGTCGAGGCCTTTTCCGCCCGCGGCGCGACCGTGCTCGCCATCGGCGAGGGCTCGCAGTCGCAGGTCTGGCGGACCGGCGACGGCGGCCGGCACTGGCGGGCGACGTTCGTCAATCCGGACCCGGCCGCGTTCTACGACTGCATGGCGTTCTGGGACCGCCGCCACGGCATCGCCATGGGCGACCCGGTCGACGGCCGGTGGCAGATCCTGCGCACCGCCGACGGCGGCCGGTCCTGGCGGCTGGCCCGCCACCTGCCCGAAGCGCGGGACGGCGAGTTCGGCTTCGCCGCCAGCGGCACCTGCATCACCGTGGCGGGCCGGGCCGACGCCTGGTTCGCCGGCGGCGGCACGGGCGCGCGGGTCTGGCACAGTCGTGACCGGGGCCGCACCTGGAGCGTCGCCGACACCCCGATGACGCACGGGGACTCCGCCGGCATCTTCTCCCTTGCCTTCCGCGGCCCCTGGCGCGGCATCGCCGTGGGTGGCGACTTCGTCGCGCCCGACGTGCGGGACGGGGCCTCCGCCTGGACCGCCGACGCCGGACGCACGTGGCACCTGGCGCGCCGGCAGGTCGGCGGCTACCGCTCCGGCTCGGCCTGGCTGCCGTGGCCTTGGACGGGCGCCCTCGCCGTGGGCCCGACCGGCAGCGACGTGACGCTCGACGCGGGCCGCACCTGGTGGACGTTCGACACCGGCAGCCTGGACAGCGTGGAGTGCAGCTGGGACGGCGCCTGCTTCGGCTCCGGCGCGGACGGGCGGGTCGCCCGCCTGGTCCTCCGCTTCTGAGTCAGCGCGCGCGCAGCGCCTCCTCCGCCGCGGCTGCCAGTCGAGCGTCCAGCGCACGACGGTCGGCACGGCTCACCCGTACCTCCACCACGCGCAGCCCGGCTCGCGGCTTCAGCGCCGCGCGCAGCTCCGCGGGCGTCTCGACGCACTCGTACGCCGTCCCGCTGGCAGCGCACAGCGCGGACAGGTCCGCGCCGGTTGGGGTGCCGAACAGCCGCTCGAACGCACCGGCCAGGTGCGGCTCGCCCGGTTCCAGAGACGCGAAGATGCCGCCGCCGTCGTCGTTGACGACCACGAGCGCGAGGTCCGGGCGAGGCTCGGCGGGTCCGAGCAGCAGGCCATTGGCATCGTGCAGGAACGTCAGGTCGCCGAGCAGGGCGTACGCCGGTCCGCCGTGCACCAGCGCCGCCCCGACCGCCGTCGACACCGTGCCGTCGATGCCGGCCACCCCGCGGTTGGCGAGGACCCGCAGGTCTCCGCGTGGGTCGGCCGCGACGTCCACGTCACGGATGGGGTTGGACGCCCCGAGCACGAGCAGCGCGTCTGGCGGCAGCGCCGCGCAGACCGCCCGGGCGAGCGCCGGACCGGACGGCCACAACGCGGCGATGAGCGGCCCGACGACGGTGGCAACCGCCTCGGCGGCCGCCGTCCACTCGGCGGCCCACGCAGCGTCCGCCGGCACGGGGTCGGGCGCCCACGCCGCCGCGTCGGACAGCGCCTCCCGCAGCGCAGCGGCGAGCCAGCCCGGAGCGTGCACCGTCCGGGCGGTGCGCGGGGGATCGGCCCAGCGCGGTCCGGCGGGCACGACCTCCACCCGTAGAGCGCCATGGGCCAGCAGCCGCTGCACCGCCCGCGACAGCGTCGGCCGTCCGACGACCAGGACGCGCTCGGGCAGCGGCGGCCCGGCGCCGGCGTGGACCGCAGCGAGCAGCAGCGGTCCGTGCGGCAGGGCGCGCGAGGGTTCACCAGCCGGGTGACCGGTCGGCTCGGCGACCAGCGGCCAGCTGCGGCGCGCGGCGAGCCGGTGGGCCTGCGCGGCCAGCTCCGGCGGGCAGTCGCCGACGACCACCAGCGTGCGGCCCAGACCGGCGCCCAGCGCCCGGTCGCCGTCGGCCGGCGAGGACGCCACCGGCGGGGGGACCGACACCAGCGTCCACGGCTCCCCGTCGGGCCGGCCGTCCAACGGCTCCGGCCAGGACCCGTCGTCCGGGTCGTCGGCGGGCACCAGCGGCTCGCGGAAAGCGATGTTGAGGTGCACGGGTCCCGGGTCGCCGTCGAGCGCGCCGGTGGCCGCGGCCAACGCCCGGCAGACCAGCGCCCGCCAGGTCGCGACGTCGTCGGGGGCCGCGACGCCGGTGGGCACGGTCCTGGCGAGGCGCACCGACGCGCCGTACAGCCCGTCCTGGTCCGCGGTCTGGTTGGCCCCCGTGCCCTGCAGCTCGGCCGGCCGGTCGGCGGTGAGCGCCAGCAGCGGCACGCCCGACGCGTGGGCCTCCAGGACCGCGGCGTGCAGGTGGGCGGTGGCCGTGCCGCTGGTCGTGACGACCGGCACCGGCAGGTCGGACGCCTTGGCCAGGCCCAGGGCGAGGAACGCGGCGCTGCGCTCGTCGATGCGCACGTGCAGCCGCAGCCGATGCTCGTGGTCGGCGGCGTCCAGCGCGTACGCCAGCGGCGCGCTGCGCGACCCCGGCGCGAGCACCGCCTCCCGCACTCCCCCGCGCACCAGCTCGTCGACGAGCACGAGCGCGCAGGCGGTGGCCGGGTTCACGCGGCGCAGTCTCACACGCGCCGCGGCCCCTGACAGACGAGCGCGCTGAAGCGCCGCCTCCACTACACACTTGAGGTCTCTGGGTCCGCTGGGTGTGAAGGGGCGCCCCAGCAGCAACATCGGGCACAGCGAACCCAAATGTGTAGGGGAGGCGACGACGGGCTATACGGGGTCCCGGAGATCGAGCCGTTCCGCGCAGGCGGCGAGCCGCTTACGCCACCACAGCTGACGGTGGGGCGGGGCCGCCCATTGCGCGAGCAGGCCCTCGGAGGCGGCGACCCGGCCCACCGGCAGTGTCCCATCGCGCGGCCGGAGTGAAGCCGCGGTGACGTCCGCGCCGAGCAGGCTGGCCGTGCCGAGCCCGCAGGCGTACGGCAGCTCCGGCAGCGCGGCCGCGAGCGCCACGCCCGCGGCGAGCCCCACCGAGGTCTCCAGCGCGGAGGAGACGACGCACGGCAGGCCGCACGCCGCGGCCACCTCGAGCGCCGGCCCGACACCGCCCAGCGGCGCGACCTTGAGCACGATGACGTCCGCCGCGCCGGCGGCTGCAACCCGCAGCGGGTCGGTGGCTTTGCGGATGCTCTCGTCGGCGGCGATGCGCACGTCGACCCCGCGACGAGCGAGGGCCGCGCGCAGCGTCCGCATCTCGCCGAGCGTCGGCACGGGCTGCTCGGCGTACTCCAGGTCGTAGGCCGCCAGCCGCTGCAGCGCGTCGGCCGCGGTCGGCACGTCCCAGGCGGCATTGGCGTCGACCCGCACACCGACGTCGGGGCCGACCAGCTCTCGGACCGCGGCCACCCGGTCGAGGTCGTCGCCGAGCGACTGCCCACGTTCGGCGACCTTGACCTTCACGGCCGGGCAGGGGCCGAAAGCCACCAGCACACTCTCGACGCGGTCCGGCGCAACCGCAGGCACGGTGGCATTGACCGGCACCCGGTCCCGCACCGACGCCGGCCACTCCCCCCACCCGGCCTCCACCGCGGCGGCGAGCCAGCGCACCGCTTCGGCAGGCCCGTACTCGGGGAACGGCGCCCACTCCGCCCATCCCCGGGGCCCCCGCACCAGCGCCGCCTCGCGCACCCGCACGCCGCGGAACGGCACCCGCATCGGCAACGCCACGACGCGCAGCGCGGCCAGCAGCTCGTCGAGCGACGGGGCGCCGGTGGGCCGGCTCACGGCGCCCCCATGGGCTCCCGGTCCCCGCCATGCCGGTCAGAGTCGAGCTGGCGCAGCCACGGCGTGACGAGCACACCGTGCGCCTCGACCGAGAGCAGCACCGTGAAGCCGGCCATCCCGCACAGCCCGCTGAGTTTGCGCGCATCCAGCAAAGTCAGCAGGGGCAGCGCCCCCGCAGCCGGCAGTCCGATGCCGGCGACCACGGCGACGGTCGATGCGGTCGACAGCACGGCGCCTATCCTCGCCGACTGTGGAGCCGCCGACGACCGGGAGCCGTTCCGTCTCGGAGCTGTTCGACCCGCAGGTCTGGCGGCAGGTCGACGGGTTCGACCTGACCGACGTCACCTACCACCGCCACCGCGCGCTCGGGGTGGTGCGGGTCGCGTTCGACCGGCCCGAGGTCCGCAACGCGTTCCGGCCGCAGACCGTCGACGAGGTCTACCGCGTCCTCGACCACGCGCGGATGACGCCGGACGTCGGCGTCGTGCTGCTCACCGGCAACGGCCCCTCCCCCAGGGACGGCGGCTGGGCGTTCTGCTCCGGCGGCGACCAGCGGATCCGTGGGCGGACGGGCTACCGGTACGCCGAGGGCGAGACCGCCGACACAGTCGACACCGCCCGCGCCGGTCGGCTGCACATCCTCGAGGTGCAGCGGCTCATCCGCACCATGCCCAAGGTCGTCGTCGCCGTCGTGCCGGGTTGGGCGGCCGGCGGCGGGCACAGCCTGCACGTCGTCGCCGACCTGACCATCGCCTCCCGAGAGCACGCCCGCTTCAAGCAGACCGACGCCGACGTCGGTTCCTTCGACGGCGGGTACGGCTCGGCGTACCTCGCCCGCATGGTCGGCCAGAAGCGCGCCCGCGAGATCTTCTTCCTTGGCCGCGCCTACACCGCCGAGCAGATGCATGCCATGGGCGCGGTCAACGTCGTGGCCGACCACGCCGACCTCGAGGCGGTGGCGCTGGAGTGGGCCGCGGAGATCCTCGGCAAGTCGCCGCAGGCCGTCCGGATGCTGAAGTACGCCTTCAACCTCGTCGACGACGGCCTGGTCGGCCAGCAGGTGTTCGCCGGCGAGGCGACCCGGCTGGCGTACATGACCGACGAAGCCGTGGAGGGCCGCGACGCGTTCCTGGAGAAGCGGGACCCCGACTGGTCGCCCTATCCCTGGTCGTTCTGATGCCGCCGCTGACCCTGCTGCGCGCGATGACGGAGGAGGAGTACGCCGCGTGGTTGGCGACCTGCGTCCGGGCCTACGCCGACGAGCTGGCGCAGGTGGACGGCCTGAGCCCGGAGCAGTCAGCGCGGCGGGCCCGCGCACAGATCGCCGAGCTGCTGCCCGCCGGCCGCGACAGCCCGCGGACGTGGCTGCTGCGGATCCTCGACGACAGCGGGTCGCCGGTGGGCGTGCTCTGGATCGGTCCGCATCCGCACCGGGTCGACGCCGCGTGGGTCTACGACGTCCTCGTCGACCCGGATGAGCGGGGCCGCGGCTTCGGGCGGCGCGCCCTGCTCGCCGCGGAGGACCTGGTGCGGGAGGCGGGCATCAGCGCGCTCGGGCTCAACGTCTTCGGCCACAACCCCGGTGCCTCCCGGCTCTACGCCGGCCTGGGCTACGCCGTTGTCAGCCAGCAGATGCACAAGGTCCTCTGAGCATGGCTCGGGTGGCCGCCCGGGCGACGCGCTCGGCCGTCAGGGACCGCCGGTGCCGTCAGCGCCGGCGGGCGCCGTCGGGTCGAGGAAGACGTGGCGCACCTCGCTCACCCGCTCCCGCAGCCGACGGTCGGCGTCGTCCATGTAGTGCTCCACGTCGTCGGATCCGGCGCCGTCAGCCAGCTCCACGCGAGCGGCGACGAGGACGTCTCGCGGGCCCAGCGTCATCGTGAGCAGCTCGAGCACTCCGCGGACGCCCTCGGAGGCGAGCAGCTCGTCGGTGATCCGCCCGCGCAGCTCCGGGGGGACGGCTTCGCCGATCAGCAGCCCCTTCGTGTCCCGACCCAGGGCGAAGGCGACCACGACGAGCAGCACGCCGATCGCGATCGAGGCCAGCCCGTCCCAGACGCCGTTGCCGGTCGCCTGGTGCAGCGCCAGCCCGGTTGCGGCGAGCACGATGCCGACCAGCGCCGCGGAGTCCTCGAAGGCCACGGTCTTGACCGTGGGGTCCGGGCTGATCGCGAGATGGCGACGCAGCCCGCGTCCCGCGGCGCGAGCCTCGCCGCGCAGCTGGCGGGCGGCCTTGAGCCATGACGCACCCTCGAACACGAAGGCCACTGCCAGCACGAGGTAGGACACGAGATAGCTTCCGGCCTCCTCCGGGGAGCGGATCGCGCTGACCCCCTCCAGGATCGAGAAAATCCCGCCGGCGACGAAGATGCCGACGGCAGCCAGCAGCGACCAGAAATAGCGCTCCTTGCCATAGCCGAAGGGGTGCTGGTCGTCGGGCGGGCGGTCGCTCCGCTTGAGTGCGGTGAGCAGGAACGCCTGGTTGAGTGTGTCGGCGACCGAGTGCGCTGCCTCGGCCAGCATCGCCGCCGAGCCGCTGAGCAGGCTCCCCACGAGCTTGGCCACGCCGATCGCCAGGTTGACGCCGAGCGCGAGCAGCACCGTGCCGGTCGACTCCTCGGCGGCGCCGCCCGCGCTCGGTTCGTCCGGGGGTCGTCCAGGTGCCATGCACCGCAAGGTTCCCCGGCTGCCCTGCTGCAACCCGCCGGCTCGCCACCTACGCTCGGGCCGTGCCGCGGCGGTCGCTGGTGGGGGTGCGGGTCGGGACCGGCACCTCCGCGCTCGCGGCGCTGCCCGCTCTCGAGCGGGCGCTCGCCGGAGACGGGCCGGCCGTGCGGCTGGTGCCGGGACCGGTGCCGCCTCACGCGCTGGCTCCCCCCGACGACGACGCGGCCGACCCCACGGTCGTCTCGGTCACCAGCTCGGGCTCCTCCGGCGAGGCGAAGACGGTGCTGCTCGGGCGCCGTGCCCTGCTGAGCTCCGCCGACGGGACCCACCGCCGGTTGGGCGGGCCGGGTACGTGGCTGCTCGCCCTTCCGCCGTACCACGTCGCCGGCCTGCAGGTGCTGCTCCGCTCGCTGCGCGCCGGCACCCGGCCGCTGGCCGTCGATCCCGGAGCCGACCCGGCCGCGTTCGCGGCGGCGGCCGAAGCGGTGCGCGGCGAGCGCCGCTACGGCGCGCTCGTGCCGACCCAGCTGCACCGGCTGCTCTCGGCCGGCAGCGCGAGCGTCGCCGCGTTGGCCGGCTTCGACGCGGTGCTCGTCGGCGGCGCGGCCGCCGAGCCGCGCCTGGTCGAGCGCGCGCGGGCGGCAGGTGTGCCGGTGGTGACGACGTACGGCATGAGCGAGACGTGCGGTGGCTGCGTCTACGACGGGGACCCGCTGGACGGGGTCGGGGTCGAGGTCGACGGCGAGCGGCGGATCACGCTGTCCGGGCCGGTGCTCGCCCGCGGCTACCTCGGCCGACCCGACCTGACCGCGGGTGCGTTCGGCCTGCGGCACGGCGTCCGGGTCCTCCGCACCGACGACCTCGGGGAGTGGGACGGACGACGGCTCGTCGTGATCGGCCGGGCCGACGACCTCGTCGTCACCGGTGCCCGCAAGGTCGCGCCGGCCGCCGTCGAGGCGGTGCTCGTGGCGCACCCGGCGATCGCGGAGGCCTGCGTCGTCGGGCTCGCGGACGAGGAGTGGGGCGAGGTCGTGGCCGCGCTCGTCGTGCCGGCCGCGGGCGGGCCGCCGCCCGACCTCGAAGAACTGCGGTCCCGGGTGCGCGGGCAGCTCGGGGGCGCCGCCGTGCCTCGCGTCCTGCAGTTGGCTCAGGCGCTGCCGCTGCGCGGGCCCGGCAAGCCGGACCGGGCCGCCGTACGGGCCCGGTTGAGCACTGCCGGCAGCCGGTAGGGCTCCGCGGCGGCTGCGCCGGAACGATGCGGCCGGGGCAGGGCCGCCGGACCGCTGCCGCCGGGACAATGTCGCCGGAACGATGTCGCCGGGACAATGTCGCCGTGGCGAGCCTCGGGCAGTGGGTGGAGGGCGCCCGGCCGCGTACCCTTCCCGCCGCCGTCTCGCCGGTGGTCGTCGGCACGGGGGCGGCGGCCGCGCTCGGGGCCGCCGACGCGGTGCGGGCCCTGCTCTGCCTGCTCGTGGCGCTCGCGCTGCAGGTGGGAGTCAACTACGCGAACGACTACAGCGACGGCGTACGCGGCACCGACCGCGCCCGCGTAGGCCCGCTTCGGCTCGTCGGGTCCGGAGCCGCCTCGCCGGCGGCGGTCCGGGCGGCGGCGTTCGGCTGCTTCGCCGCGGCGGCTGCCGGCGGGCTGCTGCTGGCCGCACTCGCCGCAGCCTGGTGGCTCCTGCTGGTCGGAGCCGCCTCGATCGCGGCGGCATGGACCTACACCGGCGGCCGCCGGCCCTACGGCTATCGCGCCCTCGGCGAGGTCGGCGTCTTCGTCTTCTTCGGCCTCGTGGCGGTGCTGGGAACGACCTACGTCCAGGCCGGCCGCGTCTCGTGGGCCGCTGCCGCCGGCGCCGTCGGGGTCGGCGCCTACGCCTGCGCGATCCTCGTCGCCAACAACCTGCGCGACATCCCGACGGACCTGGCCGAGGGCAAGCGGACGCTGGCCGTGGCGCTCGGTGACGGCCCCAGCCGCCGGCTGTGGGCCGGGCTGCTGCTGCTCGCGCACGTGCTCGGCGTGCTGTGCGCCCTCGGCTCGCCGTGGGCGCTGCTGTCCCTGGCCGGCGTCCCGCTCGCCGTCCGGGCGGCGAGCCGCGTCGCCGGCGGGGCACTCGGCCGGGACCTCGTGCCGGTGTTGCGCGACACCGGGCTGGGCGAGCTGGCGTACGCCGTGGGGCTCGGTCTCGGCCTCGCCCTCTGATCTTCGTGCACGTCGCGGCCCCACCCGCGCGGCCACCACACGCCCCACCCGACCTGCCAGCCGACGTAACCCCCGAACCCCCACCCCCCTCGTTGATCAAGGAGAAGACCACCTCTGGGCTCGCTCGAGAGGTGGTCTTCTCCTTGATCAACGGGCGGGGGCCGGGGGGCTCGGCAGTGAGCGGGCCATCCGCGCGACCGCGTCGCGGATGACGTTGGGCCCGGTCCCGAGGTTCAACCGGGCGAAGCCGCGCCCGGGAGGCCCGAACTCCGGCCCGGGCGAGAGCGCCACCCGGCCGCGCTCCATGAAAACCGCGGCCGGGTCGTCGCCGAGGCCGAGCCCGCGGCAGTCGAGCCACGCGAGGTACGTCGACGGGGGCGGCGTCCAGCGAACGGCGGGCAGCTGCGCGACGAGCGCGTCCGCCAGCACCTGCTGGGCCCGGCCGATTCGGGTCAGGGCCGCGTCCAACCAGGGCTCTCCGTCGCGGAAGGCGGCCACGCCGGCCGCGACGCCGAAGACGCTGGCGCCGTACTCCTCGGGCACGTCGCCCAGCCGGTCCCAGGTCGCCGCGGTGTGGGCAATCAGCAAGGCCGTCTTGAGGCCGGCGACGTTCCAGGCCTTCGACGCCGACGTCATCGTCACCGCGGTGAGCCCAGGGCGGGACGCGGCGATCGAGCCGAACGGCACGAACTCCACCGACGGCTGCACCAGCAGCCCGTGCACCTCGTCGGCGAGGACGGCGGCGCCGTGCCGCTCGGCGAGGTCGGCGAGCGCGCCCAGGTGGTCGCCGGAGTGCACGACGCCGGTGGGGTTGTGCGGGCTGCACAGCAGCAGCGCCCCGGCCCCCGCCGACAGTGCAGCCTCGACGCCGGCGACGTCGGGTGCCCAGGCGCCGGCGCGCTCGAGGTAGGGCACCTCCACGACCCGGCGGCCGCTGTGCCGCACCGCCCACCAGAAGGGCGGGTACGCCGGCGTCTCGATGACCACCGCGTCGCCCGGCGCGGTGAGCACCTCCAGCGCGGCGATCACCCCGCGGGTCACGTCAGGCATGACCAACACACGCGCCGGTTCGACGGCCAACCCCCAGCGCCGGGCGGCCAGCTCGGCGAAGGCCTCCGGGAGCTCGCCCGGGTGCCCGTAGCCGGTGTCACTGCGGGCCACCATGTCCGCCAGCACCGCGCGGACCGGCTCGGCCAGCTCGAAGTCGGTCTCGGCGACCCACAGCGGGAGCACGTCGGGTGGATAGCCGCGCCACTTGACGCTGCGGCGCCGGCGCAGGGCGGCGAGGTCGACGTCGTCGTCGGAAGGCGTCGGCACGGCGGGAGACGCTACCGGCGGTCCGCAGCCCCGCCGGCGCCGCCGGCTCCGGCAGCCGGGAGCACCGCCAGCGCCATGATCCCGGGGAGGACAAGGTCGAGTCCGGCGGCGCCCGGGCCGAGCTCGTCGAGGTAGAGCTCGAGCAGCCATCGCGTGCCGGACGGCCCGGGTACGCCGGCGCCCACCACCGCGGCGTACCCCAGGCTCGCCAGCACCGCCAGCTCCGCCGGGTCGGCGTCGACCTGCTCCCGGTGCACCGCGAAGCCCGCTCCGGTGAGAGCGGCCCGGGTGAGGCGGTAGTCGGCCAGCGGCCACTCCGCACCTTCTGGGTCGACGGTGTCCGCATCGGGTTCCAGGCCCAGGGCGAGGCCCTCCACCGTGACCAGCACGTCTGAGCCGGGGGGCGCGGCGGACAGGTACCAGGCGGCGGCGCCCACGGCGTGGGCGACCGCCCGCGCGGCCGCGCGCAGCCGCACGCGCTCCAGGGCGTCGGCGCTCGCGGCCGAGCCGGTCTCGGCGAGCGCCGCAGCCGCCGCCGCCACTGCCGCGAGCGCGTCGTGCAGCATCGGCGGCCGCCGGCGCGAGACCCGGCCCGGACCGTCGCCGTCGACCGGGTCAGCGCCGACCACCGGCCGCCCCGCGACGACCGGGCCGACGGCCATCGTGCGCTTCGCGAGGTACTGCGCCGCGTCGGCCAGCCGCAACAACCGGCGGGGAGTGTCGACCAACCCGGAGCCAGGGCTGTCGGTGGCCGCCACGCCGACGGCGACCGGGACCTCCCCCGGCCAGCGCGGGGCCGCGGCGCAGATCAGCTCGGCCAGCCTGGTCGCCGCCAGGTGCCCCACCGGCGCCACCAGGCAGAACTCGTCGCCGCCGATGCGGGCCGCGTGCGCGCCGGGGTGCTGCGCAGCGGCCGACGCCACCGCCCGCCCCACCCGGCGCAGGACATCGTCGCCAGCGGCGTGCCCGTTGGCGTCGTTGACCTGCTTGAGGTCGTTGACGTCGCAGAGCACCACGGAGACGGGGACGCCGGCGCCGCGGTGCTGGTCGAACGCCGCGTCCAGCGCGGCGTCGACGGCCCGGCGGTTGCCCAGCCCGGTGAGGGGGTCCTGAAGCGCGAGGCGGGCGACCTCCTCGGCCCGGTGCGCCTGGGCGAAGGCGAGGGCCACGAAGCCGGCCACCGCCTCGGCGTACTCCAGGTCGGCCATGGTGAACGGTGGGTCCTCGGCCCGCCGCGTTGCCGCGAGCTCGCCCCAGGGTTGGCCGGCGTAGAGGATCGCGACGTTGAGGCTCGTGCGCTTGCCGCTCATCCGCAGGATGTGCGCCTCGGACTCCGGGCAGTCCGGGTCGTCGAGGTCGTAGACGGCGGCCGGTCGATTCAGCGGGTCGCGGAGCACCTCGACCTCGCTGGACGGGTAGGTCTCGTCGAGCGGTCGGCGCCGCTCCCACGGCGCGAGGTCGCCGACGTTGAGCAGCGTGCGGAGCAGCCCGCGTTCGGCCTCCAGGCGGCTGATCGACACCGAGGCGGCGGGCAGGGCCTGGAGGATCTCCTCGGCGACGGACTCGGCGAGGTCGACCGGGGAGCGGGCGGCGTTCATCGCCCGACCGAGGGCGATCACGCTCTCCAGGCGGCCGCTGCGTGTGGCCAGACGAGCCACCGGTCCACCACCGCCGATGCTCACGGATGCCCGGATCCCGACAACGTCGCCTCGCGGGCACCCGCCGGGTGCCTGGTCACGACGGGGGCCGGCTGCGGCCCCGGTGCCCAGAGTACGCGGTCGGTGGCTGTACGGGGTGTTCGCGCTGCGCCGCAAGCCTCGGGCGCGGGCTCAGCCGGCCGGTGTGGAAGGCGGGCGGGCGGCCCCGCCGTCGGGCTCGTCGGGGCCGGCCGCCCCGTCGGGCGCGCTCGTGCCCGGCTGACCACCGTCCTGGGGTTCTGGCCCGTGCGGCGAGCGCGGCTGCTGCTGCCGGGCGACGATCGCCCGCGAGACCTCATCGCGCGGGCGCCGGAGCACCACGAGGCTGACCAGCCCGCTGCCCAGCACGGCGACGGCGAGCAGGAGCAGCCCGCGCATGCCCGCGAGGGCGAGCAGCGCCGTGACGGCGATGAACAGGAGCAACCGCAGGATGGTGTAGCGCAGGAAGGGGGTGAGCATGACGCGGCCAGCCTACGGTCGCGGACTCAGCCGGCGGCCAGCACGTCGCGGAGGAGGGCCGGCTCGACGTTGCCGCCGGTGACGACGGCGACGGTCGGCCCGCGGGCGAGGACCGCCCCGCTGCGCAGGGCAGCCACGGCCACCGCGCCCGACGGCTCGGCGACGAGCCGCGAACCCAGGGCAAGCACCCGCATGCCGTCGCGGATCGCCGCCTCGGACACAGTGACGACGTCGTCGACGAGTTGGTGGACGTGGGCCCAGGTCAGCTCGGACACGGCCGGCACGCGCAGGCCGTCGGCCAGGGTGCGAGCGGTCCGCGCCGGGTCCCACTGGACGCGATGGCCGCCGGCGAACCCTTCGGCGAGGTCGCCGGCCAGCTCGGGCTCGACGCCCACGACCCGGGCCGCCGGCACGAGGGCGCGGACCGCGACGGCGATCCCGCTCAGCAGGCCCGCCCCCCCGACCGGCACGACCACGGTCGCGAGATCGGGGAGATCGTCGACGATCTCCAGCCCGACCGTGCCCTGCCCGGCGACGACCTCCCGGGCGTCGAACGGCGGCACGAGGACCAGCCCGCGCTCGTCGCGCAGCCGCTCGGCGGTCCTCAGCCGGTGCGCCGCCGCGACGACGACGACCTCGGCCCCGAGCCGCCGCATGGCTGCAAGCTTCACCTGCGGCGTGTCTTCGGGGGCGACCACAACGGCTGGGACACCGTAGCGGGCGGCGGCCCGGGCCAGTGCCTGGCCGTGGTTGCCGCTGGAGTGCGTCACTACGCCGCGCCCACGCCGCGCCGGGTCGAGGGCGCCCACGGCCGCGGTCGCCCCGCGGACCTTGAACGAGCCGGTCGGCTGCAGGTTCTCCGGTTTCAGCCACAGCTCGCCCGACCACGCCGCGGGCAGCAGCGGAGTGCGCACGACCTGCCCGGCGATGAGCCCGGCCGCGGCGCGTACGTCGGCGAGCCCGACCAGGCCGGTCACCTGGCCCCCTCCGGGCCGGCCGTCGGCGCGGAGGGGGCCACGGCCTCGTCGGCCGGCGGCGACGCGGCGAGTCGTCCGTCCCACAGGGTCTTGAGCACGACGGAGGTGCGGCAGGCCCCCTCGACCCGGGACAGGCGGCCCAGGACGCGCTCGAGCTGATGCACGTCGCCGGCGCGGACCTTGACCATGAACGCTTCCTCGCCGGCGATGAACCAGCAGTCTTCGATCTCGCAGCCGTCGGCGCGCCGGCGCCCGACGTTCTCGTGCCATGCAGAGTCGGACAGCAGGACGCCGGTGAGGGCGGTGACCCCGAGTCCGAGCGCAGCCGGCGGCACAACGGCCGCGAACCCGGTGATCGTCCCATGCTCCGCGAGCCGGCGAAGGCGCTCCTGCACAGACGGCCCGGACAGCCCGACCTGACGGCCCGGCTCGGCAAAGGAGGCCCGGCCGTCGCGTAGCAGGGTCTCGACGAGTCGGCGGTCGATGGCGTCCATGCCGCCATCCTGCCGACTGAGCCGGCTCCGCCGCCGCACCTCCTAACGCCTCGGGCACGCTGCGTCTGCGAACGACGCGCCCGCGCTCCCTCCGCCCCCCGGCGGCGCCTCGCGGGCGCTGCACCGGGGCCGGGACGCGTCTACGCTGGCTGCCTGGCGTCGTACCATCACAGGGCACCGGAAAGGAGAGCGCAGGTGCGCTACCTTCCGTTCCTGCTGGTCCTCGCGCTCACCCTCTACGCCCTCGTCGACTGCCTGCAGACCCCCGCCGCCGACGCACGCCGGATGCCCAAGGGCGCCTGGCTGCTGCTCGTGGTTCTGGTGCCGCTGGTGGGCGCCGCAACGTGGCTGCTCGCCGGACGCCCAGCGCGCGGCACGCCTCCGCTGCGCCGAGGCGGCCCGTCCCCGCTCGCTCCCGACGACGATCCGGACTTCCTCCGCCAGCTCGACCGGATCGACCGCGAGCACGAGGAGTTGCTGCAGCGCTGGGAGGACGAGCTGCGCCGGCGCGATCGTGACCCCGGCGAGGACGACCGGCCACCAACATCCTGATGCGCCGGCAGCGACGGCTCATCGACTCACAGGCCGCCGTACGAGTGCTCCCCGACGAAGAAGACGTTGACGCCGAAGAAGTTGAACAGCAGCGTCGCGTAGGCCACCAGCGCCAGCAGCGAGGCCTTGCGCCCCTGCCAACCTGCGGTCGTGCGGGCGTGTAGGTAGGCCGCATAGGCCAGCCAGGTGACCAGCGACCAGACCTCCTTGGGGTCCCATCCCCAGGCCCGGCCCCACGACTGGCCGGCCCAGATCGCTCCGGCCACGATCGCGAAGGTCCACACCGGGAAGCCGAAGGCCGTGACGCGATAGGCGAGGGCGTCCAGCCGCGCGGCGGAGGGCATCGTGCGGACGTACCCCCGGTCGGCGACGCCGCGCTGTTCGGCCCGGTCACGGACGATCTGCAGCGCGCTCGTGGCCATTGCCACGGTGAACACCGCAGCCGAGATCATGGCGGCGAGCACGTGGATGACCAGCCAGTACGACCGCAGGGCCGGCAGCAGCGGCCCGGCCGGGACGTAGAGCAGCACCACCGCCAGGCCCAGCGTGGTGAGCAGGATGCCGACGAGCCACAGCGCCGTGACGCGCAGCGCGGGGTATCGCCTGTGCAGCAGCAGCCAACCGGTCCCGGCGAGGAACGAGCCGGTCACGGCGAACTCGTACATGTTGCCCCACGGCGCGCGCTCGGCGGCCATGCCCCGCGTGAGCACGGCCAGTCCGAGCAGCAGCGTGGCCAGCACGGTGAGCGAGATGCCGATGCGGCCCAGCCGCTCGGCTCGACCGCTGCCCGTGGAGGCGGCCTCGTCGAGGTCCGGCGTCCCGGGCCGGGACACCTGGTCGGCGGGAGCGTCGGCGACCACTCCGACCGGCACCAGCTCCTCCGCCCGGCGCCCCGCGGCGCTGCGGACGCCGAACGAGGCCTCGGCGGCGAGGCAGAGCAGGGCCAGCGTGAGGACGGCGATCGCGGCGTAGACGAGGTCGTTGCTCCACAGGGCGTAGG
The DNA here is from genome assembly GCA_038246785.1 of Jiangellales bacterium. Taxonomy (GTDB): domain Bacteria; phylum Actinomycetota; class Actinomycetes; order Jiangellales; family Jiangellaceae; genus JBBRVP01. Next base: position 77,349 of record JBBRVP010000010.1, read on the forward strand.
TCTGGGTCATGGGGCCTCGCTCACAGTGCTCTCACTCCCTGCGCTCTCAGCGGGTGCGGTGCGGGCGGGTGCCGGCTCGCGCACGGCCGGCCCGGCGATTTCGCGGAGCACGGCCTCGACCTCCGTGGACAGATCGCCTCCGGGGGAGCGGTCAAGGCCGCCGACCTGGACCACGGTACGCCCGGGCTCCTCGGCCAGCACACGGACCCACAGCCTGCGCCGACGGACGAACATCGACAGGATCAGCCCCGCGACCGCCGCCACCACCCCGCCCAGCGCCCAGCCCTGCGCGACCGGACGCGAGACCTGCAGGTTGACCCAGGTCGTCAACCGGTCGAACGTGACCGAGCCGCCGCTAGGCAGCCGCGTCGACTCCCCGAGCCCGAGCGCCGCCCGGAACGGCTGGCCGCCGACCCGTTCCTGGACCATGCCGGAGGTGTCCAGCCGGAACACCGACTGGGGATCGCCGCCGTCGAGCCCCAGGTCGCCGCGGTACGCGGTGAGGAACAGGGCCGGGTCCAGCGGGTCCGGCGACACCGATCGAGGGCCGCGCTCGTCGAGGACCGCCGTGGGCAGCAGCAGTCCCTCGATGCCGATGTCCCCGTGCGCGTTGCTGCCGGGCAGCGGCACCTTGACGACGCCCGACGAGGTGAAGTTCTTGTCCCGCGGCAGGAAGGGCACGGCGTCGGAGAAGACCACCGTGCCGCGTTCGTCGCGCACCGTGATGTGCGCGGCGTAGCCGGGGTTGAGGACGTGGACGAGCGTTCCGTCGACGCGCAACGGCGAGTTGACCTCGATCCTGGCCGGCCGCGGCCGTGCCGCGGGGGAGTCGCGGACGGTGACGTCGGCGACGAAGGCGTCCGGAGTGCCGGTCTGCGGGCCGCTCTGGACGAACCGCATCGTGAACCGGTCGAGCCGCAGCGTGAACGGCGGCAGTCCGGAGGGATCGAACAGCGAGCCGGCGTCGACGCTGTCGTACTGGATGACGCTGTTGGCGAAGCCGCGGCCCGGCGTGAGCAGCACCGTCGCGCGGTAGCCCCACAGCGACCCGACCGCGACCGCGACGAGCACGACGACGAGGGAGAGGTGGAACAGCAGGTTGCCGGTCTCGCGCCAGTGCCCGCGCTCGGCGGCCACCTCGAGGACCCCGGGACGCTCCCGGCGCTCCACCCGGTATCGACCGCGCCGCAGCAGGGACGCGGCGGCCTCCGCCACCTCGACGGCCGGGTCCGCGCTGGCCCCCACCGCCGACGCCGGCAGCCGGTCGAGCCGCCGCGGCGCGGCCGGCGGGCGGGCGCGGACCGCCGCCCAGTGCCGCCGGGTCCGCGGCAGGATGCAGCCGACGAGGGAGACGAACAGGAGCAGGTAGATCGCGGCGAACCACGGGGCTGCGTAGACGTCGAAGAGCCCCAGCCGGTCGAGCCACGGCGCCGACGCCGGGTGGGCGCGGAAGTAGCCGGTGACCGCCGCCGGGTCCGCACCGCGCTGCGGGAGCATCGAACCGGGCACCGCCCCCACCGCGAGCAGCAGAAGCAGCAGCAGCGCCACCCGCATCGAGGTCAGCTGCCGCCACGCCCAGCGGGCCATCCCGGCGGCGCCGATCGGCGGGGCCTGCGCCGGGCTGGTCATATCGGCAGCTCCCAGCCGGCCACCCAACCCTGCATCGAGGCCACGGCGGAGTTCCACGCCCCGGTGAGCATGAGGACCCCCAGCGCCACGAGCAGCACGCCGCCGAGGCGCATCACCCACTGCTGGTGACGGCGCACCCAGGCGAAGGCCGCAAGCGCGTGCCGGTAGGCCACCGCCGCGAGGACGAACGGCAGCCCCAGCCCGAGGCAGTAGGCCGCGGTGAGCAGCGCCCCGCGGCCGGCGCTGGCCTGCGCGGAGGACAGCGTCAGCACCGCGAGCAGCGTCGGACCGATGCACGGCGTCCAGCCGACGCCGAAGCCGACCCCCAGCAGCGGTGCGCCGGCGAGCCCGATCCGGGGCACCCGCGTGCTGCGCCACTCCCGCGACAGGCCGGGCAGCCAGCCGGCGAAAGCGAGCCCGAGCACGACGAGAACGACACCCAAGATCCGCTGTACGACCAGAGTCTGGCCGCGCAGCTCGGCCCCCACCCCGCCGAACAGGGCTCCATAGCTGACGAACACGGCGCTGAAGCCGGCCACGAAGAGCAGGACACCGAGGACCGCGCGGCTGCGGCCGCCGCGCCCGAGGTCGGTGGCGGCCATGCCCGTCACGTACGAGACATAGCCCGGGACCAGCGGCAGTACGCACGGCGACAGGAACGACACCAGCCCAGCGGCCGCCGCCACCGGGAGGGCGAGCGCCAGCGACCCGGACAGCACCGTGTCGCGGAGAGTGTCGCCCACCCCGGACGCACCGAGCGCGGCGGCGCCCATCACGTCTGCTCGGCGAGGACGTCCTCGACCATGCCGACGACGGTGGACTCGTCCGCCTCGCCCAGCACCCGCGCCGCCACCCGCCCCTTCCGGTCGACGACGAGCGTCGTCGGGATGGCGGCCGGTGGCAAGGAGTCGCGGAACGCGAGCAGGCGGGCGCCCATCTCGTCGTAGGCCGACGGGTAGCTGATGCCGAACTCGTCGAGGAAGGCGGCCGCGCCCGAGCGGGTGTCCTTGGTGTTGACGCCGACGAACCGCACGTCCTTGCCGCGCAGCTCTCGCCACGCCGCCTCGAGGCCCTTCGCCTCCTTGCGGCAGGGGGCGCACCACGATCCCCAGACGTTGACGACGACTACGTTCCCGCGTGCATCGGCGAGGTCGAAGCTGCCGCGCCCGGCGAGCAGGGGGGCGCTGAAGTCCACCGGCGAACCTCGGTCGGTCGCCGGGATGCGGTCGATGAGTCCCGTGCCGGCGACGTACCCGGCGTCGCCCGCAGTGTCGCGGCGGCGCACCGTGCCGTCGCTGCCGCACGCGCTCAGCGTGGCCGCCAGCAGCAGCAGCAGGACGAGCAGCCGGAGGGTTCTCAGCTCAGGCCCCGGCGTCGAACGCGCGGCCGCCGGCGGGCAGCAGGTCGGCGGCTGGCTCGCTGTAGGCAACGGTGACGAGCTCGTCGCCGGCGTAGGTGATGCTGGTCAGGCTGGCCAGCGAGCACTGGCGGCGGCGCGGGTCGTGCACGAAGCGACGTCCCTCGGCGGCGAGCCGCGTCACCCACACCGGCAGCTGGTGGCTCACGACGACGGCCTCGTGGCCGCGGGCGGCGTCCCGCGCGTCGGCCGCCGCAGCCAGCATGCGGGCCGCGACGAGCCGGTAAGGCTCGCCCCAGGAGGGGCGGAACGGGTTCCACAGGTGCTTCCAGTGGGTCGGGCGGCGCAGCGAGCCGTCGCCGACGCCGAACGTGAGGCCCTCGAAGACGTTGGCCGCCTCGATCACCCGCTCGTCGACCACCGGATCCAGTCCGAGCGTGGCTGCGGCCGGGGCGGCCGTCTCGCGGGCCCGCTCGAGCGGGGAGGTCACCAGGTGGGTGACGTCGCGGCTGCCGAGCACCTCGCCCAGCCGCTGGGCCATGGCGCGGCCCCGCTCGGAGAGGTGGTAGCCCGGCAGCCGTCCGTACAGGATCCCGGCGGGGTTGTGCACCTCCCCGTGGCGCAGCAGGTGCACGGTGGTGCTGTCACGCCGGCCGGTGTCCTGAATGTCGCTGCCGTGCTTGCCGGCGCCGCTCATGAGGGGGGTCCCGGCGCCGCCGCGGCGCGAGCGGCCACTGGCAGCGCCTTGGCGACCCGCTCGAGGGCGGCGTCATCGTGCGCGGCGGAGCAGAACCACGCCTCGAACGCGCTCGGGGGCAGGTGCACTCCCTCGGCGAGCATGGCGTGGAAGAACGCCCGGTGGGCGGGGAGGTCCTGGCGGCGGGCGTCGTCGTAGCCGCGCACCGCCGGGGTCACGCCCGGGTCGACGAAGAAGACGCTGAACATGTTCCCCGCGCGCTGCACGAGGTGCGGCACGCCCTCGGCGCCCAGGGCCTCGGCGACCAGCGCCTGCAGGTCGGCCGCGACCGCGTCGATGCGGGCGTACGCGGCGGCGTCGGCGAGCCGGAGCGTCACGAGTCCCGCGGTGGTGGCGACCGGGTTCCCGCTCAGCGTGCCCGCCTGGTAGACCGGCCCGTCGGGGGCGAGCAGGTCCATCAACTCGGCCCGGCCGCCGAACGCCGCGGATGGGAAGCCGCCGCCCATGACCTTGCCGAACGTGAACAGGTCCGCCGCCACCCCCTCGAGGCCGTACCAGCCGGCCGTGCTGACCCGGAAACCGGTCATCACTTCGTCGAGCACGAGCAGCGCGCCGTGCGCGCGGGCCGTGCGGGCCAGGAAGGCGTTGAAGCCGGGGTCAGGCGGGACGACGCCCATGTTGCCGGCGGCCGCTTCGGCGATGACGCACGCGATGTCGCTGCCGTGGACCGCGAACGCGGCGGTCACGGCGGACTCGTCGTTGTAGGGCAGCACGAGCGTGTCGGCGGCGGTGGCCGGTGTCACCCCGGGGCTGCCCGGGATCGCCAGGGTGGCGACGCCGCTGCCGGCCTCGGCGAGCAGCGCGTCGACGTGGCCGTGGTAGTGGCCGGCGAACTTGACGACCTTGGCCCGCCCGGTGGCGCCGCGGGCCAGGCGTACGGCGCTCATCGTCGCCTCGGTGCCGCTGGACACGAAGCGGACGCGCTCGACCGGGCCGACCCGGGCGACGATCTCCTCGGCCAGTTCGAGCTCGGGCACGCTGGGGGTGCCGTACGAGGTGCCGCGAGCCACCTGCGCCTGCACGGCCTCCACGACGTCCGGGTGGGCGTGGCCGAGCAGCAGCGGCCCCCACGACCCGACGAGGTCGACGTAGTCGCGGCCGTCGGCGTCGACGACGTACGGCCCATGCGCCGACACCATGAACCGCGGCGTCCCGCCCACGGCGCGATAGGCGCGCACCGGGCTGCTCACCCCGCCGGGGATGACCGCGCGGGCGCGGTCGAACAGCGCCTGCGAGGCGGGAGCGGGCCAGGGGTAGGGCACGCGGCATTGTCCCCCGCTCGGGGCGCCCGTGCGTCGTCGGGTGCCGGCTTGGGCGGTGACCGGGTGTGGGGTGGGGTGTCGGGAGCGGGGCTACGGGGCCCGGTCAGGTGCCCAGCAGCAGCCGCGCTGCGTCGACCGCCCAGTAGGTCAGCACGGCGTCGGCCCCGGCCCGGCGGATGCACAGCAGCGACTCCAGCACAGCCCGCTCGCGGTCGATCCAGCCGGCGGCGGCGGCGGCCTCGACCATCGCGTACTCCCCCGACACCTGGTAGGCCCACACGGGGACGTCCACCGCGGCACGGACCGCGGCGAGCACGTCCAGGTAGCCGAGCGCAGGCTTGACCATCACGACGTCGGCGCCCTCCTCGACATCGAGGCGGACCTCGTGCAGCGCCTCGACCCCGTTGGCGGGGTCCTGCTGGTAGCTGCGCCGGTCGCCGACGAGCGCGGACTCTACGGCGTCGCGGAACGGGCCGTAGAAGGCGGAGGCGTACTTCGCGGCGTACGCCAGCACCGCCACGTCGGAGCGCCCGTGGTCGTCGAGGCTGACGCGGACGGCGGCGACCTGGCCGTCCATCATCCCGCTCAGGCCGACCACGTGGGCGCCGGCCTCGGCCTGGGCGAGCGCCATGCGGGCGTAGGCACGCAGCGTGGCGTCGTTGTCGACGCCGCCGGCATCGGGACCGCTCTCGGCCAGCAGCCCGCAGTGCCCGTGGTCGGTGAACTCGTCGAGGCAGAGGTCGGCCATCACCACGGTGCGCTCGCCGACCGTGGCGGCGACATCGGCAATGGCGAGATTCAGCACGCCGTCGGCGGCGTGGGCCGCGGAGCCCTCGGCGTCGCGCACGGCCGGCACGCCGAAGAGCATCAGCCCGCCGACGCCGGCCTCCACCGCCTCGACGGCGGCGTCGAGCAGCGAGGCGCGGCTGTGCTGCACGACGCCGGGCATCGACGCGATGGGGGCAGGGTCGGTGAGCCCCTCCTTGACGAACAGCGGCAGCACGAGGTGCCGCGGCTGCAGCGACGTCTCGGCGACCAGCCGGCGCAGCGCGGGGGTGCGGCGCATCCGCCGTGGCCGCTCGGCGGGGAAGCCCATGTCGCCTCCCCCGGGCTCAGGTGGCCTGGCGGGTGGCGGTGCGCCGCCTGTCCGAAGGACGGGTGACCGACTCGCCGGCCTCGAGCAGCGCCGAGCGGCGCGTGGCGCCCCAGGTCGCCAGCCCCGCGCTCAACGCGTCGACCGACGGGCTGTCGGCGAGGACGTCGACGCGCAGCCCGTGCTCCTCGGCGGTCTTGGCCGTCTGCGGCCCGATGCAGGCCACCACGGTGGAACCGTGCGGCTTGCCGGCGATGCCGATGAGGTTGCGCACCGTCGAGGAGGAGGTGAAAACGACCGCGTCGAAGCGCCCGCTCTTGATCGCCTCGCGCACCGAGGCGGCCGGCGGGGCGGCGCGCACCGTGCGATAGGCGGTGACGTCGTCGACCTCCCAGCCCAGGGCGTGCAGCCCCGCGACGAGCGTCTCGGTCGCGATGTCGGCACGCGGCAGGAAGACCCGGTTGATCGGATCGAGCACCTCGTCGTAGGCCGGCCAGTCCTCCAGCAGGCCGTGCGCGGACTGCTCACCGGAGGGTACGAGGTCGGGCACGATGCCCCAGCCACGCAGTGCCTCGGCGGTCCGCTCACCCACGGCGGCGATCTTGAGCCCGCTGAACGCCCGGGCGTCGAGACCGTACTCCTCGAAGCGCTCGCGCACCGCCCGCAGCGCGTTGACCGAGGTGAAGGCAACCCACTCGTAGCGGCCCTCGACCAGGCCACGCACCGCCTTCTCCATCTGCTGCGGCGTGCGCGGCGGCTCCACCGAGATGGTCGGCACCTCCTCGGGCACGGCGCCGTAGCTGCGCAGCCGGGCCGAGAGCTCGCCCGCCTGCTCCTTGGTGCGCGGCACGAGCACGCGCCAGCCGAACAGCGGCTTGGTCTCCCACCACGACAACCGCTCGCGCTGGCTGACGAGGTCGCCGACGACGAGCGTGTACGGGGCGTCGAGGCGGGCGACGTGGGCGGCACCGGCGATGTCGGCGAGCGTGGCGCAGACGGTGCGCTGGGCCGTCGTCGTCCCGCAGGACACCACCGCCGCCGCGGTGGCGGCGTCGCGCCCGGCCCGGACGAGCGCCTCGGTGATGGCCGTGAGACGTCCCTCCGCGCCGAGCACGACGAGCGTGGCGGTCCCCGCCGCAAAGGCCGCCCAGTCGACCTTGCCGGCGGCCTCGACCGTGCGGGTCTCGCGGATGCCACCGCCGGTGACCGGCACACCGGCGTACGCCGGCACCGCCGTGGCCGCCGAGACACCGGGCACGACCTCGAAGGGCAGGCCTGCCTTCGCGAGCCCGGCTGCGTGCTCGGCGCCGGAGCAGCCGACGAACGGGTCGCCGGCGAACAGCCGCACCACGTGCCGGCCCTCCTTGGCGTGGCGGGCCAGGAGGCGAGCCGTCTCGGTGACGGTGAGCCCCTCCCCCGCGGTGTCGACCCGTTCGGCCCCGGCCGGGAGGTGCGTGGCGACGACCGGCTCAAGGGCAGCGAGGTCACCGACGACCACCTCGGCGTGGCGGAGCAGCTCCACCGCGCGCAGGGTCAGCAGCTCGGGGTCGCCCGGGCCGGTGCCGACAAGGGCGACGGACCCCAGCGGGGTCTTGGGCTTGCGGCTCACAGTGCGATCTCCTTGTGGGTTCCCGAAAGGGGCCCGTCGACGAGCTCGGCGGCTCCATCGGCGAGCAGCGCGGCGGCGAGCCGACGCCCGGCAGCCGAGGCCTCGTCGAGGGGGTCACCGGACGGTAGGGACAACGCGGCTTCCGGCGATGCCGGCGAAGGGGCGGACGGTGGGGCGGACGGGGCGGCGGACAGTGGGACGGACAGGGACAGCCGTACGGACTCGGCGCCGTCGAGGGCCACGACGACCGCGCGCAGCGACAGCTCGGGACTCGACTCGCCCTCGGCCAGCTCGGCGAGGGCGCCGACCGGCGCGCTGCACCCGGCCTCGAGCGCCGCCAGCAGAGCACGCTCGGCGGTCACCGCGGCGCGGCTGGACCAGTCATCGAGGCCATGGAGCGCCGCCACCAGCGCTGGCGGGGCTGTGCTGGTCGTCTCGACCGCCAGGGCGCCCTGGCCGGGGGCGGGCAGGAACTGCAGGGGGTCGAGCACCTGCGTGATCGCGTCGAGCCGGCCCAGCCGCGCGAGTCCGGCGCGGGCGAGCAGCACGGCGTCGACCTCGCCGGACTCGACCAGGCGCAATCGCGTGTCGACGTTGCCGCGCACCGGGACGACCTCGACGCCCAGCCCGAGGGCGCGTAGCTGAGCGGCGCGTCGCGGCGACCCGGTCCCGACGCGCGAGCCCGGCGACACGTCGAGCAGCGTGCGGCCCCCTGCGGCGCACAGCGCGTCACGCGGATCCTCGCGCCGCGGGACGGCGGCGATCCGCAGTCGCGGGTCGGGCTGCGTCGGCAGGTCCTTGAGGGAGTGCACGGCGAGGTCGCAGCGTCCGGTGACGAGGGCGTCGCGCAGCGCCGAGACGAAGACCCCGCTGCCGCCGAGGGCGGTCAGCGCGGCCGGCGAGGTGTCCCCGAGGGTGGCGATCTCGACCAGGTCGACGTCCACCCCGCGGGAGCGCAGGAAGTCGGCGACGAGGCCGGACTGCGCCAGCGCGAGCCGGCTGCGGCGGGTGCCGAGGCGTACGGCGCTCACCGGGCGTCCTCCTCGCCCGGTCGGGTCACGGCCGCCACGACGGTGCGGTCAAGGGCGAACAGCTCGCGCAGCGCCGCCTCGTAGGCCGGACCGTCAGGCCCGGCAGCCAGCTCCTTGACCCGCACCGTGGGTGCGTGCAGCAACTTGTCGACGACGCGGCGCACGGTGCTGGCGACCTCGTCGCGGGCCGCCTCGTCGAGCGTGGGAACTCGGGCGCCGAGCCGCTGCAGCTCGGCCTCGACGACGTCGTCGCCGAGCGTGCGCAGGGCGACCACCGTGGCGGCGACGCCGTCGGCGCGGCGTTCGCCGAGGAACAGCGCGACCTCCTCGGCCACCACCTGGCGGGCCTGCTCGATGTCGCTCGAATACCCCTCGCCCGCGCCGTACCGAGCCGCGTCGTGCTGGGCGCCGTACTGGGACAGCGTCGCCAGGTCCGCGAGCACGACACCGGGCACGTCGCGGACCGCGGGGTCCACGTCGTGCGGCAACGCGAGGTCGACGACGCCGAGCGGTCGGTGGGAACGGCCGACCATGACCTCGCCGACCAGCCAGGCGGGGACTACCAGGCCGGTGGCGCCCGTGCAGGACACGAGCAGGTCGGCGTCGTCCAGCGCGCCGGCCAGGTCCTCGAGGGGGACCGAGTGGCCGGCGACCTTGGCGGCGAGGCTCGCCGCCGAGGCGGGTGTGCGGCCGGCCACGGTGACCGACGCGCCCGCGGACCACAGCGTCGTCGCGGCCAGCGACGCCATCGAGCCGGTGCCGACGACGACCGCCCGGCGCCCGCCGATGCCGCCGAGCACCGGCTCGACGGCAGCCAGGCCGAGCTCGACCAGCGAGCGGCCGACCCGGTCGAGCCCGGTCTCGGCATGGACCCGCTTGGCCGACCGGAGCGCGGCGGAGAACGCCTCGTTGAGCACGCGACCCGCCGTACCCGCATCCTGGGCATGCCGCAGCGACGTCCGCACCTGGCCGAGCACCTGGGTCTCACCCACCGCCATCGAGTCGAGCCCGGCGGCGACGGCGAACAGGTGGTGGGCGGCCCGGTCGTCGTAATGGACGTAGAGGTGGCGGGTCAGCTCGGCCAGCCCGAGGCCGGTGTGGCGGGCGAGCAGGGCGCTCACCTCGTCGACCCCACCGTGGAACTTCGCCACGTCGGCGTACACCTCGAGCCGGTTGCAGGTGGCGATCACCGCCGCCTCGCTCACGTGCGTGGCCTCATGGACGTCGTCGAGGAGGGCGTCGACAGCCACCCGCGGCAGGGCCGCGCGGTCGAGGACGGAGACGGGTGCGCTGCGGTGCGAGAGCCCGACGACGAGCAGGCTCATGCCGGCCCCACCGGGGCGAGGCCCGCGGGGGCGCCCTCGGCGAGCGGTGCCGGGCGGCGCCGCTCGTGGTAGGCGAGGATCTGCAACTCGAGCGAGAGGTCGACGTTGCGGACGTCGACGCCGTCGGGCACGGCGAGCACGGCTGGCGCGAAGTTGAGGATGCTGCGGACGCCGGCCGCGACGAGCCGGTCGGCCACGTCCTGGGCCGCCTCGGCCGGCGTGGTGATCACGCCGATGCACGGTCCGCCGGTGGCCACGACATCCGGCAGGTCCTCGACCGGACGGACCACGTGATCGCCGACGAGGTCGCCGGCACGGCGCGGGTCGGCGTCGAGCAGGGCGATCACCCGGAATCCACGGTTGGCGAAGCCGCTGTAGCCACCGAGCGCGTGCCCCAGGTTGCCGACCCCGACGATGACGACCGGCCGGTCCTCCGTCAGCCCGATGACGCGACTGATCTGGTAGCGGAGGTACTCCACGTCGTAGCCCACGCCGCGCACGCCGTACGAGCCGAGGTAGGACAGGTCCTTGCGCAGCTTGGCCGAGTTGACCCCGGCGACGGTGGCCAGCTCCTCGCTGGACACGGTGGCGCCGCCCCCGGCGTCGAGTGTGGTGAGCGCGCGCAGGTAGACCGGGAGCCGGGCCAAGGTGGCCTCGGGCACGCCGCGCGACACGCGCAGGCCCCCCTGGGCGCTTCGACGGCGGCTCACGCAGACTCCGGTGACGGTGGCGTGTGGTCGTGCCCCCGGCTCAGGCGATCCCGGGGACGACCCCAGCGTAGGTACTCGTGAACGGGAGCACAAAGTCGCGATCATGGCTGGCGGCCGCGTACCCGCCTTGGCGCGCCGAACTCCCCCTTCCCGACTCCTGCAGGACGCGCGAAGGGGGTGTTGATCACGTTAACGTGATCAACACCCGGCGCTCAGAACGTGTTGGGAAAGCACTCGGCGAGCCTCCGTGACTGTTGTGACTGAGGTGGCCAGTGTGGCGGTGTGGCGTCCACTTCCCCGCGCCCCTATCCCTCCGATCTGACCGATGAGCAGTGGGCGTTGATCGCGCCGA
>JBBRVP010000011.1:0-83619 GCA_038246785.1 Jiangellales bacterium
AGGCCGACACGCCGGGCCGGCGTGTCGGCCTGGCGTTCCACTCGGGGCGGGTCGCGCCCGCGGCGATCAGGGTGACCACAAGCGGGTCGGCGGGGCGTCGGGGGGCTCGACGCGATCGGCGGCGGCGGCGTGCTCGGCCTGCACCGCCGCGATGTGACGGCCCAGCCGGAACGTCGCGAACCACAGCAACGCGAAGACCCCGCCGATGAAGAACATCGCGGGTACGACGACGCCGAGCGCGAACACGACGCCCTGCAGCACCGACCCGGCGACGACGCCCCCGCGCCGGCCCAGCAGCCCCGCGACGACGACGCAGGTGAGGCCGAGGCCCGCCCCGACCGGCAGCGCGACCGCCAGGTCGACGCCGGCGACGGCGACCGCCACCGGCACGAACAGCCACAGCACCACCGCCTCGAACGCGAGGACGGCCGACAGCACGCCTCGAACGCTCACCGGATGCTCACTGCCGGTCCGCCCGCAGCAGGGTGCGCGCCTCGCCGACGGTGACGACCGAGCCAGTGACGACGACCCCGCCGCCGCCCAGCAGGGTGTCCTCCTCCGCCAGCGTCACCGCCCGCTCGAGCGCGTCGTCGAGCCGGGCCACGACCTCCACCCGGTCCGGACCGAACACCTCCTCGGCGACCTCGCCGAGCTCGGCGGGGTCCATCGCGCGCGGCGAGGTGTTGCGGGTGACCACCACGGCGTGCAGGACCGGCTCCAGGTGCACGAGCAGCCCGTACGCGTCCTTGTCGGCCATCACCGCGACCACACCCACCAGTCTGGCGAAGGTGAAGGCATCCTCCAGGGCCGCAGCCAGCGCCGCTCCAGCGGCCGGGTTGTGCGCCGCGTCGACGAGCACCGTGGGACTGCGCCGGACGACCTCGAGCCGTCCCGGCGAGGTCGCCCCGGACACCGCGGCCCGCAGCGGCTCGGCGTCGAGCGGCTGCTCGCGGGCGCCGAAGAACGCCTCGACGGCGGCCACGGCGCAGGCGAGGTTGCGCGCCTGGTGCTCTCCGTGCAGCCGCAGGAACAGCTCGTCGTAGACGCCGGCCAGCCCCTGCACGGTGACCAGCTGGCCGCCGACGGCGACCTCTCGGTGGCGTACGCCGAACTCCAGCCCCTCCCGGGCGATCGTTGCGCCGACCTCGAGCGCCCGCCGGGCCAGGACGTCGGCGGCCTCGGGCGCCTGCAGCGCGAGCACCGCGGTCGCGCCCGGCTTGAGGATCCCGGCCTTCTCCCCGGCGATCTGCTCCAGCGTGCCGCCGAGATAGGCCTGGTGGTCCAGCCCTACCGGCGTGACCACCGCGACCGCGCCGTCGGCGACGTTGGTGGCGTCCCAGGTGCCACCCATGCCCACCTCGACGATCGCCACCCCCACGGGAGCGTCGGCGAAGATCGTGTACGCCAGCGCCGTCAGCGTCTCGAAGAACGACAGCGGCGACCCGCCGGCCTCGGCCGACCGGGCGTCGACAACGTCGAGATAGGGCGCCAGCTCGTCGTAGCCCGCCACGAGGGTCGCGGCGTCGACCGGGGCTCCGTCGAGGGCGACCCGCTCGAGCAGCGACTCCAGGTGCGGGCTGGTGTAGCGGCCGGTGCGCAAGCCGAAGCCGGACAGCAGCGCGTCGACGAGCCGCGCGGTGCTCGTCTTGCCGTTGGTCCCGGCGATGTGGATGACGGGGTAGCTCCGCTGCGGGTCGCCCAGCAGATCGGTGAGGGCGCGGATGCGCTCGAGCGAGGGCGCGAGGCGGTGCTCCGGCCAGCGGGCGAGCAGGGCGGCCTCGACGCGGCGCAGGTCCGCCGCCGGCGTCCGCGCTGCCGCTGTCACACGCCGAGTCTAGGTGGCAGCGTCTGGTCACGTTCGGTGACAACCAACCTGGACAAACCCCGGAGGCCGGCTGCTCTCGGTGATAGATTACCCAGCGTCACCAGGGGGAGATCCATGATCCACGCCGTTCGGGCGCGGCATTCGCCGCGCTCACTGCTGATTGTCGTGCTCGCCGCCGCACTGGCCGCGTACGCGCTGGGTGCCGCACCGGCGGCCCGAGCCGCGGCCACCTCCGCCACCGTCGGCCCGCCGGCCACGGTGAGCGCCGACGCCCTGCCAACCGTGCAGATCGGTGGCTCCCGCACCGGCGGAGGCGTGGTATGGGCACAGGTCGTCGTGGGCGACACCGTCTACGTCACCGGCGACTTCGAGACCGCACGCCCGGCGGGTGCCCCGCCCGGCACGGGCGAGGTCCGCCGCCACAACCTGTTGGCCTACGACATCCGCACCGGCGCGCTGCTGGCGTTCCAGCACGACCTCAACGGGCCGGGACTCTCCATCGCGGCAGCGCCGGATGGATCTCGGGTCTACGTCGGGGGCGACTTCACCTCCGTCGACGGGGCGTCCCGGTCGCGGGTCGCCGCCTTCGACACCGCCAGTGGCGCTCTGGTGACGTCGTTCAAGCCGGTGATCAACAACCGCGTGCGCGCCGTCGCGGTCAGTGCGCAGACTGTGTATCTCGGCGGCGACTTCACGTCCGCGAACGGCCTGGCCCGGGCGCGGCTCGCGGCGTACTTCCCCAACGGCCAGGTGCTCGTCTGGAACCCGGGCGCCGACGCGGCGGTGCTGGCACTGACCATGTCCCCGGACGCGAGCATGGTCGTCGCCGGCGGCCGTTTCCAGACCCTCGCCGGCGCGACCCGCACGGGGATCGGCGCCGTCTCGGCCAAGACCGCTGCCGTGACACCGTGGGCGTCGGCGTTCCCGATCCACGACTACGGTCCCGACGCCGCCATCACCAGCCTGGTTTCCGACCGCACCGCTGTGTACGGCACGGGCTACCGATACCTGGACTGGAACGCCGACCACACGGTGCGGCTCGGCAACTTCGAGGGCCGCTTCGCGATGGATCCCGCCACCGGAAAGCTCCTCATGTCGGCGGACTGCCGCGGCGACTCGTACAGCACGTTCCCGGTCGGCAAGGTCCTCTACAGCGTGTCGCACAGCCACGACTGCAGCAACATCGGCACGTTCCCCGACACCAAGCCGCCGCGGATGCGCCGGGCGTTGGCGGAGCTGACCTCCCCCGGCGACCTGAGGACCCCCAGCGGCACCTTCGCCACGACGGCGACGACGCAGCTGACCTGGTACCCGATCCTGAGCCCGGGCGCCTTCACCGGGCAGTTCCAGGCCGCCTGGTCGGTGAACGGGAATGCCGACTACCTCAGCCTCGCCGGGGAGTTCCCCACCGTGAACGGCATGCCGCAGCAGGGGCTCGTGCGCTTCGCCGTCCGCTCGATCGCACCCAACCAGCAGGGTCCCGCGGCGATGACCGGGCAGCAGCCGACGGCGACCTCGGGCGCGGGTGGCACTGCCACCGTGCGGTGGACCGGCACCAGCGACCCGGACGACGGCGTGCTGACCTACCAGGTCTATCGGGAGGGCGCGGCGGACCCGGTGGCCAGCGTCCGAGCGGACTCGCCGTTCTGGGCGCCTCCGGCGCTGAGCACCGCCGTCACCGGCCTGGCACCCGGCGACTACCGGTTCCGGGTGGCGGCCCTCGACTCGGCCGGCAACACGACCACGACGATGTGGTCGGCGCCGGTCTCGGTCGGCGAGCCCGCGCCGTCGACCGCGGCCCTGTCCGCGGCCTGCACCGGTCAGGCGTGCATCTTCAGCGGCTCGCGCTCGCCGGTCGGACCGGGGGTCGCCACGTACGCCTGGTCCTTCGGCGACGGGACGACCGGCAGCGGCGCGAGCCTGCGGCACACCTACGCCGCGGTCGGCACCTACCGCGTGACGCTCACCGTCACCGAAGGAGACGGCCGGACAGCCACGGCCACGAGGAGCGTGACCGTCAAGGCGGCTGCACCCGGGACCACACTGGCCGGCGACCTGTTCCAGCGCCGGGTCACCGGCGGCTTCGGCACGCCCGGCACCGGGGGTCCCTGGTCGGCCACCGGTACCGCCACGTACCTGTCGGTGTCGCCCGGCAAGGGATCGATCCGACTCCCGTCGGCCGGCGCGACGACCGGGGCGGTCCTCGGCTACGTCGCCTCGGCGCGCACGGACGTGAGCACGACCGTCGCCGCCAACCGCGTCGCCACCGGCGGCGGGACATGGGTGAGCGTCATCGGTCGGCGCGTCGGCAAGGCCGAGTACCGCGCGGTCGTGCACCTGCGGTCTGACCGCAAGGTAGGCGTCTCGCTCGCCCGGCTCGACGCCACCGGGAAGGCAACGACGCTGAAGGCCGAGCGGGTGCTGCCGGGGGTCGCCTTCGGCGCGACGACGAGGCTGCGCGTGCGGATGCAGGTGTTCGGCACGTCGAGCGCGGTGGTGCGCGCGAAGGTCTGGAGGTACGGATCGAGCGAGCCCACGGCCTGGAGCGCGAGCACGACCGACGGCACGACCGCCTTGCGTGCCGCGGGGTCCGTCGGCATCCGCGCGTCGCTGTCGTCCACGGCGTCCAGGCTCGCCGTCGTCGTGACCTTGAGCTCGTTCGTCGCCAAGGCCCTGTGAGCCGCGGCGATCCGCGAATGCGGATCGCCTGACGCGCCGGCGGTCTGGGAGGATCAGGCGCCATGAGCAGCGACGCTGTTCCCGATCTCGGCCCCGGCGCCGGCACGAACGCCCGGGTCCCCGACAAGCCCGCCCTCGACGGGCTCGAGGAACGGTGGGGCCGGGCGTGGGAGGAGCAGGGCACCTACCGTTTCGATCGCTCGCGGACCCGCGAGGAGATCTTCTCGATCGACACCCCGCCGCCGACGGTGAGCGGCACGCTGCATGTCGGCAGCGTCTTCTCCTTCACCCACACCGACCTGGTCGCCCGCTACCAGCGGATGCGAGGGCGCGAGGTCTTCTACCCGATGGGCTGGGACGACAACGGGCTGGCGACCGAGCGGCAGGTCCAGTACACATACGGCGTCCGGTGCGACCCGGCGGCCGCGTACGACCCCGACTTCACTCCGCCGGCGGCGGGTGGGCGATCCGCCAGGGCGGTCGCCATCTCCCGGCGTAACTTCATCGAGCTGTGCGAGCGCTGGACCCAGGACACCGAGGTGGCGTTCGAGGCGCTGTGGCGGCGCGTCGGTCTGTCGGTGGACTGGACGCAGACGTACACGACCGTGGGTCCGGCCGCGATCGCGGCGTCGCAGCGGGCGTTCCTGCGCAATCTGGCGCGCGGCGAGGCCTACCAGGCGGAGGCGCCGAGCCTGTGGGACGTCACGTTCCAGACCGCGGTGGCTCAGGCCGAGCTGGAGGCGCGTGACTACCCGGGGCACTTCTACCGGGTGGCGTTCGAGCGCAGCGACGCCGGCGGGCCGGTGCACATCGAGACGACCCGTCCCGAGCTGATCCCGGCCTGCGTCGCGCTGGTGGCCCATCCCGACGACGAGCGCTACCGGCCGCTGTTCGGCTCGACGGTGCGTACGCCGGTCTTCGGTGTCGAGGTGCCTGTCCTCGCCCACCACCTCGCCGAGCCCGACAAGGGCTCGGGCATCGCGATGATCTGCACGTTCGGCGACCTCACCGACGTGATCTGGTGGAGGGAGCTGGCGCTCCCCATTCGATCAGTGATCGCTCGCGACGGCCGACTGCTGCCCGACACCCCGCCGTGGATCGCCGACGGCCCCGGCGAGGCGGCCTACCGGGAGCTGGCCGGCAGGACGACGTCGTCGGCACGTGAGCAGATGACCGCCGCGCTGCGGGCCGTGGGGGCACTGGAGGGCGAGCCGGTGCCGACCCAGCGCCGGGCCAACTTCCACGAGAAGGGCGAGAAGCCGCTGGAGGTCGTGACCAGCCGGCAGTGGTACATCCGCAACGGCGGGCGCGACGATGCCCTCCGGGCACGGTTCCTCGAGCTCGGCCGGGAGCTGGTCTGGGTGCCTGAGCACATGCGCCAGCGCTACGACACCTGGGTGGGGGGCCTCACGAGTGACTGGCTGATCAGTCGCCAGCGCTTCTTCGGCGTGCCCTTCCCGGTCTGGTACCCGCTCGATCCGGATGGCGCGCCCGTCCACGACCGACCGCTCCTTCCCGCCGAGGCCGACCTGCCGATCGACCCGTCCTCCCACGTGCCGGCCGGCTACGCCCCCGAACAGCGCGACCTGCCCGGTGGCTTCACCGCCGACCCCGACATCATGGACACCTGGGCCACGTCGTCGCTGACCCCGCTGATCGTGACCGGCTGGGAGCGCGACCCGGACCTGCATGCCCGCACCTTCCCCATGGATCTGCGCCCGCAGGGTCACGACATCGTGCGGACCTGGCTGTTCTCCACCATCGTGCGCGCGCACTTCGAGACCGGCGGCCTGCCGTGGACCCACGCGGCGATCTCCGGGATGGTGGCCAACCCCGACCGGAAGAAGATGTCGAAGTCCAAGGGCGGGGTCGACCCGCTGGAGATGCTCGACCGCTACGGCGCCGACGCGGTCCGCTGGCGGGCCGCCGCCGCCCGGCCGGGGGTCGACAGCCCGTTCGACGAGGGCCAGATGAAGATCGGCCGACGGTTGGCGATCAAGGTGCTCAACGCGTCGAAGTTCGTCCTCGGGCTCGCGGCCGCCGACCCCGACCCGGCACGGGTCAGCGAGCCGGTCGACCGGGCGACACTCGCCATGCTCGCGCGGGTCGTCGCGGAGGCGACGGACGCGTTCGAGGCTTACGACTACAGCCGCGCGCTCGAGGTGACCGAGCGGTTCTTCTGGACGTTCTGCGACGACTACCTCGAGCTGGTCAAGGAGCGGGCATACGCCGACGGCGGCGCCGCCACGGACTCGGCGCGGGCCACCCTCGCGGTCGTCCTGCACACGGTGCTGCGGCTGTTCGCGCCGTTCCTCCCCTACGCCACCGAGGAGGTCTGGTCGTGGTGGCGGTCCGGCTCGATCCACCGCTCGACCTGGCCGACACTGGACGAGCTCGGTGACCTCAGCGGGGAGCCGGCCGTGCTCGACGCGGTGTCGCAGGTGCTCACCCAGGTGCGCCGGGCGAAGTCGGAGGCGAAGGTGTCGATGCGTACGGAGGTCAGCTCGGCAGCCGTCCGCGGCGAGCAGCGGGCGGTCGACCTCGCCCGTGCCGCCGCCGCCGACCTCGCCTCCGCCGGCAAGGTCGCCGAGCTCACCTGGGCGATCGACGACTCGACCGGCGACGGCCTGGTGCTCGACGTCGCCGTGGTGCTGGCGCCGACGGGGTGAGTGGGTGCGCGGCGCGCCGGGTGGGCAACCCGGACGAGTTCGCCCGGCTGATCGAGCCGCTGCTGTCCGCCGACCCGGTGCGGTGGACCGTGCTCGCGGTGTCGGTCGAGCGGGCCCGCCGGGGCGCCGCTCCGGACGACGCGCTGTTGTTCGTCGTCGAGGACGACGCCGGGGCCGTCGTGGCCGCGGGCCAGCACTGGCCGCCGTACGGCGTCGGCCTGCACGGCGCCGGCGCGGAGGTGGGCGACGCGGCCGGGACCGCCGCCGCGGCGCTGGTGCTCTCGCTGGGCCGCACGCCGCACGGTGTCGTGGGGCGGCGGGAGGCGGCGTACGGCTTCGTCCGCGCCTGGCGCGAGGCGACCGGCGACGGCGCTCGGCTGACGCGCTCGATGCGGCTGCACAGGCTGGGCTCACTGGTGCCACCGCGCGGCGTGGTGGGCACGAGTCGGCCGGCCAGCGAGGCCGACGTCCCGCTGGTCGGCGAGTGGATGGACCGCTTCCAGGCGGACATCGACCAGGTCACGACCCGCGGCGAGGACTGGGCCCGCGAGCGGTGGCCCCGGGTGGTGGTCTGGGAGGCGGCCGCTGCGCCGGTGGCGATGGCCGCCTCGACACCCCCGGCCGCGGGCGTCTCCCGCGTCGGCCCGGTCTACACCCCGCCCGGATCGCGAAGTCACGGGTTCGGGACGGCGGTCACCGCGGCGGCCACGCAGGCCGCCATCGACGGGGGCGCCAGCGGTGCCTGTCTCTACACCGACCTCGCCAACCCCGTCTCGAACTCGATCTACGCGAAGATCGGCTACGTCCCGGTGGCCGACGAGGTGGAGCTCACCTTCGGCACCGCCCCCGGTTGATCCGCCACCGCCTCCCACGCGGCTGCCAATGGACCCATACCGACGTCGGGAGCAATACCCGGTCGGCGGGTGCGGCAACTCCGAGCAAGCCTCCAGAGGAGACGGTTGACGCGGACGCGCCTCACCGCGGTCGCGGACCCGTGGGTCGGCGGTGCTTGTGCGCCACGACGACGAGTCCGATGAACGCGCCTGCGAGACCCAGCCCGGCCACGGCTCTAGATGCCGGATGACTCGCGCTCAGGGACAGCGCCGTCAGGATGGCCACCGCGAGCCCGGCGCCGCACGTGAACGCGACGAGCTGCCCACGTGACATCGGCGCGGCCCGACGCGGCGCGTTCGCCAAGAGGCCCATGGTCAGCAAGGCGATGACGAAGACGACCGCTAGGAGCACCACCGACGAGATCACCAAGGTAGCGGCCAGGCTCGCGCTGACCACGGCGAACGCCCCCATGAGGTACGTGAGGACGATGCAGGCGTGTTGCACCGCGGTGCGTCCGGGCGCTTCCCTCCCGGCTCACGCCGGAAGACGACGACCCCCGCGTAGCTGGCAAGGGTCAGCCCGCCGAAGGCTAGAGTGATCTTGGCGAGCGACCCCTGCGCGAACCCGCCGACCAGCGAGGAAAGCCCGACGAGCATCGTGAAGGCGACCAGGAACTCACTGACGCCTCGCATCACCGCCGCCCGCCCCGCTCGCTGCATCCGAAACCCCCCTCGCACAGGTCCCCGTCCAGCGACCTTTCGATCGCGCTACGAGAGCGTGGGCGGCGAGCACCTTCGCCGACGGTGGTTTCGCCATGCCCACGAACATCCGGCGGCGAAGTGCATGGCGATGTCGGCTGCTGCCTTCTCCAAGCACGCGTTCCGGCTGACGCCGTGCGCTGTGGGTCACGCGCCCGCCGCTGACCGACGTCACTGTCCTGGTGGTCGAGAACTCGACCCGGAAAGGCCCATTGACGACCACCAGGGCAGTGACGTCGGTTCACGCCGGCGGCACCGGCCGGAGTGACCGACGGTACGAAGTGACCGACGGCGCGGCGGTCAGGCGCTCTTGTCGCGCCGCTCGCGCCGCCGCGGCCCGACCTCGCGGGGCACCAGGGTCGGGTTGACGTTCTCCAGCACGACCTCGCGGGTGACGACGACCTTGGCGACGTCGTCGCGGCTCGGGACGTCGTACATGACGTTGAGCAGGACCTCTTCGATGATCGCGCGCAGCCCGCGGGCGCCGGTGCCGCGCAGCAACGCCTGGTCGGCGACCGCCTCCACCGCGTCGTCACTGAACTCCAGCTCCACGCCGTCGAGGTCGAACAGGCGTTGGTACTGCCGGACCAGCGCGTTGCGCGGCTCGACGAAGATACGCATGAGGGTCGCCCGGTCGAGTGGGCTGACCGTCGTGATCACGGGGAGCCGGCCGATGAACTCGGGGATCAGGCCGAACTTCAGCAGGTCCTCGGGCATGACCGCGGAGTAGAAGTCGGTCTGCTCCCGCTCGGCCTTCCCGCGGATCTCGGCGCCGAAGCCAAGGCCCTTGCGGCCGACCCGCTGCTCGATGATCGAGTCGAGCCCCGCGAAGGCGCCACCCACGATGAACAGCACGTTGGTGGTGTCGATCTGGATGAACTCCTGATGCGGGTGCTTGCGGCCGCCCTGCGGCGGCACGCTCGCGGTGGTGCCCTCGAGGATCTTGAGCAGGGCCTGCTGGACGCCCTCGCCGGAGACGTCGCGGGTGATTGACGGGTTCTCGCTCTTGCGGGCGATCTTGTCGACCTCGTCGATGTAGATGATTCCTGTCTCGGCCTTCTTGACGTCATAATCCGCGGCCTGGATGAGCTTGAGCAGGATGTTCTCGACGTCCTCGCCGACGTACCCGGCCTCTGTCAGCGCCGTGGCGTCGGCGATCGCGAAGGGGACGTTGAGCATCTTGGCGAGCGTCTGCGCGAAGTAGGTCTTGCCGCAGCCGGTCGGCCCGATGAGCAGGATGTTGGACTTGGCCAGCTCGACGCCCTCGTCGCGGGCGTGCCGCGCGGCCGGGCTCGCCTGGCCGGCCTGCACCCGCTTGTAGTGGTTGTAGACGGCGACCGACAGCGCCTTCTTGGCGATGTCCTGGCCGATGACGTACTGCTCGAGGAAGTCGAAGATCTCCCGCGGCTTGGGGAGCTCCTGCAGGCCGGACTC
The DNA here is from genome assembly GCA_038246785.1 of Jiangellales bacterium. Lineage (GTDB taxonomy): Bacteria > Actinomycetota > Actinomycetes > Jiangellales > Jiangellaceae > JBBRVP01. The sequence goes on from JBBRVP010000011.1 coordinate 10,200, forward strand.
ACCGCCCTCGCTCAGCTCCTCCTCGATGATCTCGTTGCAGAGATCGATGCACTCGTCGCAGATGTAGACGCCCGGTCCGGCGATGAGCTTCTTGACCTGCTTCTGGCTCTTGCCGCAGAAAGAGCACTTGAGCAGGTCGCCACCGTCACCGATGCGGGCCACGCGTCGAGGTCCTTCCTCGGGGGGAGTCGAGCCGGCCGCACCGCGCGGGCGCTGCCTCGTCCGGGACCGACGGTACCCGGCGGGCTGGACACCTGCGACCCCCTTCGCCCGGCGCGTCGCCGCGAGGCTGCGACACGCCGAGGCGAATCACTCCGAGCGGTTGGCCTTGCGCGAGTCGATGACCGCGTCGATGAGGCCGTAGTCGACGGCCTCCTTCGCGGTGAGGATCTTGTCGCGCTCGATGTCCTTCTCGATCTGCTCCGCGCTGCGGTTGGAGTGCTTGGCCAGCAGCTCCTCGAGTAGGCGCCGCATCCGCAGGATCTCGTTGGCCTGGATCTCGATGTCGCTGGCCTGGCCGTAGGCGCCCTCGGTGTAGGGCTGGTGGATGAGGACCCGCGCGTTGGGCACGGCCAGCCGCTTGCCCGGGGCGCCCGCGGCGAGGATCACCGCAGCCGCAGACGCCGCCTGACCCATGCACACGGTACGGACGTCGGGCTTGACGTACTGCATCGTGTCGTAGATCGCGGTGAGCGCGGTGAACGAGCCGCCGGGCGAGTTGATGTAGATCTCGATGTCACGGTCGGGGTCCATCGACTCGAGGCAGATCAGCTGGGCCATGACGGCGTTGGCGACGTCGTCGCTGATCGGGGTGCCGAGGAAGATGATCCGCTCCTCGAACAGCTTGGCGAACGGGTCGATGCGCCGGAACCCGTAGGAGGTGCGCTCCTCCCACTGCGGGATGTAGTAGTTCATGGAAGGCGTGGTCGGCAGGTGCACGTCGCTCATGGGTCGCCTCTCTGCCAGTGCTGGCTGGTGCGTGGCGGGCGGGGACGGGTGCTGCGAGGTCACGCTGTCCCGCCGCCCTCGGAGGCCTGCGAGGCGTTCTGCACGACATGGTCGACGAAGCCGTACTCCAGTGCCTCCGGACCGGTGAACCAGCGGTCGCGGTCGGAGTCGCGCTCGATCTCCTCGATGCTGCGCCCGGTGTGCTCGGCGATCAGCTCGGCCATCTGCTTCTTGATCAGCAGCATCTGCTCGGCCTGCACCTTGATGTCCGACGCGGAACCGCCGAGGCCGCCGGAGGGCTGGTGCATCATCACCCGCGCGTGGGGGAGCGCGTAGCGCTTGCCGCGGGCCCCGGACGAGAGCAGGAACTGCCCCATGGACGCGGCCAGCCCCATCGCGTACGTCGCCACGTCGGGCTTGACCCACTGCATCGTGTCGAAGATCGCCATGCCGGCGGTGACGGAGCCGCCCGGCGAGTTGATGTAGAGGTGGATGTCCTTGTCCGGGTCCTCGGCGGCCAGCAGCAGCAGCTGGGCGCAGATGGCGTTGGCGTTCTCGTCGCGCACCTCCGAGCCCAGGAAGATGATCCGCTCGCGGAGCAGGCGCTGGTAGACGTTGTCGTCCAGGCCGGGCATCGGCGCGGACTGGGTGCGGCTCGCGGGACTGCTGTCGGTCACCTCAGCGGCTCCTTCGGTCGGTGCGGCCCTCGGTACGGCCCCTCGGTGCGGCCCCGGTACGGCCTCTCGGTACGGCCCGGGAGGCCGCTGCCGGCCCCCGCGGGAGTACCGACCATAACCAAGCAACCGCGACGGACCTGCCGCGTGCGGGCCACTGTTCGCTGTGGGCGCAGGTGCGCTCAGGCGGGAGGGGAGGGCTCCCCGGCGGGCTGCGCCGCCGGCTGTCCTGCGGGCTCCTCCGCAGCGGCCTCTGCGGCCTCCGCCGCCTCGGCAGCGAGCTCCTCGTCGGTGGCCAGCGTGCCGTCCTCGCGCAGCCGTTTGAGCTCGACCGGGCGTCCCGACTCGTCGGTGACCGCGGCCTCCTCGACGACGAAGGCCAGCGCCTTGCCGCGCACGACGTCGGCGGCGACGAAGGGCAGGTTGCCGGCCTTGACGACCTGGTCGGCGAGCTGCTGCGGGTCCATGCCGGCCTGCTGCGCCTGCGCGACGAGGTAGCTGGTCAGATCTTGCTGGGTGACCTGCAGCTGCTCCTGCTGGGCGATCTCGTCCAGCACGAGCTGGCGGGCGAAGGCCGTGCGAGCCTCGGCCTCGACCTCGGCCCGGTGGTCGCCGTCGCCGTGGTCGTCCTGGAAGTGGTCGTCGACCTGAGCGGCCAGGACGCGCTCGGGTACGGGGACCTCGACCCGGCTCAGCAGCTCGGCGAGGACCTTGTCGCGGGCCTCGGCCGCCTGCTCGATGCGTTTGACCCGGACGAGGCGCTCGCGCAGGTCTGCCCGCAGCTCGTCGAGGGTGTCGAACTCGCTCGCCAGCTGGGCGAAGTCGTCGTCGAGGTCGGGGAGGTCCTGCTCCTTCACGCCGCGCACACTCACCTCGACTTCGGCCTGCTGCCCGCCGGCCGGTCCGCCGGCCAGCGTCGTGGTGAACGTCGCGGACTCCCCGTCGGACAGGCCGGTCACCGCCTCATCGAGACCCTCGACCATCGTCCCGCTGCCGACGCGGTAGGTCTGCGCCGTGGCCTCGCCGCCCTCGACGAGCTCGCCGTCACGGCGGGCGAGCAGGTCGATCACGGCGAAGTCGCCCGCCGCCGCCCGCTCGACGGCGCGCAGGGTGCCGAAGCGCTCCCGCAGCGCCGCCAGCTGCTCTTCCACGTCGTCGTCGCTGGGGTCCGCGTCGGCCACCTGCGCCGGTAGCCCGCGGTAGTCGGGAAGGGTGATCTCCGGGCGCACGTCGACCTCGGCGGTGAACGCCAATGCCTGGCCGTCGTCGAGCGTGGTGATCTCCACCTCCGGCTGCCCGATGGGCTGCACGCCATTGTCCTCGACGGCCTGCCCGTACAGCCGGGGCAGCGCCTCGTTGACCGCCTCCTCGAGCACCGCCGCTCGCCCGATCCGCTGGTCGATGATCCGCGGCGGGACCTTGCCCTTGCGGAAGCCGGGGACGACCACCTGCGCGGCGATGCGCTTGTACGCCGAGGCCAGGCTCGGCGCCAGCTCGTCGAAGGGCACCTCGACGGCCATCCGGACCCGCGTGGGGTCGAGGGTCTCGACGACGGTCTTCACGCTCGTGGGTCTCCTCGTGGGGGCAGCAGGTGGGGTCGGCGGGTGGCCTGGCAGGCAGTCCGCCGGCTCGCGGCGAGCCGGTTGGTCGGGGCGGGGAGACTCGAACTCCCGATCTCCTGCACCCAAAGCAGGCGCGCTAGCCACTACGCTACGCCCCGCGGCGCGGCGGCCAGTCTAGAGGCCCGGCTGGTGGCCAACAGCCCGCCGTCGCGGGTGTAGCTCAATGGCAGAGCTCCAGCCTTCCAAGCTGGTCATGCGGGTTCGATTCCCGTCACCCGCTCCGCGGCACCCGATGGCTCGTCTCGACCGCGGTCGCCTCGGGAATCGAGTACGAGCGACCTTCCCGCACTCACTCGAGGGTCGCCGCGAGCCAGACGACAGCCGATGAAACCACGAACATCGCCGCGATCAGTGGCCACACGAAGCGTAGGTACTTGTCGTAGCCGACCTTGGCGATCGCCAGCCCACCCACGACGACGACGCTCGTCGGCGAGACGAGCAGGGTCAGCCCGTGGCCCATGATCCACGCGGTGATGGTGGTCGCCAGGGTGACCCCGGCGAAGTCGGCGAGCGGCGCCAGCAGCGGCATGGCGAGAGCGGCGTGCCCCGAGCTCGACGGGATGAGGAAGGCGAGCGGCACATTGAGCACGACGGTGATGACGGCGAACAACCCGGCCGAGGCGTCGGAGACGAGTTGCTCCATCGAGTTGAGGATGGTGTCCAGCGTCTGGGTGTTCGTCATGATCACTGAGACGCCGCCGGCGAGGAGTACGACGAGGGCGGGGCCATGATGTCCGAGGCGCCGGCGGCAATCAGCCGTACGGTTTCTTGCTCGCCCATCCGCGCGACGATGCCGACGACGACCGAGGCGAGCACGAAGAGCATGGCCAGCTGCGGGAACCACCACCCCAGCTCGAACCAATAGGGCTGGGCAGTGGTGTCGTGTTCCACGAGGTAGTCGGCGGGGCCGGTCGACGCGCCGAGGATGCTGGACCAAGGGATGACCGAGAAGATCATCAAACCGAACGCGAGCGCGGTGACGACGAGCACCCACTTCTGGGTGCGCGTCAGGGGCGACGGTCCGGGCGAGCCGTTCTCCAGGTGCTCTGCCGCCTCGTCGGCACTGGTCACCTCCTCCTTGGGGTCCTCCCACCCGACGAGCGAGGCCTCGGGGGCGCGGCGCACCTTGGCGGCGTAGCGGAGCACCCAGGCCACCGACATCGCGGTGAGGAGGACCCAGAGCACGACACGCAGGAGGATCCCGTCGCCGATGGACACCCGGGCCTCGCCCGCGGCGACGCCGATCGAGACGGGTTGACCGTGGCCGCCATGACGCCGGTCATGGCACCAAGGATGATCATGGCGGAGGTGACCATCCGGTCGTACCTCAGCGCCGCCATCAGGGGGAGGAACAGGGCATAGAAGCCGAGGGTCTCGACGGAGAAGCCCATCGTCGAGCCGAGGAGCGAGAACAGCACCATGACGGCCGCGATGAGCAGCCAGCCCTTGCTGCGCAGGCGCTCCGCCAGCGCACCGACGGTCACCTCAAGGCTGCGGGTGGCGAACGACACCGAGATGAACGCCCCGATCGCCATGATGAAGGCGATCACGCCGATCTGCCCGAACAACGTGCCGGACGTCTCGGTGTCGACGAAGCCGCGGCCGTTGAGCAGCCCGTAAATGCCGTTGATGGGGGCGAGCAGCAGCTGCTGGACCCGCTCGACGAAGGACAGCGGCGACGGGATCTGCTGGTAGCTGCCCGGGATCGGTGAGCCGTCCGGGTCCAGCTCGTACCGGCCGGCAGGGATCACGAGCGCCGCCACCCACACCAGGACGGTGACGATCGCGAGCGTCGTGACTGCAGACGGGAAGCGGAAGGATCTGCGCGGCTTGGTGGTTTCGGCGGAATCCGGCTCCACCTTGCTCGTGCCCACCGGGTACCCGGTCAGGCGTCGACCGCGTCGCGGGCGATCGGGCACGTCATGCAGTGGCCTCCGCCGCGGCCGCGGCCGAGCTCGGCGCCCACGATCGTGACGACCTCGATGCCTTCCTTGCGCAGCAGCGTGTTGGTGTAGGTGTTGCGGTCGTAGGCGACGACGACGCCGGGTTCGAGGCAGACCAGGTTGGCGCCGCTGTCCCACTGGGTCCGCTCGCGCATGTAGGCGTTGCCGCCGGTCTCGACGACACGCAGCTTCGGCACGTCGAGCGCGTCCGCGACGACGTCGACGAACGGCTTCTCCTCTGCGTGGAGCTCGACGCCTCCGGGCTTGTCCGACGGTCGGAAGGAGAAGGCGTCGATGCCGTCGACGATGTCCGGGTAGACCAGGACGGCGTCCCGATCAGCGAACGTGAAGACGGTGTCGAGGTGCATCGCGGCCCGCAGCTTGGGCATCGCCGCCACGATGACCCGGTCGGCAGCGCCCTTCTCGAACAGCGCCGCCGAGACCTGGCTGATCCCCTGCCGCGAGCTACGCTCGCTCATGCCGATGAGGACGGTGCGGTTGCCGATCGGCATGACGTCGCCGCCCTCGAGCGTCGCCATCCCCCAGTCCCGCGTCGGATCACCCCACCAGACGTCGACCTTGCCGGCGAAGTGGGGATGGAATCGGTAGATCGCCGTGGCGAGGACCGTCTCCTCATGCCGGGCCGGCCAGAACAGCGGGTTGAGGGTGACCCCGCCGTAGATCCAGCAGGTGGTGTCCCGGGTGTAGATCGTGTTGGGCAGCGGCGGCAGCAGGTACTCGTTGACCCCAGCGGCGTCGCGCACCAGCCTGATCATGTCCCCGCCGTGGGTTTCCGGGAACTCGTACGTCGACAGGCCGCCGATCAGCGTCTCGGCAAGGTCCCGGTCGGTGAGCCCGTCGAGGTAGGAGCGCACCTGGTCGACCAGGCCGTTGCCGACCTGGTTGGGCACGACCTGCTGGTCGAGAACCCACGACCGCGCCTCCGGCGAGCGAGGGTCTCGGCGAGGAGGTTGTGCATCTCGAGCACCTCGACGCCGCGGTCGCGCATCTTGGCGGTGAAGTCGAAGTGGTCACGCTTGGCGTTCTCCACCCACATGTCGTCGTCGAAGAGCAGGGAGTCACAGTTGGTGGGGGTGAGTCGCTGGTGTGCCCGGCCGGGGGCGCACACCATGACCGTGCGGAGCCTGCCGACCTCCGAATGAACCCCGAAATGCGGCGCCATGGCGACTTCCTCTCCTGCCGCCCGCGGCGGACTGTCGGGCTCCGTGGGGATCTCCAGCGTAGCCGTGCGCATCTTCCTACGCATCGGCACCAGGGGTTCTGCGGCCCGACGCCGGCCGGGTCGAATCGACGCGCATGCCGCGGCGTACTCGTCATGGGTGACGCCGCCGCTGTCCTCGACTTCGTCGACTCGGCCATGTCGCCGACCCGGCCGACGTGCGTCAACACGGCCAGCTCGTCGACACTGGCAATCTTGCGATCGCGCGTGCGCTGCCGCCTCGCCCGGCTGCCGTTCGGGTTGAAGCGGATCGACATGGGCCGGGCGCGTCGAGGCGGCCGCTCGCCGACCAGCAGACTGCAGGCTCCATGACCCGCAACGGAGCATCGCCGCGTGCCGGCCGGCTGGCGGCCGCCGCCGCCGCGTTCGCCGTTCTCGCCCTCGGCTGGTGTGCCGCCGCGTCCGCGCAGGGCACCCCAGGGCAGATCGGCCCCACCGAGCCGCCGACGAAGACGTCTCGGGCGGCGTCGCCGACGCAGCAGATCGGGTCGACGCCGGGGCCTTCGACGGCGACGCCAACCAGCGCTCGCACGGAGACAGCCGCGGCGAGCACGTCGGAGAGCAGCACGCCGACGGGAACGGCCAGCCCGACGACCGCCCCGACCGGCTCCCCTGCGCCCACGGCCAGCCCGACGAGTCCGACCGCAACCGCCACCCCGGCGCCGGTCCAGCGCGTCGCCACCCGGCCGGCCGTACAGGACTCCGGCATCTCGCTGGCCACCGCGCTGCTCGCGGTCGCGGCACTGGCCCTGGCGGGGCTCGTCATCTGGCTCGTCCAGCGGTCCGGGCCGGGCAGCATGGAGCAGGAGACGGCTCGGCCGCGGCGGCCGGCCGGCGCCGACAGCCCGGCGCAGACCACGTCGCTGCTCGTCACGCTCGGCGAGGCGATGATCGACTCCGGGTACGGAGTGACGCAGGTCCAGGCGACGCTGGCCCGCGTGGCAGCCGTCGGCGGGGTCGAGGACGTCGAGGTGGTGGTGCTGCCGATGGCGCTGTTCGTCTCCGTCGGCGGCAGCACCACCCTGGAGACGGCGGTGGCGGCGGTCGGTCGCGCGGCGCTGCGCCTGGATCAGGTCGATGCGGTGTCCCGCGTGGTCGGCTCGGCCGAGGCCGGGACGATCGGGTCTGCCGACGCGCTGGCCGAGCTGCGCCGGGCCCGCGCCCAGCCGCCGCCGTACGGGCCGGGGCTGCGCACGCTGGGCTACGCGGCCTTCAGCGTGGGGGTGGCACTCGTCCTCCAGGGCAGCATTGCCGACCTGCTCGTGGCCGGGGTCCTCGGCGTCGTGGTCGGCGCCTTGCAGCTTGCCGTCCCTCGTCCGGTCCTGGCCTACCAGGCGATGCTGCCGCTGCTGTGCGCCTTCCTCGTCGCCGTGACGGTGTTCCTGCTCGGTCGCTCCGGCTACGACGTGGGCGTCTTCGTCCCCCTGGTCGCACCGCTGGTGACGTTCCTGCCCGGCGCCTTGCTCACCACGGCGGTCATCGAACTGTCCACCGGCCAGATGATCTCGGGGGCCGCCCGCGTGGCGGCGGGCGGGATGCAGCTCGTTCTGCTGGCCCTCGGCGTCGTGGCCGGCGCGCAGCTCGTCGGGGTCCCGGTGACCGCTGTGGACGCGACGGCCGGCCGGCCGCTGGGCGACGCGGCGCCATGGGTCGGGGTGGCGCTGTTCGGCGCGGGCGTGGTCGTGCATCGCTGCGCGCGTCGCTCCAGCGTGGGCTGGATCCTGCTCGTCCTGTACGTGGCCTACGGCGCCCAGATCCTCGGCGGGCTCTTCCTTGGCGGAGTGCTCTCGGCCTTCGTCGGAGCGCTGGCGATGACACCGGTGGCGTCCTGGGCCGCTCGTCGCCGCACCGGACCTCCGACGCAGGTCAGCTTCCTGCCGGCGTTCTGGCTGCTGGTCCCCGGTGCCCTCGGTCTCGTCGGCGTGACCCAGCTGCTCGGCGAGGACCGCAGCGATGCGGCGGCGACGCTGCTCGCCACGGGCACGACGATGATCGGCGTCTCGTTCGGGGTGCTCGTCGGGCTGGCGGTCGGTCCGCGCGGGCCGGACCCCCGAGTAAGGGTCGACGAGCCAGAGGTCGGCTTGGAGGGCTGACGTGCGGGAGGCCCGGAGCATGGGTCCGGGCCTCCCGGCGACGCCGGGATCAGCTGGCGACGACCTTCGCCTTCAGCGTGTCGTACTCCGCGGACGAGATCGCACCGGAGTCGCGGAGCTGCGCGAGCTTGGCGAGCTCGTCGACGCTGCTGGTGCCGGCCCCCGACGTGGGACCTGCCGCGTCACGGATGTAGCTGCGCATGGCCTGGTCGCGCCGAGCGGCGTCGGCGGCGGCCCGCTCGTGCATCTTGCCCCCACGGGCGATCAGGTAGACGAGGACGCCCAGCCACGGGAGGATGACGATGAAGATGACCCACAGCGCCTTGGACCAGCCACCGAGGTCTTCGCTGCGGAAGACGTCGGCAAGGATGATGATGAGCAGCCAGATCCAGGCGACGAAGAGGAAGAACCACAGCATCGTCCAAAACAGGTTCAGCAGCGGATAGTCGGTCGCGGCGCGCACGATAGCGATCACGGTTTTCTCCTTCGGCAGGGTTGCGTGTCGCGCCCATCATGGCAGTCGACCTCCCGGTGCGCTGCGCGACGCGCGCCCGCTCCTGCCGAAGCGATGCGGTGGCGGTCGCCCGTCAGGTCCGCCACAGCAGCACGAGCGCGCGGTCGTCTCCCTCGAAGTCGCCGACGCGGTCGACGAGCAGCCTGGCGCCGCCGACGAAGCCGCGCTTGACCAGGCGCTCCGCCTCTCCCTGCAACTTGTCGATCCCGGCACCAATGTCGCGGCGCGGTGTCTCGACGAGCCCGTCGGTGTAGAGCATGAGCGCGTCGCCGCGGCCCAGCCGGCCGCGTACGCAGCGATAGCATGCACCGGCCACAACACCGAGCACCGGGCCTTCTGCCGGCACGAGCTCCCACCTTCCGGAGCCGGCGTGGAAGCGGACCGCCGGCGGATGCCCGGCCGAGCGGATCTCGTAGTCGCCGGTCGAGACGTCGAGCGCCACGTGGACGGCGGTGGCAAAGCCCTCCGGCCAGCGCTGACGCAGCAGGTAGTCGTTGGCCGCGCTCAGGAACTCCTCGCTCGACAGGGAGCCGAGCAGTCCTCCGAAGGCACCGGAGAGCATCAGCGCCCGGGTGCCGGCACCGACCCCTTTCCCCGATACGTCGACCAGCGCGAGCTCGATCCACGGCGATGTCGGCGGCTGCGAGGAGACGAGGAAGTCACCGGAGAATGCCGCCCCGCCGGCGGGTCGCAGAGCCAGCTCGGCCTTCCAGCCGTGCGGCAGGGTGGGCAGCTCGCCCTGGGCGCTGAGCCGGTCGCGCAGGTCCACGAGCATCGCCTCGCCCATCGTCCCCGAGACGCCGAGGCCGAGGCGGGCGCGCGCGCGGGCAAGGGTGAGCATGAAGATCGCGGTCACCGTGACGACGAGCAGCGAGATCGCGACCGCGGAGACCTGTTCCGGCCTGATGTCCGCGGTGGCGGCGATCACGCCAAGGGCAGCGGCCACGCCGGCCAGCAGGACGATCGCGACCAGTGGAGCGAGTGAGCGGTAGGAGAGGAACAGCCCGCCCACCAGCAGCGGCAGCACCAGCGCGCTGACCGGCAGGCCCCCGGCAGTAGCCCGTACCCCAATGGCCAGCGCGATGGTCACCGCCGCCAGCAGCACGAGCAGTAGCGGCTCCGAGCGTCCGACGGATCGCCACATCCGGCGAGCGCCTCCCCGGCGCCGCCGTTCCTGCCGCCGTGGATCCCCCGACGTCACGGCGGCGACCCTAGCGGCGGCCCGCCGCCGAGCGGGTCGCGAGCCGAGCGGGTGGCGTAGCGGGTCGCTGCGGCGCCGCGCCTGGCGGCGCCCTCAGGCGGCCTGGCAGCTGGGGCACCAGTAGACCGTGCGCCCGACCATGGGCGCGGAGGCGAGCGGTGTTCCGCAGAGCCGGCACGGCAAGCCGGCGCGGCCGTACACGTAGTGGGCGTCCTCACGGCGTGCCGGGCCGTTCGGACGGTCGCGGTCGACCGGCTCGGTGGTCACGATGCGGCCGCGACGCACGCCCACGCGCATGAGCCGGCGCAGGTCGGTCCACAGCGCGTCCCACTCTGGCCGCGCCGTCTGCCGACCGGTCCGCCACGGCGAGATGCTGGCCCGGAAGAGCAGCTCGGCACGGAAGACGTTTCCCACGCCGGACACGACAGCCTGATCCAGGAGCAGCGCCCCGAGGACGACCCGGCTGCGCGACAGCCGGGCGTACGCGAGGTCGGGGTCGGCGTCGCGGCGCAGCGGATCGGGTCCGAGCCGGGCCTGCAGCTGGTCCTTCTGGGCGGCGTCGTAGAGCTCGCATGCTGTGGCGCCACGGAGGTCGGCCCACGCCCGGTCCCCGACCAGTCGCAGGCGCAGCGCGCCGCGGACCGGCGGCGCGGGGAGCAGGCCAAGGGTGAGCGACCCGTACAGGCCCAGGTGGATGTGGACCCAGCGCCACCCACGGGTCCCGGAATCGGCGGGGAGGTCCCGGAAACCGAGGAACAGGTGCTTGCCGTGCACGTCGGTGCGCCCGAGGACGTGCCCGTCCAGCGCGACGGCGCCGCCGGCGAAGCGCCCCTGCGGGCTCGACGCGGCCACGGGAGCGCCGGCGAGGTCGCGCTTGATTCGCCGGGCGAGCCGGTGGATGGTGTGTCCCTCGGGCACGCTCGCTCAGCCCGCCGACGACTGCCAGGAGGCGCCGCCATGGCACGGACCCCGCCCGGCCAGCGCGGGCGCGCGGACGACGCTGCCGTACGCGGCCTCACCGGGGACGGCGGATCGAACGTCGGCGTGCAGCGGGCGATGCGCGCGCGCGACGTCTCGCGGACGGCGCTTGTCCGGCCCGGCGAGCCGCATGCCCTCGAGTCTCCCAGGTCCGCCCCGTCGCGCGACCGCTGATTCCTGGTCACTCTCGGCCACCGACGTCAGGGGAAGCGGCCCGTGCCGCGTGCGTGCGCAGAGAAATGTCGCCACGTCATGACCAAGGTCCGTAGTCAGTGCGCCGCCCGCTCCCATAGCGTCGCGCCCTCATTCGATCTTCAGCCGGCGTGCATCGAGCCGCGCTCCGCTCGACACAGGAGGCCCAGGAATGGCACGGAGAATGTGGACATTCGCGGCGGCTACGGCAGTGCTCGCCCTTGGGCTCGCCGGGTGTGCGGAGGACACGCCGAGCAGCAGCGGCTCGGCCGGCGGGGCCAGCGGCAGCCAGGCCGGACCGATCAAGATCGGGGCGGTGCTCGACATCACCGGTGCCGGTGCCAGCCTCGGTGTGCCGGAGCGCAAGACGCTGCAGATGCTGGCCAAGCGGCTCAACGACAGCGGCGGGGTGAACGGCCGGCAGATCGAGCTGACCATCGAGGACGACCAGTCCACCGAGGACGCGGCAGCGCGAGCGGCCAGCAAGCTGCTGCAGACGGAGAACGTCGACGTCCTGCTCGGTGCGTCGCGCACCGGGCCGAGCCTGGCGATGCGGCCCATCGCCGAGCAGGCCAAGAAGCCGATGATCTCGCTCGCCGCCAACGCCGCGATCATCGATGGGGCGACCTGGGTCTTCAAGACGGCGCAGAACGACCGGGTCGTCGTCGAGAAGATGGTCGACGACATGTCCGCGAAGGGCTACCACAAGATCGCGCTCGCCCGGGACTCCTCCTCGTTCGGGGAAGGGGTGGCCGAGCTGTTCACCGAGCTGGGTGCCGACAAGGGCATCAAGGTCACCGCGGTGCAGAAGTTCGACCCAGACGCCAGCGACTTCACCGCCCAGATGGTCAACATCCGCGACGCCAAGCCGGACGCCGTCGTCATCTGGGGCATCCCCCCGGCCGCCTCGCTGGCCCAGCAAGCCTTCCGCCGGGTCGGGCCGAAGGTGCCCGTCTACCAGTCGCACGGCATCGGCAACCAGGTCTTCCTCGACGCCGCCGGGAGCTCAGCGGACGGGCTGCTCGCTCCGCTCGGCCGCATGCTCGTGGCCGACCAGCTGTCCGCGGACGACCCCCAACGTGAGGTCGTCACCAAGTTCATCTCCGACTACAAGGCCGCTTACGGCGAGAACCCCTCGGCCTTCGCCGGCTACGCCTACGACGCGTTCACCATCGCCACCAACGCGCTCAAGGAGGCCGGGACCGACCCGAACAAGCTGCGTGAGGCGATCCAGGGCGTGTCGGACTGGCCCGGCGTCAGCGGCGTGTTCACGATGACGCCGGAGAACCACTCGGGTCTGTCCAAGGACGCCATGGTCATGGTGACGGTGAAGGACGGCCAGTGGAAGCTGGCTGACAGCGCCACCTCCTGATGAGCGATCTCCTGCAGCTGGTCTTCTCCGGGCTGGCCAATGGGGCGGTCTACGGACTGGTCGCGCTCGGCTTCGTGGCGGTGTTCTCCGTCCGGGAGATCGTCAACCTCGCCCAGGGGGAGTACTCCGCGCTGGCCGGCTTGAGCGCCATCTCGGCGGTGGCCGCGGGCCTGCCGCTGTTGCTGGCCTGCTGTCTCGTGGTGCCGCTGGTCGTCCTGGTGGCGGTGGCGATCGAACGGGTCGTCATCGCCCCGGTGAAGCGGATGACCCCGCTGATCTCCATCATCCTCACTCTGGGCATCTCGACGGTGCTCAAGGCCGTCATGCTGCTGATCTGGGGTCCGCAGGCACGTGGTCTGGGACCCTTTCCCGGACGTGACTTCCTGCTGGGCGGGGTGAGCATCCGGTCGCAGGAGCTGTGGATCCTCGGCACTGCAGCGGTGGTCGGGACGGCGGTCGTGTGGTTCTACGAGCACACGCTGCGCGGCAAGACGCTGCGCGCCTGCGCAGAGCAGCCGGTAGCCGCCCGGCTCGTCGGCATCTCGCCACGCACCGCGAGCATGGTCGCGTTCGGCATCGCCGGGTTCGTCGGTGCGGTCGCCGGCGTGGTCAGCAGCCCGATCTACTTCAGCTCCTGGAGTTCCGGGCTGGCGCTGGGGCTGAAGGGCTTCGTCGCCGCCACCTTGGGCGGTCTGGTGTCCCTGCGCGTGGCGCTGATGGGCGGGCTGGTCCTCGGAGTGCTCGAGAACCTCGTCGCCGGATACGTCGACACCGGCTACCGCGATGCCGTGGCGTTCCTGGTGCTCGTCCTCGTGCTGCTCGTGCGTCCACAGGGGCTGGTCCTCCAGCCCAAGGCTCTGCGGGTGTGAGACCGAGGTGCGAGGCGCGCGGTCCTTGCTGCCGTTCATCCTGGTCGGCGCCGCCCTCGCGGCCTTTCCGCTGGTGGCTTCCAGCAATCTGGTGAACATCGGGGTTTACGCCCTCATCTACGGCCTGGCCGCGATCGGTTTGTCGCTGCTGATGGGCCTGGCCGGCCAGGTCAGCCTCGGACACGCGGCGTTCTTCGCCATCGGCGCCTACACCCAGGCGATCCTGCTGACCAAGTACCAGGTGCCCGGTGCGCTCGCTGCGCTCGCCGCCGCGCTCGCCGCGATGGTGGTGGCCCTGCTCGTGGGGCTCCCCTTGCTGCGGCTGCGCGGGCATTTCCTGGCGCTGGCAACGCTCGGGCTGGGGATCATCGTCTCGGTCGTGGCCCGGGAGCTGGACATCACCGGTGGGACCTCCGGCATCTTCGGCATCCCGAAGCCGGCCATTCTCGGCCGGGTCTACGACTCGCCGCGCGAGTTCTTCTGGCTGATGACGCCGATCGTCGTGCTGGGACTGCTGCTCGCCAGCAACCTGGTCCGCAGCCGCACCGGCCGGGCGCTCTCGGCGGTCAACGACTCCGAGGTCGCCGCCGAGTGCCTGGGCGTGAACACGTTCGCGCTGCGGCTGCGGGTCTTCGTGCTCTCCGCGGGGTACGCCGGGCTCGCCGGCGTCTGCTACGCCTACTGGCTGGGCATCGTCAGCCCGGAGGCCGCCGGTTTCGAGCTCAGCGTCCAGTTCCTGCTCATGGTCGTCCTGGGTGGACTGGGCACCGTGTGGGGTGCGCTCGTCGGAGCCATCGCGGTGGAGGGACTCGACGAGACCATGCGCGTCCTGGTCCCCAAGATCGTCCCAGGTGCCACCGGTGAGGTACAGCTCATCGGATTCGGGGTGGTGCTGGTGCTGCTCATCGTCCTGCTGCCCGGGGGCCTCGCCCAGCTGTGGGCGATGACGACGGCGCGTTGGCGGCGGCGTACGGGGCCCGCGACGGCCGCAGAAGCGGCGGCGGCGGCCACCGGCGAGGACCATCGGGAGCCGGCCGAGCCCGCCGCCGGCGGCAGTCCGAGCGCCGCTCTCGCTCAGGTCCTCGATGCGGGCCAGGTCCCCGACCGCGGCACGGTGGTGCTCGCGGTGCGTGGTCTGACCAAGCGGTACGGCGGTGTGGTGGCCGTCGACGCGGTCGATTTCGACGTCCACGCCGGCGAGATCCTCGCCCTGATCGGCCCCAACGGCGCGGGCAAGACCACCTGCTTCAACATCGTCAGCGGGGTCCTGGCGCCGACGGCCGGAACGGTCGAGGTGGCACAGCGCCGGGTAGAGGGCAGGCGGCCCCACGTGGTCGCGTCACTGGGCGCCACCCGGACCTTCCAGAGCCTGCAGGTCTTCGGCAGCAGCACGGTGCTGGGCAACGTCAAGGTGGCCCGGCACCTGCGCAGCCGATCCGGCGTGCTGCGCGGGATGCTCGCGCTCACCGGACGCGAGGAGCGAGCGGTCGAGTCGGCCGCGCAGGCCGCGGTTGCCGCGCTCGGCCTGTCCGACGACACCGAGCGCTTGGTCGGCGACTTGCCGTTCGGCCGGCAACGACAGGTGGAGGTGGCCCGCGCCCTCGCGCTGTCGCCCACGCTGCTGCTGCTCGACGAGCCGATGGCGGGTCTGTCGGGAGCCGAGCGCGACGAGCTGGCGGCCCTGCTCCGGGCGACCAGGACCGCCGGCGTGGCCGTCGTCCTCGTCGAGCACGACGTCGAGGCGGTGATGGCCCTCGCCGACCGCGTCGCCGTGCTCGACGACGGCCGGCTGATCGCTCTCGGGTCGCCGGCGGTGGTCCGCACCGACCCGGCGGTGGTCGCGGCCTACCTCGGCACCGACGCGGAGGCCGACGACCTGCTCCAGCGGGCCACGCAGTCCGCCGCGGAGCACACCGACGACGGGGTACTCGGATGACCGGCACCGTCGACGAGGGGCTGCGGGTCAACGGGCTGGAGGCCGGCTACGACCGGCTCCAGGTGCTGCACGGCGTCGACGTCGCGGTCACTCCCCGGCAGCTGGTCGCGGTGATCGGCGCCAACGGTGCCGGGAAGACCACCCTCCTCCGCGCGGTCTCGGGTCTGCTGCGCCCACGCGCCGGTACGGTCCTGCTCGGCGGGCACGACGTGACCCGGCTCGGGGCCGAGCAGATCGCCCGGCGCGGCCTGGCCCACGTACCGGAGAACCGGCTGGTGTTCCCGACGCTGACCGTCGAGGACAACCTCGCGCTCGGCGGCTGGACCCGGCGACGCGACGGGCAGTACGCCCGCCGGCGCACGGAGGTGCTCGAGCTGTTCCCTCGGCTGGGCGACCGGATCGCGCTGGTCGCCGGCGCGCTGTCCGGTGGGGAGCAGCAGATGCTGGCGATGGCCCGCGCCTTGATGGCGGGGCCGACGGTGCTGGTGCTCGACGAACCGAGTCTCGGCCTGGCACCGAAGGTCGTCGGCGAGATCATCGGGACCCTGGCGCACCTGCGGGACCGACAGGACCTGGCGATCCTGCTCGTGGAGCAGAACGTCCGGGCCGCGTTCAAGGTCGCCGACCGGGTGCTGGTCATGGACCGCGGCCGCTTCGTCGCGGAGGGGACCCCTGCCCAGCTGGCCGGTGACGAGCGGGTGCGCGTCGCGTACCTCGGAGGCGGCTCGACGTCGTCCGGCTCGGTCGCCGCCGCGTCACCGGCGCCTCCGGGCGGAGCCGCCCCCGCCGTCGACCGGTGAGGCCGCCGGCACCGGTGGTCGGCGTCGACGGCTGCCGTGGCGGGTGGGTCGCGGCACTCGCCGCCCCCGGCGGTGCTGTGCTGCTGCACCGGCAGCGCTTCCTGTCCGACGTCGTGGAGTGGGCGGCCGACGAGAGTGCGGCGGCCGTCGCGGTGGACATCCCGATCGGGCTCCCGTCACCGGACGCCTGGCGGGCGTGCGACATCGCGGCTCGCCGGCTGCTCGGTCCCGCCGCGCCGCGGGTCTTCCTCACCCCGCCGCGCGTCGTCGTCGAGGCGTGGCGCGACTGCGGCGGGCTGCCGTACCGGGAGCGGTACGCGGCGGCGCGTGCCGTCGCTCGGCCAGGTCACGGACTGGCGGCGCAGACGGCCGGGCTGCTGGACAAGATGTTGGAGGCCGACGCGCTGGCCCGCGCCGGCGGGCCGCTCGTGGAGGTGCACCCGGAGCTGTCGTTCCGCGCGATGGCCGGCGCGGTCCTGCCGCCCAAGCGCACCGCGCCGGGTGCGACTGCCCGGCGCGACGCGCTGCACAGGGCGTGGCCGGCCCTCGACGCGTCCCTCGTCCGCGACGACGACGACGCCGACGCGCTCGCCGCTGCCTGGAGCGCTGCCCGGCTGGCCTGCGGTGCCGCCGAGCAGGTCCCCCCCGGCGAGCCCCCTCGCGACGCCGTCGGCCTCCCGATGCGCATCGCCTGGTGACCACCAGTGGCCGGCGTGGCGCCCCCTGCCCGGTACACATTTGGGGTTCATGGGGCTGGAGGTGCTCCTGCTGCGCCACCGCTGACTCACCCGCCACAGGAGCCCCAAATGTGCGCGGAAGGGCGGGTACGAGAGGGGGAACGCGGTCCCATGGAGCGCCGGATGCGGCTCGGGCCGGTCGACAGCCGCGCCGTTCGGGTGGGGAGGCCGGGCAAGCCGTCTCGGGTCAGTCGAAGATCGGGCCTTGGGTGCGGGTGCGCTTGAGCTCGTAGAAGCCGGGGGTCCCCGCGACGAGCAGGGCGCCGTCCCAGAGCCGGCCGGCGGCCTCGCCGCGGGGGGTGGGGGTGACGACGGGGCCGAAGAACGCCACCCCGTCGAACGCCACCACCGGCGTGCCGACGTCCTCGCCGACCAGCGAGATGCCCGCCTGGTGGCTTTCCCGAAGTGCGCCGTCGACCTCGTCGGTGTCGGCGACGCGGAGCAGGTCAGCGGGCAGGCCCACCTCGGCCAGCCCGCGCTCGGTGGCCGTTCGGTAGTCCGACTCCCCCTTGGGATGGATCAGCGTGCCGATCGCGTCGTAGAGCGGTTTGACGACCTCGTCGCCGTGGGCGAGCCGCGCGGCGGTCACGACCCGGACCGGAGCCCACGCCCGCGCCATCGTCTCGCGGTAGGACTCTGGCTGGTCGCGGCCCTCGTTGAGCACGGCGAGGCTCATGACGTGCCACCGCAGATCGACGTCGCGGACGGCGCTGACCTCGTCCATCCAGCGGGACGTCATCCACGCCCAGGGGCAGATCGGGTCGAACCAGAAGTCGGCGCAGGCGCGGCGAGTCGCAGGCATGTCGCTCCGAGGGTAACGGCGGCGGGGTCACTGATTCGGACGCACCGGTCTCCTCTGCGGCAACCATCGCCCCGACCGGACCATTCCCGCCGGTGCCTGCCAGGATGGCTCGCCGTGCCCGCAACCAACCTCACCCGCGACGAGGCGCGCGCGCGCTCCGCGCTGCTGGCCGTCGAGTCGTACGAGGTGACGCTCGACCTCACCACCGGTGACAAGGTCTTCCGCAGCGAGACCCTCGTGCGCTTCGGCTCCCGCGAGCCCGCCGCACCGACCTGGCTCGACCTCGTCGCGCCCGGGGTGCACGAGGTCGTCGTCAACGGGGAGCCGCGCGACCCCGCCGAGGTCCACGACGGCGTACGCCTGCACCTCGACGGTCTGGCCGCCAGCAACGAGGTCCGCGTCGTCGCCGACGGCGCCTACATGCACACCGGCGAAGGGCTGCACCGTTTCGTCGACCCGGTCGACGGCGCGGTCTATCTCTACAGCCAGTTCGAGGAGATGGACGCCCGCCGGGTCTACGCCTGCTTCGACCAGCCGGACCTGAAGGCGAGCTTCACGTTCACCGTCACCGCGCCGGCCGGCTGGCAGGTGCTGTCCAACTATCCCGTGCAGGGCGAGCCGGAGCCGCTGGCCGGCGACAAGGCACGCTGGCGCTTCCACCCCACCCCGCGCCTGTCGACGTACGTCACGGTCGTGGTCGCCGGGCCGTACGCCGGCGAGCGCGCCGAGCTCACCAGCAGCGACGGCCGCACGATCCCGCTCGGCGTCTACGCCCGCGCCTCGATGGTCGAGCACCTTGACGCCGACGACGTGCTCACCCTCACCCGGCAGGGCTTCGAGCACTTCGAGCGGGCGTTCGGGCACCCGTACCCGTTCAGCAAGTATGACCAGGTCTTCTGCCCCGAGTTCAACGCCGGTGCCATGGAGAACGCCGGCTGCGTCACGCTCGCCGAGGACTACCTGTTCCGCAGTCGGGTGACCAGAGCCGCGTTCGAGGGCCGGGCCAATACCGTGCTCCACGAGCTCGCCCACATGTGGTTCGGAGACCTGGTCACGATGCGCTGGTGGGACGACCTGTGGCTGAACGAGAGCTTCGCCGAGTGGGCGAGCTATGCCTGCATGGCCGAGGCGACGGAGTTCACCGACGCCTGGACCGCCTTCGCCGCCGAGCGCAAGGCGTGGGCCTACCGCGAGGACCAACTGCCCAGCACGCACCCGATCGCCGCCGACATGGTCGACCTGGAAACGGTGGCGCTCAATTTCGATGGGATCACGTACGCCAAGGGCGCCTCCGCACTTCGCCAGCTCGTCGCCTACGTCGGCGAGGAGGACTTCCTGCGCGGCCTGCGGGCGTACTTCGCCCAACACGCGTGGGACAACGCCACGCTGGGAGACCTCGTCGATGCGTTGGAGGCGGCCTCCGGCCGTGACCTCGGACCGTGGATCGAGCAGTGGCTGCGCACCGCCGGGGTGAGCACGCTCTCGGCGCAGATCGAGCTCGCCGACGACGGGGCGTACGCCGCGGTCGCCGTGCGCCAGACGCCGCCGGAGGACCACCCACACCGGCGCCCGCACCGGCTGCGCGTCGGCCTGTTCGACCTTACCGGTGCCGGTTTGGAGCGGCGTACGGCGGTGGAGCTCGACGTCTCCGGGGAGCTCACGGCGGTGCCGGAGCTGAGCGGGCAGCGCAGCGCCGACCTGCTGCTGGTCAACGACGGCGATCTCACCTACGCCAAGGTGCGGCTCGACCCGCGCTCGCTGGCAACCGTCCGCGACTCGCTGGGCGAGCTGCCCGACCCCGTCGCGCGGGCGGTCTGCTGGCTGACCGCGATCGACATGCTGCGCGACGGCGAGCTCGCCGCCCGCGACTTCGTGACGCTCACGCTGGCCTCGATCCGCGCCGAGACCTCCGACGCGATCGTCAAGCGGGTGCTTCCGAGCGGGCGCTCGGCCGTCCAGCTCTACGCCGATCCGGACACGCGCGAGCAGCTGGCGGACCGCTGGCGTGCGGGCCTGCGCGAGCTGGTCAACGACGCCGAGCCGGGCTCGGACCGGCAGCTGTCCTTCGTCCGGGCGTGGGCCGCCGTGGCGAGCGGCGACGACGACGTGGCGTTCCTGCGCGAGCTGCTCGCCGGCGAGGCCACACTCGAGGAGCTCGCCGTCGACACCGACCTGCGATGGTCGTTGCTGGCCCGGCTGGCGGCGCTGGGTGCGGCGGGCGAGGACGACATCTCGGCCGAGCTGGAGCGCGACCCGACGGCGACCGGCGGCCTGCGTGCGGCGTACGCCCGCGCGGCCCGGCCCACGATGGAGGCCAAGGAGGACGTCTGGGCGCGCTGCGTCGACGGCGACGAGGTGCCCAACGCGGTCCTCTGGGAGATGGTCTCCGGTTTCGCCCAGCCGGAGCAGCGTGAGTTGCTGAGGGGCTACGTCGACCGCTATTTCGACGGGCTGACCCGCGTCTGGTCGACCCGTACGCCGGAGATGGCGCAGAACCTGGTGACGGTGCTGTTCCCGCGGCTGCTCGCCGAGCCGGCGACGGTCGAGCGCACCGACGCGTGGTCGGCGGGCACGCCGGAGGCCACCGCGGGGCTGCGCCGGCTTGTGTCGGAGGGGCGGGCCGACGTCGTCCGCGCCCTGCGGGCGCAGGCCGCCGACGCCGCCGCCGCTGCCCGCCAGGACACGACCGGCTAGGGCGACGCTCCCGTCCACGTACCTCGAGTCGGCCCTCAGCCTGCGCTGACCCGCCTGCGTCCCACCCCCCGCCCCGCCGCCCCTCGCCTTAGCGCGTGCGATCGGCGCCTTTTGATCCCTCGGCACGCACGGCGACCTCGCCCGCGCGGGGGTGGCGGCCATCGCCTCGTGGGGAGGTTCACCCCAGTGGCCGTAAGTGGCGGGGGTCCCCCCCCACGGACCTACCGTGGTGGGGGACCCCAGCCACGAAACTTGGCGGGCGGCCGCCGTCAGGCCTGCATCGCCCGGGCGAGGGCGCGCACCCGCTCGGAGGCGGCAACCTCCTCGAGCAGCAGGACGCGCCCGTCGGGGCCGTGCAGCGGGACCTGCCAGTTGGGGTACTCGGCGTCGGTGCCCGGCTGGTTCTGCGTACGCCGCTCGCCTACCGCGTCGGTCAGCGCCACCCCGAGCAGCCGGGCCGGCGTCCACAGCAGCAACCGGTGCAGCGCCTCGACGGTCTCCTGCTCGCCGGCCCCTTCCCGCAGCAGGCCGCGCTCGCGCAGCGCAGCCAGCCACGACTCCCGGTCGGCGGCGTCGACGGCGAGCTCCTCGTCCACCGGCCGGGTGAGCAGCCCGAGCGAGTCGCGCAGCAGGACGTGCTCACCGGTGAGGTAGCCCGCCGTCGGCGGCAGGTCGTGCGTGGTGACGGTGGCCAGGCACAGCTCGCGCCAGCGTTCTGGCGGCAGCGGCCGGCCCTCCCCGTCGCGCTCGAACCACAGCACCGACGTGCCGAGCACCCCGCGCTCGCGCAGATAGTCGCGCACCCACGGCTCGACGGTGCCCAGGTCCTCGCCGACGACGAGCGCGCCGACCCGCCAAGCCTCGAGCACGAGGATGCCGACGAGCGCCTCGTGGTCGTAGCGGACGTACGTCCCTGCCGTCGGCGCCATCCCCTGCGGCACCCACCACAGCCGGAAAAGCCCGATGACGTGGTCGACCCGCAACCCGCCGGAGTGCCGCAGCACGGTGCGCAGGAGGTCGCGGTACGCCACGTACCCGGTCTCGGCCAGCATGTCCGGCCGCCACGGGGGCTGCGTCCAGTCCTGCCCCTGTTGGTTGAACGCATCGGGCGGGGCGCCCACATTGATCGCGGATGCGAGGACATCCTGGAGCGTCCAGGTGTCGGCACCCTGCGGGTGCACGCCGACGGCCAGGTCGTGCAGGACGCCCAGCCGCATCCCCGCCGCGTGCGCCGCCGCCTGCGCCCGGGCGAGCTGCTCGTCGAGCAGCCACTGCATCCAGCGGTAGAGGTCGACCGCGCCGGCGTGCACCCGCCGGAACTCAGTCACGGCGGGCGAGCGCGGATCGCGCAGCGGCTCCGGCCACGCGTGCCAGTCCGGCCCGTGCACCTCGGTGAGCGCACACCAGGTCGCGAAGTCCTCCAGCCCGGGCCCCTCCGCCTCGACGTAGGAGCGGTACGCGGCCTGCCGGCCGGGCATCAGCGGAACCCGGTGCAGCAGCCCCAGCGCGGTGCGCTTGGCCCGCCAGACCGCGTCGCGGTCGAGGAGGTCGGCGTCGGCGAGGGCGTCGTGCAGCGCCGTACGCATCCGCTCGACAGCCGCCCGCGCCGGCGCGTCGAGGTAGCCGTACTCCGGCACCTCCTCCACGCGCAGGTAGATCGGGTTGGCGTAACGCCGGCTGGTCGGCAGGTAGGGCGAGGGCTCCATCGGCGCGACTGGCTCGGCGGCGTGCAGCGGGTTGACGAGCAGGAACCCCGTGGCGAGCTCGTGGCCCGACCAGGTCGCGAGCTCGGTGAGGTCGGCGAGGTCGCCGAGCTGCCACGACCGCTGCGAGCGGAGACTGTAGAGCTGCACGGCCAGCCCCCAGACCCGTCCGAGGCCCTCCGGCAGCGTCAGCCCCTCCGGTGTGACGACGAGGTGTGCGGAGGCCTCGCGGCCGGCGACCCGGGCCCTCAGGGTGTGGTAGCCCGGCGGGAGGTTGCCGGGGAGCTGGTACGTCGCCTCGCCGACCAACGCCCCGTCGACCTCGCGCGGGTCGACCCAGTGGTCCTGCTGCCACACGTCGTGGCGCACGGCGCCGTCCTCGAGCTCCACCCACACCTCGGCGTGCTCGCTGTCGGGCACGTGCATCCAGAACCAGGGCGTCGCGCCGGCACGCGCCACCAGCGTCGCCGGCAACATCCGCCGCCACCGCTCCTCCTGGTGCTGACGCAGCGCGGTGGCGGCCCGCTCGGGCGTGCCGGCGTCGACCCCGAGCGCCGAGAGGACGGCGACCAGCGTGTCGGCGGCGACCAGCGAGTGCCGGCCTTGCCAGTCCCAGAACTCGGTCGACACCCCGTAGGCGCCGGCCAGCTCGGTGAGCTCGGGCGTCAGCGCGGTCACGGGCGCTCAGTGTGCCGGAACCGGCTCGACCGGCAGCGTTCCCGCCCACGGCAGCGCCTCCTCGAGCTGGGCGGCGAGCCCGAGCAGCGTCTCTTCCTCGCCCAACCCGGCACCGAGCATGACCCCGGCCGGCAGCGCCCGTCCCGCGTGCTCGACGCGGTGGGTGGGCAGGCTGATCGCCGGCCAGCCGGTGACGTTCCAGACGCTGGTCCACGGCGTGAAGCGCATCTGCGCGGCGAAGTCGCCCGCCGGGTCGGCGTCGTCGCGCAGCTCCCCGACCGGGGCGGGCAGCTGGGCCAGCGTCGGGCTGAGGATGACGTCGTACGCCGCCCACGCCCGGGCGGCCTCGCGGGTAGCGACCTGCATGCCGCCCAGCGCGATGGCGTGGGCCAGCCCGCTGACGTCCTCCCCCGCGGCGCGCAGCCAGCGGGTCAGCGGCCGCAGCAGGTGCTCGCGTTCGGGGTCGACCGGGGCGAGCCGCGCGCCGACGCTCCATACCGCCTCGAACGAGGCGAAGCGCTCGGCAGCGAACGGCACCGGCGCCGGCTCGACGCGGTGCCCCAGCATCTCGAGCACCCCGGCGGCTTGCTCGGCCGCCGCTGCGCAGGCCCGGTCGACGGGGGCGTCGGCGGCGATGACCGGCTCGAGGAGCAGGCCGATGCGGAGCCCGGGTTCCGGCGGCTGGTCGCAGGCGGCGAGGAAGCCGCCCGCCGGCGGCGGCAGCCGGAAGGTGTCGCCGGGCCACGGTCGCGCGAGCACGTCGAGCAGCAGCGCGGTGTCGCGCACGTCGCGGGTCAGGCTGCCGTGCACCCCTAGCCCGGGGCCGTCGACCTCGTCCGGCCCGCTGCTGATCCGTCCTCGGCTGGGCTTGAGGCCGACCAGGCCGCAGCAGCTGGCGGGGATGCGGATCGACCCTCCGCCGTCGCTGCCGTGCGCCGCGGGGGCCAGCCCGGCGGAGACGGCGGCCGCCGCTCCCCCGCTGGACCCGCCGGCCATGCGGGCGAGGTCCCAGGGCGTACGGGCCGGCGGGGCCATGTCGGGCTCGGTGTAGCAGGGCAGCCCGAACTCGGGGGTGTTGGTCTTGCCGGGCAGCAAAGCCCCCGCGTCGCGCAGACGCTGCGCCACGCCGGCGTCGGTGGTGGCGACGTTGTCGGCGTAGGCCGCGCTGCCGTACGTGCAGCGCACTCCCGCCACGTCGTTGAGGTCCTTCACCGGGACCGGCACGCCGAGCAGCGGAGGCAGCGCGTCCTCGTCTCCGGCGCGGCGCGCGGCGCCGGCGCGGTCGTCGGCGGCCCGCGCCCCCTGCAGCAGCCGGTCGGCGGTGACGGTGACGTACGCGCCGACGACGCGGTCGAGCCGCTCGGTGCGCTCGTGCAGCGCCGTGGCGAGCTCGACCGCGCTCAGCGCGCCGGTCCGGATCGCCGCCGCCGCTTCGCGAGCGGTCAGCTCCTTCGCCTCGGACACGCCCCCGATCCTGCCGGATGGTTCAGCCGCGTGATAGCAAGGGATCAGGGTTCTGATCAGCGGAAGGCGGGCTGGCCGGTGAGTGCCTGACCGACGACGAGCGTGTGCATCTCGACGGTACCCTCGTAGGTCAGGACGGACTCGAGGTTGTTGGCGTGCCGGATGACGGGGTACTCGAGCGAGATTCCGTTCGCGCCGAGGATGGTGCGCGCCGTGCGGCAGATCTGCAGGGCCTCCCGGACATTGTTGAGCTTGCCGAGGCTCACCTGCTCGGGGCGCAGGGTATGGGCGTCTTTGCGACGGCCCAGGTGGACCGCCAGCAGGAGGCCCTTGGAGTACTCGAGCGCCATGTCGGCGAGCTTTTGCTGGGTGAGCTGGAACCCAGCTATCGGCTGGCCGAACTGGATCCGCTGCATGGAGTAGGTCAAGGCGGTTTCGAGTGCCGAGCGGGCGGCACCCATGGCACCCCAGACGATGCCGTAGCGGGCCTCGTTCAGGCAGGACAGCGGTCCCTTGAGTCCCCTGACCTCCAGGAAAGCGGCGTCCGCGGGGAGTCGGACCCCGTCCAGCACGAGCTCGCTCGTCACCGAGGCGCGCAACGACATCTTGTGCTTCATGAGCGGAGCGGAGAAACCGGGCGCGTCGGTGGGGACGACGAACCCGCGGATGCCTTCGTCGGTCTGCGCCCACACGACCGCGACGTCGGCGATGGAGCCATTGGTGATCCACATCTTGCTTCCGTCGAGGACCCAGTCGCTGCCGTCCCGGCGTGCGCGCGTCTGCATGCCGCTCGGGTCGGAGCCGTAGTCAGCCTCGGTGAGACCGAAACAGCCGATCGCCTCGCCGGCAGCCATGAGGGGCAGCCAGTCCTTCTTGTGCTCTTCGCTGCCCCAGCGCCAGATCGCGAACATCGCCAGTGAACCCTGCACGGAGACCAGGGAACGGATGCCGGAGTCGACTGCCTCCAGCTCGAGGCAGGCAAGCCCGTATTCGACGGCTGACATGCCTGGGCAGCCGTAGCCCTGCAGGTGCATGCCGAGCACACCGAGCTCGCCGAGCTCACGGGTCAGACCACGCACATCATCGATCTCGCCGCGTTCGAACCATGCACCGACGTGCGGCTCGATGCGTTCGCGGCACAGCGTCCGTACGGCGTGCTGGATGTCCTTCTCGTCATTGGAGAGCAGGTCGTCGATCCCTGCGATGTCGAGGGTCTCGAGGACGTTCGGGTTCATGGGGCCGTCTCCTCAGGTGTCAGGTACGTCAAGCTTGTCTCGTCGGATGCAAGCCAGTCGCGGATGAGTCGCTCGTGCTCGCCGAGGTCCGGGGGCGGCGCGGGGAGCGTCGCTTCGTGGTCGGACAAAGTGATGGGGTTACGGATCTGGCGCGGATGCCCCGCACCTACCGACACGGTGGGCTCGAGGCCGAGCTCCTCCGCCAGTCCCACCGCCGAGGCGATGTCGCCGACGCGACCGGCGGCCACCCCGGCCGCGAGAAGAGCCTGCTCCCAATGCGCAGGCGAGTCCTCGAGCAAGCGTGCCTCCAGCGCGGCAACCAGCGCCTCCCGGTTCTCCACCCGCAGCGCGTTCGTGACATAACGCGAGTCGCCAGCGAGAGACGGCAGCCCCAGGCTGTCGGCCAAGCGGGTGAACTGCTGATCGTTCCCGCAGGCGACGGCGAGGAAGCCGTCGCGGCAGCGAAGCAGCTCGTAGGGCGCGATGGACGGGTGGCGGTTGCCCATGCGCCTGGGCGAGCGACCCGTCGCGAGGTAGCCCTGGGCCTGGTTGACCAGGGAACCGATCACGCTGGAGAGCAGGTTGACCTCGACCCGCCGGCCGAGCCCGGTTCTCGACCGCGCTTGAAGCGCGGCGAGGATGCCGATCGTCGCGTCCTTGCCGGTGAGGACATCGACGAGGGCGACACCGACCTTGTGCGGCTCCCCGTCGGCGGGACCCGTGATGCTCATGAGCCCGCCGACCGCCTGGGCGACAAAGTCGTAGCCGGGCAGGTGGGCGCCGGACCCGCTCCCGAAGCCGGTGATCGACGCGTAGACGATGCCGGGATTGGTTGCCCGGACCGACTGGTAGTCCAGGGAGAAGCGGTCCAGGGTCCCGGCACGGAAGTTCTCGATCATGACGTCGGCCCGCGACGCGAGCGTGCCGGCGGCGGCACGATCGTCGGGGATCCTCAGGTCGAGGACGATGCTGAGCTTCGAGCGGTTCACCGACTCGAAGTAGGAGCTGGACCGCTCCGTCCACGGCGGACCCCACAGCCGCGTGTCGTCGCCGCTGTCGGGGCGCTCGACCTTGACCACGGTGGCCCCGAGGTCGGCGAGGAACATCGTGGCGTACGGACCGGCGAGGACCCGACTGAAGTCGGCGACGAGCAAGCCGTCGAGCGGGGGCTTCACGGTGTCCGGGGAACCCGGATCCGCCCGTCGATGCGCCTGGGGATCTTCCAATGGTTCCGCTCGCGCAGTGGGGGCGGCAACAGCTCCGCCGGGGCGTTCTGGTAGGCCACGGGTCGGGTGAATCGCGCCAGCGCCGCGGATCCGACCGATGTCGCGGAGGGGTTGCTCGTCGCGGGCCAGGGACCGCCGTGGTGCTGTGCCCAGGTGGTTGCGACGCCGGTCGGCCACGCGTCCACCGCGACCCGTCCGGCGATCCGTGCGACGGCCTCGACTGCCGCCGGCGCCACCGCGTCATGCGGGCCTGCAGTCATGACACTGCCCACCAGGCAGCCCGGCAGGGCGGACAGGCTGCGCACGAGGTCGTCCACGTCGGCGTACTCGGCGACGACGATGACCGGTCCGAAGCACTCCTCGAGCAGTGCCGATCCGGGGAGAAGCAGGTGCGTCGCGGCCTGGACCACGCAGGCCGACACGGACGTGCCGGCCCCCGCGTCGGGGACGCTGGCGAGCACGGTGCCGCCAGCGGCGACGAGCCGGTCGATGCCGGCGACGTAGGAACGGGCGATGTCCGCGGTGAGCAGCGGACCTCGGGGCGCCCGGGCGACGAGGGCCTCGACGATCTCGCTGCCGACCCGCGAGCCGGCCGGTACGAGGACGAGTCCGGGCTTGGTGCAGAACTGCCCCATGCCCATCGTGTACGAAGCGACGCACCCCTGCGCCACCTCGATCGGGCTCTCGGCGGCCGCAGGGGTGACGGCGACCGGGTTGACCGTCCCCATCTCTGCGTAGACCAGGATCGCCTCGGCTCGGGAGTTCGCCATCGACCACAGCGCCATGCCGCCGCGTTGCGAGCCGGTGAAGCCCACGGCGCGGATCGCAGGATGCAGGACCAGGCCCGGTCCGTTATCGAAACCGGTGACGCTGCCCAGGACTCCGGCTGGAGCACCCACCTCGGCGAGGCTGACCCGCCCGATGTCGGCCAGCCTGCCGTGCGTCAGCGGGTGCGCCGGGTGGCCCTTGACGACCACCGGACAGCCCGCGGCCAGAGCGGCCCCGGTGTCGTGGCCGAGCGTGCCGAAGGCGAAGGGGAAGTTGCTCGCGCCGAACACCGCGACCGGACCGACGGGGCGGCGCACCCGGCGCAGGTCCGGCGCGGTGTCGACCGCGTGGTCGATCGTGGCGTCGAGCCACGAGCCCTCGCGGCACACTCGCGCGTAGAAGCGCAGTTGGTCGGCGCAGCGCAGGACCTCCCCGTCCAACCGGGTCCGGCCCAGACCGGTCTCCCGGTCGGCGACGTCGGCGAGCTCGTCGGCCGCTGCCACCACGCCGTGCGCGACGGCTTCGAGCCAGCTCCCTCGATCGTCCGGCGTTGCCGCCGCGGTTGCCGCCGCGGCGGCCGCCGCCGTCTCGGCCACTGTGTTGAGCTCGTCCGGGGTCGAGCTCGGCAGCACGGCGTTGATCTCCAGGCTGCGTGGGTCGACGCTGACCTCCGTCGGCGCGTGCATCAGATCTGTCATCCCAGACCCCTGATGCCCTCGAGGAGGACGCCCACCCCGTCGGTGAGCAGCTCGTCACCGATGACGAGTGGGGGGAGCAGTCGGATCACGTTTCCGTACGTGCCGCACTGCAGCGCCAGTACGCCCGACCGGTGGCAGTGGGCGACCACGGCAGCAGATGCGTCGGGCGCGGGCTCCTTCGTGCCGGGGACGACGAACTCGATGGCGAGCATCGCGCCCCTGCCTCGCACATCGCCGATCCACCCGCTTTCGTCGGCGGCGCCCTCGAGCATCGGCCGGACCAGTGCCTCGATGGCCCTGGCGCCGGCCACCAGCCCCTCGGCCTCGATCGTCTCGAAGACGCCCAAGGCCGCGGCACACGCCACCGGGTTGCCGGAGTAGGTGCCGCCGAGACCGCCGGCGGGCACCGCGTCCATCAGCTCGGCGCGCCCGGTCACGGCCGACAGGGGAAGGCCGCCACCCAAGCCCTTGGCCATGACAACGAGGTCGGGAACGATGCCTTCGTGTTCGCTGGCGAACATCTCTCCGGTGCGCGCGATACCCGACTGGACCTCGTCGGCGACGAGGACGATGCCGTTGGCATTGGCAAGCTCCTGGACGCCGGCCAGGTATCCCGGCGGGGGAACGATGAAACCGCCTTCTCCCTGGATGGGTTCGATGACGATCGCTGCGGTGTTGTGTGCCCCGATCTGCTTGACGACCAGGTCTTCGAGGGCCCGCAGCGCCTCCTGCGCGCAGTGGTCCGGGCCGCCGTCCCAGCGGAAGGGGTAGGCCAGGGGGGCTCGGTAGATCTCCGGGGCGAAGGGTCCGAATCCGTCCTTGTAGGGCTGGTTCTTCGCAGTCATCGTCATCGTGAGCAGGGTGCGCCCGTGGTAGGCGTGTCCGAACGTCACGACCGCAGAGCGTCCGGTGGCCGACCGCGCGATCTTCACGGCGTTCTCGACGGCCTCGGCGCCGGTGGAGAACAGCGCAGTCTTCTTGGGATGCGTGCCGGGAGTGAGCCGGTTGAGGATCTCGCCGACCTGGACGAACCCGTCGTACTCGGTGACGATGAAGCAGGTGTGGGTGAGTTTCGCTACCTGCTCCTGCACGCGTCGGACGACGGCCGGAGCGGTGGCGCCGACCGTGGTGACGGCGATCCCCGAGGCAAAGTCGATGATGTGGTTGCCGTCGACATCGACGAGGATGCCCCCGCCAGCGCGGTCGATGAACACCGGTAACACGGCGCCGAGCCCGTCCGAGATGACGGAGCGCCGGTGAGCCTGCCGGGCCTGGGAGACCGGTCCTGGGATAGGGGTGCGGAGCAGTCGCTCCTGCCGCGGCAGGCCGCCGGTTGCGGGCGCGTCGAGCGTGGTCTGGTCGTACATGACCGTCTCCGTGGTTGTCGTTGGCTCATCGCTTCGGCAGCGAGATGGCTGGCGCTTGAGATGGTAGGCCGGTATCCATCGGTATGGTGTGTGCAGTCCATCCAGCTAAGCCGTCCCCAAGGATGAGATGACCAACCAGGACCTTGGCTCGCATCCCACCGTCGCCCAGCTGTGCCGCATCGCACCCGGCGCGCTCGTGCCGCGGTCGCCCAGCACCGCTCCAGAGGCCCCGATCAGCGCCGTCCACATCAGCGACCTCGTCGACCCCACCTCGTACCTGGGCGGGGGAGAGCTCCTCCTGACGACCGGGCTGACCCTGCCCCGCAGCCGCGCCGGCTGCACGTCCTACGTCGCGCGGCTGCGCGAGGCCTCGGTCGCGGGACTCGCCCTGGGCCTCGGGCCGGTACACAGGTCCGTCCCGGCTGCACTGCTGCAGGCCTGCGAGCAACAGCAGGTGCCGCTGCTCGTCGTGCCTGACCTCGTCCCCTTCCAGCGGGTGACCCGGGCGTTCTGGGAGTCCGTCGGGGAGCAGCACGAGCGCCCCCTGTTCGCCGCGTTGGACAGCCACCGTCGACTCGTCACAGCGGTGTCCTCGAGCGACCCGGTGTCCGGCGTGCTGCGCACGCTCGCGGAGACAGTGGATGGCTGGGTCGTGCTCACGGACCTGCGAGGGCAGCCACGAGCCACCTGGCCACCGGATCGCATCAAGGACATCGGCATCCTCACCGCCGAGGTCCTCCGGCTCCGCCCCTCGGGGGCCGGCTCCTCCGCCACGTTCCCGTTCGACGCTCACGTCGCCGTCCTCCACCCGGTCCTCGCGGGCGAGGAGGTGGTCGGCTACCTCGGCGCCGTGTCCCCGCGTGCGCTCCTCCCCCACCAGCGCAACCTCCTCCTCAGTTCCCTCGCACTCCTCGGCCTGGACGCGGCCCACCGCCACAGTGCGCGCACGAGCGAGCGGGCGGAGCGAGCGGCGGTCGCCCACCTCATCGATCGCCAGCACCTTCGCGCCGCCCAGGACCTCGCCGGCGTGTTCGCAGTCGAGCATCCACCGCCACGGGTCCGGGTCGTCGCCGCGGCCGACTCGAGCGGGGCCGCTGCCCTCGACGCTCTCCTCGACGCGCTCCCGGAGCACGAGGGGCGGTGGGTGGGCGCAGCGTCCTGCTCATCGGCGTGGATGCTTCTGCACCCCGGCCTTCCTCGCCCCACCGAGTCCGGGGTCACCGAGCGGCTCGCCGGACGGGGATCGACCGCTTCGGTGGTTCTCGGGCCGGTGGTCGCCATCGACGCGGTGCACGCGATGCGGTGCCGGTTACAGGCATTTGCCCGTGCCGGCCCCGCGACCGCCGCCCGCGATTGGCGCGCCGGCGAGGACATGCCCCTCGTCAGCGCCGACTGGGCCGACGGCGTCCTCGCCCCCCTGCGCGCCTACCGCCGCGGCGACCTCGTGGCCGCCGTCGCGGCCTACCTGCGCCACCAGGGCCACTGGGAGGCTGCGGCGTCAGCGCTCGGTGTCCATCGCAACTCGCTGCGGCACAGGATCTCCAGGGCCGAGCGCCTGCTCGGGCAAGACCTGCGTGACCCCACCACCTCCGCTCGGCTCTGGCTGGCCATCCGGCGGCTCGCGGTCGACACCACCGTGGGCCTGGACCGGCCAGAGCAGGAGACCCTGAGACCGCCCCTTGCGGACCCCGAGCCCGGTTCACAGGGCTGAGGCCCCCCGGATGGTCGCGGACCCCGGCTGGACCACCCCCACTGGCTCGGTGACGTACTCGGCACGCAACCCGTCGATGATGCGTCGGCAGTGTTCGGTGAGGCCCTTGGGGCTGTCGGTCTGCAGCCGGGCCTTGGTCATGACAACTCCGAGATCGGCGCCCTTGAACAAGTAGTCGCCAGGCCCGTAGATGCGCATGAAGAACAAGTCGTTCTCCTCCTGCAGTCCGTGCCAGTCGCGCGACGAGCGGCGGTGGGCCAGCCGACCGCCGGGGAGCACGGCCCACGTCCCGGTGCGCGGCGCGGAGAGGATCCGGCTGACCTGGTCCTCGGGCTGCTTCATGATGAGCTGGCTCCACTTGTCGATCGCCGCGAGCTCGCCCCAACGCTCGTTGATCTCATCGACGTCGATGGTGTAGTCGACGTCCATGTGCTCGAGGAGATGGAAGAGGAACAACGGCAGGTCGGCGTACGCGCCGGCGGTGACGTTCGTGATCGGCGACGCGCCGGAGATCCGTGGGTTCATCTCGCCGAGATAGATCGATCCGGTGTCGAGGTCGATGAGCACGTCGACCTCGAAGAACCCGGAGTACCCCTCGAGCGCCAGCTGGTCGCCGAGGCGGCGCACCAGCGTCGTCGCCGCCGCCCGCTGCTGGGCCGTCATGGCGTCGGGGAACAAGTCGTTGCCGCACCACCCGCCGCGGTACGGCGTGAGCTCCGGATACCCGGTCAGGTCGGTCATGAACGGTCCGACGATCGTGCCGTGGCGGGTGATGACGGCCTCGACCGCGAACGCGTTGTTACGGATCCGCCGCATGATCTTTGCCTCGCGGCCGGTGATCGCGGGTCCGTGTCGCTGCCAGTCTGCCGTGGTGGCGACGAAGAACGTCGTCTTTCCCGAATCGCCGTACGGGAGCTGGATGACCAGATCGGTGCCGAGACCCGCGCCCGTGGCAAGCGTGGCGAGCTCGTCGTAGGACTCGACCGTGCCGATCACGTTCGGCACGCTCGGCGCCCCCGCCGCGTTCCCCAGCCTGGTCGTCTCGAGCTTGGAGTCCAGGCGCGTGCGAAGTTCGACGCTGGGCAGGGCGAGGTGGTAGCCGAGGTCGCGGCAGATCGCCTCGGTCTCCTCGTCGATGAACACCGCCATGACCCGCGGATGTCCACCCTTGGCCGCGATCCGAGAGGTGATCTCCTCGTTGGTCAGCAGGTAGTTGGTGATCTGCTCGGCCGAGGTGAACTCCTTGACCGGCCGGGTCGACGGCGTGATCACCCGTGGGTGCGTGCCCTCCCACGGGTCGTAGAACGCCACGTAGTGGAAGTTGCGCACCCACCGGTCCAGACCGAGCAGGTTGAAGCTGGTCGGCCCGAAGAAGTAGATGGGCTCCTCGTTGGTCCGGAAGAACGTCCGGATCTCGGAGATGTTGCGCAGCTCGTGGGTGGGCTTCATCCGGAGCCTTTCGGGAGATATGCCGGTCGGTCAGGTGCGGTCGTGCGGAACGGAGACCGGGACGCTCTCGGGCGCCAGGGCGCGAGCGATCGAGTCGAAGGCGCCGAGGGTGTCGAAGAACGCGACCGGGTCCTGCGCGGTCGGCCATGTCGACAGCTTGACCGCCGTCACCCCGCGACGTTGGTTGACGTAGACCATCTGTCCGTGGATCCCGAGCGCGAGCAGCACGCTGCGGTTGCGGTACGGCACCCAGATCTGGTTGCGGTAGTGCCCCCCCGGCATACCAGTCGGTGACTCGGTCGCGGCGAAGGCGTCCTTGGAGTCCTCGGCGGCGATCAGGGTGTCGGTGACGAACCAGGGCGGAGCCACCTGGGTGCCGTCGTGTGCCGTGCCATTGCGGCGCAGCAGCTCTCCAAACCGAGCCACGTCGCGGAGCGAGGCGTTGAGCCCGCCGTCGGCGACCGCCGCGCCCACCTTGTCCACCGTGATGAAGGCATCGTGCTCGGCGCCCATGGGGGACCAGATGCGCTCCTGGATGAGGGTGGTGAGGTCCTGCCCACTGGCCCGCTCACACGCCCAGCCCAGGACGTTGGTCTCGCTGGAGTTGTAGCGGAACCTGCTCCAGTGCTCCTTGTCCTTGGGCAGGGTCGGCAGATAGGCGTGCATGGTGTCGGGCACGTCGGGGCGCGGTGACCGCCAGCCGACGGCGTGCTCCATGAGATAGACGTCGGCGTCGGGGTCGTGGTAGCTCTCGCTGAACCGGACCCCGGAGCGCATGTCGAGCAGGTGCCGGAGAGTAGCGTCGGCAAAGCCGGAGGATGCCAGCTCGGGGATGATCCTTTCCACCCGGTCATCGAGCCTGAGGCGTCGCTCCTCGGCCAAGATCGCGACCAGGATTCCGACCACCGTCTTGGTGACCGACATGAGCAGGTGTCGAGAGTCCTCAGCCATCGTGCCGTAGTAGGTCTCGCACACGATCTCACCGCGGTGCAGCACGATGACCGCGTCGGTGTACGTCGCCTCGAAGACGTCGCCGGCCGGGCTGTGGTCGGTGATCCGGTTGGTGTCGTCGTGTCTTGGCGTGACGACGTCGAGGACTGGTCGTGTCTCGTATGGCAACGGGGCGATCGTCGTCCCCCGTCGCACCGCTGTGGTGTCCAAGATGCTGTCGAGGTGCAGGAAGGACCACCTGTTGAACGGGGCCTCCACCCAGTTGTCACGCGTCACCTCGCGGGGGTCGACGGTGAGGATGTCGGGGCCGGCTTGACTGCTCATGGCACCGGTCTCGGCGGTGGCTCGGGGGTTGTTGCGGCCTGCACGCTCGGCGGTGGAGCCGGGTCTCCGGCCACCTCGAACACGGGCACCGACAGCTCGTGTCGGGCGCGTGCGAGCAGCCGGTCGGGCACGAGCCTGCGGTCGTCGTCTGGGTTCTTGATGATGAGTACCGAGCTGGGAGAACACTGCTCTACCCCGTCGAGCAACGCCCGGAAGGGCGAGACGTCACCCAGGGTGCCCTCGGCGGAAACGCCCGCATCGCGCAACGACCGGAGCACCCTGTCGAGTCGAATCGTCGACACGGCAAGGGTGTCCCGCGTGAGCGCGGTAGGCGTCCTCGTCTCAGAGGTCGCCCCGGCGTCGCCGGGGTTCTTCGGGACGACGACATGGCACTCGAGCGGTTGCCCGTCGCCCATGCTGCGTATTCGGCTGACGAGCGCCTCTGCGTCGAGGTCGTCGTTCGCGAGGACGAGGATCCGGTGCGCCTCCGACGGTGCCTCGTCGCCGGCCTCAGTTGTCACGAGCTTCTCCCGGTAGCCCTTGATGGCGCGGAAGACGATGAGCAGGAATGCCCACGACGCAAGGCCCAAGGTGATCTGCGAACGGGTGTCCTCCCGGACTGCCATGCTGACGAGGATCGCCACCATCGCGACGATGCTGGAGATCGTCAGCCATGGGAACAACCACATCCGGAAGACGATCGGGGTGCCCGCCGCGTCGGCCCGGCGCCGCAGGACGAACTGGGAGGCCGCGATGAGTATGTAGGCGAACAGGATGACCGCGCCGGAAGAGTTCAGCAGGAACGAGAATATCCCAGTCGGCGAGAAGTAGGCTGCGATGACAGACATGAAGCCGACGACCGTCGACATGAGGATGGCCCATGTCGGGACGCCCCGGGAGTTCACGCGCAGAACGACCGGGGGGGCTTCGCGCCTGCCGGCGAGGACGAAGAGCATGCGGGAGGCCGTGTAGAGGCCGGAGTTGAGACAGGACAGCACCGAGGTGAGGACGACGGCACTCATCAGGTCGCCGGCGCGGGGGATCCCGAGCCGCTCGAAGGCGCTGACGTACGGGGACTGGCCCACCTCGGTGCTGTTCCACGGCAGGATGACGGCGAGCAGGAACACCGACCCGATGAAGAACAGCGAGATCCGCCAGACGACGGCCCGGGTTGCCTTCGTCACGGCACTCCGCGGGTTCTCCGACTCGGCCGCAGCGATGGTGGCGATCTCGGCACCGACCATCGAGAAGATGACCGTAACCACGCCGATGAACAGCACCGAAGGTCCCATGGGCAGGAAGCCGCCGTGGGCGGTGAGGTTGCTGAAATCAAGGTCCGCGCCAGGCCACAGGCCGAGGATGAACAGAGTCCCTGAGACGAGGAAGACGACGATGGCCGCGACCTTGATCCCGGCGAACCAGTACTCGAACTCCCCGAACGATCGCACGGAGTACAAGTTGGTGAGCGTCATCAGCGTCATGAGCACGAGGGACAGCATCCACAACGGCACGTCCATCCAGAACTGGAGGATCTTGGCTCCGGCGACCGCCTCGAAGCCGATGACGATGACCCAGAAGTACCAGTAGAGCCACGCCACAGAAAAGCCCGCCCACGGGCCGAGGGCGTCGCGGGCGTACTCGGTGAACGAGCCGGTGCTGGGCCTGGCCACCGCCATCTCGCCGAGCATCTGCATGACGAGGACGATGAGGAGACCGCCGAAGGCGTAGGTGATGAAAGCCCCCGGGCCGGTCTGGTTGATGACGACCCCGGAGCCGACGAACAGACCCGCTCCGATGACCCCGCCGATGGCGATCATCGTCAGGTGCCGTTGCTTCAGACCACGGTGCAGCGTTGGGGCAGTGGTAGCCATGGGTGCTCCCCTCTACGGACAGTTCACGACAGTGTGGATGAGTCCGACCAACGGACGACCGGGCGGGGTCGCGGCCGCGCGCAGACGTCCACGGCGCAGCACCGTGGGCGCCGTCTCGTGGTACGCACGGCACACCGCCGACCGGCGGCCACCAAGACGCTTCGCTCGACAGGTTTCCGCACGTCAGGACGTGCTTGACGTCAAGCTGAACTTGACGGACGCTGCTCGTCAAGGATAGCTTGACGACATGACGCGACGAGAGATCACAACAATTCGCCCGCTCGACACCATCGACCCCGCCCGCCCGCAGCCGCCCGCCGACCGCCCTGGCACGGGCATCGGACGGGCCGACATCGACTGGGCGCGCATCCGGTGGGCCGACATCGACTGGGCGCGCATCCGGTGGGCCGACATCGACTTCTGGGAGCGCGCCGTCCGGGACGAGTTCGTCCGGCGACACGACAGCGCCGACCAAGGGAACGGCATCGGTGCCACGTGCAGACCCGCTGCCCCGGGTCGCCTTCTCACCATGCATGCCATCAGCGAGGACGTGCCCGGGCCACGGTGGGCCCAGCTGTACGAGGCGACGCGCTCGGCCTACCACAGCTGGTATCTCGCAGCCGGGCACGGCCAGCGACCGTCGCTCGCCGAAGCCCGGGACCGTCTCGAGGAGCACATGCCCGAGCTCGTGCCCGTGTGGGAGCGGCTCGTGGAGCTCGCCGGCCATGAGGAGGTGTCCGCACGATTGTTGACGATGTGGGACATGCCCCCGTTCATCTCGGGCTGCTCGCAAGCCGTGCTGCCGGGAACCGAACCGGTCCTCGTGCGCAACTACGACTACGACCCTGCGCTGTTCGAGGGGGTCGTGTCGTCGACGAACTACTCCGGCACGCGGCAGGTGACCGGAACCAGTGACCTGCTGTGGGGCCTGCTCGACGGGATGAACGAGGACGGCCTGACGGTGTCGTTGGCCTATGGCGGCCGTCCCGGCGCCGGCCACGGCTTCGGGATCCCTCTGGTCCTCAGGTACCTCCTCGAGACCTGCTCGACGGTCCGCGACGCGATCAGGACATTGCGCCGGCTGCCGGTCGCGCAGGCGTACAACCTCACCCTCGCCGACACCAGCGGCGACCACGCGTCGGTGTTCGTCGCGCCCGCCGAGGCGCCGGATGTCAGCTCGCTCGCGGCGGTGACCAACCATCGTCTCGATACCGTCGAGCACCCGCACGCCGCCGGCCGGGTACGTAGCCGTGAGCGGCAAGAGGTTCTCGAGACCGCCCTGCGCCGAGGCAGCTCCGCCGACGACCTCGTGGCGAGCCTTCTCGTCCCTCCGCTCCGCAGCGACGAGTACGCCGTCGGATTCGGCACGCTGTACACGGTGCTCTACGAACCCGCCGCCGGCCGGGTCACGTACAGCTGGCCGGACTCGACGTGGCAGCCCCAACTCACCCAAAGCGATGGGACGCACACCGCGAGGTTAGCCCCCTGCTGACCCGCTGGAGCAAGACCGGGTAGGTCACGCGAAAACAGCGCGGCATACTGACTCCCGACTCGGGGAGGCATCTGATGTCCCGTCCACCGGCCGAGGTAGCCACCCGGATCCGTGAGCTCGTCGGCGAGCTTGCCGAATGCGGGGACCCGGAGGCCTTCTCCGAGCTGCTTGCCCTGAGCAGCTATCTCGGTCAGGCGATCGGAACCGCGGCGCGGACCATGGCCGAGCGACAGTCGTGGAGCGCCGTGGCCGGTCTTGTCGGCACGACCAAGCAGGCGGCCTGGTCCCGGTGGCGCGAGTGAGGTTCACCGTGCCGAGCCGTTGCACACCGGGACCAGGTCGTCACCCTCGGATGCCCTGGTGCGGGAGCGGCCGGCAGGTCGGCGCGCCATTGACCCCGCTTCGCCCTCCTTCGCCGGAACATGGCTGGACGCGGGCGAGACATGCCTGCTCCCGTCGCCCGTCCCACGCGACCACGTGCGTGAGGGATCAGTCCCGCGGCTATGGTGCGGCGCGTGCCGCCCCGCTATCCCCCGGCCGAGCGCCAACCCGTCGTCGACGTGCTGCACGGCACCCCCGTACCAGACCCCTACCGCTGGCTCGAGGACGCCGACAGCCCGGCCACCGCCGCCTGGACCGCGGCGCAGGAGCACCTGCTCGCCACCGAGCGCGCCGCGTGGTCGCGGCGGGACGCTTTCCGCGACCGACTCGCCGACCTGCTGTCCAGCGGCAGCATCAGCGCTCCGACCTGGCGGGGCGAGCGCCGCTTCTTCGTCCGCCGCGACCCCGACGCCGAGCACGGAGCCCTGCTCACCGTCGACGCCAGCGGCACCGAGCGGGTGCTCGTCGACCCGATGGGCATCGACCCGTCGGGCACCACCACCCTCGACGCGTGGCAGCCGTCGAAGGAGGGCGCCCTGGTCGCGTACCAGCTCTCCCACGGCGGCACCGAGGAGTCCGAGCTGTACGTCCTGGATGCGGCCACCGGCGTCCTGGTGGAGGGGCCGATCGACCGCGCGCGCTACTCCCCCGTCGCCTGGCTCCCCGGCGGGCAGGCCTACTACTACGTACGCCGGCTCCCCCCCGACCTCGTGCCCGCGGACGAGGCGCAGTACCACCGCCGGGTCTACCTGCACCGCCTCGCCGCCGACCCCGAGCACGACGTCGAGGTCTTCGGCGCGGGCATGGACCCGGCCACCTACTACGGCGTGTCCACCAGCCGCGACGGTCGCTGGCTGGTCGTGACCGCGAGCCGCGGCACCGCGCCGCGCACCGACGTGTGGATCGCCGACCTGCACGTCTCGGCGCCGGAGGCACCGCACATGGCCCCACTGCAGGTCGGCGTCGACGCCCGCACGTCCGCGCAGGTCGGCCGAGACGGCCGGCTCTACGTGTGGACCGACCGCGACGCCCCCCGCGGCCGGCTGTGCACCACCGCCCCGGAGCAGCCCGGCGCCGAGAGCTGGACCGACCTGGTGCCTCAGAACCCGGAGGCGGTGCTCGACGACTTTGCGATCCTCGACGGCCCCGAACTCGACCAGCCGGTGCTGCTGGTCGCCTGGACGCTGCACGCAGTCGCCGAGGTCAGCGTCCACGACCTGGCAACCGGCGAGCGGCTCAGCGAGCTGACGCTGCCCGGAATCGGCGCCATCGGACCGCTTCACGAACGCCCCGAGGGCGGGCACGAGGCCTGGTTCGGCTACACCGACCACGCCACACCCGCCGAGGTCCTGCACTACGACGCACGCGATCGGCGGCTGAGCACGTGGGCCACCGCGCCGGGGGCGGTGGAGGTGCCGGCGGTGCGCTCGCTGGTGCTGACCGCGACGTCGGCCGACGGCACCCCCGTACGGATGTTCGCGCTCGCGCCCGCGTCCGGCGACGCCTCCAACGACGGTCCCGACCGGCCGCGGCCGACGATCCTCTACGGCTATGGCGGCTTCGGCATCCCGATGACCCCGGCCTACTCCGCCACGCTGCTGGCCTGGGTGGAGGCCGGCGGGGTATACGTCGTGGCCTGCCTGCGCGGCGGCGGCGAGGAGGGCGAGGACTGGCACCGGGCCGGGATGGCCGCGCACAAGCAGAACGTCTTCGACGACTTCGCCGCCTGCGCCGAGCACCTCATCGCTCGCGGATGGACGACGCGCGCACAGCTCGGCAGCTCGGGCGGCTCCAACGGCGGGCTGCTCGTGGGGGCCGCGCTCACGCAGCGCCCCGACCTCTACCGCGCAGTCGTGTGCTCCGCGCCGCTGCTGGACATGGTTCGCTACGAGCACTTCGGGCTCGGCGCGACCTGGAACGAGGAGTACGGGACGGCAGCCGACCCCGAGCAGCTCGGCTGGCTGCTGGCGTACTCGCCCTACCACTGCGTGCGCGATGGCGTGTCCTACCCGGCCACACTGTTCACGGTCTTCGCCGGCGACACCCGCGTCGACACCCTGCACGCCCGGAAGATGTGTGCGGCGCTGCAGCACGCCGACCCCGCGGGCGGCCCGTTCCTCTACCGCGAGGAGACCGACGTCGGCCACGGCGCGCGCGCCGTGAGCCGCCAGGTCGACCTGTCCGCCGACGTGCTCGGCTTCCTCGCCGCGGAGCTCGGGCTCGTCGCGCCGCAGTGAGGCACACAACCGTGTGAACCGCCTCACCAGCCACGCGCGGAGCGCCCCCTTCGCGCCTCCGCGTTGCGTCACGATGGACGCGCCATGAGCCTTCTTGACTTCCTCCTCGCCATCGTCGACCCCAACGCTCCGGACCCGGAGCGGTACTCGCGGCAGTGGTGGGTCGACACCGTGCTCGGCGTGCCGCTGACCATCCTGCTCATCCTCGTGGTGGCGCTCGTCGCGCGCTGGCTCGCGCACCGCGGCGTCGACCGGCTGGTGCGCCGAATCGCGAACTCGCAGGAGCGGGAGCGCGAGCGGGTGCCCGCCGCCGGCCGGGCCGCCCAGGTGGTGCTCGGCGAGAGCGAGGAGTTCTCGGCGCGACGCGCCCTGCGGGCGACGACGATGGGATCGCTGTTCAAGAGCATCACCACCGCGGTGGTGTTCGCGGTCGCCGCCGTCATGATCCTCTCCGCGCTCGGCATCGACGTCGCGCCGATCATCGCCAGCGCCGGCATCCTCGGTGTCGCCCTCGGCTTCGGTGCGCAGAACCTCGTCAAGGACTTCATCTCCGGCGTGTTCATGCTGCTGGAGGACCAGTACGGCGTCGGGGACGTCGTCGACACCGGCTTCGGCTCCGGAGTGGTGGAAAGCGTCGGTCTGCGAGTTACCCGGCTGCGCGACGTCGACGGCACCGTCTGGTACGTCCGCAACGGCGAGGTGGTCCGCATCGGCAACAAGAGCCAGGGCTGGTCGCGGGCGGTCATCGACGTGGGCGTGGCCTACGGCGAGGACGTCGGGCGGGTACGCCAGGTCCTGCTCGCCACCGCGGAGGAGCTCCGCAGCGACCCGGTCCTCGGCGAGCTCGTGCTGGCCGACCCGGAGGTCTGGGGGGTCGAGCAGCTCGCCGCCGACTCGGTCGTGGTCCGGGTGGTCGTCAAGACCCGCCCGCTGGAGCAGTGGAGGATCGCCCGCGACTACCGCGAGCGGGTCAAGCGCGCCTTCGACGCGGCCGGCATCGAGATCCCGTTCCCTCAGCGCACGGTGTGGATGCGCCGCCCCGAGGAAACCGGCAGTCCGGACGAGTCGGCGGCGGCGACTCCGCGCGAATGACCACGCCCGGATGCGGGCCACCAGGCGGGCGGGCAGGATCGACGGCATGGCCGAGCAGTCCCGTACCGCACTCGTCACCGGCGCCACCGGCTACATCGGCGGGCGCCTGGTTCCGCGACTGCTCGACGCCGGCTTCACGGTGCGGGCGGCGGCGCGCAGCACGTCGCTCCTGCGGGACCGGCCGTGGGCCGCCGACGTCGAGCCGGTGGTGCTGGACGTGCTCGACCCCGACACGCTCGGGCCGGCGCTGGCGGGTGTGGACGTCGCGTACTACCTCATCCACGCCATCGGCAAGGGCGACGACTTCGCCGACCTCGACCGGCGGGCGGCGCGCAACTTCGCCGACGCGGCCCGGCGCGCCGGCGTACGCCGCATCGTCTACCTCGGCGGCCTCAACCCTGAGGACGAGGAGCTCTCCCCGCACCTGCGCAGCCGCGCGGAGGTGGGCCGCATTCTCCTCGACAGCGGCGTGCCGACAGCGATGCTGCAGGCGGCGGTCATCATCGGCAGCGGCGGCGCCAGCTTCGAGATGCTGCGCTATCTCACCGAGCGCCTCCCGGCCATGGTCACGCCCACGTGGGTCAGCAGCCGCATCCAGCCGATCGCCGTCCGCGACGTGCTGCATTACCTGGTCGGCGCGGCGTCCATGCCGCCGCAGGTCAACCGGACCTTCGACATCGGCGGTCCCGACGTGCTCACCTACCTGGAGATGATGCAGCGGTACGCCAATGTGGCCGGCCTTCCGCGCCGCCGGGTCCTACCGGTGCCGGTGCTGTCCCCGTCGCTGTCCAGCCACTGGGTCGGGTTCGTCACACCGGTGCCCAGCGGCATCGCCCGACCGCTCGTGGAGAGCCTGCGCAACACCGTCGTCTGCCGCGAGCACGACATCGCCGACTGGGTCCCCGACCCCGACGGCGGGCTCACGTCGTTCGACCGGTCGGTCAAGCTCGCGCTGCAGCGCATCCGGGACGCCGACGTGGCCACCCACTGGTCCGACGCGGAGGTGCGCGGAGCGCCGAGCGACCCGTTGCCGACCGACCCCGACTGGGCCGGCGGTGACCTCTACACCGACGAGCGGGAGCGGGTCGTAGCGGCCAGCCGCGAGTCGCTGTGGGAGGTCGTCGAGGGCATCGGCGGCGAGCACGGGTGGTACTCCTGGGCGCTGGCCTGGCGAGTGCGCGGCGTGCTCGACCGCTTCAGCGGCGGTCCCGGCATGCGCCGCGGCCGCCGCAACCCCGACGCGGTGCACGTCGGCGACGCGCTGGACTGGTGGCGGGTCGAGGAGGTCAAGCCGCTGGAGCTGTTGCGGCTGCGGGGCGAGATGCGAGTGCCGGGCGAGGCCTGGCTGGACCTCTCGATCGGCACCGACGAGCGCGATCGCACGCTGCTGCGGCAGCGCGCGATCTTCCATCCCCGCGGCCTGTCCGGCCAGCTCTACTGGTGGAGCGTCTGGCCCTTCCACGGCATCGTCTTCGGGTCGATGCAGCGCAACATCGCGAAGGCGGCCGAGGAGCTGGAGCGCGCGGCCCGGGAGGGCCGGGAGCCGGCCTGGCGGCGTACGGCGGTCTGACCGCTCCCACCCCTGGCTGCCGCCGCCGGGCACCTCGCGCGGCTGTGAGGCGGGGACAATCGGCGGGTGACCACTGCCACCCCCGTACCCCTGCTCGACGACTCTGGCGTCACCGACGAAGACCGCCGTCGCGACCTGCGACGCATGAAGGCCTTTGCCGGCGGCCTGCTCGTGCTCGCTGCGGTCGTCTTCGTCGTGGCCAAGCGGGCGGAGGCGGCCGGCGCGGGGGCGTGGGTCGGGTACGTCGTCACGGCCGCCGAGGCCGGCATGGTTGGCGGGCTCGCCGACTGGTTCGCGGTCACCGCGCTGTTCCGGCACCCGCTGGGGCTGCCCATCCCGCACACGGCGATCGTCCCCAACCGCAAGGACCAGCTCGGCCGCAACCTCGGCGACTTCGTCGGCACGCACTTCCTCGCCGAGGAGGTCGTGCGCGGGCGGGTGCGCAGCGCAGACATCTCCGGGCGCGTCGGGGCATGGCTGACCGAGAAGGCGAACGCGGAGCGGGTCGTGGGCGAGGCGGCGACCGCTCTGCGCGGGACGTTGGCGGTGCTGCGCGACGAGGACGTTCAGGACCTCCTCGAGCAGACGGTGGTCCGCCCGCTCGCCAAGCTCCCGGTCGGCCCGCCGCTGGGCCGGGTGCTCGACCGTGTGGTGCTCGACGGGTCG
The DNA here is from genome assembly GCA_038246785.1 of Jiangellales bacterium. Lineage (GTDB taxonomy): Bacteria > Actinomycetota > Actinomycetes > Jiangellales > Jiangellaceae > JBBRVP01. The sequence goes on from JBBRVP010000011.1 coordinate 53,698, forward strand.
CACCGCGGCCTCGTCGACCTCGTCGTGGGCGAGGCGGCCGCGTGGCTGCGCGCCAACCGGCGGGCCGTCGTGGACGTGATCGCCCGCCAGGCGCCGACGTGGTCGCCACGGTTGGTCGACGAGATCGTGGCGTACCGGGTCTATCTCGAGATCGTCCGCTTCGTCGACGAAGTGGGTGAGCGCCAGGATCACTCCGCCCGCCAGGCGTTCGACCGCTACCTCGCCACGCTCGCGGTCGACCTGCGGACCAAGCCGGAGACGATGGCGCAAGCCGACGCGCTGTGGGACCGGCTGCTCGACCATGCCGAGGTGCGCCGGGCGATCGGCGAGATCTGGTCGAGCGTCCGACGGGTGCTGCTCGAGGCCATCGAGGACCCCGCCAGCGAGCTGCGCCGGCGGGCGGTGGTCGGGCTGCAGTCGCTCGGCGCCCGCCTCGGCGAGGACTCCGACCTGCGGGCCAAGACCAACGGCTGGATCGAGGACGTGGTCGCGCACGTCGCCACGACCTACCGCTCCGAACTCACCACGGTGATCACCGACACGATCGAGCGGTGGGGCCCCGAGGAGACGACCCGGCGTATCGAGCTGCGCGTCGGGCGGGACCTGCAGTTCATCCGCGTCAACGGGACGGTCGTCGGCGCGCTCGCCGGCCTGGTGATCCATGCCGTGGGGACGCTGCTTGGCTGAGCCAGTCGTACGCAGCGGGCCTTGCCGAGCGCAACTCCCCCTTCCCGCGTCCTGCAGGACTCGCCAAGGGGGAGTTGATCACGTTAACGTGATCAACTCGTCAGGCCAGGGCGGCGTCCAGCGTGATCGGCACGGCGTTGAGCGCCTGGCTGACCGGACAGCCCTCCTTGGCGGCCTCCGCGGCGGCCGCGAAGTCCTCCGCCGACATGCCGGGCACCGCGCCGCGCACCCGCAGCCGGATGCCGGTGATGCCGGTGCCGGGCTGGAAGTCGACCTCCGCGGTCGTGTCCAGCGCCTCCGCCGTCGATCCGGCCTCGGCGAGCGCGAGCGACAGCGCCATCGAGAAACAGCCGGAGTGCGCGGCGGCGATGAGCTCTTCCGGGCTGGTGCGTCCCTGCGGTGTCTCGGCGCGGGCGGCCCAGGTGAGCTCGTACGTCCCGAGTCCCGAGGAGTCCAGGCTCACCTGACCGGCACCCTCCTTGAGCGTGCCTTTCCAGTGCGCTGTCGCCTTGCGGGTCGTTGCCATGTGCGCCTCCTGACCAGCGTCGTCGTGCAGGCAGTCCTACCCAACTCACCTGAGAGGATGCCGGGTGTGAGCCAGCCCCAGCAGCAGACGTTCTACGACGCCGTCGGCGGGGCGCCGACGTTCCACCGTCTGGTGCACCGCTTCTACCAGGGCGTGGCCGACGACCCGGTACTGCGGGCGCTCTATCCCGAGGACCACCTCGGCCCGGCAGAGGAGCGGCTGCGAATGTTCCTCGAGCAGTACTGGGGCGGCCCGCAAACCTACTCCCAGCAGCGCGGCCACCCCCGCCTGCGGATGCGGCACGCCCCGTTCGCCGTCACCCCCGACGCGCGCGACCGCTGGCTTGGCCACATGCGCGACGCCGTCGACGAGCTGGGGCTGCCACCGGCGTACGAGGCGGTGCTCTGGGACTACCTCGTCCGCGCGGCCCACAGCATGGTCAACACGTTCGACGAGGCGGCGCCCTAGGCTGGGCCGCCGTGACCTCGCCCGCCGCCGCTCCCGTCGACGCAGCCGCCCGCGAGCAGTGGTGGCGCTCGGCGGTCATCTACCAGGTCTACATCCGGTCCTTCGCCGACGGTACCGGCGACGGGATGGGCGACATCGCGGGCCTGCGCTCCCGGCTGGGCTACCTGCGCGACCTCGGCGTCGACGCCGTCTGGATCAACCCCTGGTACCCCTCGCCCATGGCCGACGCCGGCTACGACGTGGCCGACTACCGCGACATCGAGCCGCTGTTCGGCACGCTCGACGAGGCCGAGGCGCTGATCGCCGAGGCCCACGAGCACGGGCTCAAGGTCGTCCTCGACATCGTGCCCAACCACTCCAGCAGCGAGCACCCGTGGTTCACCGAGGCGCTCGCGGCTGGCCCGGGTAGCCCGGAGCGCGCCCGCTACATCTTCCGGCCCGGTCGTGGGGAGCACGGCGAGCAGCCGCCCAACGACTGGCAGAGCGCGTTCGGCGGCGGGGCCTGGACGCGGGTGAGCGAGCCGGACGGCCGGCCAGGCGAGTGGTACCTGCACCTGTTCGACGCCGGGCAGCCGGACTTCGACTGGACCAGCCCCGACGTGCGGGCGGAGTTCATGTCGGTGCTGCGCTTCTGGTTCGACCGCGGCGTCGACGGATTCCGGATCGACGTCGCCCACGGGCTGACCAAGGAGCCCGGGCTGCCCGACATCGGCGACGATGCAGACCGGTTCCTCGCCGCCGACCAGCACGGGCAGCACCCGCACTGGGACCGCCTCGACGTGCAGGAGGTCTACGAGGCCTGGCGCGAGGTGGCCGACTCCTACGACCCACCGCGGATGTTCTGCGCCGAGGCGTGGGTGGCCAGCCCTGACCGCTTGGTCGAGTACGTCAAGGAGGGCCGGCTGCACACGGCGTTCAACTTCGACTTCGTCCGGGCCCCGTGGGACGCCGAGGAGCTCCGCTCCATCATCGAGACCTCGCTGGACAGCCACGCCACCGTCGGCGCGGCGACCACGTGGGTGCTGTCCAACCACGACATCGTCCGCGACGTCACCCGCTTCGGCCGTCCCGACGCCGACGAGGGCGCGCCGGGCGGCCGGCGCGGAGGCCACCTGCACGCCGGGCCGGGCCCCGTCGACGTCGAGCTGGGCCGCAAGCGGGCCCGCGCGGCCGCGCTGCTGATGCTGGCGCTGCCCGGCGCGGCGTACGTCTACCAGGGCGAGGAGCTGGGTCTGGAGGAGGTGCTCGACCTGCCCGGTGACGTCCGCCAGGACCCGGCCTGGACCCGTTCGGGCGGTGAGCAGGTCGGTCGCGACGGGTGCCGGGTGCCGATCCCGTGGAGGCACTCCGGCAACTCGCTGGGATTCGGTACGGACGGCAGCTGGCTGCCCCAGCCGGCGGGTTGGGCGCAGCTGTCGGTGGAGGCGCAGCAGGGCGACCCCGGCTCGATGCTCGAGCTGTACCGCGCGGCGCTGCGGCTGCGGCGCGAGCACCCGGCGCTGGGCGACGGCGGCCTGCACTGGCGCGATCTCGGCTCCGACGTGGTCTCGTTCGCGCGCGACCCCGGTTTCGCCTGCGTGGTCAACCTCGGCCCAGAGCCGGTCGCGCTGCCGCGGGAGGCGCGGGTGCTGCTCACCAGCGGACCGCTCGGCCAGGAGCGGCTCGGCGACCCGGCGCTGCCGGTCGACACCGCCGTCTGGCTGGCCGTGTGAGCGTGCACCCGTGAGCGTCCCGTCGTCCGGCCAGACCGCCGCGGACGACAGCCGGCGGACGGCAGCGCGGGTGTGGTTCGGGCTCACCGCCTTCGCCGTTGCCGCGGGGCTGGTCATCCAGGTCCCGGTGTCGGCGGCCAACACGGAGGGCTTCTTCGCCGACCCGCTCGCCCGCGGTCTGAACACGTTCGCCTTCTTCACGGTGCAGTCCAACATCATCGTGGGCGTCACGTCGCTGCTGCTCTGGTTGCGCCTGGACCGCGGCTCCGCGGTCTTCGCGGTGTTCCGGCTGATCGGCGTGGTTGCCATCACCGTGACCGGCGTCGTCTACCACACCCTGCTGCGCGGGCTGTTCGACCTCACGGCCTGGGGCACCGTCGCCGACATGCTGCTGCACACCGTGGTGCCGCTGCTCGGCCTCGGCGGCTGGCTGCTCCTCGGTCCGCGCCGGCTCACCTCGTGGCGGGTCGTCGGGCTCACCGTGCTCTTCCCGCTGATGTGGGGCTTGTTCACGCTGGTCCGCGGTCCGCTGGTCGGCCGCTTCTACCCGTACCCGTTCGTCGACGTCGGCGAGCTCGGGTACGCCCGCGTGCTGCTGAACTGCCTCGGCATCGGCCTCGGGTTCCTCGCCCTGGCCGGGGCACTGCACCTGCTCGACCCGCGGCTGCCCGGCGTCCGGGCCGCCGACGCGGAGGGGATCACACGCGCAGCGTGAGCCCGCCGGCGCGGGACAGGACGCTGCCCGCTGAGGTGTCGAGGCGCCGCCAGCGGCCGAGCGTGCGGACGGCCGCGGTCGCGCCGACCGGCTCGGGCGGAAGGAAGCCGTGTGCTGCGGCGGCGTGCGCCATTCGGACGCTGACGCCGGGCGCGAGGTCGACGTCCCATTGCTCGGTGGCCAGCCGTTCGAGGGCGGCCCGGGTGCGCTCGCCCGGGGCCATGGCCTCGACCGCCGTACGGAACGCGCGCACCGCCGACGCCCGTGCGGCGAACAGGTCGGCGAGCGGGACGTCGTCACCAGGCTGCCAGCCAGCGCGCGGCGGCAGCGGCCACGTCCAGCGCAGCGGGTCGACCGGCGGTGGCAGTCGCAGCAGCGATCCGTCGCCCTCCGCGGCGGTCGCAGCGAGGGTGCCGGCCTCGACGACCAGGTCGACGCGCGGATGCTCGACGGCTGCACCGGCGAGCTGCACCGCCGCGGCCCGGAGCACGAGCACGTCGAACGGCGTCGCCGCCACGACCGCGACCCGGCCGCCATCGGCGAGCACGCGGACCACCGCGTCGGGCTCGCGCTCGGCCACCAGCGCGGCCAGGTCCCCGAACGGGTGCGCCGTACCCGGCTGGGCGAGCGGCAGCGGCTGGGTCACGCAGGCGCCACGGAGTCGAGGACCGCCCGCTCGGCCGCCGACCAGCGGCGCGCCGTGCCCCGCTGCAGGTCGAAGGCCACCTGGGTGCTCTGGCCGCGGGCGTAGAGCGTCTCCTCGGCGCGGATCTCGTAGCCCAGGGTGTAGGCGACGGGGCTGCGGTGCAGCACGCGCAGCACGACATCGACCGGTTCGGTCCGGAACGGCAGCGGCCGCCGGTAGTCGATGGACTGGGACGCCACCACCGAGCCCTCGTGCGAGTGCTGGTCGCTCATCAGTCCACGCCCCAGATCGACTCGGGCGTCCTGGAAGTACTCGAGCATCGTCACGTTGTTGACGTGCCGGTACGCGTCGAGGTCGCCCCAGCGCACCCGGCACCGGTGGACATGGGCGACCTGCGGCAGCGGGTCCGGCAGTGCCCGCGGCTCCCGTGGGCAGGGGCCGCCGGGTTCCAGGTGCGGTTCGAGCGCCGCGCGCTCGGAGGCTCCGAGCCGGCGGGGGCGATGGGCTTCCACGTCGAAGGGCACCAGCACGCTCGAGGCCCGCAGGTAGGTCGTGCGGCCACCGTCGGAGGCCACGTCGGCGACCTCGTACCCCAAGCTGAACGACGCGTGGCCCAGCTGGCGCACCCAGGTCTCGATCCGCACGGGCTCCGCCCGCGGGTGCAGCGGCGCGAGGTAGTCGACGACGTGGCCGGCGACCACCACACCCTCGGCCAGGTGCTCGGCGCCCTGCCGGGCGGCGTGCACGAACAGCATGTCGACGCGCGCCTCCTGCAGGTAGCCGAGGAAGGCGACGTTGTTGGCGTGACGGTAGGCGTCCACGTCGCTCCAGCGCATCGGCACGGTGCTCACGTGGCGGGTCACGCCGCCATCGTCCCGGAGCTCAGGGCAGCGGCCCCATCGGGGTGCCAGCCAGGCCGGCGCGCGCGATCCGCGACCGGACGTCGCCGGCCTGGGCATCCAGAGCGGCCAGGTCGACGTCTTGCGGACCGGCCCGCCGGAAGGCCTCGACGAGCAGGTCGACGTGGTGCAACGCCCGGGCGCGCAGCCGGTCGTCGCGGGCCACGACGCCCACCCGGCCGAGCAGCTCCAACGTGCGGAAGACGACCGACGGGGCGCCCATCGCGTAGTGCCTCATGCTGTCGGCGACGAGATCGAGGATCTCTGCAGCGTGGTGCAAGGGCGCGACCACGCGGACCCGGCCGGCCGCGTCGACCCGCACCCGCGACGGCTCGGCCCGCCGGGCCAGGTCGGCGAGCCCGGACGACAGCTCGTCCAGCGCGTTGATCGCCGTCCACGGGTCGTTGGTGCCGGGCGAGAGGGCGCGCACCGCCATCTCCACGAGCTGCATCGCGGCGAACTCCACGTCCTGCCGCGGGGTGCGGGAGTTGCCGATCGTGAGCGCAGACCGAACCGCGGCCACCACCTCGTCACCGCCGGCCGTCGGCGGCCACACCCTGGCCGTCGGCTCACCATCGATGACGTAGCTCCCCGGCCTCACCTCCAGCCGGATGACGGCGTCCGCCTGCACGGCGGCGGACAGCACGCCGTCGGCGTCGATGGCCACGACGTAGCCCGGCCGCTCGGACGTGACCGCGAAGCCGTCGGAGTCGGCCCGCGCCAGCACCTCGTCCGCCTCGACATCGTGAGAGCCGGGCGCGCCCGCCGCAGGCTCCTCCCCCACCTCGGCCGGGTAGAGCCGCTCGACCAACGAGCGCAGCTCTCCCCGGACCCGCGAGGACAGCGTCCACACCTGGATCGAGTCGCTGATGTGGTGGATGAAGTAGACGAGCACCCCGACGTTGCCGACCGCGAACAGCACCGCCACGTTGACCGCCAGGTGCGGCACGAAGGGCGACCCACCACTGCCCCGAACCCGGATCGAACGCAGGACCAGCAGGCAGTAGAGGAACGTCGCGACGTAGACACCGAGCACGAGCTGGTTGCCGCGATCGGTCATGAAGTTGCGCACCAGGCGCGGGCCGTAGCTGGACGAGGTCAGGGCGAGGACCGCGATCGTGATGGAGAAGCTGGTCGAGGCGACCGCCATCGACGAGCCGGCGATGACGCCGAGCACGTCGCGGCTGCCGTCCTCACCGACGCGGTAGAGCAGGGCGTCGAGCGGCCCGGCGCTCCAGTCGACGTTGGCGTCGAACGTCACCAGCAGCTCGGCGAGCACGGCGCCACCGACACAGAGCAGGGCGGGGAGGAACCAGAACGTCTCCCGCAACCTGGACAGCCGGCTCACCCCGGTCAGCCGCGCTTGAGCCGGCGATAGGTGACCCGGTGCGGGCGGGCCGCCTCGGGGCCGAGCCGCTCGACCTTGTTCCGCTCGTACGCGTCGAAGTTGCCCTCGAACCAGTACCAGCGCGACGGATCGTCGGAGTCACCTTCCCAGGCGAGGATGTGGGTGGCGACACGGTCGAGGAACCACCGGTCGTGGGAGGTGATGACGGCGCAGCCGGGGAACTCCAGCAGCGCGTGCTCCAGCGACTGCAGCGTCTCGACGTCGAGGTCGTTGGTCGGCTCGTCGAGCAGGATGAGGTTGCCGCCGATCTTCAGCGTCATCGCGAGGTTGAGCCGGTTGCGCTCGCCGCCGGAGAGCACGCCGGCCGGCTTCTGCTGGTCGGGGCCCTTGAAGCCGAACGCCGCGATGTAGGCCCGGCTGGGCATCTCCACGTGGCCGACCTTGATGTGGTCGAGCCCGTCGGAGACGACCTCCCACACCGACTTGGCTGCCTCGAGCCCGGCTCGGCCCTGGTCGACGTAGGACAGCGATACCGTCTCGCCGATCTTGAAGGTGCCCTCGTCGGGCTGCTCCTCACCGATGATCATCTTGAACAGTGTCGTCTTCCCGACGCCGTTGGGCCCGATGACGCCGACGATGCCGTTGCGGGGCAGCGTGAACGACAGGTCGCGCATGAGGACGCGGTCGCCGAAGCCCTTCGCGACCGCGTGCGCCTCGACGACGACGCTGCCCAGCCGGGGGCCGGGCGGGATCTGGATCTCCTCGAAGTCGAGCTTGCGGTACTTGTCGGCCTCGGCGGCCATCTCCTCGTAGCGCGACAGCCGCGCCTTCTGCTTGGCCTGCCGGCCCTTGGCGTTGGAGCGGACCCACTCCAGCTCGTCGGAGAGCCGGCGGCGCATCTTGGCGTCCTTGTGGCCCTCCACCTTCAGCCGCGCCTGCTTGGTCTCGAGGTAGGTCGTGTAGTTGCCCTCGTAGGGGTAGGCGCGGCCGCGGTCGAGCTCGAGGATCCACTGGGCGACGTTGTCGAGGAAGTAGCGGTCGTGGGTGACGGCGACGACGGTGCCGGCGTACTTCTCCAGGTGCTGCTCGAGCCACTGCACGCTCTCGGCGTCGAGGTGGTTGGTGGGCTCGTCGAGCAGCAGCAGGTCGGGGGCGCTGAGCAGCAACGCGCACAGGGCGACCCGGCGCCGCTCGCCGCCGGAGAGCACGGTGACGTCGGCGTCCGGCGGCGGGCAGCGCAGCGCGTCCATCGCCTGCTCGAGCTGGGAGTCGAGGTCCCAGGCGTCGGCGTGGTCGATGTCCTCCTGCAGCTTGCCCATCTCGGTCATGAGCTCGTCGCTGTAGTCGGTCGCCATGAGCTCGGCGATCTCGTTGTAGCGGTCGACCTTGGCTTTGATCGCGCCCATGCCCTGCGAGACGTTGCCCAGCACAGTCTTGGTCTCGTCGAGCTGCGGCTCCTGCTGCAGGATCCCGACCGTGTAGCCGGGGGTGAGCGTCGCCTCGCCGTTGGACGGCGTGTCCAGCCCGGCCATGATGTGCAGGACGCTGGACTTGCCGGCGCCGTTTGGGCCCACCACGCCGATCTTCGCCCCCGGGTAGAACGAGAGCGTGACCTCGTCGAGGATGACCTTGTCGCCGTGGGCCTTGCGCGCCTTGCGCATCGTGTAGATGAACTCCGCCATGCAGCCCAGGCTAGTGGCGCGCGCGAACCGGCCTTCGCGGTCAGGCGACGCCGGCGGGCCGGTCGGCGGCCCCCTCGACCACGCTGCCAGCCTCGGCTGCCGGCTGCGACTCCTCGGCGGACTGCGCCGGAACGGCCGTGAGCCGACGGCGGGCAGCGAACATGCTGGTGCCACGGCACAGGTCGTGGCCGACCGAGACCGCGTCGATCTCGACGTCGGTGCCCTTGCGCTCACCGTTGTCCCACTGCTTGACCAGCTGCTTGCCGTAGACGACCACGGGCTGGCCGACTTGCAGCGAGGCGACGGCGTGCTCGGCGAGCGAGCGGTAGCAGCTCACCTGGTAGAAGGACGTGGCGACGTCACGCCAGCCCTCGTCGGTGTTGCGGCGCAGCGTGCAGGCGAGCCGGAACGACGCGTACGGCGTCCCCTGCCGGCTCAGCCCGCTGCGCAGCGGCGTCGCGACGTTGCCCTGGACGGTGACGAAGGTCTCGTTCATCTGCTGCTCCTCGAGCGCCTGGCCACTGCGGCAGCGGCCGCCGCGTCCACCGCGGCACAGCCACCGTGCTCCGCCGGGGACGACCCCGGCAGAGCCGTACCGGCTTCTGTGGATGCCGGCCGGAGCCGCCGGATGCCTGTGGACTGCCCTACAGCCCGCCGCGCAGCGTGATGCCGCCGTCGACGACCAGCGTCTGCCCGGTGATCCAGGACGCCTCGTCGGAGAGCAGGAACGCCACGGCCCCGGCAACGTCCTCGGGGACGCCGAGCCGTTGCGCGGGGTACCGCGCCGCCACCTGTTCCTCCCGCCCCTCGTAGAGCGCGGTGGCGAAGCGGGTCTTGACGACCGCGGGGGCGACGGCGTTGACGCGTACGGCGGGCGCCAGCTCGACGGCGAGCTGCGCGGTCAGGTGGGACAGCATCGCCTTGCTGGCGCCGTAGAGCCCGAGCCCCTCGGCGGGGCGCAAGCCGGCCACCGAGGAGACGTTGACGACGGCGCCGCCGTGCTCGCCCATCCAAGCCAGGTGCACGGCCTGCACCCACGCGAGGGCGGCGAGCACGTTGGTCTCGACGATGGCTCGCGCGGCGGCAAGGTCGATGTCGAGCAACGGGCCGTAGACCGGGTTGGTGCCGGTGTTGTTGACGAGCAGGTCGATGCTGCCGTACTCGGCCATCGTCGCCTCGATCGCCTGCATGCGGGAGTCCGGGTCGGCGGCCCGGCCCGAGACGCCGAGCGCCCGCCCGGGGCCGCCGAGCCGGTCCACCGCCTCGGCGAGCGTGTCCGGCCTTCGTGCGGTGACGGCCACGCGGGCGCCGCGGTCGACGAGGGTCTGCGCGATGGCCAGCCCGATGCCGCGGCTGGCACCGGTGATGACCGCGACCCGGCCCTCGAACGCTCCCGCCACGACGGCTCCCTCTGCTGCTCGACCGCTCAGGCCTGGATGCTCTCAGCCGCGGGCCAGGCGGGCTTGCTCGCGTACGGAGGCCATGGCCTGCACCTCCGCGAGCACCGGCTCCACGACCACCTCCTCGGCCACGCCGGCCACCGCGGCGTTCAGGCGCCGCCGCGCGGCGCCGGCCCGCCGGCGGCCCGCCGCGGCAGCCGCCACCCGCGAGAGCAGCGCGACGAGCAGGGACACGAGCAGGCCGCCGATCAGCAGCAGCGTCGGCCACGGCCAGCCGTGCCACTCGGGTGTGGGCGGATCGGGTACGCGCAGCCAGGCCAGCACCCACAGGAAGCCCAGCCAGCCGAGCCCGACCAGGGTCACCGCGAACGCCGCCCACTGCAGCGCCCCGGCGAGACCCCACCACAGCGGACGGCGGCCGACGCCCAGGTCGACGGCCACCACCGCCCGGTCGAGCCGGTCGGGCAGCTCGCCGGCGGCCCGGGACGCCGCATCGTGCACCAGGCCGACCTCGGCCGGCGACGCGCCGTCGGCCACCGCGTCGGCGAGTCCCCGCACCGCGGCATCGGCCCGGGCGCGCTGCACCCGGGTGGGCTCGGGCAACGAGCTGCGCACCAGCTCGGGGTCGACCGTGGTGCGGTCCAGCCGCAGCCGCCGCACCGGGTCGGGCCGCAGCCGGCCCAACCAGCGCGTCACCGGCCACCCGGTCGCAGCCCGCGCCCGCCGCACCGTCGAGCGCTGCACGGCGGAGACCACGACCGGCACGCCGGCCGCGTCGGCGAGGGAGTCGACGAGGGCGGCTCGGTCGCGGCGGCTCACCGAGGCTTCGCCCGCGGTGCCGGCGGCGTCCAGGAGGCGTTGGGCGGCCGAGGTGACGTCGCCGGCCAGCCGCTCCTCGGCGGCCCGGCGGCGGCTGACGGCCGTGCGCAGGACCTCGCGCAGCCGGTCGACCCCCTCGCCGCTGCGCACCGACGTGGCGAGCACGCTCGCCCCGGCCAACCCGTCGCCGGCCAGGATGCGGCGAAGGTCGGCCAGGCAGGTGTCCCGCTCGGGCTCGCTCAGCCGGTCGACCTGGTTGAGCACGACGACGGTGACGCCGCCGTGCGCCGCCAGCGGGCGCAGGTAGCGTCCGTGCAGCGCCGCGTCGGCGTACTTCTGCGGGTCGACGACCCAGACGAAAACGTCGACCAGCCCGACCAACCGGTCGACCTCGAGCCGGTGCGCCAGCGTCGTCGAGTCGTGGTCGGGCAGGTCCAGCAGCACGAGGCCGCCCAAGCCGTCGGCCCCCTGCGGGTCGAGCACGCTCTCGTGCGCCACCTGGTGGCGGCGGGAGATGCCCAGCCATTCCAGCAGCGGCCCGGCGCCCTGCGCCTCCCAGACGCAGGCCAGCGGCTCGGCCGTGGTGGGACGACGTACGCCGACCCGGGCGAGGTCGAGCCCGCAGATCGCGTTGAACAGCGAGGACTTCCCGCTGCCCGTGGGGCCGGCGAGCGCGACGACCGTGTGCGAGGTCGACAGCCGCAGCCGCTCCGCTGCCCGCGCCACCACGGTCTGCGCCGGCCCGACCGCCGTCTCGTCGAGCCGACCCCTGGCGGCGTGCACCGCACCGTCCAGGGCACGCAACCGCCCCGGCAGGTCGAGCCGGCTCACGCGCTCGTCCCGGTGCGGGACGCCGCGACGTCGGCCGCGCCGGCGCGCAGCGCCGCGGCGGCGCCGCGGTCGACGCCGGATGCCTCGAGCAGCGACCGGTAGCGCTCCTGCTCCAGCTCCAGGAGCTCCCCGACGCGGGTCGCGAGGTCCATCCGTGCACGGTCGGCCATCTCGCGCACCGCATCGTCTCCGAACACGGCCTCGAGCAGCCGCTGGCCGACCACGGCCGTGCCCGCGGCGATGCCGACCTCGGCACCGGTGAGCCCGGCCGTGTGTGCGAAGACGACGACCATGAGCGTGACGGCCAGCCCGTTGATGCCGAAGCTGAGGAAGCGGGCGGTGCTCCGCTTGCCCCCGGCCTCGGAGCGGATCATGTCGAGGACGCCGCCCTGCCACGCCCGTACGGCGGCTGCCGCGCGCTCGGGCAACTGCGGCGACGCGCGGGTCAGGTCGCTCGGCGCCCGGGCCAGCAGCGCCCGCCCGGCCGGGTCGCCCGACCAGGAGCGGCCAGCCTGCTCGGCCGCCGTGTGGGCCGCGTCGCGGACGAGCGCCTCGACGCCGTGCTCGATGGCGACGCCCACCTCCTGCGCCGGGGCCGGCTGTGGGCGTCCGAGGATCATCGCGCTCACCCGGTCGCGGAAGCGGCCCAGCCGCTCCTCGAAGGAGCGCATCAACTCCCCCGTACCCACGAACTCCTGCCACCGGGCGAGCACCTCGCCGCGGAGCAGGCTGCCGTCGCGGCTGGCGGCGTCGACGCCGGAAAGGGCGCTGGCGTACGCCGACCCGACCGCGCCGGCGAGCGCGTCGACCGTCCGCGCCTGGTCCTCGGCGGCGAGCGCCAGCGGCTCGATTCGCGCGTGCAGCTGGCGCAGCGCCCCGTCGAGCGTGCGCCGGACGACGTCCTGGCGGGCTTGCGCGTCGGTGGCGAGGCGGTGCAGCCACTCGCGCAGCGGGCGGGCGGCGTCGGGTGGCAGCTCCCCGTCGACCAGCCTCGACTCCGGCACCACGAACAGGGGCGAGTCGCCGAGCCGCTCACCGGCCAGCAGCCGCGCGAGGTCGCGGCTGACCTCGTCGGCGTCCTCCGGCGCGACGCGATCGAGGACGACCGCCACGGCCGCGCTGCGCGAGGCCGCCTCGCGCAGCAGGTCCCAGGGCACGGCGTCGGCGTAGCGCGCAGCCGTGGTGACGAACAGCCACAGGTCCGCGGCGGCCAGCAGCTGGTGAGCGAGCTCGCGGTTGGCGGTGACCACCGAGTCGACGTCGGGGGCGTCGAGCAGCGCGAGACCCTCGGCGAGGCTGTCTACGCCGACCAGGCGCAGCGTGCCCGGGTCGGCCGAGCCCGCGCCGGTCACCCGGGGCAACCCGGGCAGCACCCGGTCGCCGGTGAACCACGCCCCGTCGGCGGTGTGGTGGGCGAGCACGGGGGCGCGGGTCGTGGGACGCAGGACGCCCGGCTCGCTCACCCGCGCGCCGACGATCGCGTTCACCAGTGTCGACTTGCCCGCTCCGGTCGAGCCGCCGACGACCGCGAGCAGCGGCGCGTCGAGGCTACGGACACGCGGCAGCAGGTAGTCATCGAGCTGGTGGACCAGCGCGTCCCGGTCGCGCCGCGCGTCGTGAGCGGACGGCGCGTCCAGCGGGAGCGGCAGGGTGTCCAGGCGCACGCAGAGCGCCTCGAGCGCCTCGAGGAGACGCGCCGACCCCGTGATCGTCACGGCCCGATCCTGCCGTCTCGGTGCCCCGATCACACGCCCGCCGCTCCGCGGAGCGAAAATCCACCACGATGGGCCGGTGATCGGACGGCTGCAGACCTCGCCCGCGCTCTCCCGCCCCGACCTGCTCGCGCCGCCGGTCGCCGCCGCTCTCGCGGCGTGGGACGCCGAGGTGCTCGTCGCCGAGATCGACCCGGCACTGGCCGACACGGCCCGGTTCTGCGCCGTGTACGACGTCCCGCTCGAGTTGTCCGCCAACTGCGTCGTGGTCGCCGGAGCTCGCGGCGGCCAGCAACGCGTCGCCGGTTGCGTGGTCCTCGCCACCACGCGGACCGACGTCAACCGCGTCGTCCGGCAGCGGCTCGACGTGCGCAAGGCCTCGTTCATGCGGATGGAGGAGGCGGTCGAGCAGACCGGCATGGAGTACGGCGGGATCACCCCGCCCGGGCTGCCGGCGTCCTGGCCCGTGCTGGTCGACGCCGTGGTGCACGCGACGCCGTCGGTGATCGTCGGCAGCGGCGTCCGCCGGTCGAAGCTCGTCGTTCCCGGCGCGGCGTTGAGCCGGCTGCCCGGTGCGGAGGTCGTCGCCGGCCTCGCGACGCTCGGCTGAGGCGCCCGCGCTGCCGCGGATCACGCGTTCCCGCAGGAACGCCAACAGTCCGCGCGCGCGTCGCACCCACCCCGGACGCTCCGGCGGCACGGCGCTCGGCAGCGGGACCGGCGCCGACCCCCGCGCGGCCGACATGCGCACAGGGTAGGCAGCGCCGCCGCGGTCCGGCGGCCCGGCAGAATGTCCACTGCAGCGCGCGCCCGTAGCTCAGCGGAAGAGCGGGTGCCTTCTAAGCACTTGGTCGCAGGTTCGAATCCTGCCGGGCGCACTCGTCGGCTCGGCCGCCGGCGGATGCGGACCTGCTGGCCGCCGAGGCTGGTGGCCGCCGAGGCTGGTGGGCGCGGCTCAGCGCCGGCGCAGCGGGGTAAGGCTGAGCAGGCGCCGGACCCCGCCGGGTGCAGTGTCGTCGCGCGCCCGCACCGCCCGCAACGCGGGATAGCGGGCGCGGACGGCCGTCTCGAAGCGGTCGGTCAGGGTCACGTCAGAGGCCGGGCAGTGCGTGCAGGTGCCGCTGAGCCGTACGTCGACCTCGCCGTCGTGCACCTCGAGCAGCGCCACGTCGCCGCCGTGCGAGCGCACGTAGGCCCCGACGTCGCCGTCGATGACCTCCTGCACCGCCATCCGCAGGACCTCGTCCGGTGATCCGTTCCCCACCGGCGACCACTGCTCGGGCACCGCCAGAGCTTCCTGGACGGCCGCGCGCATGCGTGGTCCGTCGACACGCCAGCTGGCGGGGGCGCTCAGCCGGATGCGCACCGCTGCGGGCTCCACCGCCAGCGCCTCGATCGTGCCGTCGTCGAGCAGTGTCTGCAGGCACGCCGGCACCTCGCGGGGCGCTCCGACGAAGTCGAGGACGCCGACGGGGACCACCCAGCGCAGCGTGTGGTCGTCGCCGGCGACCGGCTCGGGGTGCAGCGGCACCAACGGTGCGGACACGTCAGGTCACCGCCCCCACGACGAGCCGCGCGGTCAGCGCCATCACCCAGGCGAGCACGAACAGGTAACCGAACGCGATCGCCGGCCAGCGCCAGGAGCCGGACTCGCGGCGCAGGACGCCGACCGTCGACATGCACTGCAGGGCGTAGAGGAAGAAGACGAGCAGGGCGGCCAGCACCGGTGGGGTGAACAGCGGCTCGCCGGCTCGCGGGCCCTCGTCGAGGGTCATGTCCTGCAGGGCCGTCGATGGGTTGTCGGGGTCCTCGGCGGCGGCGACCTGTCCGAGCGTGGCGACGAACACCTCGCGGGCCGACAGCGAGGCGAGCACCCCGATGTTGATCCGCCAGTCGAAGCCCAGCGGCTGGAAGACCGGCTCCACGAAACGCCCGGCGTCTGCGGCATAGGAGTGGTCGATGACGTACGCCGAGACCGCGGCGTCGTCCCGGGTGTCGACGCCGGCGGCCCGCAGGTCGGCGGCGCCGCGAGCAGGCAGGTTCAGCAGCAGCCAGAGCACGACCGTCGTCAGAAGGATGATCTTGCCGACCTTGCGCAAAAAGGTCTGGCACGCCCCCCACACCGACAGCGCCACCGAGCGCGCCGACGGCATCCGGTAGGGCGGCATCTCCATGTAGAACGGCAGCAGCGGCCCGCTCCCCCGTCCGATCCGCGAGAATGCCCAGGCCGCGACCATCGCCGACACGGCCCCCAGCAGGTAGAGCCCGAACATGACGGCTCCCTGCGCACCCACCGGGCCGAGGCGGGTGCCCGGCTCGACGAGCAACCCGATCAGCAGCACGTAGACCGGCAGCCGGGCCGAGCATGTCATGAGCGGGGCGGCCATCATCGTCGCGATGCGGTCACGCGCGGAGGGCAGCGTGCGGGTCGCCATGATCCCGGGGACGGCGCAGGCGAGCGACGACAGCAGTGCGACGAACGCGCGCCCCTCCAGGCCGGCCTTGGACATCACCCGGTCCATGAGGAACGCCGCGCGCGACATGTACCCCACGCCCTCCAGAAGCGACACCAGGAGGAACAGCAGGGCGATCTGGGGGAGGAAGACGAGAACGCCGCCGACGCCGCCGAGCAGCGCGTCGGACAGGAAGCTGCCCAGCCAGCCGGCAGGGACGTAGGCGTCGACCAGCGAGCCCAGGTAGCCGAAGAACCGCTCGAGCGCGTCCTGCAGGGGGGCGGCCACTGTGAAGATCACCTGGAAGAACGCGAACATCGTCGCGAAGAAGACCAGAGTCCCCCACAGCGGGTGGAGCAGGACGGCGTCGACGCGGCGGGTGCGCTCGTCGACCGCCGGCATGACGTAGCGCGCCGCGGACAGCACCGAAGCGATCCAGCTGCTCACCTCGCTGGGGCCGGTCGGCGGTAGGACGGGCGGCCTCGACCACGACTGCGGGTCGGGCAGGAGCTCACGCAGCTCGCTCAGGTCGTGCCGCCGACCCGCGACGACCGACACCACCGGGACGCCCAGCGCGCGGCGCAGCGCGTCGACGTCCAGCGAGCCCTGGCGGCGGGTCAGCTCGTCGGTGAACGTCAGCACGACGCACACCGGCAGCCCGGTGTGCAGGACATGGGAGAGCAGCCCGAGCGAGCGTCGCAGCGTGGTGGCGTCGAGGGTGACGACGAGCCCGTCCGGGGTGTCGACGTCGTGCAGCGGGTCGAGCACGTCGGTGACGATCTGCTCGTCGGGGCTGATCGGGTCCAGGCTGTAGGTGCCGGGAAGGTCCTCGACCACCACCTCGTGGTCGGCGACCCGGCCGGTGCCCTCGTAGCGCGCGACGGTCACGCCGGGGTAGTTGCCGGTCTTGGCACGCAAGCCGGTCAGCGCGTTGAACAGCGTCGTCTTGCCCGAGTTCGGGCTCCCGACCAGGGCGAGCCGCGGGATGGCCCTCAGCGTGGCCACCGACGCGCGGCTCTTGGAGCGGCCGGCGTTCACGCCGGCGTCGACACCTCGATGCAGCGGGCCTGGACCCGGCGCAGCGCGATCTCGTAGCCCGCGATACGGAAGATGACCGGATCCGCAAGGGGGGCCCGACGCAAGACCTCCACCTCGACACCCGGCGCGAAGCCCAGGTCGAACATCCGGCGTGCGGTGGCCGGGTCGGCGTCGCCGCCGACGTCGACGATCCGCGCCCGCCGACCGCAACCGAGCTCCGCGAGCGTGGTCCGCGCGCTGGCGGCGTCAGATGCGTGCTCGCGAGGCGCGTACGACTCGATCACCCGCTGCCTGAGGTGAGTCGACACCATCGACATGCGCGCTCTCCTCCGATCGGCCCGCAACGTCCGCACCGGACGGTTCGAGTAAGGGCAGGCTAACCTTCATCGAGCATGAGTGGCAACATGTCGCTGGTCACTCCAGCCGGGACGTCGGACGCACCCGCGGCCCGGAGCGCGCCGTAGCGCGGACGTAGCCCGCCGCGCAGACAGCAGGCCGCCCCACCTCCACCGCCAGGGCCGGGATCCGTGCCAGGGTCGGGGTGAGCCGCCGGGTGCCGGCGATCGGCTGCTCAGCCTCGCCGCTGCAAACCCCGCCACTGCTCGAGGAGGACGTCGTCGCCAGACACCGCAGGCACCGGTCGCGGCTGTCGCGCCAGGCGCTGGGTTGGGCGCTGTTCGCGACGGCCGTCGCTGTCGTCGTCGTCGTGCGTAGCGGCAGCCCCGCCTGGCAGGGCGTCGCGGTCGGGGTCGGTGGAACGGCCTTGGCCCTGGCCGTGTACGGCCTGCAGCGATCCGGGTTGATGGACGTCCGCCACCTCGAGGACGGCGGAGACGAGCCGCGCCGATGAGTCCGCCCTATGGTTGCCGACCATGAACGACCGGATGGTTTGGATCGACTGCGAGATGACCGGTCTCGCCCTGGGCACCGACGCCCTGGTCGAGGTGGCGGCGCTCGTCACCGACGCCGAGCTCAACGTGCTCGGCGACGGCGTCCAGGCCGTGGTCCGGCCACCGGCGCAGGCGCTCGCGATGATGCCGGAGGTGGTCCGCGAGATGCACACGTCGTCGGGGCTGCTGGCGGAGCTGGCGTCGGGCACGACGCTGGTCGAGGCGGAGCAGCGCGTCCTGGCCTACGTACGCCAGCACGTGCCCGAGCCGCGCAAGGCCCCGCTGGCCGGCAACACGGTGCACATGGACCGCGCCTTCCTGGCGCGCGACATGCCCGGGCTCGAGGGGTGGCTGCACTACCGCAACATCGACGTCAGCTCGCTCAAGGAGCTGGTCCGCCGCTGGTATCCGCGGGTCTACTACGCCGCGCCGCCCAAGACGGGAAACCACCGGGCGCTCGGCGACATCCTCGACTCCCTCGACGAGCTGCGCTACTACCGCCGTACGGTGCTGGTGCCGCTCCCCGGTCCGGACAGCGAGACCTCGCGGGCCGTCGCCGCGGAGCTCTCCGAAGCCCGCCGCTGACGCTGCTCACTCCGCGCGGGGCTCCGGCTACACTCGTCGCGCCGCCGGCCGAGCACCGGTGCGCCACGGTGGGTGTAGCTCAGTTGGTAGAGCACCTGGTTGTGGTCCAGGTGGCCGCGGGTTCAAGTCCCGTCACTCACCCCACAGCCCGCAGCGCGGGCGGTACCGGTCGCCTCCGGGCGCTGGGCCCGCTGCCTGCACCGTCAGGCCCTCAGGTGGACCTTCCCGTGCTTCTCCACACCCCGGATGTCGTCCTCGGCCGTGCCGAGCAGGCGGTCGGCGAGCCGCCGCAGCGCGCG
The DNA here is from genome assembly GCA_038246785.1 of Jiangellales bacterium. GTDB lineage: Bacteria > Actinomycetota > Actinomycetes > Jiangellales > Jiangellaceae > JBBRVP01. The sequence continues at coordinate 72,408 of JBBRVP010000011.1, forward strand.
CGCCGCCGCCACCTCGTCACCGATCTCGGGGACGTCGGAGTCGCGCGGGTTGCGCCGGGTCTCCCCGCGCGCGTCGAGCTGCGCCGCATCCGTACGGAGGACGGCGTGCGCGCTCGTCGTCCCCTCGCCGCCCTCGAAGAGGTGCAGGTCGACGTGCCACGTCTTGACATGCCACTCCGCCGACCCCGCAGCTGAGGGGGATGGCGAGTCCGTCCCGAGCTCCGAGCCATGCTGGACGATGGCGTCCGGACCGGGGAAGAACAGTCCCTCGTGCCCGTCGTCCCAGCGCACGGTGTAGGGCGGGGATCCGTCGGCGTTGCGCACCTCCACGACCTCGCCGTCCCGCACAGGGCCGCTGACCTTGCCCGAAACGACAACGATCCGGTCACCCACTGCTGCACGCATTGCCGCTCACCGCCTGTCCGCGATCGGCCCCCGCCCGTCTCGGGGTTCCGCCCCAGACAACCCCAACGCCGCACGGTGGACAAGGGGCTGACGGCCTGTCGAGCGAGGCGACAAAGGGCGCACAGTGACGGTACCGGGGCTCGACTCCGGGACCCCGGGACTGGCGGAGGGCTCCTCGAAGGAGGCTCACCATGGACCGCGCGACGGAGGACCAGATCCACGCCGTGGTCGTCGGGGTGGACGGCGGCACCGAGAGCGCCGACGTGCTGACCCGGGCGCTCGGGATCGCCGCCGGCCGGCGGGCGCCGGTGAGCGTTGTGCGGGCATGGGAGCTGCCGGCGACCTCGTGCGACGCGGCGTCGCCGCGTTGGCACTCCTCCCTGGGCGCTGTCATCGACGCCGACACCCGCCGCCTGGTCGCCACCGCGCAGACGAGCCTGCCCGACCCGGTGCCGGTGCGGGTCCGAGTCGTCGAGGGACCGGCCGGGCCGGTGCTGGTCGAGCTGTCCGCCCAGGCGCTGCTACTCGTCGTGGGGCCGCCGGCCGACGGACTGCGCCACGACGCCGGGTCGACCGCCTGGTACGTCCTCACCCACGCCCGCTGCCCGGTGGAGGTGCTCGGCGTAACCCCTGAGGAGCGGGCCGGGCTGACCTCGGCCAGCGCCTGACGTGCGCGCCTGGCGCGTCGGCGCGCCCGGCCGGCTGGAGACTGCCGAGGTTTCCGGGCCGGAGCCCGGCCCCGGGGAGGCGCTGCTCCACGTCGAGGCGTGCGGGGTCTGCCGTACCGACCTGCACGTCCTCGACCGGGAACTCCCACCGCACCGGCCGCGCGTCGTGCCCGGCCACGAGGTCGTCGGACGGGTCCTGCGCTCGGGTCCGGCGGTTCGGGGGGTGGGCCCCGTCGCGGACGGCGCGCGGCTGGGGGTCCCGTGGCTGAGGTCCACGTGCGGGGTGTGTCGCTGGTGCCGGCGCGGGCAGGAGAACCTTTGCCCGGCCAGCCGCTACACGGGCTGGGACGAGGACGGCGGGTACGCCGAGCAGGTCGTGGCGCCGCTGGCGTACTGCTACCCGCTCCCCGACGACCGGCCGGCGGCCGAACTCGCCCCGCTGCTGTGTGCCGGCATCATCGGCTACCGCGCCCTGCAGCGCTCGAGGCTCCCCGACGGCGGGCGGCTCGGCATCTACGGCTTCGGCGCCTCGGCCCACATCACCGCCCAGGTGGCGATGGCCTGCGGAGCCACCGTGCACGTCATGACCCGGGCCCGGGCGGCCCGCGAGCTCGCGCTCGAGCTCGGCTGCGCATCGGCGCAGGGAGCCGCCGACCCGCCGCCGGAGCCACTGGACGCCGCAGTGCTCTTCGCTCCGGTCGGCGACCTCGTGCTGCCGGCGCTGGAGGCGCTCGACGCCGGCGCCCTGCTCTCCGTCGCCGGCATCCACCTCAGCGACCTCCCGTCGCTGTCCTACGAGCGGCACCTGTTCCGGGAGCGCGGGATCGTGAGCACGACGGCCAACACCCGCGAGGACGGCCGGGCGCTGCTCGCGCTCGCCGCCGAGCACCGCTTCGACCTGCGCGTGCAGCCCTATCCGCTGGCACGGGCCGACGAGGCCCTCGCCGACCTGCGCGCCGACCGGGTCACCGGCGCGGCTGTCCTGGTCGGCGACCGGTTCTGACGTCGTCCGGTCCGAGCGCCGCTGCTAGGCTGCCCCGGCGTTGCGCGCCGTTAGCTCAACTGGCAGAGCAGCTGACTCTTAATCAGCGGGTTCGGGGTTCGAGTCCCTGACGGCGCACCCGTCTTGACCTGACGGCGATGTTTCATCGCCTCTCCTTTCCAGGCCCTCGTGGGGATCCCCTCGCTCGCACGGCGCTAACAACTGCTCCGCGACTGTTTCGCCGGCCACTGCGGGCGACCATTTGGCGGCCGGCGTCTTCAGCCGCGCGAGCCCGCACACGGCTGCCGCGCAGCTTCGTCACCGCGGCCGACATGCCCGGGCCGGCTTCGACCGCCACGCCGTCCACAGCGTCGCCGCCTACCTCACCGGCATGGCCATCGGCTGACCAGGACCGGTCGCCGGACCGTGCGGCCGCTATCGGTTGCCGGGCATTACTCGGTGCGTCTGACGTGTTCTTGAAGGTGGGTCTGACGTGTTCTTGAAGGTGGGTGACCGCCTCATCGAGCGCCGTGAGGTCGTGCCACACGGTGCTGGCGACCAAGCTGTGCTCGGTGTCGAAGTACCGATGGGCCAGCCGGTCGGGCATGCCGGGGATGTCGGTCCAAGGGGTGCCGGGCGCGGTGTCGGGGAGCTCGGCGGGGAGGGCCTTGATGGCCTCGCCGATCTCGATGAGGCGGACGCGGACGGCGTCGAAGATGAGTCCGTGGGACAGGTCGCCGCGCGCGACGTGGCTGCGGATGGCGGCGACAGCCTCATGGATGTCGGCGAGGCGTTCGAGGTCCCGTCGGCTCAGAGGGGGATCGCGTCCCCTTCGGCCGCTGCGCGGACACGAGCTTTGAGACTGCTGGCTGGGGCCAGATCGACGTCACTCTTGAGGATTCGACGTAACTCACCTTCGAGCGCTTGCAGGGCGAACAAGCCCGTGCCTTCGGGAAGGTCGATCAACAGGTCGACGTCGCTGTCGGGGCGTCCTCACCACGGGCCACGCTGCCAAACACCTGCAGGTTGCTACGCCTGGATCGCTGCGCTCCTCCCGGCTGACCCGGCTCCCCTCATCTCCCCCAGACCCGGGTGGCCTCGCGGTAGCGCAGCCACACCCAGCCCAGGAGGCCCACGCCGACCACCGGCGCGATGCCGGCCCGGGCGACGGTGGACAGGTCATGCAGCAACGGCGGGAGCTCGATGGGCCGCCCTGGTTGGTAGACCGCAAGCAGCACGGTCGTGCGGACGATCATGAGCTGGTCGAGCCGACATGTCCCGAGCGCGGCCAGGGGCGCCCAGACGAGCATGTCGTACCACGCGAGTGTGTACGGCGCGGTGAGCAGCCAGGCCGCGGACACTAGGGCGGCGGCGCGCACCACGTCCCGGGACACCACGCCGTCGACGAACTCGTCGGCCGGCAGCATGGCCGGAAGCCACCGCAGCACGACGAGCATGAGCACCCACGCGAGCAGCGGGACGAGGGTGCGGGCCGGCGACGTGCCGCCGAGCGTCCATTCCAGCAAGCTGCGCACGGGGCGCCACGGGCTCGCCGATCCGACGAAGTGCGACGCCGCGGCCACTTGGTCGAGGCTGTGCCGACCGGCGATCAGGTAGCCCGGGATCATGACGCCGGCAGCACCGAACGCCAGCGCCCACACCTGCTTGCGTGACGAGCGCACCGCCCATACCGCCGCCGCTCCCCACAATCCCAGCGACAGCTTCGCCAGCCCGGCCAGGCCGAGCAGGGCGCCCGCGCCGGCGCGGGAGCGTTTAAGGACCAGCAGCGCGGCGACGCCGAGCAGGATCGGGACGGTGTCGTTGTGGGCGCCGCCGACCACGGCGTAGAGCAGGATCGGGTTGGCTGACCACATCACCGCCACCCTGGCTCGCCGCGCCGGCTCCTGCCCGACCAGCCGAAGCAGCAGCAGTCCCGTCGCGACGTAGGCCAGCGCGCTCGTGACGGCGAGGGCGAGCACCGTGATGTGGATCGACGAGCCCCCGAGGTGGCTCGCGACGGACTGCCGGAAGACCTCCAGCGGACCGTAGACGCTCGGCGTGTCCAACCAGGGACCTTCAGCCGCCGCGCCGATCGGATCCCCCGTTGCGGCCAGTTGCGTGGCGGTGCCGGTGTACGGGTCGCCGCCGAGGGCTGCGATCCGTCCGTACACGGCATAGAGCAGGACGTCGTCGCTGCCCATGGGCGACACAAGGCAGTACGCCCCAGCCGTCGCGGCTCCAGCCGCCACGAGTCGCCTCGGCGATGGGAGCCAGCCGGCGGAGACGGCAGCGAGGGTGCGCCACAGCCCCCAGGCAGCCAGTCCCAGACCGACCAGGGTGGCGACCGTCGCCCCCCACGGTCCGAGCTGCCACGGGCCGGCGTACGGCGGCAGCCATCCACCGGCCTGGACGTCGAGCGCGACAGCGTTCGGACCGAACAAGCCGACGGCCACCAGCATCGCCGACCCGACCGCAGACACCGCCAGGGCCCGCGGACCACGGTCGAGGTCGACGATCGACCTCGACAGCGCTACCCGCTCGCTCACGGACCCCCTATCCATCGACCTGGCCAAGCCCGTCACGACGCTGTGGTACGTCCCCGGCATGATGGTGGACCGCCGAGGGCCAAGCGAGACCGGCCGCGTGAACGGCCGGCCACAGCCGGAACGCTACCCGACGATCAGGTTTCGGCGAGCGGGCCGAGGCGTGGCGTGCGGGTGGCCCGCAGGAGACTGACCCGGTGAGCCCGGCCGACGCGATCCGCCTAGGAGCGGCGATCGCGGTCCTCGTCGCTGTCGCACTCGCGGTCGGCGCAGCCGCGCGGGTCGGCCATGGTCGCGATGTCGTCGTCGTCACGGCGCGAGCACTCGTCCAGCTCGTCCTCGTCGGACTGGTCATCCGCGTCGTGTTCACCACTCCGGAGCTCGCGCCGGTCTACCTCGCCGTGATGCTCGCGGCGGCGGCGCACACGTCGAGCCGTCGCCTGCGGGGGGTGCCCCGCGCCCTCCCGGCCGCGGCCGCCGCCATCGCTGCGGGTGCGAGCATGGCGGCTCTGGCGGTCTTCGCGACCGGCGCGCTGCATTGGGGCACCCGCGACGTCGTGCCGTTCACGGCTCAGCTCATCGGGGGCGCGATGACCGCGACGACGCTGGCCGGCCTGCGGATGCTCGACGACGTCACGGCCGGCTGGGATCTCGTCGAGGGGTGGCTGGCGCTGGGCGCCACGCCGCGGCAGGCGGCGGCTGACTTTGCGCGCGCGTCCGCTGCCAGAGCGCTCGTGCCGGCGCTGGACCAGACGCGCAACGTCGGCCTCGTGGTGCTGCCCGGTGCATTCGTCGGGCTGCTCCTCGGCGGCGCCTCGCCGCTGGAGGCCGGACGCGTGCAGCTGCTCGTACTGGTAGGGCTGCTGGCCGCTGAGACAGTCGCGGTCGTCATCGTCACCCGACTGCTGGCCACGCCGCTGGGCAGTCGACGCCAGACGGGGACGTAGCGGATGCAGTCGCCGTCCAGCCGTGCGGAGGCGCTGCCGTCGGCCGCGGCGCCTGCCGCCGTACGATCGGCCCGACGTCGTGGCGACAGCGGAAGGTGAGTCCTGTGACGGTGCGCCGGATCGTCCTCGGCTGCGGCATCCTCGGCGCCGCAGCCGCGGGAGCGCTCCTGATCCTCCGCGGGAGAGGCGACCACGGGCCGCCCGCAGGCGCTGCGGCGACGGCGGAGCAGCTCCTGACGCCGCCGGTCCCCGATCCGGAGACCGCGGTGGCGGTCGGTGAGAAGCGTCGCCACGACCGGGCACTGCAGCAGGTGGTCGACGGCTTGTTGCGCGACCACGCCCACGAGTCGAGCACGACGCTCGTGCCGGAGCTGCGGGCGAGGCTGCAGGCCGCCGGACTCGACCTGCCGCCGACGGGGTGGCTGGACGCCGTCGCGAAGGAGGTGGCGAACGGACACGTCTACCTGGTCAGTGCGGAGTCGCTGAAGGGCGACCCGGCGGAGGCCGTGGCACTGCGGCAGGCGATGCAGCAGGGCGGCAGCTGAGCCAGGAGCGGGCGACCCGCCGCCGCACCGCAGCCACCGCTCACCCCGCCCAAGCCGCAGCCCCCAACCCCGGTTTCGCGATCTTGAGCCCGTTCCGCCTTCGTGGCAACAGCTCAGCCTCATGATCGACGAAGCAGCAGCGATCTTGAGGCCATTCCACGCCCATCGGCGCCGAACTGTCGGTAGATCCAACGCTGCGGGCCGCGGCGGACCGAACTTCGCCACGGCTCGTCGGGCTGCGGCCACGCCCCGTCCGGAGAAGACCTGGGACACCACGGCGGTCAGCGCCGCCGGGAGGCCCACCGGGCGACGACGGCGACCACGACCGCGGCCACGGCTGCCGAGGCAAGCAGCGGCCCCCACTGCTTGACCCAGGGCGGGACCAGCAGAGCACCCAGGTCGAGCTCGGGAGCTGGCTCGCTGACCGGTCGCAGCCGTGGGGCGGCGGTACGGTGCGCGGACCCGCCGCTCAGCGACGCGGGCTCCGGAGCGACCCGCGGGGCCTCGTCGGCCTGCTCGACGAGCGGCGGCACCTCGGCGCCCGCGGGCTCGGGCGGGGGTTCCGGCGCCGGCTCCGGCGCCGGCTCCGCCGGGGCACCGCCCGCCGGCCCCGGCTCGACAGCCGCCGGCTCCGCCTCGGCGGCCGCCGGCTCACCAGCTCCCTCAAGCCGCGACTCCAGGCAGGCGGCGAACTGGTCGAGGATCCGGCCCCCGACGTCGGAGATCATGCCGCGGCCGAACTGCGCGGGCCGTCCAGTGATCTTCAGGTCGGTGTCGAGCACGACGCGGGTGTTACCTTCACCGGCCGCCTCCATGTGGGCCGTGACGGTCGCCGCCGCCGTGCCGTTACCGCGCTTGTCCTTGCCGGCCGCCTCGATGACGGCCGTGCGGGCCTCGTCATCGCGCCTCAGGAAGCGACCGGTCCCGGCGTACGTCAGCGAGACCGGACCCAGCTTGACCTTCGCCGTCCCGGCGAACTCATCACCCTCCACCGACGTGAGCATCGCCCCCGGGAAGCACGGCGCGACCTGCTCGACGTCGTTGAACAACGCCCACGCCTGCGGCACCGCGACCGGAACAGTGAAGGAGTGCTGCAGCTCCATCGCTTCAGGCCGTGCCGGCTGCGGCGAGGACTGCTCGCCGGGTGAGCACGCCGGCGAGGTGCCGTCGGTAATCGGCGTCGGCGTTGGCGTCGGTCGGCGGGTCGGTGCCCTCGGCAGCGCGGGCAGCCGCCGCGCGTACTGCCTCGTCGCTCGCCGGCTGTCCGACGAGCGCCTCCTCGACGGCGCGGGCGCGCACCGGCGTGGCACCCATGTTGGTCAGCCCGACCTTCGCCTCGACGATCGTGTCGCCCTCGGCCCGCACCGTCGCCGCCACGCCCACGATCGACCAGGCCTGCGCGACACGCTGGAACTTCTCGTAGTGCGCCCCCCATCCGGTGTGCTTGGGGACGCGCACCTCGACGAGCAGCTCACCGTCGTGCACGGCGCTCTGGAACAGGTCCTCGAAGAAGTCCGCGGCCTCGACCGTGCGCCGCCCGGCGTGGCCCGCGACGACCATCTGCGCGTCGAGCGCCAGCGCGGCAGCCGGCATGTCGCCGGCCGGGTCGCAGTGGACGAGGTTGCCGCCGAACGTGCCGCGGTGGCGCACCTGCGGGTCGGCGACCGTGGCGGCCGCCGCAGAGAGCAGCAACGCGTGCTGGCGCACCAGCGGATCGCGGACGACCTCATCGTGGGTGGTCATGGCCCCGAGGACGATCGCATCGCCGTCGTCGCGTACGCCACGCAGCTCGGCAACTCGCGACAGGTCGACGAGCAGCTCCGGCGCGGCCAGCCGCATCCGCAGCACCGGCAGCAGGCTCTGCCCGCCTCCGAGCACCTTGACGTCACGCTCGCCCGCCGCGGCCAGCGAATCCAGCGCCTCGTCGATCGTCGTCGGCGCGGCGTAGTCGAACGCCACCGGGATCACTGCGCACCTCTGTCGGTCGGGAGGCCGCCGGACTGCACGTCCTCCGGCCAGTGCTGATCCTGCTCGGCCGTCTCGCCGGCCCGGCCGCCCTGCACGGCCCGCCACACTCGCTGCGGGGTGCAAGGCATCTCGATGTCGGTCACGCCGTACGGCCGGAGCGCGTCCACGACCGCGTTGACCACGGCCGGGGTCGACGCGATCGCGCCGGCCTCCCCGACGCCCTTGACGCCGAGCGGGTTCGTCGTCGAGGGCGTCTCGGTGCGGTCGGTGACGAAGCTCGGAAGGTCGGGCGCCCCCGGAACCAGGTAGTCGACCAGCGTGCCGGTCGTCAGGTTGCCGTCGCTGTCATACATGCCGTGCTCGTACAGCGCCTGCGCGATGCCCTGGGCGACGCCGCCGTGGACTTGCCCCTCGACCACGAGCGGGTTGACGACGGTGCCGACGTCGTCGACGCAGACGTAGGACCGGATGTGCGAGGCGCCGGTCTCGGTGTCGACCTCGACGGCGCACAGGTGAGTGCCGTGCGGGTAGGAGAACGTCTCGGGGTCGACGGTCGCGTGCGCGTCGAGCAGGGGCTCGCTGCCCTCCGGCAGCGAGTGCGCCCCGAAGGAGGCGAACGCCAGCTCCTGGATGGTCTTGCTCGCGTCGGTGCCCCGGACCCGGAAGGTGCCGCTGTCGAACTCGACGTCGCTCACATCGGCCTCGAGCAGGTGGGCGGCGAGGACCCTGGCCTGCTCGACGACCTTCTCGGCTGCCTGCTGGATCGCCGTCCCGCCCACGACCAGCGACCGCGAGCCGTACGTGTCCAGGCCCCACGGCACCGTGGCCGTGTCGTTGACCACCACCTCGACGTCGTCGAACGCGACGCCGAGCGCGTCGGCCGCGACCTGGCTGAACGTCGTGGCATGGCCCTGCCCGTGCGGCGACGTGCCGATGACCACTTCCGCCTTGCCGAGGGGTGTCAGCCGTACAGTGGCGCGCTCCCAGCCGCCGGCGGCGTAGCCGGTGTCGGCCAGCCAGCGCGACGGCGCCAGGCCGCACATCTCGGTGTAGGTGGAGACGCCGATGCCGAGCTGCACGGAGTCGTTTCGCTCTCGGCGCTCGGACTGCTCCCGGCGTAGGCCGTCGTAGTCGAACAGCTCGGTGGCCCGTGCCGTCGCCGCCTCGTAGTTGCCGCTGTCGTAGGTCAGCCCGGCGACCGTGGTGAAGGGGAACTCCTCGTGCCGGATCCAGTTGCGTCGGCGCAGCTCGAGCGCATCAATCCCGAGCTCGGCTGCGAGGTCGTCGACGGCGCGCTCGATCAGGAACGTCGCCTCCGGACGGCCGGCGCCGCGGTAGGCGTCGGTGGGAGTCTTCGTGGTGAAGACACCCACGCAGTCGAACGAGTGCGCCTCGAACTTGTAGATGGCGGGGTACATGTAGCGGCCGAGCAGCGCGATGCTGGGCGTCAGCAGCTGCAGGTAGGCCCCCATGTCGGAGAGCAGCTCCACCTTGAGACCGAGCATCCGACCGTCGCGCATGGCGGTGATCTCGACGTCCTCGATGAGGTCGCGGCCGTGGATCGTGGCGAGGTAGTCCTCGCTGCGGGTAGCCGTCCACTTGACCGGCTTGCCGAGGCGGCGGGCGAGGGCGAGACAGAGTGCCTCCTCAGCGTAGACGTCGAGCTTGGAGCCAAAGCCGCCGCCGACGTCCGGGGCGATGACGCGGATCCGGTGCTCGGGCACGCCGACGACGAGGGAGAGGAAGATGCGGACGAAGTGCGGCACCTGGGTCGCCGACCAGATCGTGAACTGGTCGGTCGCGGTGGGGTCGACGACGACCGAGCGCGGCTCCATCGCGTTGGGGATGAGCCGCTGGTTGACGTAGCGGCGCCGCAGCACGACCTCGGCGCGCGCCTTCGTGGCCTCGTAGTCGCCGTGGTCCTCGTGATAGCTGAAGCAGCGGTTGGTGCCGAGATCGGTGTGCACGAGGGGCGAGTCGTCGGCGAGGGCCGCTGTCATGTCGACGACCGCGGGCAGCTCCGCGTACGAGACGTCGATCGCCTCGAGGGCGTCGACCGCCGCTGCCCGCGACGTCGCGACCACGACCGCGACCGCGTCACCCACGTAGCGCACCTCGTCGCGCGTCACCGGAAAGTGCGGCGGCACCTTGAGGTCCTCGCTCACCGTCCATGCCGTCGGCAGGCTGCCGAAGTCCTCGGCGAAGTCGGTGCCGGTGAACGCCGCCACGACGCCCGGCGCCTGCCGCGCGGCCGACACGTCGACGCGCTCGAGACGGGCATGCGCGAGCGGGCTGCGCAGGACCGCCAGGTGCAGCATCCCCGGGAGCGAGATGTTGTCCGTCCAGCGCGTGCGGCCCGTGATGAGCCGCTGGTCCTCCTTGCGGCGGCGCGGCCGTCCCAGCTCCCGGCTCTCCGGTGCCTGAGCTTCGGCGGTCATCGCGCACCAGCCTCGGCTGGCGCGGTCTTCTCGACGGCGGTGCCGGAGCCCTCCCGGGCCGCGCTCAGCACAGCGCGCACGATGTTCTCGTAGCCCGTGCAGCGGCACAGGTTGCCCTCGAGGCCGTGGCGCACCTCCTCGGGCGAGGGATTCGGGTTGTCCCGCAGGAGGTCACACGCCTGCATGATCATCCCGGGCGTGCAGAAGCCGCACTGCAGGGCGTGGTGCTCGTGGAAGGCGCGTTGCACGGGGTGCAGCTCGGCGCCGGCGCCCGCCAGGCCCTCGATCGTCGTGACCGTGCGGCCGTCGACCTGCACGGCCAGCACCGCGCAGGACTTCACACTGCGGCCATCGAGGTGCACCGTGCAGGCGCCGCAGTTGCTGGTATCGCAGCCGACCACCGTCCCGACCTTGCCCAGCGTCTCGCGCAGGTAGTGCACCAGCAGTGTGCGCGGCTCCACGTCGTGCTCGTGGCGGACGTCATCCACCTCGACGGGGATGCGTGTCATGCAGCCCTCGCTCCCGTGCGGTGCCGCGCGGGTGCCGGCGGACGCCGGGTCGGAGCGCGGCAGTATCTAAGAACGTGTTGGGAAAGCACTCGGCGAGCCTCCGTGACTGTTGTGACTGAGGTGGCCAGTGTGGCGGTATGGCGTCCACTTCCCCGCGCCCCTATCCCTCCGATCTGACCGATGAGCAGTGGGCGTTGATCGCGCCGA
>JBBRVP010000012.1:0-77875 GCA_038246785.1 Jiangellales bacterium
ACGGCTCCCCGAACACGCCGAGGCCATGATCAAGTGGTCCATGATCGGACTCATGACCCGCCGACTCGCACCCGCCCCTGGCCGCCGAGCCTGGCAGCCAGCTGCGGCCTCGTAGCCGCTTTCCCAACACGTTCTAAGACCCCCGGCTGCACCGATCACATCGGGAAAGCGCGACGAGCGCAAGGGCAGCGACTGGCCGGCGCACGTTCGTCGGCGCCGAGGTCGGCGACGGTGACGTGAGGTCACCGCCCGGCTGCGGAGTGCCGGTGGATCGGGCCCTGGACCTGTCCGAGCCGCCGGCCGTCACCGCCCCAGTGCAGTGCCACGATCTCGGCGGCGATGCTCACGGCCGTCTCCTCCGGCGTCCGGGCTCCGATGTCGAGCCCGATCGGCGAGGACAGCCGAGCCAGCTCAGCCTCGCTGACCCCGGCGTCGCGAAGCCGGGCAAGCCGATCGTCGTGGGTGCGCCGGGAGCCCATGGCGCCGACGTAGGCCACCTGCGGCAGTCGCAGAGCGACCTCGAGCAGAGGCACGTCGAACTTCGGGTCATGGGTGAGCACCGTGACCACGGTGCGCCCGTCGATCCGGCCGGCGGCGGCCTCGGCCGCGAGGTAGCGGTGTGGCCACTCCACGACGACCTCGTCGGCGCCCGGGAAGCGGGTGGCCGTGGCGAAGACCGGACGGGCGTCGCAGACGGTCACCTTGTAGCCGAGGAAGCTGCCCACGCTGGCCACGGCGGCAGCGAAGTCGATGGCGCCGAACACGAGCATGCGCGGCTTGGGAGCGAAGGAGGAGACGAACACGCGCATGCCCTCGCCGCGCCGCTCGCCGTCCGGTCCGTACTCCAGCGTCGCTGTCCGGCCGGCGGCGAGCAGCCCTCGCGCGTCGTCGGCCACAGCGTCGTCGGCCCGCGCGGATCCGAGGCCCCCGACGGCCGACTCCGGCCGTACGACCAGCCGGCGCCCGACCCGTGAGGCGTCCGGGTGGGCGACGAGGGTGCACACCGCCACCGGCTCCTCGGCCCCTACGTCGGCAGCGACCGCGTCGAGGTCGGGGAAGGACGCCCGGTCGACCGGCTCGACGAAGACGTCGAGGATCCCTCCGCAGGTCAGCCCGACGGCGAACGCCTGGTCGTCGCTGACGCCGTAGCGCTCCAGCACCGGCTGCCGGGACGCGAGCACCTGCTGGGCGCGCTCGTAGACCGCACCCTCGACGCAGCCGCCGGACACCGACCCGAGCGCCTCGCCGCCGGGCAGCACGAGCATCGCCGCACCGGGGTCGCGCGGCGCGGACCGGAACGTGTCGACGACGGTGGCCATGCCGACGGTCCCGCCCGCCTCCCAGTCGCGGAGCAGGGCGGCGAGGACCTCACGCACGAGCGATCACCTCCACGAGGTCCTCGAAGGTGGCGAGGCTGTGCCCGGCGAGGAAGTCGTCAACATGCGGCAACGCCGCCGCCACGCCGGCCTGCACCGGCAGGTAGCCCGCCTTGCCGCGGTGGGGGTTGACCCAGACGAGGCGGTGGGCGAGCCGGCGCAGCCGGGCCACCTGCTCGGCGAGCAGCCGCGGATCGCCACGCTCCCAGCCGTCGCTGCACACGACGACCACGGCACCGCGAGCCGAGCCGCGCTGCCCCCAGCGGTCGGCGAAGGCCCGCAGCACCTCACCGAGCCGGGTTCCGCCCGACCAGTCGGCGATCTGCTCCCCGGCGGCCCGCAGCGCGGCGTCCGGGTCGCGCTGGCGCAGCGCGGGACTGACCCGGGTGAGCCGGGTCCCCATCGTGAACACCTCCACGCGGCGCGGGTCACGCCGGGTGAGCACTTGCGCGAGGCGGAGCAGCGCGTCGGCGTACGGCGACATCGAGCCCGACACGTCGAGCAGCAGGACGACGCGGCGCGGCCGCTGCGCGCGGCGCCGGTAGGCGATCCGGCCGGGCTCCCCCGCGCGCCGGAGCTGGTCGCGCATGGTCGCCCGGCCGTCGACCTGGCCGCGCCGCGCCGGGCGGCGCCGCGCCGACGACCGCAGCGGCAGCCGTACCCGCAGCGCCGTGAACATCGCGGCCAGCTCGGCCCGGTCGGCGGCCGACAACTCGGCCAGGTCGCGGTGGCGCAGCACCTCGGTGGCGCTGGCCAGCGCGCGGACAGGCTCGGCATGCTGCTCCCCCGACGCGGCACCGGCGGGGGGCTCGCCCAGCGCGGCGTCGACGACGACCTGCCGGCGGCGCGGCACGGGTATGCCCGGGTCGGCCCGTAGCCCGCCGAACCACGACTCGAAGGCGCGCGCGTAGACGCCGAGGTGGTCGGGCTCGCCACACAGCGTGGCCCGCCCGGCCCAGTAGACGCCCCGCCGTGAGTCCGCGCCGACCTCGGCCGCGGCGGTGAGGAAGGCGACCGTGCGGTCGCTGGTGACCGGCAGCCCCGCCGCCCGCAGCACGCGGGTGAAGCCGACGAGCAGCTCGTCGACGCCGGTTTCGGAAGGGCTGGCCGGCCCGGTGGTGGGCACGGCTAGCCGGCCAGCAGCCGGTCGAGCGAGGCGCGCACCCGGTCGGCGTCCTCGCGGTACTTCAGCACCGCTCCGAGCGTGGCCGCTGCCGAGGCGACGTCGAGGTCGCGCCGCCCGAGCTCGGTCAGGGCGCGGGCCCAGTCGAGGCTCTCCGCGACGCCGGGCGGCTTGAGCAGGTCGACCTCGTCGCGCATGCGGTGGACCGCCGCGGCGACCTGCCGGGCGAGCGTGCCGGGGAGGTCCGGGAGCCGGGTGCGGAGGATCTCGACCTCCCGGGACACCGTGGGGTGCCCGAGCCAGGCGTACAGGCAGCGCCGCTTCAGCGCGTCGTGCAGCTCGCGGGTGCGGTTGGAGGTGAGCACGACGAGCGGCGGGTGCTCCGCGCGCACGGTGCCCAGCTCGGGGATGGTGACCGCGCCGGTGGAGAGGACCTCGAGCAGGAACGCCTCGAACTCGTCGTCGGCCCGGTCGACCTCGTCGACCAGCAGGACGCTGGGTGGCTCGCGCAGCGCCTGCAGCACCGGGCGGGCGAGCAGGAAGCGCTCGTCGAAGACCGACCGCTCCAGCGCCTCGACGTCGACGGACGAGCCGTCGGCACGCGCCGCCTCGGCTGCCCGAAGGTGCAGCACCTGGCGCGGGAAGTCCCAGTCGTAGAGGGCCTGCGAGGCGTCGATGCCCTCGTAGCACTGCAGCCGGACCAGCTGCGCGCTCAGGGCCTGGGCGAGGGCCTCGGCGAGCGCGGTCTTCCCGGTGCCGGGCTCGCCCTCGAGCAGCAGCGGTCGATGCATCCGCAGGCCCAGCCAGGCGGTGGTGGCCAGGCCCTCGTCCGCGAGGTAACCGGTCCCGCGCAGCGCGCGAGCCAGCGCGGCCGGGTCGGCGGGGACCGCCAGGTCGGCGGGGGCCGCCGGGTCGGCCGCGACCAGCGGCTCCGCGGCGGGCGCCGCTGCCTCGTCGCGCTCCATGGCCCCCATCATGGCGCGCCGGGCCGGTCGTCGGGCCGCTCAGGAACGCTGTCGGTCAGCTGGTCCACGTCGCGGCCGTCGGCGAGGTCCGCGCACTCGACCCTGAGGACGGCGCCGGCAGACATCGCCTCCCGGAGGTAGTCGCGGGCCCCGCGATCACCGACCGCGGCGGCACAGATGCCGGCCCAGTGCTCCCGGCCCAGGAGGACCGGGTGCCCGGGCAGCCCGGCGTACGTCGCCTGCACGAGCACGCCGGCAGCCTCCGGTCCGGCCCGGGCGGCGACGCGGCGGACCGCGTCGGCAGTGAGCCCAGGGGTGTCGACGAGCACGACGGCGGCGGCCTGCGGCACCGGGTCCAGGTCCTGGAGGGCGCCAAGCCCGGCCCGCAACGAGGCCCCCATGCCCTCCGACCAGCGGTCGGCGAGCACGACCCGCACCTGTGAAGGCAGCAGGGCGCTCACCTCGCCGGCCGCCGCACCCACGACGACCACCACCGGCGCGCAGCCGGCCTCGAGCAGCGCCTGTGTCCGGGCCACTACCCAGAGGACGCCGTCGACGCCGCGGACCAGCGCCTTGGGCCGACCCATCCGCCGGCCGGCGCCGGCGGCGAGCAGCAGCCCGGCCACCGTCGTCACGCCGGGGACAGTAGACCGGCGTTCAGGTCGCGAGCGGCCACCCGGCCGGCATAAAGCTCAGACGAGGCGGGAGTTGATCACGTTAACGTGATCAACTCCCCCTACCCGCGCCCTGCAGGAGACGGGAAGGGGGAGTACGGCGCGGGAAGGGCCTCCACGCGGCGCCGGAGATCACTGACGGGCGGTGCCTCAGCGCGTCTGGTCCGCCAGACCCTCGGTCGGCCCGTCCTCGATGCCGGTCACCTCGTCACCGCTCACGGTCATCCCCGTTGCCTCCGAGGACGCGGGGTAGCGCGCAGAGCTGAACGGCGGCGTCTGCGGGGCCTCGGCCACCGCGTCGCCCGCGCCGTAGAAAGCGCTGTCGCGCTCGACCTGAGCGAGGTCGTCAAGCCCGGCGTCGGTGCGCTCGGTCGGATCGGCCGGGCCCATCGGCGCCGTGCCCGCCTGCGGCTCCTCCCCCGTGGGCGCGTAGGTGTTCCGCGCGCTGGTCAGGGCGGGGTCGTTGCCGGCGGAATCGTGGCCAGCCGGGTCGTTGCCGGCGGAGTCGTGGTCGGCGGGGTCGTTCATGCCGGCGACGCTACCCGCGGGCCCACGCGGTCACACCGCCCCCGAACGGCGGCTACTCCCCCTCGGCGACGAGCCGGCCGCCGACGACGGTGGCCTGCACCCGCAGCGAGTCCAACTCGTCAGGGTCGACCCCGAACGGGTCCGCCGAGACCGCGACGAGATCCGCGGCGGCGCCCGGCCGCAGGGTGCCGACGACCCCGTCCTGCCCGGCGAGCCACGCTGCATCGACGGTGAGAGCGTCGAGCGCCGCGCCGACGTCTAGCCGCTCGGAGGGTCCGAGCACGGCGCCGCTCGAGGTCCGCCGCGTCACCGCGGTCGCCAGTGTCCGCAGCGGGTCCAGAGGCGTCACCGGGCAGTCGGAGTGCAGGCCGAAGCGCAGCCCGAGCCGGCGAGCCGTCCCCGCGGCATCCAGCGACGCGGCCCGCTGCGGGCCGAGGAACCGGTCACGGTGCCGGTCGCCCCAGTACCGCACGTGGTTGACGAAGAACGACACCCCGAGCCCGAGGTCGCGCAGCCGGCGCAGGTCCTCCGGCGCGCTCACCTGCCCGTGCTCGACCCGGTGGCCGGCCGCATCGGCAGGGCAGCGGTACGGCGCTGCCGCGAGTGCGTCGAGACTCGCCCGCAGCGCCGCGTCCCCGTTGGCGTGTACGGCGACCTGCCAGCCACCCCCGGCCAGCCGGCGCACGCGGTCCGCGAGCTCCGCCGGGTCGTGGAGCAGCTCACCGCGGACTCCGGGCGCACAGGCGTACGGCGCCAACAGGGCCGCGGACAGCCCCTGGATCGAGCCGTCCGACCACAGCTTGGCCCCGCGGAGCCAGAAGCGGTCGGCCGGCCCGCCGGACGGCGCCAGCGACGGGTCGGCCAGCGCGAGGTCGCCCCGCAGGTAGCCGACCACGCGCACCGGCAGGACGTCAGCGGCGCCGCGGTAGGCCGCCAGTTCCTCGGCTCCGACCGCCAGCCCCACCGCCAGGTCGTGCACGGTCGTCGCGCCGCGCCGGGCGGCCAGCCGGAGCCCGCGTCCGAGCGCCGCGCGCAGCTGCACCGGGTCGGGTGCCGGCAGCGCGTCGAGGACGCGTTGCACGGCGCTCATGCCCCCGGCCAGGCCGGTCAGGTCCCCGTACTCGTCGCGGAGGAAGCCGTCGGGGGCATCAATGCCGCGGAGCCCGAGCCTGCGCAGCCCGGCCGTGTTGACCGCCACGAAGTGCATCGACAGGTGGCTCACCGCGATCGGCACCTGCACGGACACTTCGTCGAGGTCGTGGCGGGTGAGGTGGCGGTCCTCGGCGAGCAGCGTGTCGTCGTACCCCCAGCCGCGCAGCCAGCCGTCGGCACCCGCCGCGCCGCCGACACCGGCCCCGGCGTCGACCGCGGCCCCGGCCCGCAGCGTGCGCACGACCGCTGGGATGTCGGCGCACGGCGGCGTACGGCAGTCCACCCACTGCTCGGTCAGCCCGACCTGCACCGGGTGTACGTGCGATTCGACGAAGCCGGGCAGCACTGTCGCGCCGGGCAGGTCCCACCGCCGCGGCCGCACCGCCGCGGCGGCCACCTCGGCGCGGGTCCCCGCCGCGACGACGTACCCGTCGCGCATCAGCAACGCCTCGACCGGCACCCACGGCCGCCCCACGTGGACGCGGTCGGCGGTGACGACGAGGTCGCTCACGACGGACGCGGGGTACGATCGCGCACGAGCAGCGGCAGCCCGCCAGCGGGCCGCAGCGTCACCCGGGCGTTCACTCGCGGGACCGCCCGCACGCCGGGAGCCGGCGCCACCTCGAAGCGCTGGCCCAGCACCGCCAGCAGCGCCACGGACTCGACGAGGGCCATGTCACGCCCGATGCACAGCCGCGGCCCGGCGCCGAACGGCGCGTACGCCGAGCGCACGACGCAGGCGCGCCGCTCCCCCACCCAGCGACCCGGGTCGAACCGCTCCGGCTGCGACCAGGCGGCGGGATGGCGATGCAACGCGTACGGGCTGGTGATCACTGTCGCCCCGGCGGGCAGCCCGAAGCCGCCGAGCGAGTCGGGCGCCAGTGCCCGCCGGGTCACCACCCAGGCCGGCGGGTAGAGCCGCAGCGCTTCGTCGACCACGGCCCGCGTCCACTGCAGCGCTGGCCAGTCCTCCCAGGCCGGCGGGCGGCCTCCGAGGACGGCGTCGAGCTCGGCGTGCATCGCCTCCTGCACGCGCGGGTGCGTCGCGAGCAGCCACCAGGTCCAGGTCAGTGCCGAGGCCACCGTCTCGTGGCCGGCGACGACGAGGGTCACCACCTCGTCGCGTACGGCGCGGTCGTCAATGACGCCGTCGTCGCGGGCGGCGAGCAGGAGGGCGAGCGCGTCGTCGGCGGGTCCGTCCCCGTGGCGGCGACGGGCGACCATCTCCGCCACGACGGTATCGATCGTGCGCAGCGCTCGGCGCAGCCGCAGGTTGCCCGGCGTGGGCACCGACGCCGGCGGCAGCCAGGGCGAGCGCGCGCGAACGACGACGCGGTCCAGCGCGGTCACCACGGCCCGGGCGAGCGGGTCGGCCTCCGAGCGCAGGTCAGCCGAGAACACCGCCGACCCCACCACCTCCAGCGCGGCGCGCATCATCGCGGCGTCGACGTCGACGACGGCCGGCGCCGTGTCGAGGCGGCCAGACCATGCCCGCGCCACCCGCTCGGCGGCGGAGACCGTGTGGGCCAGCACGCCGGGCAACCGTCGGGCGTGGAACGCCGGCTGGACGAGCCGCCGACGCTCGCGCCACGTCGGCGGATCGGAGACCAGCAGCCCCTCCCCAGTGACCAGCGCCAGCGTGTCGTACTGCACGGTGCGCTTGCCGTAGGACTGGTGGTTGTCCTGCAGCACCCGACGCACCTGGTCCGGCCCGTCGACGAACCACACCGGCGAGCCGGGCAACGGGAAGGCGACCACGTCGCCCCAGCGCTGGCGGCAGGAGAGCAGGTACGTGAGGGGGTCGCGCAGCATGCCAGGCAGCTCACGCAGCATGTCGCGCGGCTGCGGACCCGGCGGACCCGGCGGGCCCGGCGCGGCACCCGGCGACGGGCGAGCCGGGGAGACGCTCACCTCGGCGCCCACACAGGCAGCGGGGCCCTCACAGGTACAGGCCGGTCTGCCCGTCCCCGTCGAGTCGCTCGGAAGCAACGGCGTGCAGGTCGCGCTCGCGCAGCAGGACGTAGCTCTCGCCGCGCACCTCGACCTCGGCGCGCTCCTCCGGGTCGAACAGGACGCGGTCGCCGATCTCGACGGTGCGCACGTGGGCGCCGACGGCCGCGACCCGGGCCCAGGACAGCCGGCGTCCCATCGTGGCCGTCGCCGGGATGACGATGCCGGCCGTGGACCGGCGCTCGCCCGCCTCGCCGTCGACGGCGACGAGGACCCGGTCGTGCAGCATCTGGATCGGGAGCTTGTCGACGGCCACGGACCGAGGGTACGGCTCACCAGCCCCAGGTGCCGGGCCCCGCCGGACCGGCGACACACCAGGGGGCAGCCGCGTCACGACCGCCGGCGCTGCAGGATGACGAGCACCGCGATCACGACCGCGGCGCCGGCGACGGCGCCCACGACCTCCTTGCGCAGCCGTCCCTGGTCGTCGCTCAGCCGGCGCCGGACCTCGGCGACCCTCTCCCGCACGTCCTCGACCCGGCGACGCGCGATGTTCTGCGGCTTCACCCGTTCGGCGATCGCGTCGATCGTGCCGGAGAGCCGCTCGCGGCGGGACTCGATGTCACGCTCGATCTGGGCGGGTGAGCGGATCACCGGTCCGCGTGGAGGGGGCTCCGGCGATCCGGGCATGGGCTGCCTCGACTGGGGCAGGACGTGCTGCTCGGAACTGCTCACGCGTCTCCTCCGGTGGCTGGCTTGATCACACCGTAGGGGCTTCTACCCCTGCTGTCCGCACCGGAAGCACCCGCGGGTCGAAGCCGTACGGGAGCTCGAGCCGGTTGGCCGCCAGCAGCTCGGCGTCGGCGAGCAGCATGCCGGTCGGCCCGTCGGCGGCGATCACCCCGTCGGAGAGCACCACCGAACGCGCGCAGAGGTCGAGGGCGTAGGGCAGGTCGTGGGTGACCATCAAAATGGTGACGTCGAGCGAGCGGAGGACCTCGGCGAGCTCTCGCCGGCTCGCCGGATCGAGGTTGGACGACGGCTCGTCGAGCACGAGGATCTCCGGGTCCATCGCGAGCACGGTGGCCACCGCCACCCGGCGGCGCTGCCCGAAGGAGAGGTGGTGCGGCGGCCGGTCCGCGACATCGGCCATCCCCACGGCGGACAGGGCCCGGTGCACCCGCGCCTCGAGCTCGGCGCCGCGGACGCCCGCATTGGCCGGTCCGAACGCCACGTCGTCGCGCACCGTCGGCATGAACAACTGGTCGTCGGGGTCCTGGAAGACGATGCCGACGCGCCGGCGCACCTCGGCCAAGGTGCCCTTTCCGACCGACGTCCCGGCCACCCGTACCGTGCCGGCACCGCCGGACAGGATGCCGTTGAGGTGCAGGACCAGCGTGGTCTTGCCCGCGCCGTTAGGCCCCAGCAGCGCGACGCGCTCGCCGCGCCGCACGGTGAGGTCGACGCCGTAGAGCGCCTGGTGGCCGTCGGGGTAGGCGTAGGCGAGGCCGGCCACCTCCAGGCTCGGCGCGGCACCGGCCGGCGCACCCATCACAGCGCCCAACCGGCCACGGCCACTGCCATGGCGGCGACCGGCAGGGCGGCGGCGGCGACCCAGTCGGCGCTGGTCGCCGACGCGGACGACAGCTGCGGCATCGAACCGGTGTAGCCCCTGCTCAGCATCGCCAGATGGACCCGCTCACCGCGCTCGTAGGAGCGGATGAACAGGGTGGCAGCCGCCTGCGCCACGACGGGCAGCTGGCGTACGTCGCGGCCGACGAAGCCGCGGGACTCGCGGGCGACCCGCATCCGGTGCATCTCGGCGCCGATGAGCTCGGCGTAGCGGAACATGAACGCCATGATCTGCACGAGGAGCTGCGGCATCCGTAGCCGCTCGAGCCCGATGAGCAGGTCACGCTGCTGGGTCGTCGCTGCCAAGAGGATCGACGCCACCACGCCCAGGGTCGCCTTGGCGAGGATCCCCCAGGCCGAGACGAGCCCCGAGCTGGACAGGCTCAGGCCGAGGACCTCGACTCGCGGACCGCGGGCGACGAAGGGCAGCAACACCGCGAAGAGGACGAACGGCACCTCCACCAGCATCCGCCTGCCCACGAAGCGCGCCGGGACGCCCGCCACGGCAGCGGTGCCGGCGAGCAGGCCGGCGTACGCGGGAAACGCCCAGTAGGTGGTCGGCGGCGTGGCCACCACGACGAGGACGAAGGCGAGCAGGCCGGCCAGCTTGCACTCGGCGGGCATGCGGTGCAGGACCGAGTCGCCGGCCAGGTGGAGATGGGAGCCGTGGCCGCCGCTCATCGGGCCCCGGTGGCCGCGTCGGTGGGGCTTTCGGCGGAGCCGGCATTGCGGCGACGGACGGACCAGGTGAGGGCGCCGCCGAGCGCGAAGCAGACGAGGACGCCGGAGGTCACGGCGATCCCCTTCGACAGCCGCCGGTCGTCGACGCCCTTGGTGGCGTAGCCGGCGACGGGCGAGCCGTCGGAGGCGTGCCCGGCGGCCCCGGGGATGCCCTGGTCGGCAGCCACCTTGTTGAGGCCGTCGGGCTGGGTCGAGGCGTAGTAGCTGACGATGCCGCCGAGCAGGAGCGCGACGAGCAGCCCGGCGAGGACGAAGCCGCGGGTGCGGGTCATCGCGCCTCCTGCCGGGGCGCAGCGGTGCGGATCTGCAGCGCTGGGATGAGGTCACGTGCCCCGTAGACGAGGTCGGGCCGCACAGCAAGCACGCTGGCCACCGTGAACGCCGTGATGAACGCCTCGCCGAGGCCGATGAGGACGTGGACGCCGACCATGGCGGTGAAGACCGCGCCGATGGAGACGTCGGCGGTGCCGCCGAGGGCGAACTCCAGCACGAACATCAGTGCGGCGGCGGGGACCGACAGGAGTGCGGCGACGAACGACGCCGCGACCACTCCTGCCTTGGTGCGGGGCGCGACGAAGCGCACCGCCCGGAAGGTCAGCCAGCCGACGAGAGCCGTCGTCAGGGCCATGTTGGTGACGTTGAGGCCGAGCGCGCTCAGCCCGCCGTCGGCGAAGAACAACCCTTGCACCATGAGCACCACCGTCACGCACAAGGCACCCGTCCACGGGCCGACCAGGATCGCCGCCAGCGCTCCGCCGAGCAGATGCCCGCTGGTGCCTGCCGCCACCGGGAAGTTCAAGGCCTGGACAGCGAAGATGAATGCGGCCGTCAGGCCGGCCATCGGTGCCGTGCGCTCGTCGAGCTCGTTGCGGGCGCCCCGTAGGCAGAGCGCGACGCCACCCACCGCAACCGCCCCGAAGGCCAGCGAGACCTGGGCGTCGACGAACCCGTCGGGGATGTGCATCCCGTCCTCCACTGTGCCGGACCTTGGCAGTTGCACAATAGTCGCAACAAGCAGGAGGAGCACCTTGCGCCGGAGCCGGGGGGCCCGGCCCCCGGTCGCCGCAACGGATTACCCTGCCGGCGTGCCCGCCACGCTGCAGCCCGGGGACCCGGCCCCCGACTTCGCCCTGCCCGACGCCGACGGCCGTACGGTCGCCCTGGCCGACTTCCGCGGCCGCAAGGTCGTCCTCTACGCCTACCCGGCCGCCATGACACCGGGCTGCACGACCCAGGCCTGCGACTTCCGCGACAACCTGGCGTCGCTGCAGGGCGCCGGCTACGCCGTCGTCGGCCTGTCACCGGACCCGCCGGAGCGGCTCGCGACGTTCCGCGAGACCGAGGCGCTGAGCTTCCCGCTGCTCGCCGACCCCTCGAAGGACGTGCTGCGGTCCTACGGCGCCTACGGAAAGAAGAAGCTCTATGGCAAGGACGTCGAGGGGGTCATCCGCTCGACGTTCGTCATCGACGAGCAGGGGCGCGTCGAGCGGGCGATGTACAACGTCAAGGCCGCCGGACACGTCGCCAAGCTGCGCCGCGACCTCGGGATCGAATGACCGGCGCCCGCACGACGCGTTCCGGTGCGGGAGGCGGGACTCGAACCCGCACGCCCGAAGGCACGGGCTCCTAAGGCCCGCGTGGCTGCCGTTACACCACTCCCGCGCGCGGACCAGCGTACGGCCGGATACGGGTGCTCGAGCCGGGCGCGTGCGCACCGGTTGTGCGCTCGGTCACCGTCGGGCGATTCCGCCTCCGCACGTCAGCATCGACCGGCCCTACCGTAAGACGCGCGACGGCCAGGCCGGGGACGCCGCGTACGACGACCTGCCGATGGCCCACGACTCGACGACGGTGCGCTACGGCGCGCGGCAGGCGATCGCGACCAGGCGCCGCGGCGGCTACGTGACGGCTCGTGGCACTACGCCAAGACGCTCCGGCCGAGCCGCGGCCAGTGTCCGCCGCCGTCTACTCGCCGCGGGCGATGCCGCGCCTTGTGAGCCAGCCGACCTGGAGCACCTGGAGTCCGGCGTCGGCGACCGTCACCCGCTGACCGCCGGCTGCTCACCCGACCGATACCTCGACAGAGTGCCACCCGGTGGCCCCGTCGGGGGCCGGCGCAGCTTGCGCGTCGGTCTGCACGGCGCCGGTGCCGTCGGTGGCCCGAACGGTCAGCGTGTGCGCGCCCGGCGCGGCGTCCCACTCCCAAACCCACTGCCGCCAGGTGTCATCGCTGGGTACGCCGGCCAGCCGGGCGGGGCGCCACGGCCCGTCGTCCACGCGCACCTCGACCTTCGCCACGCCGCGGTGCTGCGCCCAGGCGACGCCGGCCACGGCGACCCGCCCGGCCCGCACGTCGGCAGATCGGCTTGGTACGTCGATGCGCGAGGCGGTCTTGACCGGCCCGCGGGCGGACCAGCCGCGGTCGGTCCAGTAGGCGGTGAAGTCGGCGAAGCGGGTCACCTCGAGGTCGACCAGCCACTTGGTGGCGCTGACGTAGCCGTAGAGGCCAGGCACCACCATCCGTACCGGGAACCCGTGCTCCACCGGCAGCGGCTGGCCGTCCATCGCCACCGCCAGCAGCGCGTCGCGCCCGTCGGTGAGCACGTCGAGCGGCGTGCCGGCGGTCCAACCGTCGGCGCTGCGCGAGCGGACCGCGTCGGCGCCGGACCGGACGCCAGCCTCGCGCAGCAGGTCGGCGACGCGGACACCTGTCCAGCGGGCGTTGCCCGCGAGCGAGCCGCCGACCTCGTTGGAGACGCAGGTCAGCGTCACCCACGCGTCACTGAGCCGGCGGCCGAGCAGGTCGTCGAAGGACAGCTCCAGCTCGCGCTCGACCCGGCCGTGGACCCGCAGCCGCCACTCGTCGGGGTGCACGAGCGGGGGGCTGAGGGCGGTGTCGATCCGGTAGAAGGTGGCGACCGGAGTGCGCCAGGGGGTCAGCCCGCGTAGCCGCAGGTCGGCCCCGGCGGGCACGACCGGCTCGGACGCCGGCACCCTCAGCGCCGCCCGGGTGGCCTCCACGTCACGGCGGCGCCCGCCCAGCCAGCGTCCCCCGACAGCGCCGAGCACGGCGAGCCCCCCCGCCCAGGCACCTACGCGCAGCACGTCCCGGCGGGCGGGGGTGCGTGCACCCGCGCCGACATCCGTGACAGCCAGGCGCGCCGACAGGGCGTCGAGCAACATCGGCAGCGCCACGAGCGCGACGAGCCCACCGAGCAGCGCCGGTAGCACGGCGAGCTGACCGCCGCCCGGCCGGGCGATGGCGGCGAGGACGGCGACCGCGACGAGCGCGACGGCGAGCAGCATGCCCAGGGCGAACCGGCGCGCCGCCAGGACGCCTGCCAGCGCGGACAGCGCCAGCGCGCCGAGCGTGACAGAGGCGACGAGGAACGGCTTGTCCCACGTGCCGAGCACGGCGATCGCCCGCTCGGCCACGGCTCCCGGGACGGCGCCCACCACAGCCTGTCCGACGGCGAGCACCGGCGTCACCGGCTCGGAGAACAAGCCGGAGGCGAGCTCGGCGACACCGAGCCCCAGCGCACCCGCCAGGCCCCCGGCCAGGGCGGCGCGGGCGGGCTGGGGAGGGCGGGAGGGGCTCACCCGGCCATCCTCGGCCTCTGCCGTGCTCCGCGCCCGCTGCGACGCCGGACCGTTGCCAGGCCGTAAGACACGCTCACTCCATCAGGGCGGCGATGAACGGGACCAGCCGGCGCAGCGCCTGCCCTCGGTGGCTGATCGCGTCCTTGTCCTCGGGGCTCATCTCCGCCGTCGTTCGGGTGTCCCCGAGCGGCGCGAAGATCGGGTCGTAGCCGAAGCCGCCACTGCCCCGCGGCTCGGTTGTAAGCGTGCCGTCGAGGCGGGCCTCCTGCACCGACTCCCGACCATCGGGCGTCACGAGCGCGGCAGCCGCGACGAAGCAGGCGGCGCGCCGGGCGCCGACGACGTCGTCGACCTGCGCCAGGACGAGCTCGAGGTTGGCCCGGTCGTCCCCGTGCCGGCCGGCCCAGCGCGCGGACCGTACGCCCGGCATGCCCCCCAGCGCGTCGACGCACAGGCCGCTGTCGTCGGCGACGGCGGCCTCGCCGGTGGCCGCGACGGCGGCGCGGGCCTTGAGCAGGGCATTGTCGTGGAACGTGCGGCCGGTCTCGCAGACGTCAGGAGCGTCGGGATAGCGGTCGAGCCCGACCAGCTCGAGACCAGCCAGGCCGCCGACGGCGAGGATGCGCCGCAGCTCGACGACCTTGTGCGGGTTGCGGGTGGCGAGCACGAGGGGCCTCATCGGGGCCGGCTCATGGGTGCCCGCGTTCACAGGGCGAGCGCCTCCTGCTGCAGCCGGGTCAACTCGCGACAGCCGGTCGCGGCCAGCTCGAGCAGCCCGTCGAGCAGTGCCCGGTCGAACGGCTCCCCCTCGGCGGTGCCCTGCACCTCGACGTACCGGGCGTCCCCCGTCATGACGACGTTCATGTCTGTCCCGGCGCCCACGTCCTCCTCGTAGCACAGGTCCAGCCGCGGCGCCCCCTCGACGACGCCGACACTGACCGCGGCCACCGATCCGGTGAGCGGGTCGCCGGGCAGCGTCGTGCGTGCCGAGAGCCAGCCGACGGCGTCGGCGAGCGCGACGTAGGCGCCGGTGATCGCCGCCGTCCGTGTGCCGCCGTCGGCCTGCAGCACGTCGCAGTCGAGCACGATCGTGTTCTCCCCCAGCGCGCGGTAGTCGACGGCGGCGCGCAGCGAGCGTCCGACCAAGCGGGAGATCTCGTGGGTGCGCCCGCCGACCCGGCCGCGCACCGACTCGCGGTCGGTGCGGGTGTTGGTCGAGCGCGGCAGCATGGCGTACTCCGCGGTGACCCACCCCCGACCGGTGCCGCGCCGCCAGCGCGGAACCCCCTCGCTGACGCTCGCCGCGCACAGGACGCGGGTGCGGCCGAACTCCACCAGCACACTGCCTTCGGCGTGGTCCAGCCAGCCGCGGGTGAAGGTCACGGGGCGCAGCGCGTCGGCGGCCCGGCCGTCGGGTCGGCTCACGCCGGCGACACTAGCCGCCGCTGCCGACGGCCTCCTGCTGCGTGGCGTGGTAGGTCAGCGCCGCGCCCCGCTCCCCCAGGCGCAGCCGCCCACCGTCCACCGTGGCGGCAACCGTGCCCTGCAGCACCGTGGTGACGGCCCGCTCGACGGCCATGGCGTCCGGGGGACACATCTTTCGCGTGAGCGGGAGCGGGCCGATGCTCACGGAGCCGTCGTCGAAGGTGGCCTGGGCGCTGCCGAGGTTGCAGCCGGCGGCGACGTACAGCCGGCCGTTGGCGAGCCGGAGCGTCGACCGCACACCGGGCGGGATGATCCGCACGTGGTCGGCATGCTCGATCCCGTCGAGCACCCAAGTGGTCCCCTCGAGTGGCTGGCCAGCGGTCGAGCCGACCGGGCTGGTCGCGCCGGCCGACCCGCCGCCGCTGACCGACGCGGTGCCGCAGCCGGTCAGGGCGACCACGAGCAGGAGCGTGGCGATCCGCACGCTGCTGGGACGCCAGCCGCCGGCCGGCGGTTCCTCACACATGCACGACGAGACCGCTGCGGGCCAGCGCCGCCGGGCCGTCGTACGCCGTAGCCGCCTCCGCGAGCGTCCTCTCCGCGTCGTTCCACGGCGGGACGTGGGTGACGACCAGCCGCCCCACACCGGCGCGGGCGGCGTGCTCACCGGCCTCCCGCCCGGTCATGTGCAGGCCCGGCTCGTGCTGCTCACCGTCGTGGAACGAGGCCTCGGCAACCAGGACGTCGACGCCCCGGGCCAGCTCCACGAGCGCGTCGCTGGGGGCGGTGTCGCCGCTGTAGGCCAGCGCGCGGCCGCCGTGCTCGACCCGTACGGCATAGGTCTCTACGGGGTGCACCACGCGCTGCACGCGGACCCGCAACGGCCCCAGCTCGAACGCGTGCTCGGGGTAGCGGACGAAGTCGAACTGCTTCGACATGCCGGGGTCCTCGCCGATGTCGTACGCCCGCGCCATCCGCGCTGCCGTGCCGGACGGGCCGAGCACCGGGATCGGCGGCAGCGCGCCCTCGGGGCGGTAACGGCGGGCCACGTAGTAGGAGCAGAGGTCCATGCAGTGGTCCGCATGCAGGTGGGAGAGCAGTACGGCGTCGACTTCGAAGATCGGCACGTGCCGGGACAACGCGCCGAGCGAGCCGTTGCCGAGGTCGAGCACGACGCAGTAGCCGGCGGCCTCGACGAGGTAGCAGGACGCCGGAGAGTCCGGGCCGGGGAACGACCCGGAGCAGCCGACGACGGTGAGCCTCATGCCCGCACCCAGGCGAACTGGCCGACGTCGAGCAGCTCCGGCCCGAGGAAGCGACGGCCGGTGTCGCGGAACTCTGCGGGGTCGCCGGTGGTGAGGAAGCGATGCTCGGGCTCGGGCAGGCCTGGGTCGCGGAGGAGTCCGTGGCGGGTCAGCACCCCGTAGAGGTCCTTGGCCGTCTCCTCCGCGCTCGACACGAGCGTCACCCCGTCGCCCATCACGTAGGAGAGGACGCCGGTGAGCAGCGGGTAGTGCGTGCAGCCGAGCACGACGGTGTCGACGCCGGCGTCGTGGACGAGCGGGTCGAGGTAGTCGTGCGCGACACCGAGCAGCTCCGGTCCGCCGGTGACCCCGCGCTCGACGAACTCGACGAAGCGCGGGCAGGCCCTGGTCGTGAGGTCGACGTGGGGGGCGGCCGCGAACGCGTCGTCGTACGCCATGCTCGTCGCAGTCGCGACGGTGCAGATGACGCCGACCCGCCCGCTGCGGGTGGCGGCGACCGCGCGTCGGGTTGCCGGCAGGATCACCTCGACGACCGGCGCCGGGTAGCGCTCCCGGGCGTCCCGCAGCACCGCCGCGCTGGCCGAGTTGCAGGCAATGACCAGCGCCTTGACCCCGCGGTCGACGAGGTGGTCCAGACACTCGAGGGCGTACTCCCGCACCTCCGCGATCGGCTTGGGGCCGTACGGCTGGCGCGCCGTGTCCCCGAGGTAGAGCACCGGCTCGTGGGGCAGCTGGTCCAGGACGGCCCGCGCGACGGTGAGCCCCCCGAAGCCGGAGTCGAAGATGCCGATCGGCGCGTCGTTCACACACGAGGGCACGGCAGGCAAGCGTACGGCCGCCCGGCGCCCGGCCCCGCGCACGCGCGCCGTGACCTGCCGCACGCCGCCACACACACTCGTCAGCCCGCTCGTCAGCCCGAGGACATTCCCCCGCCCGGGCTCCGCTCCCGCCGGCCCCTCCGCCCAGCGTGCGCCCGACGATCATGAGACGTTCTGGACGCCATGGCGGTGCCCGCGCCTCATGATCGTCGCTGGCGAGGCGAATCTTGAGACGGTTCTGGTGCCGGGGGGCCACACACGTCTGTAGGTCGGCTGTCCACAGCCAGACCGCGCCGGGGCACAGGCTCCACAGACCCGGGCGCCAGCGCACCTTCCTGCCCTGCAGCGTCCACTCTGGCTTCGTGACAAGCACCATGGAGGAGCTCCTCGCCGAGCAGCACGGTGTGGTGCGTCCCGAACAGGTCGGCCGCTGGCTGACCGCGGATGAGGTACGCCGCGAGGTGCTGGCCGGACGGTGGGCGTCCCCCCACCGAGGCGTCGTCGTCGCCCACAACGGACCGCTGACCCTGACACAGCGTCTGTGGGCAGCGCTCGCCGCCGCGCCACCCCGGTCCGCGCTCAGCGGGTTGACCGCAGCGGCCCTCGACGGCCTGCAGGGCTTCTCGTGCGAAGACGTCCACGTCGTCATTCCCTACGGTGCGCGCAAGCCGTCCATGGCCGGCCTGCGCGTGACGTGGTCCGTCCACCTCGACGATGGGGACGTCCACCCGTCGCGGCGGCCCCGCCGGACGCGCACCGCGCGCAGCGTCGTCGACGCCGCCAGTGCGGCAGGCAGCGACCGCCGATGCCGCGCCCTCCTCCTGGCCGGAGTCCAGCAGCGCCTCGTCCGGCCGAGCGAGTACGTCGAGGCGCTCGAGCGACGCGGCCCCTGCCGTCGGCGCGCCTTGATCGTCGAGTGCGCCGACGACGCCGCGGG
Organism: Jiangellales bacterium; assembly: GCA_038246785.1. GTDB lineage: Bacteria > Actinomycetota > Actinomycetes > Jiangellales > Jiangellaceae > JBBRVP01. The sequence goes on from JBBRVP010000012.1 coordinate 18,187, forward strand.
AGGCATCGCCTCGGTGCCGGAGCACGACTTCGAGGTGCTCCGGCGGCGCCACGGGCTGCCCGAGCCCACGCGGCAGTCGACGGTCTGCCGCAGTGACGGCCACTACTACCTCGATGTCGAGTGGAAGCGGTGGCGCACGGCGTTGGAGATCCATGGGACGCAACACCTCGCCGTCACGAGCTGGGACGCGGATCTTGACCGCATCGACGAGCTCACCGTGTCCGGCCGGCGGGTACTGCAGGTGACGTCGTACGCCGTGCGGCACCGACAGCCACGCGTCGCGGCACTCGTCGCCGGGGCCCTCCGGCTCGGCGGGTGGCGCGCCTGACCCCCTGGCGCGCCTGACCCCCAGATCCCGGCCTGCCTCAGCCTCAACCTCACTCCTGACCTCGTGGATCTTGAGACCCTTCCGCCGTCCGGGACCCGGAGCGGTCTCAAGATCACCGATAGGCGGCGGATCTTGAGGCAGGGCAGCCTCCACGGCGTCGGAAGCGTCTCAAGATCGGGAAAGGGGCAGGGCGGGTGAGGCGTACGGGCTGGGGCTGGGGCAAGGGCAGGGCGGGTGAGGCGTACGGGGCGCCGCCGGCATCAGGCCCAGAGCTGACCCTCGAGCCGGTCCTCCGCCTCGTCGAGCGTTCCCTCGTAGGCGCCGGTCGACAGGTACTTCCAGCCCCCGTCGCAGACGATGACGGCGATGTCGGCCCGCTCCCCCGCTCCGACGGCCCGCCGGGCCACGGCCAGCGCCGCGTGCAGGATCGCGCCGGTGGAGATGCCGGCGAAGATGCCCTCGGAGTCCAGCAGCTGGCGCACCCGGCGTACGGCGTCACGTGGCCCGACCGAATGGCGCGCGGTGAGCACCGACTCGTCGTAGAGCTCGGGGACGAAGCCCTCGTCCAGGTTGCGCAGCCCGTAGACGAGCTCACCGTAGCGCGGCTCGGCGGCGACGACCTGCACGCCGGGCACCTTCTCCCGCAGGTAGCGCCCGACTCCCATGAGCGTCCCCGTGGTGCCCAGGCCGGCGACGAAGTGGGTCACCGTCGGCAGGTCGGCGAGGATCTCCGGGCCGGTGGTGAGGTAGTGCGCCTCGGTGTTGGCAGGGTTGCCGTACTGGTAGAGCAGTACCCAGTCGGGGTGCTCGGCGGCGAGCGCCCTCGCCACGCGGATCGCCTCGTTGCTGCCGCCCGCGGCCGGCGAGGACACCACCTCGGCGCCCCACATCGCCAGCAGCTGGCGACGCTCGACAGAGGTGTTCTCCGGCATGACGCACACCAGCCGGTAGCCGCGCAGCCGGGCGACCATCGCCAGCGAGATTCCGGTGTTGCCCGACGTGGGCTCAAGGATCGTCGCGCCCGGGACCAGCCGCTCCGCATCCTCGGCGGCGACCACCATCGCGAGCGCAACGCGGTCCTTCACCGAGCCGGTCGGGTTGCGGTCCTCGAGTTTGGCCCACAGCCGCACGTCCGCGGACGGTGACAGCCTCGGCAGGCCGACCAGCGGGGTGCGGCCGACCGAGTCGAGGAGGGCGTCGAATCGCATTCAGCCGCCGGCGACGGCGGGCAGCACGGTGACCTCGTCCCCGTCGGAGAGCGCGGCATCCAGGCCGCCGGCGAAGCGGACGTCCTCGTCGTTGACATAGACGTTGACGAAGCGACGCAGCGAGCCGTCGTCCTCGATCAGCCGCCCGCGCAGCCCCGGATGCCGCCCCTCGAGGTCGTCGACGAGTGCGGCGAGCGTGTGGCCCTCCCCGGCGACCACCTTGGCGCCTCCGGTGTAGGTGCGCAGGATCGTCGGGATGCGGACCTCGATGGCCATGCGGTTGGTCTCCTCGGCAAGCCGGTCGGTTCGACACGCAGTGTTACGGCGGTCGCTCGGCGCCGCCGCAGGGGCAACGCCTCCCGCCGCGTACGTCATTCCCCGTACGCCGCCACGACGCGCACCTCCTCCTCCGTGACCTCGCCGTCGACGATCCGGTAGGAGCGCACCTCCTGCGTGTCGGGATCCCGGGTCGACACGAGCAGGTAGTGGGCGCCCGGCTCGGGCGCGAGCGTGACGTCGGTGCGCGAGGGATAGGCCTCGGTGGCGGTGTGCGAGTGGTAGATGACGACCGGCTCCTCGTCGCGGTCATCCATCTCTCGGTAGAGCCGCAGCAGGTCGCCGGGATCCAGCTCGTAGAACGTCGGGGAGCGGGCCGCGTTGAGCATCGGCACCAGACGCTCCGGGCGGTCGGAGCCAGCAGGCCCCGCGACGACCCCGCAGGCCTCGTCCGGGTGGTCGCGGCGGGCGTGCGCGACGATCGCGTCGACGAGGTCCCGAGTGATGACGAGCACGGCGCGAGGGTACGGGTGACCGCGCCGCGCACCGGGTCTGGTTCAGCGCTTGGACAGCGCCCGCACCAGCGTTTCCTGCAGCCAACCCAGCCACTCGTAGACGTCATGCACGTAGGCCTGCGGGTCGTCGGGCGCCAGTCCGGCCCAGCGCGCCTCGTCGTCCTGCTCGACGCCGAGCCGGGTGCCGAGGGCCAGCCGCAGGTCGGTGAGCGTACGCAGCCACGCCCGCGCGGCCGGGGCGTCGAGGGCGAGCTCGAGCCGGTCGGGGCGCGGCGCGACGCCCGCATCGAGCGAGGCGAGCACCGCGTGCGCGGATCCGAGCTTGCCCTCGCGCAGGCTGCGCTCGGTGAAGCGGCGGAAGTCCTCCGCGGCGCCGGCGTCCTCCGCGTACGCGTCCGGGAACAGCCGCAGCAGCACCGGGTCCTGAGGCCGCTCGGCCGAGGCGTCGATGCCGACCGCGGCGGCGAGCGGGTCGGTCTCGGCGCCACCGGAACCCGCATCGAGCAGGTCGACCAGCTGGGCGACGAGTGAGCGGAGCAGGTCGGCCTCGGCGGGGTGCAGGGTCGCCGCGTAGCGGCCCCCGCGCGCGCGGCGGAACGGCTTGCTCACGAGCCGGACTTCTGCAGGGTCGCCCACAGCCCGTAGCCGTGCATGGCCTGCACGTCGCGCTCCATCTCCTCGCGGCTGCCCGAGGACACCGTGGCCTTGCCCTTGTGGTGCACGTCGAGCATCAGCTTTTCGGCCTTGGACTTGGCGTAACCGAAGTATTCCTGAAAGACGAACGACACGTAGGACATGAGGTTGACCGGGTCGTTCCAGACGATCGTCACCCACGGCGTCTCCAAAGAGACCGACGACCGGACGTCCGGCTCGTCAAGCTCGACGGGGGCGGTCGTCACGGCCTCCATGGTGTCACGGCGACGGTGATCGCCAGGACGCTCGGACGGCTACGCTCCTGCGGTGCGGTCCACGGCGTTGCTCACCGACCACTACGAGCTGACGATGCTGCAGGCCGCGCTGGCCGCGGGCACGGCGCACCGCCGGTCGGTCTTCGAGGTCTTCGCCCGGCGGTTGCCGGAGGGACGCCGGTACGGCGTCGTGGCAGGCACCGGACGCCTGATCGACGCCGTGATGGCGTTCCGCTTCGACGACGGGGTGCTCGCCGATCTGCGCGAGCGCCGCGTGGTCGACGAGACGACTCTGGAGTGGCTGTCCGGCTACCGGTTCGGCGGCGACATCTGGGGCTACGCCGAGGGCGACTGCTACTTCCCGTACTCGCCCCTGCTCGTCGTCGAGGCGACCTTCGCCGAGGCCGTCGTCCTCGAGACCCTCGCACTGTCGGTGCTCAACCACGACAGCGCCGTCGCGGCCGCCGCCTCGCGGATGACCTGCGCCGCCGCCGGGCGTCCCTGCATCGAGATGGGCTCCCGGCGCACGCACGAGAACGCCGCCGTGGCGGCGGCGCGGGCGGCGTACGTCGCGGGCTTCGCCACATCGAGCAACCTCGAGGCAGGACGCCGGTACGGCGTCCCGACGGCGGGCACCAGCGCCCACTCGTTCACCCTGCTCCACGACAGCGAGCGGGACGCCTTCACCGCTCAGGTCGACTCGCTCGGCCGTGGAACCACCCTGCTCGTCGACACGTATGACGTGCGGGAGGCGGTCCGGCTGGGGGTGGAGGTGGCCGGTCACGACCTCGGAGCGGTGCGGCTGGACTCCGGCGACCTGCTCGCGCAGGCCTCCGAGGTGCGCCGCCAGCTCGACGACCTCGGCGCGACGCGCACCCGGATCGTCGTGACCAGCGACCTCGACGAGCACTCCATCGCCGCGCTCGCAGTCGCCCCCGTCGACGGCTACGGCGTCGGCACGGCGCTGGTCACTGGCAGCGGGGCGCCCACCGCCGGGCTGGTCTACAAGCTCGTCTCCCGGGCCGGTGCCGACGGCGAAATGGTGGCGGTAGAGAAGCGCAGCAAGGACAAGGGCAGCGTCGGCGGGCGCAAGTACGCGCTGCGCCGGCGCTCCCCAGCCGGTGTCGCCGAGGCCGAGATCGTCGGCGTGGGCGAGCGGCCGCGCGACGACGGCGACGACCGTCCGCTGCTCGTGCCGCTCGTGCGCGACGGCGAGGCCGTGGGCCGGGAGCCGCTCACGGCCGCCCGTGAGCGGCACGAGGCGGCTCGCGCGGAGCTGCCGCCGCCGGCGCGGCAGCTCTCGCGGGGCGAGCCCGCGATCCCCACCAGATACGGCGTATGAGGGAGGTTTCCGCGGGCGGGTCGCGCGTAGCGTGAGCACTGTCCCGGCGTGCGCCGGGGCGCCCCAGGGGGTGGGGGAGATGGTCGGTGTCCGCGGATGTCGGACCGGCCGGAGCGGCCGACGGGCCGGCTGCGCTGCGGGTCAGCCGTGACGCTGCTCGACCTGCCGTCGCCGCGGCGCGGCGACGCGGACGGGCCGGTCGCGGATACGCACCTGGGCGCCGTCGTCGCCGCCACGTTGCGGCACGGGGCAGCTCGACTCGAGGCATCGGCGGCTGCCGGCGCCGAGGGCGGCGACCCCGACCGCGCCGACCGGGTCGGGCCGGCTGCGGTGCTGCTGCTCGCCTCTGCGCGGGCCGACGAGCGCCACCGGCGCCTCGGACTGAGCCGCGACGTGACCCGGCTGGCGGACGCACTGGTGCCGCACGCCAGGGGCGAGCGACGCCGTAGGCGGCTCGCCGCTTCCCCGTCGCGGGCGACGTGGTTGGGCCTGCCCCACCTCGTGCTCACCGCTACCGGCCGGCCCGATCCCGAGGTCGACCGGCTCGTGCAGGCCTGCCTGGCGGCCGATGCCGCCCCCACCGGGGAGCGTGAGCCGCACCGGCTGCTGGACGACCGCTGGGTGCGCGCGTTCCCGACCGGGCGCCCGGTCGAGCACGCCGACGTCCTTGCCTGGTCGGTGCTCTGTCGCGGCGTCGACCTCCTCACGGCCGCCCGCTCGGACCTGCGGGCCGTGGGTCGGGCGCTGTGCTCCGCCACCGATCTCGGGCGCCAGCCGCTGCACTGCGCGCGCGACCCGCACGCCGTGGCCGGCGACGTCGACAGTGCGCTGGCGCTGGCCCTCGACGCCGACGAGCTGGGCCTCGCGGCGGAGCTGCTCGTCGCCCCGCTCACCCTGCGGCTGCCCTGGAGCGCGGCACAGATCCTCGCCTGGCAGGTCATCGATCGGCGGTGGGCCGCTGGACGGCTGGAAGGGCCCCCGCCCGGAGCCCGGGATCGGGCGCTGGACCGTTCGTGGGACCGGTTGGCGTACGCCGTCGGGCTGGTCGCCGCGATGTCGCTCACCAGCGCAGCCCCGCCGCCCCGCACGGTGGTCACGGCAGCCGCGGATCCCACCGCCGGAGCCCTCGTAGAGTCGCTGCGGGCGACCGGCCGGCGGGCGTACCTCGACCACCTCGCCGGTGCCACGCCCAGCGACCGGGCCGCGGCCCTGCCGCTGCTGCTCGACGTGTCGGTGCACCGGGCGGCGGTGGCCGGTGACGCGGCCGGGTTGCTCCGGGTGCTCGACACCGCCCTTGCCCGCGGGATGTCCGGCCGACCGCTGGTGACCCAGGCAGGAGGGCTGTTGCAGCGCCTGCTCCTGCCGACCCGCTGACCGGCGCCGCTAGCCTGGCGGCATGAGCACGGCACTCGTCGTCGTGGACGTCCAGAACGACTTCTGCGAGGGCGGCAGCCTGGCAGTGCACGGCGGCGCCGACGTCGCGTTCCGGATCGCCGAGGTCCTCCGCCGCTGGCACGAGGCCGACCCGGGCGAGCGGGAGTACGCCGCCGTCGTGGCCACTCGCGACCACCACGTGGACCCCGGGGCACACTTCTCCGCCGACCCCGACTTCGTCGACTCCTGGCCGCCGCACTGCGTAGCCGGCACCGACGGCGCGGGCTTCCACCCCAACCTCGACCCGCAGCCGTTCGACGCCGTCTTCTCCAAGGGCGAGCACGGCGCCGCCTACTCCGGCTTCCAGGGCACCGATGTGGAGGGCACCCGGCTCGGGCCGTGGCTGCGCCGGCACCGCATCGACGAGGTCGCGGTCGTCGGCATCGCCACCGACCACTGCGTGCGGGCCACTGCTCTCGACGCGGCCCGCGAGGGCTTCCGTACGCGTGTGCTGCTCGACCTGACGGCCGGAGTCGCCCCCGCGAGCACGGCCGAAGCGCTCGACGAGCTGGCCGCGGCGGGCGTCGAGCTGCGCGGACGCCCCGTCGTCCGGGCCTGACACGGCGGACCTGAACCCGGGCCCGACTCCGCCGGCCGGTTCGGCTCCGCGGTTTCGGATCGGTCCGAGCGGGCAATCACACACTGTCTCACGGAGACCCCGTGAGGCCGCTATCGGAGGTGCGACGTGTCGCTCTGGTTGATCCTCATCATCGTCGGGGTCGTGCTGGCCCTGCTCGGCTTCGCCGTCGGGCAGTGGCTGATCTGGATAGGCGTGGTCGTGCTCGTCGTCGGCCTGATCATGACCTTCGTCGCACGCGGTCGGTCCACGTCCGTGTGACGCCCCTTGACAGCGGGCCCGGCACCCTCACGGCAGGGGAGGTGCCGGGCCCGCTCCCTGCTGACTTGCTGCCGATCGGAGCCCGACCCGCACCGGCTCAGAGTCGGCGGCCGGACCAGCTCCAGGCGTAGGCCCCGTCGTCGCTGGCGACGCCGGCCTCCCCGAGCTCCAGCGGACGGAACGTGTCGACCATGACGGCCAGCTCGTCGAAGTACTCCTTGCCGAGCGAGGCCTCCACCGCCCCGGGCTGCGGTCCGTGCGAGTGCCCACCGGGGTGCAGCGAGATCGAGCCTCTGCCGATGCCGGAGCCCTTGCGCGCCTCGTAGTCGCCCTCGACGTAGAACATGACCTCGTCGCTGTCGACGTTGGAGTGGTAGTAGGGCACCGGGATGGCCAGCGGGTGGTAGTCGACCTTGCGCGGCACGAAGTTGCAGACGACGAAGTTGCCGCCCTCGAAGACCTGATGCACCGGCGGCGGCTGGTGGACCCGGCCCGTGATCGGCTCGTAGTCGGCGACGTTGAACGTGTACGGGTAGAGGCAGCCGTCCCAGCCGACGACGTCGAACGGGTGGGTCGGGTAGACCACCACCGAGCCGACGAGGCCGGACGGGCCCGGTCCGCGGTGCTTGGTCCACACCTCGACGTCGGTGCCCTCGGCGACGTGCGGCTCGGTCGGCCCGTGCAGGTCGCGCTCGCAGTAAGGCGCGTGCTCGAGCAGCTGGCCGAACTTCGACAGGTAGCGCCGGGGCGGGGTGATGTGGGAGTTGGCCTCGATCGGGTAGAGCCGCAGCGGCTCGTCGCCTTCGGGCACCCAGCGGTGGACCGTCGCCCGCGGCACGACGACGTAGTCCCCCTGGCGGGCAGGCAGCACGCCGAACTTCGTCTCGACGGTGGCGGCTCCCGCCTCCACGTACACGCACTCGTCGCCGACCGCGTTGCGGTAGAGCGGCGAGGTCTCCCCGCACACGACGTAGGAGATCCGGACGTCGGCGTTGCCGAGCACCAGCCGGCGCCCGGTCACGGCGTCGAGGGCCTTCCAGTCCTGGCCGGTGAACAGGTCGTGGAGCTTGAGGTGGCGTGGCATCAGCGGGTGGTTGGGCGTCGTCGCCAGGTCGGGCAGCTCCCAGACGCGGGCGTCGACGATCGCCGAGGGCAGGCCGGCGTGATAGAGCAGGGAGGAGTCGGAGGAGAAGCCCTCCTCCCCCATGAGCTCCTCGGCGTAGAGGCCACCGCCGGCATCCGCGGGCCGACGATGCTGGGTGTGGCGCTTGGGCGGCACGGAGCCGACGCAGCGGTAGTAGACCACTCGAGCCTCCGGGGAGTAGGTGATCGATGTCGCACAGCGGACGGCCATGATCGGTTACCGGGGTCCGGTTGTTGCCACCATGGGCGTTCCTCCGCTGGGATGTCAACGTGCCTCCCGCCGCTGCCGTCCTCGATGCCCGCCTGGTCGCCGACCTGCTCGACGACGCCGCGCTCTTCCCGCCCGGCGAGGCGCCGATGCCGGCTGCCGTGCCGTCGCACGTCGCTCATGGACGCGCCTGGTACGCCGACCTGGTCGGACCGTTCGTCTGCCCGGCCAGCCGGCTCGACGAGCACGCCGCGGTGCTGTCCCGGCAGCACCCGGGCGGCCCCCTGGTCGACGTCGCGGTCGTCGTGGACACCGGCACCGGCGGCGTCGCGGCGGCCGCGGAGGCGGCATCGACGGCGGCGGGGCGCCGGCTCGCCTGGCTGGAGGTCCCCCTGCGCGGCGGCCCGCTCGGGGAGACGGCGCGGCGCGCCGCGCTGGCCCTGCGCGACGCGGGTGCGGCATCCGACGTCGACCCGGTCGGATACGTCGAGGTGCCGCGCGAGGACGGCTGGCGGGCCGCCCTCGACGTGCTCGCCGAGGAGGGGCTCGGCGCCAAGCTGCGCACCGGCGGCAGCACGGCCGCCGCCTTTCCCACCGAGGGCGAGGTAGCGGCGTTCGTCGTGGCCTGCGTGGAGCGGGACCTGCAGTTCAAGTGCACGGCAGGCCTGCACGACCCGCTGCGTCACACCGATCCGGCGACCGGATTCGAGCACCACGGATTCCTCAACGTGCTGCTGGCTGTCGACGCAGCGCGGGGAGGCGCGTCGGAGCCAGCCGTCGCCCACGTCCTGGGCCACCGCGACGCCACGGCCGTCGCGGCGGAGGTCGCCGCGCTGGGCGACGACCGGGCCGCGCGGGTGCGCGACACCTTCCGCAGCCTCGGGACGTGCAGCGTCCAGGAGCCGGTCGCGGCGCTCGTGGAGCTCGGCCTGCTCGTCGCGGGCGGGCCCGCCGCGTGAGCGCGCTCGAGGTGCCGCCCGGCTCGCCGTTCCCGCTGACCTGCCTGCCGTACGGCGTGTTCTCGCGCGACGACGGCCGGCGCCGGGTCGGCGTCGCGGTGGGCGACCGGGTGCTCGACGTCGGTGCGCTCGCTGCCGAGCAGGGCCGGGCCGAGGCGGATGCACTGGCCGCAACCACGCTCAACCCCTTCATGGCCCTGGGCCGGCCGGCGTGGACGGCGGTGCGCTCCTGGCTCACCGAGGCGGTGGCCGGTCCGGTCGAGGCGGTCGAGGAGCACCTCACGCCGATGTCGGACCTGCGGCTGCACCTGCCGTTCGAGGTGGCCGACTATGTCGACTTCTACGCCTCCGAGCAGCACGCGCTCAACGTCGGGGCCATCTTCCGGCCCGACTCCCCATCGCTCCCGACGGCCTGGCGTCAGTTGCCGATCGGCTACCACGGCCGCTCGGGCACCGTCGTGGTGTCGGGCACCGACGTCGTCCGACCCTGCGGGCTGCGAGTGCCGCCCGGGGCCGCCGGGCCGGCGTACGGTCCATCGCTGCGGCTGGACATCGAGGCCGAGGTCGGCTTCGTCGTCGGGGTGGCGTCCACGCTCGGGGAGCAGGTGCCGGTCGAGCGCTTCGCCGATCATGTCTTCGGAGTCGTTCTCGTCAATGACTGGTCGGCGCGTGACATCCAGGCGTTCGAGTACGTCCCCCTGGGGCCGTTCCTCGGCAAGTCCTTCGCCACCTCGGTGTCCCCCTGGGTCGTGCCGCTCGACGCGCTGGAGGCCGCCCGGGTGGAGCCGCCGGCGCGCGACCCCGACCCGGCCGGTTACCTGCGCGAGACCGAGCCGTGGGGGCTGGACCTGGCGCTCGAGGTCCGCTGGAACGGCACCTTGGTGTCCCGCCCGCCGTTCGCCACCATGTACTGGACCGCGGCCCAGCAGCTGGCCCACCTCACCGTCAACGGCGCGTCGCTGCGGACCGGCGACCTGTACGCCAGCGGCACCGTCAGCGGGGCGTCCCGCGAGCAGCGCGGCTCGTTCCTCGAGCTGACCTGGAGCGGCCGGGAGCCGGTCTCGCTGGACGACGGCTCGACCCGCGGGTTTCTCGAGGACGGCGACACGGTGCGCATCACGGCCTGGGCGCCGGGCGCCGACGGCACCCCCATCGGCTTCGGCGAGGTCGTCGGCACGGTGCAGCCGGCGACTTGCTGAGCCGCGCACCGCGCCGACGGTCACGAGTGCGGCCCCCGGTTACGATCAACCCTGCCTGTGATCGCCCGGTGCGCTGACCGAAGGACGAAACCGATGCCAGAGCCCGCACGCGACCGGTCGAAGTTCATCGAGGCGACGTCGACGGTGCTGCTGTCGATCGCGGTGGTTTTGTCGGCGTGGGCAGGCTACGAGGCGTCCCGCTGGAGCGGCGAGCAGACGATCGCCTTCAGCGCCGCCAACGCGGCGCGGGAGGAGTCGGCTCGGGAGTCCAACCGCGCCGGCCAGCTGGCCTCGGTCGACGTCGGGGTGTTCCTGTCCTTCGCGCAGGCCTACTTCACCGAGGACACGAAGCTGCAGGAGTTCCTGTACGCCCGCTTCCGGCCGCCCATGAAGGTCGCCGTCGACGCCTGGATCGCCACCCGGCCGCTCAAGAACCCCTCCGCGCCGCCGACGCCGTTCGCGATGAAGGAGTACCAGCTGCCCGAGCAGGCGAGGGCGGACGAGCTGACCCGTGTAGCGGCGGAGCAGACCGCGTTGGCCAAGCGCAACAACCAGCGCTCCGACAACTACGTGCTCACCGTTGTGCTGTTCGCCAGCGTGCTGTTCTTCGCCGGGATCTCCACCAAGATCGACCACAGCGTGGGGCAGCGAGTGTTGCTCGGTATCGGCTGGTTGGTGCTGATCGGCGCAGCCGCCTGGATGGCCACGTTCCCGATCTCGTTCGGTGTCTAGCCCCCGTCACGCCTCGCCGCGGGCCACCGAGCCGTACCACTCGTACGACGACTTCGGCGTGCGCGTCTGCGTGGCGAAGTCGACGTAGGTCAGGCCGAAGCGCTTGGAGTAACCCTCGGCCCACTCGAAATTGTCCAGCAGCGACCAGCAGAAGTAGCCGCGGACGTCGACGCCGTCGGCGATCGCTCGCGCCAGTGCCTGCAGGTGGCTGTCGAGGAACGCGACCCGCTCGGGATCATCGACCGCGCCGTCGGAGCCTGGAGCGTCGGCATACGCGCAGCCGTTCTCGGTGATGTACAGCGGCGGCAGCCGGTCGTCGTAGCGCTCACGCAACATGGTCAGCGTCTCGTGCAGCCCCTGGGGCACGACCGGCCAGTCGAACGCGGTGCGCGGGTAGCCCCCGATCGGCAGGAACCGGAACGGAAGCTCGACATCCTCGTCCGGTGCGGCGACCTTCGTCGGGTTGTAGTAGTTGACGCCCATCCAGTCGACCGGCTCGGCGATCACCGCGAGATCGCCGTCGTGCACGAGGTCCGGCAGGCTGGCGTACGCCTGCTCCAGAAGCTCGCAGTGGCGGCCCAGCAGCGGGGGGTCGGTGAAAGCACGGTTCTGGATCTGGTCGTACAGGTTGGCGGCGGCGACGTCGGCCTCGCTGGTGGACGCGGCCCAAGCCGGGCTGTAGTTGTTGACGATGCCGAGCCCCGTGCGCCCCTGGGCGCGCAGCGCCTGCACCGCGAGCCCGTGCGAGAGCAGCAGCTGGTGCGCCACCGCCAGGCCGGCGATCCCGGTCGCTCCGGGCGCGTGCGTGCCGAGCACGTGGCCGAGCACGGTGACGACGAACGGCTCGTTGTGGGTGGCCCACAGCCGTACGCGGTCGCCGAGCCGCTCCCCTACGACCGCTGCGTAGTCGGCGAAACGGTGGGCGGTGTCGCGATCGAGCCAGCCGCCACGGTCCTGCAGCGCCTGCGGAAGATCCCAGTGGTAGAGCGTGAGCACCGGGGCGATCCCGGCCGCGACCAAACCGTCGACCAGTCGCTCGTAGTAGTCGAGGGCCGAAGCATTGACCGGCCCGCTGCCGGCGGGCTGGATCCGCGGCCAGGCGACGGAGAAGCGGTAGGCACCGGCGCCCAGGCCCGCGAGCAGGGCCACGTCCTCCGGCCAGCGGTGGTAGGAGTCGCAGGCCACGTCGCCGGTGTCGCCGTCGCGCACCATGCCGGTGGTGTGGCTGAAGGTGTCCCAGATCGACGGCCCGCGGCCGTCTTCGCTCACCGCGCCCTCGATCTGGTACGCCGCTGTGGCCGCGCCCCACAGGAAGCCGGCGGGGAACCGAGAGCTCACGGTGTCAGCCACCGCCGCACCCTAGCCGCGGACGGCCTCCTCGCAGGCCGCTGGCCCGTGCCGGATCACTCGTCCGCTCCCCGCCGGCCGCTCACGGCCCGGCGCACGGGCCCGTACCAGTGGGGCACCTCCCACTCCTCGTCGAACCAGCGGGCCACGACAACGTCGGTGGACGAGTGCAGCAGGATCGACATCACGATGGTCAGCGCCACCAGGTGGAAGATCTCGTCGCTGCCGGCGATGCCCTGCTCGACGACGAACAGCCCGTAGACGACGCTGGCGAAACCCTTCGGGCCGAACCACATCGCAGCCACCTGTTCTCGCATCGTCAACGACGACCGGTAGAAGCTCGCCGCCAGCGCCACGGGTCGAGCGAAGACGATGGACAACAGCGCGAAGGCCCAGCCGGTGAAGGGGATCTCGCCGAGGAACTGCGGTGAGATCAGCGCGCCGAACACGAGCAGCGCAGCCAGCTTGAGCAGCTCGGCGACGAGCTCGCCGAACTCGTGGAATGCCGCCTTCTCCTTGTCCCCGATCGTGGCGACCGTGATGCCGGCGGCGAACGCCGCGAGGAACAGGTTGCCCCGGGTGGCCTGGGCCAGCGCGAAGACCAGCAGGGCCACCGCGACGGCGTTGATCGCCTCGTAGTTGTGGGCGGCGGCGAACAGCCGGCTGCGCTCCAACCGGATGGCCACCAGCGGGACCACGACGCCGATGGCGATCCCGCCGACGAGCTCCAGACCCAGTTCGCCCAGGTGCAGGTCGGAGGAGCCCTTGGCGACCGCGAGCAGGAGGATGACGAAGGGCAGCGCCAGTCCGTCGTTGACGCCGGACTCGACGTTGAGCAGGTGCCGCAGGCGGCCGGGCACCTTCTCGTTGCCGACCAACGCCGCGGCGAACACCGGGTCGGTCGGTGCCAAGACCGCCCCGATCAGCAGCGACTGAGCCCAGTCCAGTCCGACCAGCCAGTACGCCAGGCCTGCGGTGAGCAGCAGGGTCAGCGGGAGCCCGAGGGCCAGCGCGCGTCCCGGCAGTCGCCAGGCGGTCGTAAGGTCGCTCAAGCCGACCCGCATCCCGTCGGTGAACAGCACCGCGAACAGCGCCAGCTCGGCAAGCGTCCCGACGATCGGGTCGTCCGGCACAAGGGGCAGCACGTCGGTGACGCCAGCGCCGAGCAGGAACCCGGCGACCAGGAAAAGCACCGCCGTGGACAGCACTGTGCGCTTGGCCAGCGCTGACACGAGGACAGCCAGGAGCAGCGTGACGGCGTAGGCCAGAAGCAGCTTCGTCGCCACGGCGCGACCCTACCCAGCGCGACCAGCGACGGCCCCCGGGACGCCGGCCGATCCGCACCGGTCGGACAAGCGCTGTCCGTGGTGCATGCGTGAGGCCGGAACCGTTGCGACACACCACTAGGCAGTGCGCAACCGCCGGTGTACCGTCACGCCGTTCCCGACTCGGACGCCTCGCCCTGGGGGCTCGCCATGCGCAACGCCGCTCGCCCGCTGCTCGCTGCCTCGCTGGTGTCGGGACTGGTGGTCGCGCTCGCGCCGGTCACCGCGGAGGCTGCGCCGACCACGACCGCCGGCCGGCCCCCGACCAGTCCGTCGGTGACCGCCGCCACAGGGAAGCAGCACCACGGCCGCCACAGCACCTCGCGGCTGACCCCGCGCACGCAATTCGTGATGCAACCGGACGGGTCGAGCGGCACGTGGGTGGGCGGGGAAGGCATCCCCAACATCGACTCGGTGAAGAGGACGATCTACACCTACTACGGCGACCCCGGAACCGGTATCGCCGACAAGGTCAACTCGCCCTACATCGCGGAGCTGGACACCATCGTCGAGAGGCAGACCCGCACGCTGCAGAGCCGCTACGACCGGGCCAAGCGCAGAGGCGAGAAGCCGGCGCTGGTCTTCGACACCGACGACACCACGTTGTTCACCTACGACATGGAAGTCGCCGGGATGCACTTCAACTTCGACCCGGTGCTCCAGGACGTCTACGTGCAGCAGGAGCGGTTCCCGGCCACTCCGGCCATCGTCGGCTTCGTCAAGAAGGCGAAGCGGATCGGCTACACGATCTTCGGGCTGACCGGCCGCAACGACGACCAGAAGCAGGCGACCCTGGCCAACCTGAGGAAGGTGGGCTACGGCAACGCGTTCACGCCCGGCCGGTTCTACACCAAGTGGACCGGCAAGGGCGACAGCCAGCAGCCGCCCTACATCGCCTGCGCCGCGGCGAAGTGCACCACGGTGGAGTACAAGGCCGGCACGCGTCGATACCTCGAGCAGAAGCGCGGCTTCACCATCGTCGCCAACTACGGTGACCAGTGGAGCGACTTGATGGGTGGGTACGCCGACCACACGGTGAAGCTCCCCAACCCGACCTACTACCTGCCCTCTCCGAACCTGCCCGGCGTCGACCAGCCGTGGCTGTCGCCACGCACGCACTTCAGGATGGCGCCGGACGGATCCAGCGGTGCGTACGTCAGTGGCGAAGGCATCCCCAACATCGATTCGGTCAAGAAGACGATCGCCACCTACTACGGCGACCCTGGCACCGGCATCGCCGACAAGGAGCACTCGCCCTACATCCACGAGCTGAAAAGGATCACCTGGCAGCAGCGCAAGGGCCTCCGCGCTCGCTATCGCGTTGCGATCCGGCATGGGGAGAAACCGGCCCTGGTCTTCGACACCGACGACACCACATTGTTCACCTACGACATGGAAGTCGCCGGAATGCACTTCAACTTCGATCCGGCGCTGCAGGACATCTACGTTCAGGACCAGCGCTTCCCGGCCACGCCCGCCATGGTGAGCTACGTCAACTATGCCGAGCGCCTCGGCTACACCGTCTTCGGGCTGACCGGCCGCAACGGCGACCAGAAGGCCGCCACGCTGGCCAACTTGGCCAAGGTCGGCTACGACAAGGGGGCGTTCGTCGGCCGTCGGTTCTTCACCAAGTGGACCGGGAAGGGCGACAGCCAGCAGCCGCCCTACATCACCTGCGCCGCGGCCAGGTGCACCACGATCGAGTACAAGTCGCAGACCCGCAAGCACATTGAGCGGGACCTGCACTACACGATCGTGGCGAACTTCGGTGACCAGTACTCCGACCTGATCGGCCGCTACGCCGACCGGACGGTCAAGCTCCCGAACCCGACCTACTACCTGCCCTGAGCCGCGGCGGGTCCGCCGCAAGCCGTGCTCTCAGAGGTTGCCGCGCCGCTCCTGCTCCCGCTCGATGGCCTCGAACAGCGCCTTGAAGTTGCCCTTGCCGAAGCCGAGCGAGCCGTGTCGCTCGATGAGCTCGAAGAACACCGTCGGCCGGTCCCCGATCGGCGTGGTGAAGATCTGCAGGAGGTAGCCGTCCTCGTCGCGATCGACGAGGATCTTGCGACTCTGCAGCTCCTCGATCGGCGCCCGGACCTCACCGATGCGGGCCCGCAGCTCGGGGTCCTCGTAGTAGGAGTCCGGCGTCTCGAGGAACTGCACACCGTTGGCCCGCAGGATGTCGACGGTGCGCAGGATGTCGTTGGTGGCCAGCGCGACGTGCTGGGCGCCGGCGCCGTCGTAGAACTCGAGGAACTCGTCGATCTGTGACTTCCGCTTGGCCACGGCCGGCTCGTTGAGCGGGAACTTCACCCGGTGGTTGCCGTTGGCGACCACCTTCGACATCAGCGCCGAGTAGTCGGTGGCGATGTCGTCGCCGATGAACTCGGCCATGTTCACGAAGCCCATGACCTTGTTGTAGAAGGCGACCCACTCATCCATCCGGCCGAGTTCGACGTTGCCGACGATGTGGTCGATGGCCTGGAACAGCCGCTTGGGGTGGCCTTCGGGCCGGGTCACGGTGGTCTTGCGGGCGACGTAGCCGGGCAGGTAGGGCCCGTCGTAGCCGGACCGGTCGACGAGGGAGTGCCGGGTGTCGCCGTACGCGGCGATCGCCGCCCGCCGCACGGTGCCGTGCTCGTCGGACTCGTCGTGCGGCTCCTCGAGCACGGTGGCGCCGACCGCGCGCGCGTGCGCGATGCACTTGTCGACGTCGGGCACCTCGAGCGCGATGTCGGCGATGCCGTCGCCGTGCTTGCGGTGGTGGTCGAGCAGCGGGCTGTCCGGCGTCACACCACCCTCGACGACGAAGCGCGCCGACCCGGCCCGCAGGACGTAGGAGACGGATTCGCGGCGGCCGGTCTCGGGGCCGGCGTACGCCACGAGGTCCATGCCGAAGGCCAACTGGTAGTGCTGTGCGGTCTGCGTCGCGTTTCCGACGACGAACACCGCCGCATCCATCGCGGTGACCGGAAACGGGTCCTTGGTCTCGTCGTAGTCGACGAGACCCACGAGCTGCTTGAGCTGGTCGAGGTCGAGGTCGGCGGCGCGCTCCTCGGGGGTCAGCGTCGGGTGCTCGGCGTGCGTCGTCACGGATCCTCCTGGTGGCGGGTTCCGGTCGAGCGTCGCGGGACGAGGCAGGTCTGGGCAACAGGACGCGACCGGGATGGGCAACCTGTACGAAGTGAGCAGCGACTATGTGCTTATGCTGAGCATATTGACCAGGAGGCTGCATGCGCATCGACACGCTCGACGCGGAACTCGTCGGGCTGCTCACCGCCGAACCTCGGCTCGGCGTGCTCGAGGCGTCGCGCCGGCTCCGGGTCGCCCGCGGCACCGTGCAGGCCCGGCTCGACAAGCTCGTGGCTCGCGGCGTGCTCGACCTGACGCCGCGCACCGATCCGGCGGCTCTGGGCTATCGCGTGACGGCGTTCGCCACGTTGGAGATCCGCCAGGGCGGGCGCGAGGCGCTGGCGGCCCACCTCGCCGGGTTGCCCGAGGTGATCGAGGCGTACACGATCACCGGCCAGGGCGACCTGCTCTGCCGGATCGTCGCCCGCGACAACGACGACCTGCAGCGGGTGATCGACGAGCTCGTCCGCGACGAAGAGATCGTCCGCACCTCGACGCTCATCGCGCTGTCCATCGTCGTCCCGCACCGGGTGCTGCCGCTGGTCGAGGCCGCCGTCCGCCGCGACTCCCGCCGAGGCTGACGCCCCTCCCGCGCGTTCCTCCCCCTTCCCGACCCCTGCAGGGCGCGGGAAGGGGTAGTTGACCACGTTAACGTGATCAACTCCCCCGATCAGCCGTGGCGGAAGCCGCCGAGGAAGCGGCGGAAGACGCCGCCGTGCCGCGGCAGCGGCGCGGCCGGGGGCGGGGCGACTGACATGCGCCGGGCGATCGGCTGGTCGTAGTCGGTGCGCACGATGGCGTCGACGACCTGCGCGTCGTCGAAGTCCTGGGACCCCTCGATCACCGGGACGAAGCCGACGAGGATGCCGTTGCGCATCACTTGGGCCTCGAGCGTGTCGGTGCCGTCGCTGTCCCAGATCGCCTCGCGGCCGCCGGGCAGTGCCACCCGTACGCCGAACTGGTAGACCCCGGCGCGCACCTGCTGGGCGTCGACGCCGCGGTCGCGCAGCTCGTCGACGACGCGACGGGCGCGGTCCTCCTCCACCCGCCGACCCTAACCGGATCAGGTGAGTGACAGCGCGGCGAGAGCGGCGTTGACGATGCTGCCCGGCAGCAGGTCGTGCAGCTCGTAGAGATCGTGCACGGTGCCGGACTGGCCGAATGCGTCGACGCCGAGCGGGACGCAGGGGACGCCAAGCGCCGAGCCGAGCCAGGCCATCGCATGCGAGGCCGCGTCGTGGACGGTGACGACAGGCGCCCGGCCGGCGCTGGCGGGGAACGCAGTGCGCAGCGCGCCTGCCACCGAGGGGGCAGTCGCGGTGCGCACACCCTGACGCAGCGTGCGTTGCCAGGCGGAGTGGAGCCGGTCGAGCGATGTGACGTCGACGACGTGCGCCGCGATGCCCTCTTCGCGCAGCTCGGCGGCGGCCGCCAGCACCTCGGGCAGGACCGCGCCGGTGCCGACGAGGTGCACCTGCGGGCCGCCCTGGTCGGCGAGCTCGGATGCCTCGTCGAGCCGGTAGGCGGCGGCGAGGACCTGCCGGCGAAGCACCGCGTCGCCCAGCCGCCGGCGGACCGTCTCGAACGGCGCCTGGTCGAGCGGCCGGGTGGTCAGCCGGAAGTAGTACGCACCGTCGCCCTCGTGCGGAGCGGCCGTGTGTGTCGGCGCGGCGCCGGCGGCGATGCGGCCCAACGCGTGGCAGAGCAGCCAGTCGAGGGCGGTGGCGTACGCCGGCTCGCAGAAGGTCACGTGCGGCAGCTCCAGCCCCACGGAGGCCGTGATCGTCGACTGGTGCGCACCGCCTTCGGGGGCCAGCGTGACCCCGGAGGGCGTGCCGGCGATGACGAACCGCGAGCCCTGGTAGGCGGCGTACACGAATGCGTCCAGCCCGCGCAGGACGAACGGGTCGTAGACGGTCCCCACCGGCAGCAGCGGCTGCTCGGACAGGTCCCACGACAACCCGAGCTGCCCAAGCAGCAGGAACAGGTTCATCTCCGAGATGCCGAGCTCCAGGTGCTGGCCGGCGGGCCCCTCGGTCCAGCGCAGCGCCGGGTCGACGCTCCAGGCCCGGCGTTGCGTGGGAGCGAAGACCCCGGTGCGGTTGATGAAGCCGGCGAGATTCGTCGAGGTCGCCACGTCGGGCGCCGTCGTCACCAGGTAGGGGGCGAGCTCCGGCTGCCGGGACAGGTCGACGAGGACCCGCCCGAAAGCCTCTTGGGTCGACAGGGGCTTTGCGGTGCGGACAGCCGTCGAGTCGGGGACGGAAACCGGGAGCGACTCGCGCCGTGGTGCGCGGGTCAGGTGCTCTCGACGCTTCACCGCCCACTGCCCGGCAGGCGTCGCCGGGTCCAGGCGGTCCCACTCGGTGGTCGCGTCCAACCCGAGGGATGCCCGCAGCTCGTCGACCTGCGTCGTCGTCATCAGCGCCGAGTGGTTGCGCGGGTTGCCGGCGATGGGCAGCCCCCAGCCCTTGACGGTGTAGGCGAAGACGACGCTGGGCCGGTCCTTCTCGGCGTCGCAGGCGGCGAACGCGTCGAGCAGGGTGGGGATGTCGTGCCCGCCCAGATCGGTGACGAGCGGTGCTAGCTCGTCGTCGGTTGCGCCGGCGACGAGGGCGACGACGTCGTCCGGCGCGCCCTCGCAGAAGCGCTCGCGCACGGCGGGGCCGTGCAGGCCGAACAGCGACTGGTAGTGCTCGTTGGGCATGGCGTCGATCCAGGATCGCAGCCGCTCGCCGCCCGGCGCGGCGAACGCGGCCTCGAGCCGGCGGCCGTACTTCACCTCGGCGACGTGCCAGCCGGCCGCGTCGAACTGCTGCTTCCACTGAGAGATGCGGACCCCCGGGACCACCCGGTCCAGCGACTGACGGTTGAAGTCGACCACCCACGTGACGTTGCCCAGGCCCTGGGTTGCCGGCTCGGCCACCGCCTCCCACACGTTGCCCTCGTCGAGCTCGGCGTCGCCGAGCAGCGCGTAGAAGCGGGTGCGTGGGCGTTCGCCGAAGTGTGCGTCGACGTAGCGGCGGACGACGGCCGCGAACAGCGGGGCCGCAGCCCCGAGCCCGACGGACCCGGTGGAGAAGTCGACCTCGTCAGGGTCCTTGGTGCGCGACGGGTAGGACTGCAGGCCGCCGCGAGCGCGCAGCGTCGTGAGGTAGGACCGGTCGAGGTTTCCGAGCAAGTACTGGATCGCGTGGAACACCGGCGAGGCGTGCGGCTTGACACTCACCCGGTCGGGGCCGTCGAGCTGGGCGAACCACAGCGCGGTCATGACGCTGACCAGCGAGGCACTGGAGGCCTGGTGGCCGCCGACCTTGACGCCGTCCCCGGTGTCGCGCTCGTGGTTGGCGGCGTCGACGATGCGCGTCGCCAACCACAGGACGCGACGCTGGATCTCCACGAGCACACCGGGGTCGGGCACCCGGTCGCCACCATCCACTGCGGCAGGATCAGAGGGCACGGGAGCGATGCTGCCACTGGCACCTGGGGTTGTGCGCGCCTACCCGGCCGGGGACGCTGGCCCGGTGAAGGACACCGAGTACGACTACGACCTGCTCGTCATCGGCAGCGGACCCGGCGGCCAGCGGGCAGCCATCGCCGCCGCGAAGCTCGGGAAGCAGGTGTGCGTCATCGAGCGCCGCCACATGGTCGGCGGGGTCTGCCTCAACACGGGCACGATCCCGAGCAAGACGCTCCGGGAGGCGGTCATCTACCTCACCGGCATGTCGATGCGGGAGCTCTACGGCCAGAGCTACCGCGTGAAGCAGGACATCACCATCGCCGACCTCACCGCGCGCACCCAGCACGTCGTGGGCCGCGAGATCGAGGTGGTCCGCAGCCAGCTGCTGCGCAACCACGTCGACCTCGTCCCGGGCACGGCCCGCTTCACCGACTCGCACACCGTCGCCGTCGAGGGCAGCGACCGGGAGCGGGTGAGCATCGGCGCCGCGATGGTCGTCCTGGCTCCGGGGACCCGGCCGGCACGTCCGTCGCACGTGGAGTTCGACGACCAGCGGGTGGTCGACTCCGACGGCATCCTCGAGCTCGACCAGATCCCGACCTCGATGGTGGTCGTGGGGGCCGGCGTGATCGGCATCGAGTACGCCTCGATGTTCGCCGCGCTCGGCACGCGGGTCACGGTCGTCGACAAGCGTGACCGGATGCTGGAGTTCTGCGACGAGGAGATCGTCGAGTCGCTGCGCTTCCACCTGCGTGACCTGTCGGTGTCGTTCCGCTTCGGCGAGCAGGTCGACAAGGTCGAGGTCGGCGAGGAGGGCACCGTCACCTCGCTGGCCAGCGGCAAGCGGATCCCGGCCGAGACGGTGATGTACTCCGCGGGACGGCAAGGGGCCACCGACCCGCTCGACCTGGAAGCGGCCGGGCTGGCGGTGGACTCGCGTGGCCGGCTGGAGGTGGACAAGCACTTCCGCACCAAGGTCGAGCACATCTACGCCGTCGGCGACGTCATCGGTTTCCCGGCGCTGGCCGCGACGAGCATGGAGCAGGGCCGGCTGGCCGCCCTGCACGCCTTCGGCGAGACCGCCGGCGGGATGCTCGACCTGCAACCGATCGGCATCTACACGATCCCGGAGATCTCCTACGTCGGTCGCAGCGAGACCGACCTCACCGCGGACTCCGTGCCGTACGAGGTGGGGATCTCCCGCTACCGCGAGCTCGCTCGCGGGCAGATCGCCGGGGACTCGTACGGGATGCTGAAGCTGATCGTCCACGCGGTCGAGCGCACGCTGCTGGGCGTCCATGTCTTCGGCACCGGCGCGACCGACCTCGTCCACATCGGCCAGGCCGTCATGGGCTGCGGGGGCACCGTCGACTACCTCGTCGACACCGTCTTCAACTACCCGACGCTGTCGGAGGCCTACAAGGTCGCGGCGCTCGACGCGACCAACAAGCTTCGGGCGCTGGAGCGCTTCGGGGTGTAGCTCGCCTGCAGGCTCGCGGGTGCGAGCGGCGGGTCTTCAACGACCTCGCCGGCCTGGGTGTCGACACGCTCGGACAGGTGCTGCTCTACCACGTCGTGCCGGGAGCGCCGATCGACAGCGCGACCGCGCTGCGTTCCGACGGCACCACGCTGACCACCGCGCAGCGCGGCACGATCACCGTCGACGTGATCAGCCGCCAATTCAGGATCGTCAGGCTGAAGGACCAGGACCCGAACGACATCGACCCGTTACTCATCCCGTCCTAGCTCGACATCAACCAGGGCGACGCCCAGATCGCCCACGGCATCGCGTTCGTGCTGCGGCCGGCCGACCTCTGACGACGGCGGGTCCGCCGGCTGTCGGACGGGCTCTGCGGGGCCGGCCCTGCTGAAGCAGTCGACCCGGAAGATCAGGCGGGGCCGGCCGTGCGTGCCTCGGCGAGCTGCTTGTCGTAGGCGACGCGAACCTCGTCCATGTCCAGCGCCTCGACCTGGGCGATGAGGTCCTCGAGGGCGGCCTCGGGGAGGGCGCCGGGCTGGCCGAAGATCGGGATGCCGTCCCGGTAGACCACCAGCGTCGGGATGGAGCGCACGCCGTAGGCGGCGGCGAGATCCTGCTCGGCCTCGGTGTCGACCTTGGCGAAGGTGAGGTCCGGGTGGGCCTCGCTGGCCCGCTCGAACACCGGCGCGAACTGGCGGCACGGGCCGCACCACGCCGCCCAGAAGTCGATGAGCACGGTGCCGCTGGCGACGGTGGCGTCGTGCGTCTCGCGGGTCAGGGTGACGGTCGACATGCGGGGCCTCTCCTCGGGTCGGTGACGCTCGCCCCAACAGCCGGACCCCGGCAGACCTTCCCTGCCCTCACTCCAGCGCCGTGGTCTGCAGCGGGTGCAGGAGCCGGACCTCGACGTCAGGTGCCAGGCGGGCAACGGCCGCCGCGAAGCGCCGACCGGGCGCGGCGAACGCGTCGTCGTGCCAGCCGCGCAAACCGCGCGGCCACAGCGTCCCCCAGTGGTACGGCACGGCCACCCTCGGTCGCAGCAGACCCAGCGCCGCCGCCGCCCGCTCCGGGTCGAGGTGCCCCGACCCCAGCGTCGGGCCCCATCCACCCACGGGCAACAGGGCGAGGTCGAGGCCGCGGCCACCCAGGTCCGCCATGCCGTGGAACAGATCGGTGTCACCTGCGACGTACGTCCGCGCGTCACCTTCCACGACGAACCCGAGCGCCGGGCCTCCCATGCGCGACCAGGGCCCGCGCCCTCCCCCGTGCAGCGCCGGGACGGCCTCGACGACGAGGCCCCCGATCTCCACCCGGTCCCCGGGCACCACCTCCAGGGCAGTGAGCCCGGTCGCCCGCCCCACCAGGCCACCGAGTCCGGCCGGCACGACGACGGGGGCCCGCGGGTCGACCAGCCGCAGCGAGGCCAGGTGCAGGTGATCGGCGTGCGCGTGCGTCACCAGCACCAGGTCGGCGCTCCGCGCCCGGCGCGGCACCCGACCACCCCCGCGGCGGACCAGGTGCGCGAGCCGATCGGCGAGCACCGGGTCGGTGAGCACGCGCACCCCGCGATCGACCAGGGTGGTGGTCGCGTGTCCCCACCAGGTGAGCTCCACCAGGTCAGGTTCTCAGCCGGTCGTCGTCCTCACCGGTTCCGTGGTGGTCGACGATGATCCGCGCGTAGGCCGCGGCCCAGTCGCCGCTCGGCGTCACCCGATCGGCTCGGTCGGCCGATACGAGCAGCCAGGTGATCTCGCTGCGCACCGGCGGGCGCCCGAGCAACCGCGGTAGCTCGCTGTGGTAGACCAGCCAGTCGGCGTACCAGCTGGCCCAGTCGTCGTCGGCTCCATCGGTGATCCGGTAGGTGCGGTGATGGAGCTCCGCCGCCTCGCGCAGCAAGTCACTGACCGCGGCATAGCTGTCGCCCATCCGCGCAGTGTCGTCCACCGACCATCCGGCGGCCAGCGACCCGGGCAGGCGGACACGCTCGCGGAGCCCTCCCTGGCCGCGGCGCTCGACCCGGCGTACACATCAGTCATGACCACGACCGCCCGCACGCCCCTGTCCCGGCACAGCACCCCGTCCCGCATCGCCGAGCCCGCGGAGGGGATCGGCCTGGACGAGCTCGCCCTGGCGGCCCGCAACCACGGGATGCCACTCGAGGCGATGCGCTGGGATCTCACGCCGCCGGGCATGCACTACCTGCTGACCCACTACGACGTGCCGTACGTGGACCCGGCGACCTGGCAGCTCCGGGTCGCCGGCTCGGTCGAGCGACCCCTCACGCTGAGCCTGGCGCAGCTCATGGCCCGACCGGCGGTGACCCGCCGGGTGACCCTGGAGTGCGCGGGCAACGGCCGGGCCCGGCTCTCGCCGCGCCCGGTGAGCCAGCCGTGGTTGACCGAGGCGGTCGGCACCGCGGAGTGGACCGGGACCCCGCTGGCACCGCTGCTGAGGGAAGCCGGGCTGTCCCCCGGCGCCGTCGACGTCGCCTTCACCGGGCTCGACCACGGGGTCGAGCGCGGCGTCGAGCAGGACTACCAGCGGGGGCTGCCCGTCGCGGAGGCGTTGCGCGAGGAGGTGCTGCTCGCCTGGGCGATGGGCGGCGCGCCGCTGCCTCCGCAGCACGGTGCCCCCGTGCGGCTGGTGGTGCCCGGCTGGTACGGCATGGCCCACGTCAAGTGGCTGTGCTCGGTGGGGGTGCTCGACCGGGAGTTCGACGGCTTCCAGAACGCGGTGGCGTACCGGCTCAAGGCCGACCCAGACGAGGCCGGCTCGCCGGTGACCCGGATCCAGCCGCGGGCTCTCGTCGTGCCTCCCGGCTGGCCGGATTTCATGTCGCGGATGCGCTTCACGCGGCCCGGCCCGCAGGAGCTGGAAGGGCGCGCCTGGTCCGGGCTGGCCCCGGTGCGCCGGGTCGAGGTCAGCGTCGACGGCGGCGCCACCTGGCACGACGCCGACCTGGCCGGCGACGGCGGCCACCGCTGGGCCTGGCGGCGCTGGACCTGGACCTGGGACGCCCGTCCCGGGTGGTTCGAAGTCTGCGCCCGCGCGCACGACGAGAGCGGGGCCGGGCAGCCCGTAGAACCGCTCTGGAACCGGCAGGGGATGGCCAACAACGCGGTGCAGCGGGTCCCCGTCGAGGTGCTGCCCGAGTCGCCGGCCTGAGCCGCGCTAGCCCTCGCCGCCCGGCCGGCCTGGGCGCATGGATTCCCAGATCTCCTTGCACTCCGGGCAGACCGGGAAGCGCTGCGGGTCGCGGCTGGGGACCCACACCTTGCCGCACAAGGCGACGACGGGAGTGCCGTTGACCATGGCGTCGGTGAGCTTGTCCTTCGGCACGTAGTGCGAGAAGCGCTCGGCATCGCCATCGCCCGTGCTGGGCCGGGTGCGGCTTTCCTCGATCGTCTCGGCGCCAGGGCTCAGCTGGGTGCTCACCGGATGGAGTCTAGGGCTCAGTTGAGGCTCGGATCGTCCGGGAACGTCGACACCATCGCGAGGTCACCGCCCTGCCGGCGCAGCACCGTGCGCCACAACCCCCCGGCCGTGGCGGCGAACGGGTCCCCGGCGTCGGCACCGACGACGTACCACGCGTGCTCGGCGATCTCGTCGTCGAGCTGGTCGGCCGCCCACCCGGCATACCCGGCAAACACCCGCATGCCGGCGACCGCCGCCTCGACGACCTCGGGAGGTGTGTCGAGGTCGACCAGGGCCAGCGACCCACTGACCCTGCGGACACCGACCGGCTCGTCGTCGGCCCGCCGGAGCCGGACGAGCCCGAGCGCGCCGTCGACACCGACCGGACCGCCCTGGAAGACGACGTCGGGCGAGCTCACCAACGGCTGCCACACCGGGAGGATGTCGGCGACGGGCACCTCCGTCGGCCGGTTGAGCACGATGCCGAGGGCGCCGTCGCCGTCATGGTCGAGCAGCAGCACGACCGTGCGGGCGAAGTTGGGGTCGCCCAGCAGCGGTGTCGCCACCAGCAGGCGACCGGCGAGCCGGGCTTCCTCCACGCCGCCATCATGTCCCGTCTGCGCGCCCCTCCACATCCGACGCGCGAAGCGCCTCGGTAGGGCCTTACGGCCGGGTCCACCCGCCCGGGGTGGGGGCTTAGATTGACGACGTGGCTCTCGAACCGCGGCGGTTCCAGCGATCTGAGCGACGGCCGGGCCCCGGCCCCGCCGGGCCTCCCAGGGACATCACGCCGCTGCCTGACCTGGTGCACGGGCGTTCGCGGGCGGGACCGGTGCGCAGCGAGCGCCCGGTCTACGTGGATCTCCTCCCTCCGTGCAACTCGGCGTGCCCGGCGGGCGAGGACATCCAGGGCTGGCTCGCGCTCGTGCAGGCGGGAGAGCACGAGCGGGCGTGGCGGCTGCTCGTCGAGGACAACCCGTTCGCGGCGATCCACGGGCGGGTCTGCTACCACCCGTGCGAGACCAGCTGTAACCGGGCCAGCCTCGACAGCGCCGTCTCGATCCATGCCGTCGAGCGGTTCCTCGGCGACCTGGCGCTGGAGCACCGGTGGCGGTTCGAGGCGCCGTCGGTGCGCAGCGGCAAGCGGGTGCTGGTGATCGGTGCGGGGCCGAGCGGCCTGTCGGCGGCCTACCACCTGGCCCGGCTCGGTCATGAGGTCGAGATCCGCGACGCGGGCGCGGAGCCGGGCGGGATGATGCGTTACGGGATCCCGGCGTACCGGCTGCCGCGTGACGTGCTGGACGCGGAGGTCGAGCGGATCGCCGCGCTGGGAGTGCGCTTCACCCCCGACCACCACGTGAGCGACCTGGAGGCCGAGCGGCGCGACGGTGGCTTCGACGCGGTGTTCGTCGCGGTCGGCGCGCACCTGTCCAAGCGCGTGGAGATCCCCGCGATGGACGCCGGGACGATCGTCGACGCGGTGTCGTTCCTGCGCGGGGTGGCATCCGGCGAGCAGCCGGTGATCGGACGGCGCGTCGCGGTCTACGGCGGGGGCAACACGGCGATGGACGCCGCTCGGGTGGCCCGCCGGCTCGGGGCGGAGGAGACGCTGATCGTCTACCGCCGGACCCGCGAGCAGATGCCGGCCCACGAGGACGAGGCGGTCGACGCCGAGCGTGAGGGCGTACGCATCAACTGGCTGCGCACGATCAAGGCGTTCGAGGGCGAGCAGCTGCAGGTCGAGGTCATGGACCTCGACGAGACCGGCTACCCGCAGCCGACGGGGCGCTTCGAGACCGTCGCCGCGGACACCGTGATCCTGGCGCTCGGCCAGGAGTCCGACACCAGCTTCCTGCATCCGGTGCCCGGCATCGAGTTCGAGCGCGACGGCACCGTACGGGTGTCGACGTCGCTGATGACCGGGGCGCCGGGCGTGTTCGCCGGCGGCGACATGGTGCCTGCCGAGCGCACGGTCACCGTCGGCGTCGGGCACGGCAAGCGGGCCGCGCGCGAGATCGACGCCTGGCTGCGGGCGACCCACCTGGAACGCCCGGCGAAGCACCCGAGCGCCGAGTTCGAGATGCTCAACCTGTGGTACTTCGGTGATGCGCTGCGCCGCCAGCAGCCCGAGCTCGAGCCCGCCCATCGCGTCGGGGACTTCGCCGAGGTGGTCGGTGGCCTGCCGTCGCAGGACGCGGTGTTCGAGGCGCACCGGTGCCTGTCGTGCGGTAACTGCTGCGAGTGCGACGGCTGCCTGGGCGCGTGCCCGGAGGACGCGGTGATCAAGCTCGGCGTCGGCTTCCGCTACCGGTTCGACTATGACCGCTGCACCGGCTGCCGAGCCTGCTTCGAGCAGTGTCCCGTCCACTCGATCGAGATGTTCCCGGAGCCTGGCTGATGAGCGTGACGATCGACGGCAACGAAGCGGCGGCGTCGGTCGCCTACCGGTTGAGCGAACTGTGCAGCATCTACCCGATCACGCCGTCCTCGCCGATGGCCGAGCTGGCGGACGAATGGTCGAGCCAGCGCCGGCCCAACGTCTGGGGATCGGTGCCGACGGTCGTGGAGATGCAGAGCGAGGGCGGCGCGGCGGGTGCGCTGCACGGTGCGCTGCAGGGCGGGACGCTGGCGACGACGTTCACCGCGTCGCAGGGCTTGCTCCTGATGGTCCCCAACATGTACAAGATCGCCGGAGAGCTGACTGCCGCGGTCATGCACGTGGCGGCCCGCTCGCTGGCGGCCCAGGGACTGTCGATCTTCGGCGACCACTCAGACGTCATGGCGACCCGCCAGACCGGCTACGCGCTGCTGGCCTCGGCGTCGGTGCAGGAGGCCCACGACCTGGCCCTGGTGGCGCATGCGGCGACGCTGCGGACACGGGTGCCGTTCGTCCACTTCTTCGACGGTTTCCGCACCTCGCACGAGCTGAACACCGTCGACCTACTCGCCGACGACGACCTGCGGGCGCTCGTGCCGGAGGAGCTGGTCCGGGCCCACCGCGCGCGCTCCCTGTCCCCCGAGCGGCCCTTCATCCGCGGCACCGCGCAGAACCCGGACGTCTACTTCCAGGCGCGCGAGACCGTCAACCCGTTCTACGCCCGGGTGCCGGAGGTCGTGCAGGAGATGATGGACCGGTTCGGTGAGCGCACGGGGCGCCGCTACGGGCTGGTCGACTACAGCGGGCACCCGGAGGCGGAGCGGGTCCTGGTCATCATGGGTTCGGGCGGCGAGACCGCCCGCGAGACCGTGGCGTTCCTGGCCGCGCAGGGCGAGCGGGTCGGGGTGGCGCAGGTCAGGATGTACCGGCCGTTCCCGGCGAGCGCGCTGGTGCAGGCCCTGCCCGACACGGTCGGCCGCGTCGCGGTGCTCGACCGGACCAAGGAGCCCGGCTCGCTCGGCGAGCCGCTGTTCCTCGACGTGCTCGCCGCACTGAGCGAGTCGCACGCCGACGGCGAGCGGTCGATGCCGACGGTGATCGGCGGACGCTATGGGCTGTCCTCCAAGGAGTTCAGCCCGGGCATGGTCGCCGGCGTGCTCGAGGAGCTGACCCGGGAGCGACCCAAGCGGCGGTTCACCATCGGGATCAACGACGACGTCTCGCACACGAGCCTTCCCTACGACGAGACGCTCGACATCGAGCCGGAGCAGACCGTGCGCGCGGTGTTCTTCGGTCTGGGCTCGGACGGGACGGTCGGCGCCAACAAGGACACGATCAAGATCCTCGGCGCCGAGGCGGGCCTGCAGGCGCAGGGCTACTTCGTCTACGACTCGAAGAAGTCGGGCTCGCAGACGGTCTCCCACCTGCGCTTCGGACCACAACCGATCCGCGCCCCCTACCTGGTCTCGCAGGCGAGCTTCGTCGGCTGCCACCAGTTCGGGCTGCTCGAGCGTTCGGAAGTGCTCGAGCGGGCGGCGCCCGGGGCGACGCTGCTGCTCAACTGCCACCACTCGGCCGAGCGGGTCTGGGATGTCATGTCGCGCCCGGTGCAGGAGCAGATCCTCGCGAAGCGGATCGAGCTGTGGGTGATCGACGCGGGCCGCATCGCGCGCGCCGCCGGCCTGGCCGGCCGGACCAACACGGTCCTCCAGGCATGCTTTTTCGCCATCTCCGGAGTGCTCGAACGCGGACAGGCCATCGAGCGCATCAAGACCCAGATCGCGAAGACGTACGGCCGCCGCGGCGACGAGGTGGTGCAACGCAACCAGCAGGCGGTCGACCACGCCCTCGAAGGGCTGCACCGGGTGCAGCTACCCGAGCAGGTGACCTCCGCGCAGGAGCCGGCTCCCCTCGTGCCCGACAGCGCGCCGGAGTTCGTCCGCACCGTCACGGCCACGATGATGGCCGGACGAGGAGACCTGCTGCCGGTCGGCGCGCTGCCGGTCGACGGGACCTATCCCAGCGGCACGACCAGGTACGAGAAGCGCAACATCTCCGATCTGGTCGCGGAGTGGGATCCCGATCTGTGCATCCAGTGCGGCAACTGCAGCTTCGTCTGCCCGCACAGCGTGATCCGTTCCCGCTACTACCACGCGGACCGGCTGGACGACGCCCCGGAGGACTTCCGCTCGGCCCTGCTCAACGCCCCCGGGCTGCCGGACACCCGATACACGCTGCAGGTCTACGTCGAGGACTGCACCGGCTGCGGGCTGTGCGTCGAGGCGTGTCCGGTGTCCGCGGGCGGCGAACCCGTGCACCGCGCGATCAACCTCGCCGACCGGGAGCCGGCGCTGGCCGCGGAGCGCGAGAACATCGAGTTCTTCGAGGAGCTCCCGTTGGCCGACCGGTCGCGGGTCGACTTCGGCACCGTGCGCGGCACGCAGTTCCTCGAGCCGCTCTTCGAGTTCTCCGGCGCGTGCGCCGGCTGCGGGGAGACCCCGTACCTCAAGGTGCTCTCTCAGCTGTTCGGAGACCGCCTCACGGTCGCCAACGCGACGGGGTGCTCGTCGATCTACGGCGGCAACCTTCCCACCACGCCCTGGACGACCGACGCCGACGGACGCGGCCCGGCCTGGTCGAACTCGCTGTTCGAGGACAACGCCGAGTTCGGGCTCGGTCTGCGGCTCGCCGCGGACCAGCACACCGAGCTCGCCCGCCGTCGCCTCGGCGAGCTGCGCGAGCAGCTGGGGGCGGAGCTCGTGGACGCGATCCTGGACGCCCCCCAGCTGCGGGAGTCCGAGCTGCGCGAGCAGCGCGCGCGACTGGTCGAGCTGGAACGGCGGCTCGACGGGTTGGCCGGGCCGGCCGTCGACGACCTGCGCAGCGTGCTCGACCACCTGGTCAGACGCAGCGTGTGGATCGTCGGCGGCGACGGCTGGGCCTTCGACATCGGCTCCGGTGGGCTCGACCACGTCCTGGCCAGCGGATACAACGTCAACGTGCTGGTGCTCGACACGGAGGTCTACTCCAACACGGGCGGCCAGATGTCGAAAGCGACGCCGCTCGGTGCGGTGGCGAAGTTCGCGGCCGCCGGCAAGACGATGCCCACCAAGGACCTCGCAATGCAGGCGATCTCGATGGCGAACGTCTACGTCGCCCGGGTCGCGATGGGCGCCGACCCGCAGCAGACGCTCCGCGCGATGCGCGAGGCAGAGGCCTACGACGGGCCGTCGCTGGTCATCGCCTACAGCCACTGCATCGCGCACGGCTACGACATGCGCGACGGCCTGGACCAGCAGTACCGCGCAGTCGCGAGCGGCCACTGGCCGCTCATCCGCTACGACCCGGAGGTCCGCGCCGAAGGCGGCAACCCCTTCCTGCTGGACTCGCCCAGGCCACGGATGCCGCTCGGCGACTACCGCAAGGGAGAGCTGCGCTTCCGCGCTCTGGCCACCGCGGACGCCGTCGAGGCCGATCGGCTGCTGGGCCTCGCCCAGCAGGCGGCCGACCTGCGCTGGCGGACCTACGAGGAGATGGCGACCCGGGGCGCTCAGCGCTTCCCCGCGGACACCCGCAAGGACCAGTGATGGACCTCGCCACCAGCTACATGGGCCTGCCGCTGCGCAACCCGCTCGTCGCCTCACCGTCGCCGCTGTCCTACACGCTCGACGGCGCCCGCCGGCTGGCCGACTCCGGTGTCGGAGCCATGGTGCTGTACTCGCTGTTCGAGGAGCAGCTGCGCGAGGAGGCCGCGCACGACGCCTGGCTCGTCGACGGTCCGGCAAACAGCTTCGGCGAGGCGATGGACTACCTCCCGGCCATCGCCAGGGTCGATGCCGGCCCGCGTCCCTACCTGCGCCTGCTCGAGGCGGCCGCAGCCGCCGCCGACGTACCGGTGATCGGGAGCATCAACGGGACCACGCCGGAGGGCTGGACGGAGTACGCCCGCTCGATGCAGGACGCCGGCGCCGCGGCGATCGAGCTGAACATCTACTACCTGCCCGGAGACCCGCGCACCACCGGGCGCGAGGTCGAGCAGCGCCACGTCGACGTCCTCCATCACGTCAAGGACGCCGTCACCGTGCCGGTCGCGGTGAAGCTCAGCCCGTACATCAGCTCCATCGGCGAGCTCGCCCGGCGGCTCGACGACGCCGGCGCGGACGCGCTCGTCCTTTTCAACCGTTTCCTGCAACCCGACATCGATCCCGAACAGCTCGCGATCTCGTCGCGGGTCACGCTCTCCAGCCCCAACGACGGCCGGCTCCCGCGGACCTGGATCGCACTGCTCCGCGGCAGGATCCGCGCATCGCTCGCCGCGACGACCGGCGTCGACGGGCCGGCCGACGTCGCCAAGTACCTGCTCGCCGGTGCGGACGTCGTGATGACCACCTCCGCGCTGCTCCGCCACGGAACGCAGTACGCCGGTGCCCTGCTCGACGGGCTGTCCAGCTGGATGGACCGCAAGGGATTCGGCACGGTCGACCAGCTGCGCGGCATGCTCGCGGTCCCCTCCGACGCCGATCCGACGGCCTACGAACGGACGGGCTACGTGGCGGCGATGCGCGAGGCGAACGCCAGGTCTCACGGCCCCTGGTAGGGCGCCGAGCGGCCGGCGGTCGCCCGGGCCGGGAGCAGCGCTCCGAGGGCCACGCCGGCAAGGTCGGCGAGCACGTCGGTGGGATCCCCGGTGCGGTGGGGCAGCCACCAGTGCTGCACGAGCTCGCTGACCGGCGCGTGCACCGCCACGACGACGAGCAGGGGCACGTACGGCAGGCCGGCGCGGCGGCCCACCCAGGTCACGGCGGCGAACACGGCGAGGTGCACGAGCCAGTCGATGCGCACCCCGCCGGTCGGCACGGACGGGGCGGACGGGGCGTAGAGCAGGGCGAGCTGGACGGCGACGGTTACGACGAACGCCCAGCGCCAGAAGTACGAGGTCACCGCGGCAGTCCCGCCGCGCCGCCCTGCAGGACCCAGCGGGCGAGCTGCGTGCGGTCGGTCAGCCCGGTCTTGGCGAGGATATGGCGGACGTGGGTCTCCACGGTGCGCTCGGACAGGTAGAGCCGCGCCGCGATGTCCCGGTTGGACAGCGCCTCTGCGACCAGAGCAGCGACCTCCCGTTCGCGTGCGCTGAGCGGGTCGGCAACCCGGGTCTGTGCGGCAACCCGGCGCAGCAGGGCAGCTGCCTGGGCCAACGGCCCGGGCATGTCCAGCCGCCGCGCCTCGGCGGCGGCCGAGCGGGCCAGGTCGCGGGCCCGGTCGAGCTCGCCCGACCCGGCCCGGACGATCAGGGCCTCGGCCAGCAGCAGCCGGTCGAGCACCAGCAGCGGGCGGGCGCCGATGCCCTGGTCGATGGTGACCGCCTGATCGGCCAGGGAGACCGCCGCGCTCAGATCGCCGGTGGCGAGGGCCAGCCGGCCGACCGGCCGGGCGAGGGCACCGGAGTGGAACACGGTGCCGGTCCCCCAGCAGCGGAAGGTCGCGAGCAGCGGCTCCAGGACGGAGCGCAACCGTCGGCAGGTGTCGACGTCGTCGAAGGCGACCGCCAGGTCGGCGAGCAGGCCGAGGGAGGCGAAGTCACGCACGTCGAGCGGCTCGTCGAGCCGGCGGGTGAGCGGGCGGTAGACGGTCTCGGCCTCGGCCCGCTCACCCAGGGCGTGGAGGATCTGCGCCTCGCTGGCGCGCACCACGGGGATCGGCGGCGCGCTCGCGATGGCCGTGCGCCAGCCCACCGGGATCTCGGTGGGGTCGCCGCGCAGGGTGGCGAGGGCGACCTGGTAACCCCAGTGCTGCCCGATCGACGCAAGGTCGCCCAGGCGCGCACCCAGCTCCAGCGCCTGCACCGACAGCGCGCGCCCGTCGGCGAAGTCGCCGCGGAGCGTGGCGAACGCCGCCCGCTGGCGCAGCAGGTGCCAGCGGACCAGCGGCAGTCGACCTCGTCTCGCGAGACTCTCGAGGGCGTCGAGCTCGGCCACCGCGGCGGCCAGGTTGCCCAGCGCCATTGCCGCGTCGATCCGCCAGGTCCGTCCCCACAGCTCGGCGAGGGGCCGACCGGTCGGATCGGCGAGCGCGATCGCTCGCTGGCCGAGGGCCAGCAGAGCGGGCGGGTCGGCGAGTCCGGACTTGGTGGCGACCCGTGCTCGCACGGCATCGAGCTCGGCGACCGGGTCGCCGCTGCGGTCGGCCAGGTCCAGCGCCGTGGCCGAGGCGGCTGCCGCTTCGGTGAGGTCACCGGCCTCGGCCAGCACGCAGGCCAGCTGGGCCAGCACCCGCGCCCGCAGTGGCCCGTCCTGATCCCCCAGGGCGGTCAGCGCCTCGCGACAGAGAGCTTCGGAGGCGGCCGTCGTCACGGGGTCGGCGACGCCCTGCACGACGACCGCGGCCTCCCCCAGCAGCTGCGGGCGGCCGAGCGCCGCGCCGGCCCTGGCCACCTCGCGACAGCCGCCGACGGCGGCCGGCAGCCGCCCGGCCAGGTAGTCGGCCCGGGCCAGCTCGAGCAGCAGCTCGGCGCGCCGGACCGGGTCGCCGGAGCGGGTGACGGCGTCCACACCGAGTCGCAGCAGGGCGGCCGCCTCGTCGACGGCGGCGACGTCGCTGGCGTAGGTCGCCGCCCGCTCCGCCCAGTCGGCGGCGCGCTGCCCAGCCTCGGCGCCTCCGGCGGCGGCCCAGTGCCGGGCAACGGCGCCCGCGTACGTCGCCGGGTCGCCCTCGGCGACCGGCTCGAGCGCGGCTGCAGCCCGCATGTGCAGCGACGTGCGCTCGGGCGGGGGGACGCCGGCCACCAGGACGTCACGCAGGAGTTCGTGCGCCGGTCGAACGTGGCCGTCGTCAAGCGGGCGGAGCAAGCCGGCCGTGACGGCTGGACTGAGCCGCGTCGCAAGCCGGCCCGGCTCGACGCCGAGCACCTCGGCCAGCAGGTCGAGCGGGACGTCTGGTCCCACCACGGCCGCGGCCGTGACCGCGGCCCGGACGCCCGGCCCGCAGGCGTCGACGACGGTCTCGACCAGGCTGCTCAGCTCCGGTGTCGCCGCCACCGCGTCGGGCCGCGGCTGCCCCGCGTCGGCCGGTGCGCTCGTCGCGACCCGACCCAGCGTCCGAAGCAGGAGCGGGCTTCCGCCCGCCCGCGCGGCGAGGTCGCGCGCTCGTTCGTCGCTGACAGCGCCTCGGGCGCTCGCGGACAACAGGCGGGCTGCGTCGGCGCACCCGAGCGGGCCGAGCCGCAGCGGCTCGACGCCCCGCCCGGACAGCAGCCCGGGGAGCGCGTCCGCGAGTGGACCGTCAACGACGTCGCGGTAGGTAGCCACCACCAGCACGGGCACACCGGGGAGCTCCGGCACGACGTGCGCGAGCAGCGCCAGCGTCGACGAGTCGGCCCAGTGCAGGTCCTCGAGGACGACGACGAGCGGCGGCGCGCCGGACTCCGCGCGCTCCTCCAGCGCCTGGACCACTGCCGCGTGCATCGCGAAGCGGGCGCCCGCCGCGGACTCCGGTGTCGGCGCAATCGTGCCGTCGCCCGCCAGGGCGCGCGTGGCGTCCGGCAGCGACCGCAGAGCGCGCCGCCACGGCCAACGCGGCGGCATGCCCGCATCGGCGAGCGCCGCCCCCCAGCCGACCTGGGCACCGCCGGCACGGGCTCGGCCCGCGAGCTCCTCGACCAGCCGGGTCTTGCCGATGCCGGGTGGGCCGGCCACCAGGACGAGCCGCCCACGCCCAGCGGCCGCCGCCTCAGCGGCGGCGAGCAAGGTGGACAGCTCGAACTCGCGGCCGACGACGGGCTCGTCGGTGCCGGGACCGGGCGCCACGGCCGCCAGTATCCCGCCCGGCGGGCTGGCCCGGGACGTGACGGCTGCGTGCCGGGTTGCGTGCCGGGGTGCGTACCGGCACTGAGGCCCCGCCTCGCGCGCCGGCCGAGGCTCGGGGCGTACCGCACCCCGCGTCCGAGGAGGACCAGATGTACGCCAGCACAGTCGTGGACCTGCGGGCCCCGGTCGTCGGGCGGGGCGGCCTCGAGGGGGCGGTCCGACAGCTGGGTCTGCGGGCCGACGACGGCGCCGGTGTTTCCGTCGTGCTCGCGACCTCCATGGAGGCCCTGGAGGACGACGCGCGGCGGATCAAGGGCACCGAGCTGTTGCCGGCCGAAACCGTCGCCCTGCTGCCCGGCCCAGACCGGTTCGAGGTCTGCTCGGTGCCGGCCTCCCGGGCCGGAGCGGCCGACGCCGTGGAGGCGGTCCGATGAGCGCCGCCGAGCGGACCGCCGATGTCACCGCGGTGGGCGCGGGCAGCTGGGACGTCGTCCCGGACCGCTGCACCGCCTCGTTCACCGCCCGCGAGCTCAAGGTCCTCGACGTGCACGGGAGGTTCCCGGTCCTGTCGGGCACGGTGCGGCTCGATGCCGACCGAACACCCGTCTCGGTGATGGCGGAGCTGTCCGCCGTCGGGGTCGACACCGGCAACGCCCGTCGGGACAAGGACCTGCGCGGCGCGTTCCTGCGCACCGAGCAGTACCCGACGATGCGCTTTGTCGGCTCGACGGTGACACCGTCAGCGGAGGGCTGGTCGGTCGAGGGCACCCTCGAGGTGGCCGGCACGACCTCGCCGCTGTCGTTGGCCGTGGAGGTCCGCGCGGTGGACGACGCGTCCGCGGAGGTCGTCGCCACCGGCGTGGTCGACCGCGTCGCCGCCGGCGTGACTCGGGGGCCGGCCTGGCTCATCGGCCGGACGCTGCCGGTCCGCATCGA
Source organism: Jiangellales bacterium (assembly GCA_038246785.1). Lineage (GTDB taxonomy): Bacteria > Actinomycetota > Actinomycetes > Jiangellales > Jiangellaceae > JBBRVP01. The sequence goes on from JBBRVP010000012.1 coordinate 54,550, forward strand.
GGCGGAGCTGCGTCGGACCGGGGTGTCGGCGTGACCCCGCTGGTCTGGCTGGCCCGGGGCGGGGGGCTCAGACCTCCGCCCCGGCGGCCCGTGCTTCCTCCACGCTGCGACGCACCGCCCCCGCCACGGCGTCCGCCACGCCGGGGTGGAACACGCTCGGGACGACGTACGAAGCGTTGAGCTCGTCGTCGGACACCGTGCCGGCCAGCGCCGACGCTGCTGCCAGCAACATGTCGTCGGTGACGTCGGTGCTCTGCGCATCGAGCAGGCCGCGGAATACCCCAGGAAAGACCAAGACGTTGTTGATCTGGTTGGGGTAGTCGCTGCGCCCGGTGGCGACCACGGCGGCGTGCTCGGCCGCCTCCTCCGGTGCGACCTCGGGGTCGGGGTTGGCCAGCGCGAACACGATCCCGCCCGGCGCCATGGTGGCGATGTCGTCGCCGGACAGGATGCCCGGCCCGCTGACCCCCACGAAGACGTCCGCGCCGCGCAGCGCCTCCTTGAGGCTGCCGGACACGTTGTGCGGGTTGGAGTGCTCGACGAACCACTGGGCGGCGCCGTGCAGGTCCTCCCGCTCGGCGTGGATGATCCCCTGGCGGTCGGCAGCGGCGATGTCGCGGACCCCGGCCGCGCCGAGCAGCTGGGCGATCGCCCTGCCCGCGGCTCCGGCTCCGGACATCACGACGCGCAGGTCCTCGATCCGCTTGCCGACAACCTTCAGCGCGTTGCTCAGCGCGGCGAGCACGACGACGGCGGTGCCGTGCTGGTCGTCGTGGAACACCGGGATGTCGAGCAGCCCGCGCAGCCGCTCCTCGATCTCGAAGCACCGCGGTGACGAGATGTCTTCGAGGTTGATGCCGGCGAAGACCGGGGCGATCGCCTGCACCGTACGGATGATCTCCTCGGTGTCCTGCGTGTCCAGGCAGATCGGGAAGGCGTCGATATCGGCGAAGCGCTTGAACAGCGCGGCCTTGCCCTCCATCACCGGCAGCGCGGCTAGCGCGCCGAGGTTGCCGAGCCCGAGGACCGCAGACCCGTCGGTCACGACGGCGACGGTGTTGCGCTTGATCGTGAGGCGGCGGGCGTCGTCGGGGTTCTCCGCGATGGCCGTGCAGATGCGGGCGACGCCAGGGGTGTAGGCCATCGACAGGTCGTCGCGGTTGCGGATCGGGACCTTCGAGCGCACCTCCAGCTTGCCACCGAGGTGGAGCAGGAAGGTGCGGTCGCTGACCTTGCGGACGACGACACCGTCGGCGGCGCGCAGTGCCTCGACCACCTCGTCGGCGTGCTCGACCGACGTGGCGGCCACCGTCACGTCGACGCGGACCGACTCCTGGCTCGAACCGCTGACGTCGAGTGCGGTGACCAGGCCGCCGGCCCGTTCGACCACGCCGGTCAGACCGCTCACCGCGGTCGTGCCGGCCGGCACCTCGCAGCGGACGATGATCGAGTACGAGACGCTGGGCAGGCTCACCATCAGCGGCCGCTCCCTCCGGGTGCCGTGGCGCCGGCGCGTGCCGGCGCCCGCCGATGCTGCCACGTACGCCCGGGCAGCTGGACGGGGCGGGTCCCATGGGTAGCCTCGGCGGGTGATCGTCGTCGCCGGTGAGGCCCTGGTCGACCTGGTCGACGAGGGTGATGGCTCCTTCCGCGCCATACCCGGCGGCTCCCCTGCCAACGTGGCCGTCGGGCTGGCCCGGCTGGGCGCGCCGGTGCAGATGCTGACCCGGCTCTCCCGAGACGGCTTCGGCCGGCGGATCGGCGCCCACCTCGCAGGCTCCGGCGTCGGGCTCGACCTCGCCGTCGAGGCCGCCGAGCCGACGCCGCTCGCCGTCGCGACGCTCGACATGCAGGGGCGCGCGTCGTACAGCTTCTACGTGCAGGGCACGGCGGACCGGATGTGGCAAGCCGCCGAGGTGCCGGAGCGGCTGCCTACCGGGTCGCAGGCCCTCTGTGTCGGCTCGCTCGCCCTCGCGCTCGAGCCGGGCGCGGGGCTGCTCGGCGGCCTGCTCGAGCGGGAGCGCCAGCGCGCAGAGGTGACCGTCGTCCTGGACCCCAACGTCCGGCCTGCTCTCATGGGTGATCCCGACGCGGCCCGGGCGCGCACGCGGCGGCTGGTGGTGGCGAGCGACGTGGTGAAGGTGAGCGACGAGGACCTCGCCTGGCTGGCGCCCGGCGAGGACCCGCAGGCGGCCGCGCGCGCGTGGGTCGCGACCGGCCCGCAGCTGGTGGTCGTGACCCGTGGTGCCGCCGGCGCGTACGCCGTGACGGCCGCGGGGGTGGAGGTGGCGGTGCCCGCCGCGGCCGTGACGCTCGTCGACACGGTGGGCGCCGGCGACGCGTTCACCTCCGGGCTCGTCGACGGGCTGCGGCGGGAGGGTGCGCTAGGTGGGCAGGCGCGGTCGTGGTTGGGCGAGCTCGACGCCGAGGTGCTCGGCTCCGTCCTCGCCCGGGCTATCCGGGTGTCCGCGCTGACCTGCGGGCGGCGCGGCGCGGACCCGCCCTACGCCGCGGAGGTCGACAGCGGATAGGGCGCCCAGGCGGTCCGGCCCGCGCTGCCGCTACATCCGGTTCCAGGCTCGGGTCGCGGCGTACGCCATCCCGCTGACGACGAGCTTGTGCCTGGTCTGGAAGGCCTTGACCGCGGACTGGGTGAGCGTCCCGAAGTAGCCGGTGCGGTACTTCGTGGCCATGCCGAGGTTGGTCTGCAGGAGCTTCACGTCCGATCCGCTCATGCCGTAGCGCAGCACGCGGGTCGTCCTCGGCGTCAGCGCGTCCCATGTGCGCTGGTCGACCGTGCCGGTGACCGCGAGGCGCACCGAGGCTTGGAAGTCCCTGACGTAGCCGGTGGTGATGCTGCCGTAGTAGCCGGTGCGGTACTGCGGCAGGGCGCCCAGCTTGGTCTGCAGGAACCGCACCCGGTCGCCCGACATCCCCGGCTTCAGCAGCACGCTGCCGCTGGGCGGCGGCGGCGTCCTGGAGCCCTTGATGGTGGAGGGGTCGAGCACGGCCCAGGTCGTCGGGTCCACGGCGCCCGTCACCGGGACTCCGTGCGCCCGCTGGTAGGTGATCACCACGCCGCGGGTGATCGGGCCGAAGTAGCCGGTCACCGTGCTGCCCAGCCGGATCTGCGCGCGGGTCACGCTGGCGTTGCGGCTGCCGTACCACACCGTCGGCCGGGTGACGGTGTAGCGCGCGGCGTACGGCGTGGGGCACGGTGTGCTTCGTGCGGCGACGTAGATCCTGGCTGGGTCGCCCACGTAGACCCGGCAAGGGCCGTAGTCACGAGCGGCGACCCTGCCGGTCCAGAAGGACGTGCGCCCCATCGCGCCCTCCCACGTGAAGCTGGTGTGGATGTGGTCACGGTGGGGGTTGCTGCCGGTGTAGGTCCGCCAGCCCTCGGCGGAACGGTAGGAGGACCAGATCTTGCCGTTCCAGATGATGTACATGATCCCGAGCCGGCGAGCCATGACGGCACGCGTGCCGTCAGCTCCTGGGGCGAGCAACCACGCCAGCGCGCGGGTGGCGGTGGCGCGCTCGGCCGTGTCGGTGGAGTCGAGCATCCAGTCGTAGGCGCGCCCGTCGCTGTGCTCGCTGGTCCCGACCGTGCAGCCGCGGATGATGCCGCCGGCGGTGCCCCGCTTGTAGTAGCCGAGCATGAGGTCGCGGAACTTCCTCACGCCGGGCTTGGCGACCGGGTCGCACGAGGTCTGCGGTACGTAGGCCGCCCACCCCTCCGACGCGGCCGGGAGCCGGACCGGGGCGGGCGGCCCGGAGGCCGCCGTGGCCGGCAGCGTGGGCGCCAGGAGGAGCACCGCCGTTCCGGTCGCCAGTGCCGCCCCGGCGCGTCGGCGTGTCGCTACCAGGAATCCGCCGCCGGAGCCGCTAGCGTTCATTCTGGATCTCCAGGTGTGTCGGGGCAGATGGCAGATGACGCCGGTTGCCGGCCCGGCCGTGCACGCGGAGCGCGGTCGAGACGCGACAGTCCGAAGTCACAGAGGCATCAACAGTCCCTGCTGACGCTGGACTATGCCGCACTGACGCTACTTCGGCTACCCTCCGGCGCGGCCTGGTCGCTGTGCGTGGGAGCACACAGCAGCAATCGCAGACGGTCGACCCCCTAGCGCCAGCGGGGGTCGAGACAGCACACTCGGTGACCGTGCCAACTCGCAGAGCGATGTCCTCTTTCCGGCTCCGCGCGGCGGCTGTGGCTTTGGTCCCGGTGGCCACGCTGGGCCTGGGCGGCGTGGCGGACTCCGCAGCCGCTACGTCCGCCGAGTCCTATGCCCGCCCGTTCGACGGTGTCTACCAACTGCTCGGCCACGGTTCCGGCAACGGCGTCGGGCTGAGTCGGTGGAGCGCGCGCAGCCAGGCGCTGGCCGGGCGCAGCCACCGGGAGATCGAGGGATTCGCGTTCCCGAGGACCACGCTGGCCACCGGCGACGCCGGCCGGATACAGGTCCGGCTCGACGGCTACAGCGACGCCGCCGCCGTGGACCTGGAGGCGTCCCCGGGACTGCGACTGCGCTACCGCAGCGCCGCCGGCAAGACCGTGACGCTGGACCCGCCGGCGACACTCGGCGGCCGCACCCCCGGTGCCTGGCGTGTCGTGTCCGGCCGCGGCGGGCTCAGCGTGCTGGCTGTCTCCGGGACGCGGACGCTGCCCTGGGTGGCTGCGGCATGGACCGATCCGACCGTGCCGCTGCGCTGGTCGGACACCGACGCCGTGGTCGCCCTGCGCCGCGGTGAGCTCCGGCGCGGCTACCGCGGTCCCCTGCTGCTCAGCGCCGGGAGCGGCCGACTGCAGGTGGTCGACGACGTTGCGGTCGAGGACTATCTGCGCTCGGTCGTCCCGGCGGTCATGCCCGCGAGCTGGCCGGCGGCGGCCCTGCAGGCCCAGGCAGTGGCTGCCCGCAGCTACGCGCTCTGGGTACGGGCGAGCCGGCCGGCGCGGAGCACGTACGACATCGTCGACGCGTCGAGTTCGCTGCCCTACCGCGGCGCCCGGGCGTACACGCCGACGTGGACGATCGCGGCCCGCTTCGACGCGACCGCCACGGACTCGGCGGTGCGCCGGACCACCGGACAGCGGCTCAGCTACGGCGGTGCCCCGGTCCGGGCCGCGTCGCACTCCAGCGACGGGGGCTGGAGCGCGGCGTTCGGCAAGCCCTACCTCGTCGCCCAGGCCGATCGTTGGGACGGTGCGTCGATGGCCAACGAGCGCGGGTGGTGGACCCGTACCGTGCGGGTCGCCGACCTGGAGCGGGCGGCGCCCGGGATCGGCCGACTCCGGACCGTCCGCGTCGACGCCCGCAGCGGCGGCGGCGACTGGGGCGGCCGGGTGGCCGCGCTGACGCTGGTCGGTGACAAGGGCGAGCACACGGTGCGCGGGGACTCAGCGGTCCGGGAGCTGCTGGGCACGACGTCGTCCTACCTGGCGTTCCGCCCGCCCTCCCTGCGCGGCTGGGTGTTCCCGCTGCCGGCCGGCACCTGGTCGTGGGGCACCCCCTATCACCGCGCGGGCCCCTGGTGGTCCTCCGGCTTCCACACCGGCCAGGACCTCCCGGTCAGGAGCGGCACCCCCGTCTACGCGGCCTCGGGCGGTCAGGTCGCGGTGTCCGGCTGGGACCGCTACGGCTACGGCAACTACGTCGTGGTCCGCCACGGCGACGGCGTCCGCACGCTCTATGCGCACCTGTCCAGACGCCAGGTCATCGCGTCGCAGACCGTGGTGCCCGGTGAGCAGATCGGGCTGTCCGGCTCCACCGGCAACAGCACCGGACCGCACCTGCACGTCGAGCTGCGCTTCTCCGACCGCCACGTCACCGACCCCAGGCCGTTCCTCGTCGGTGCGCCGCGGGCGACGACCGTGCCGCTCCTGACGCTCGGCTCCAAGAACTGGTACGTCCGGGAGGTGCAGCAGCGGCTGCGCATCGCCGTCACCGCGACCTACGACACGGCGACCTACCGGGCGGTGCGCAGCTTCCAGTACGGCAAGGGGCTGACCGTCACCGGCACCACGACCCAGGCCACGTGGCGGCTGCTGCGCGCGTCGACGACGAGCTGACCCGCGGGTCGGCCGCGTGGACGGCGTGGCGCCGGGCTCAGCGGCGACGCCGCGGACGCCGTCCCGGTCGGCCGGGCGCCCGCGCCGCCGGCCGCGACGGTGTCGGCGCGGCGGGCCGCGGGGCCACGTGGGGCGCTGACGGCCCGCTGAGCCGCCGGATCGTGGGATCGCCGGATCGCACCGCTGCCGTCACCGGCCGGATCCCGGCCCGGCGGGTCATCGCGCGCACGTCGCCGTGCTGGTCCGGGGTGGCCAGCGTCACGACGACCCCGGCAGCGCCGGCGCGGGCCGTGCGACCGGAGCGGTGCAGGTAGGCCTTGTGCTCGGCGGGCGGGTCGACGTGCACGACGAGCCCGATGTCGTCGATGTGGATGCCGCGCGCCGCGATGTCGGTGGCGACCAGTACGCGGACGCTGCCGGCGCTGAACGCCGCGAGGTTGCGCTCGCGCGCACCCTGGGCGAGGTTGCCGTGCAGGTCGACCGCCGGGATGCCGGCCGCGGTGAGCTGGCGGGCGAGTTTGCGAGCGCCGTGCTTGGTGCGACTGAACAGCAGGCTGCGGCTCTGGCCCGAGGCGAGCTCGCGGACGACGGCCGCCTTGTCGTCGCGGCTGATCGCGAGGACGTGGTGCTCCATCGTCGTGACGGGCGCGGCCACCGGGTCGACAGAGTGGGTCACCGGGTCGACCAGGTAGCGGCGCACGAGCACGTCGACCCCGTTGTCCAGGGTGGCGGAGAACAGCAGTCGCTGCGCGCCGCGCGGCGTGCGGTCGAGCAGCCGGCGGACCGCTGGGAGGAAGCCGAGGTCGGCCATGTGGTCGGCCTCGTCGAGCACGCTGACCTCGACGGCGTCGAGGTGAACGTGGCCCTGGCCGATGAGATCCTCCAGCCGGCCGGGGCAGGCCACGAGGACGTCGACGCCGCGGCGCAGGGCCTCGACCTGACGGCCCTGGCCGACTCCGCCGTACACGGTGGTGACGCGCTGGCCCATCGCCGCGGCGAGCGGCTCGAGGGCGGCCGCAACCTGGTTGGCCAGCTCGCGGGTCGGTACGAGCACGAGGGCCCGCGGGCGGCCGGGGCGGCGCGCCGTCGTGGACTCATGGAGCGCGGCCACCGTGGGCAGCGCGAAGGCGAGCGTCTTGCCGCTGCCGGTGCGGCCACGGCCGAGCAGGTCGCGACCGGCGAGCGCGTCGGGCAGCGTAGCGGTCTGGATCGGGAACGGGGTCGTGATGCCGCCGGCCGCCAGCGCGGCCACCAAAGGGGCGGGCACGCCGAGCGCGGCGAAGCCCGACGAGGGCATGGAGCGGGTACGGGACGCGGTGGAACTGGGCATTCGTGGGGATGTCCTTCACGGAGTGGGGATGGCCGGGTGATGCGTGGCCAGCCCGCTCCGTGGAGCGTCAACCGTGGCACCCGTACGGGCGCTCGCACTCGACCGCGGACGGCCCGGTCGGGTCGTCCGCCGCAGCCAGCATGGCACGGACCGGGCCGTCGCGCTGACGCATGCGCCGGCGAGGTGGTGAAGATCACCCCGGCGGGCCCAGCGGCCCAGTCCTCCCAAGGCCGAACCGGAAGACCAAGTTGATCTAGGACAAGACCACGTTCTGACCTCCCCGAAACGTGGCCTTCTCCTAGGTCAACTCCGTCGGGCGTAGGAGACGTCCGCGGCGCCGAGCGAGCGGCGACGCACCGAACACGCCGATCGGCCCAGGGACGTGGTTTCCGGCGCCGCCTAGGAAGGATGCCGCCGCGCCGCAGGGACCTGAACCCCTACCGCTGCACCGCCGTTCGAAGCAGCAGGACAGCACGCACACACGGGAGGCCGCCATGTTGAATCCACGACGTCGAGGGGCTCGCCGGTCGAGCGCGCTCGCCATCGGCGCTCTGGGCATCGCCCTTTCTGCCGCAGCCTGCGGAGGAACGACCGCGACCAGCGGCAGCAGCCCGACGACTGCGGGAACGCCCGCTGCGGCGTCCGGGACGCCGCAGGCCTCCGCGGCATCCTCGGCGTTGCTGGGCACTGCGACGTCCCCCCTCGGGGCGATCGTGGTGAACTCGCAGGGACGCACCGTCTACATGTTCGCCGCCGACTCGCCGGGGCACTCGACCTGCAGCGGCGAGTGCCTGGAGTACTGGCCGGTCGTTCCGGCGCCGGCCGCGCTGCCGGCGTCCGTGCCGGGCGTCACCGCGGCCGTGGGCAGTCTCGCCCGCGCGGACGGCACGCGGCAGCTCACGCTTGGCGGCTGGCCGCTCTACACCTTCTCCGGTGACAGCGCGGCCGGGCAGACCAACGGCCAGGGGAAGAACGGCTCGGGTGGCCTGTGGTGGGTGCTCTCGCCGGCCGGGAAGCAGATCAAAGGCTCGCCGGCGAACAGTTCCGGCTCTCCGCAGGAGCAGCCGAGCGAGACCTCGGGCGGCGGCTCCGGGCCGGGCGCGGGCTACTGAGCGGCTCGCGACGTCCGGCCACCCCTGGCGCGGTGCCTGTGACGGTGGCGGCATCCTGTCGCCATGCGCCTGGGAGTGGGACTGCCGGTGTCGGGGCACTGGGCGACGCCGGCGAACATGCGGCGCGTCGCGATGCGCGCCGAGGAGCTGGGCTACGACTCGCTGTGGACCTTCCAGCGGCTGCTGCACCCGCTGGATCAGGAGTGGGGCGCGCCGTACCACCGGGTGCACGACCCGGTCACGTCGCTGGCGTACGTCGCCGCGCTGACCTCCCGCGTACGGCTGGGCATCGCGGTCGTCAATGTGCCCAACTACGCGCCGATCGTGCTCGCCAAGGAGCTGACCACCCTCGACGTCGTGTCCGACGGGCGGCTCGACGTCGGGCTCGGGCTCGGCTGGGCGCCGCAGGAGTTCGCCGCGGTCGGTGCGGAGCGGGAGCGGCGCGGTGCCCGGGCCGAGGAGTTCGTCGGCTGCCTCGACGCGATCTGGACGGCCGGGGAGGTGGAGTTCAGCGGCGAGTTCTACGAGGTCCCCCGCTGCCGCGTGGAGCCCAAGCCCGTGCAGTCGCCGCGCCCGCCGATCCTCATGGGCGGTGGCGCAGATCGCGCGCTGCGCCGCATCGGGCGGATCGCCGACGGCTGGATCAGCAGCAGCCGGACCGACATCGCGGAGATCGGCCGTTCGGTCGGCCTGGTGCGGGCGGCAGCGGCGGAGGCCGGGCGTGACTCCGAGGCTCTGCGTTTCGTCGTGCGCGGCGCCGTACGGCCGACGCCGCATCCGGTCTCCGACCGCGGGCCGCTTCAGGGCAGCGCCGACCAGATCAGCGAAGATCTTGTGTCCCTGGCCGGCCAAGGGGTCACCGAGACCTTCCTCGACCTCAACTTCGATCCCGACACCGTCGGTGACGACGTCGACCCGGCGGCGGCGATGGACCGCGCGGAGCGGATGCTCGACGAACTGGCGCCGAGCTGACGTCCGTCGCCGTCATCCGCTCCGACACATCCGCACGTCAGGGTATGCGAACGCTCACGGCGTCGGTCTGGCTGCCCTCGACGTCGTGCTGCCGGATGCTCGACACGGCGTAGTCGTACGCCTTCCCGGCCTGGGCCGTCCGGTCCCGGAACGCGCTCTGCGGGGTGACGCCGATCGGACGCAGCTCCGCGTCGCCGGGGCCGCGGCGGTAGACCCGGTAGCCCACGACCAGGTCGCTGTAGGTGTGGGCCACCTCGACCGGCGGCGGAGGGGCCCAGCTCAGCTCCACCGCGCCGGCGGGGGTGAGCGCCGCCCGGAGCTGCCGTGGCGGCGGCGGGTTGTTGGCAAGGGCCTGCTCGGCGCTCAGCTCATCAGGCACCGAGGCGCTGGGCGCCGCTGCCGGCGGGCTGGACGTAGATCGGCCGCTCGTGGGCGTACCAGCGCCCTCGGCGGAGGTCTGCTGGCCGCACGCGGCCAGCGCGAACACCAAGCCGGTCAGGACGGCGCCGCGCAGCACGCGCCCTTCGCGCCGACCAGTGTTCATCGCGGGCTCCCTTCGTAGCGCAGATCTGACGTCGCCGACCGGGGTCCGGTTCCGACGAGGCTCGGCGGAGGGCCAGGAGACCCTCCGCCGAGCGTCGTGCCGTGGAGCCGCTAGATCACCGCACCAGTTGCCGCTGGCGTGCCTCCTTCAGGGTCAGCTCCGACGGGATCGACTCCTGCAGGGACGGCTGGTTCATCAGCCTGGTCGTCGCCGAGACGCCGCCGCCGACCGCACCTCCGCCGTAGACGAGGTGCGCCCAGTTGTTGTACGTCCCGAGCGTGGACCGGAAGCCGTCACCGTTGATGTCGGCCGCACGGATTCCGGTGGCCACGCCGCTGCAGTCCCAGTCGAGCGGACCGTTGGCGGTGCCGGGGCTCTGCACCTGCGCTCCGCTGGGGCAGAACCAGCGGGTCTTGTAGGTGCTCGCGGTGGTGCTGTTGAGCCCGATGTTCTCGTTCAGCGCGTTCTCGTTGCGGCTCGGCAGCGTCGACCACGAGTAGCCGAAGTCGGCCGGCAGGCTGCCGGTGCGCGGCACGCCTGTGACCTGGAACGCGTAGTTCATGACGCTCAGGTAGTTGGGCTTGTAGTTGCCGTTGTCGTTGCCGCCGTGCAGCTGGCCGAGGTCGTGCCCGAACTCGTGGACGAACGTGCCGACCTTCACGTCGGACGTCCCGTGGCTCGGCCAGGAGCCGAGGGTCACCACGAAGCTGTCGTTCGGGATCGCGAACGCGTTGCCGCTGCTGCTGCCACCGTCGTAGTTGTGGGCCCAGATCATGTAGTAGAAGATCTTGGCCCGCAGCGGGTTGAAGTTGGCGTTCTTGATGGCCGTGAACTGCGGGACCACCGGGTTGAGGTCGTCGTCGTGGGCGACGAGGTTGCCGCCCCCGAGGTTGAACTCCGCGCCCCGGGCCGCTCCGGCGTCGAGGTGCAGCCGGATGCCCCGCTGACCGTTCGGGTTGTAGGCGTACGGGGCGTTGGCGTAGACCGCGACGATGCGCCGCAGGTCGGCCGCCAGCGGGAGGTGGCAGGGGCACGTGGCTTCGGCGCCCATGTAGTCCATCTCCACGAACAGGTCCTTGCGGACCACGTTCGCGCCGAACGCCGGCAGGTTGACGTCCACGATGCCGTCGCCGTTGGCGTCGTAGCCGTTGACCTCCCACCCGTCGAGCAGCTTGTCGCCGTCGGTGTCGGCCGCGCCGTTGACCGCGATCGAGGTGGCCTGCCCGGCCCATGCCAGGCAGTCACTGCCGCCGGTCACCCTGATCGTCGCACTGGTCTGGCCTGGGGCGACGAGACGGCCGACACGCGCTGTGTCGGTGTCCCACAGGTTGCCGTGGCTGAAGCGCGGCAGGGGGCGGTCGGTGCCGTCCCAGTCCGGCTGCCACAGCGGCACGCCGTTGAACGTGCTGGCCGGCTCGGGTGCGTCCTGTCCGTCCCCGCCGATGAAGGTCGTACGGACGTCACCGACCGGGTTGGAGGCAGCGAAGCCCCACGACGCGTTCAAGGTGAGCGCGTTCGCCGCCGAGCTGGTCATGCCGTAGCCGTTGTGCAGGACCACGCGCGTCATCGGGTATCTCGCCTTGGAGTAAACCACGACGAGAGACGCGCCCTCGGCGAGCGGACGGACCGCGGTACTCGTCCACGGGTCCGCAGCGTCCGTGCGACCCGAGGCGAAGTTGCGCAGCGAGTACGCGCCGTTGCCCGTGACCCACGAGGTGACGTTCGACCGGTAGGTGAAGCCCTGGCTCGCCTCGGGCCAGCACGGGCTGCTTCCGCTGCCGACGCGGGTCCCGACGATGGAGTGGCCGCGGAAGATCCCGTCGTTGAAGCTGCCACCCTCACCGTTGCCCAGAACGGTCCAGATCAGGTAGGCGGCGCGCACCGTGGCACCGGTCGGAATCCCGGAGGCGTACACCGTCCCGTAGCCGCGGTTGCGCAGGCTCGTCCCCGAGGCGACGTACCCGCCGTTGAGGGTGAACGTCGCGAAGCGCGTCGGAGCCGCGCCGTTGACGCCCTGCGTGTCGGGGCCGGCGCTGTCGCCGGCCGATGCCGTCCCGGGGGTGACCTTCCCGGACGCCGCCGGGCTGCCTTTGCTTGCCTGCGCTGATCCCATCCCCACTCCCGCAGACACGAGGGCACCCGTCAACGCGACGAACAAGAGTCGTCGAGTGAGGGTGCCGCCGAGCCGTCTTGCCGCCGGTGTGCTCATGGAGCCTCCCCGTCTGGCCACCTGGGCCGCTACGCCAGCGGGACGACGGCGCACTCCGCGCCGACGTCATGATCGCTGGCCATGTGCACCCAAGAGCAGCACGTGGCGGCCCTGATACGCGCGGTCACCATTCGGGCGGCGATCCGATTAACGGCGGAGGCGGCCGGAGCGCTCCGGGCGGGCGTCCCCGGCAGTCCGACGAACGGCGGCGCCCGGGCGGAGGGCTCTCATCCGTGCTCGACCCGCACCGGGTGAGGGTGCTCCCAGTCCCGTTGCTGGAACGAGAGGATCTTGGGGTTTCGGATGATGCCGTCACGCACCTCGATGGCGCGCGCCACGGTCTTGTGCGCCTCCCAGCTGTCCGGCCCGTCCATGACCGCGGGCAGGTGCGGAATCAGGGCCTCACTGATCATCCACGTGGAGGCGTCGAAGAGGTAGGACGGGCTGTGGTCGACGCCGTAGTAGTGCACGCCCGGAGCCGCCTCGAACATCGGCTCCTCGAAGGAGGTCGGCCGGGCGCACTCGAACCCCATCCCGGCGTCGCAGGAGACGTCCACGATGACGCTGCCCGGACAGAAGCCGCCGAGCTCGTCATCCATCGCGAACATCAGCGGGCGGTCGGTGTCCTGGAAGACGCAGTTGACGATCACGTCGTGCTCGGCGAGGACGTCGGCCGTGGGCACGGTCGCGCCGACCTCCCGGGCGACGACCGTGCGACCGGGCTCGTCCGCGTAGCCGAGGTGCTCGAGCCGCACGCCGGGAATGGGAGAGGCCACCGCGGCGACCTCGCGGTGCGTGAGCACAGTGATGTCGTGGATCCCCAATCCCTGCAAGGCGATCACCGAACCGCGGGCGGTGTTACCGAAGCCGATGACCGCGGCCGACATGGGCCGCCCGTAGTGGCCGGTGAGCCCCATCAGCGTCAGGGCGTGCAGGACCGAGCAGTAGCCGGCGAGCTCGTTGTTCATGTGGAAGACGTGGACGCCGAACGTCCCGTCCGACGACCAGTGGTTCATCGCCTCCCACGCGATGAACGTCAGGTGCTTGTCGATGGCCAGCTGCGTCATCGTGGGGTCCTGCACCAGGTGCGGCCACCCCCACAGCACCTGGCCGTCCCTCATCTGCTCCACGTCGCCGTGCATCGGCTTGGGAAGCAGTACCACGTCGGACGAGGCGAACAGCTCGTCGCGGGACACGAGCCGGTCCACCTGCTGCCCGAGGACGTCGTCGGGTACGCCGAACAGCTCGCCGTACCCGCGTTCGAGCACGATCCGCGACCGCAGGTCGGCGGCGATCCGGTCGAGGTGACGTGGATGGACCGGCAGCCGGCGCTCGTTCTCCTTGCTCGACGTGCCCACGATCCCGAGGATCAGCCCGCTCATGAGTCCCCTCCGTGACGACCGGCGCGCGGTCCGGTCCGCGCTGGCCCGAACGTACCGGGCGTCCGCCGGGCAGCGGATCCGACGGAAGACCCGACCCTGCTGCTCGGGTGGGATCACAGCCCGCCTTGCGCCGGACCCCGATGCGTACACTCAGGCCCCGGTGATGGATCCCGCCGGGGCCGAGGTCGGCCCGAACCGCCTTGGTGGCTGATGGTTCCTCGTCGTCGATGCGTGGCGGACGGGGCGTAGTTCCCTCCGCGAGGAGGGTGAACCATGTCGCACAGGCGCGACCCGCCGCAGCCCAGCCCGTCGCGGATGACACCGTTCGCGGGGCATCCGATCGTGGCAGGGGTGGTGCCGGGCCAGCCCGAGCTCGTCGCCCTGACGGCCGCGTCGTGGGCCAAGGCGCTCGGTGTGGGCCTGTACTTCGGCTACGTCGATCGAACGCGGCTCACGGTGGAGGAGTACCCGGACGGGACGGTCCGCCACGCAGAGGTCGACCCGGACTCGGTGGACGACTCGTGGCGCGACCGGGCGGCGCAGATCGAGCACTTCCTGGGCGAGGTGCTGGGACACGGCGAGGTGGAGTGGCAGTTTCGCTACCTCGCCGGCCGACCCGACCGGTCACTGACGCACTTGGCGCGCGCCGTGGACGCGTCGGCGCTGGTCGTGGGGACCCACGCCCCGGGGGTGTCCAGCAGATGGCATGACTTCGTCGACGGGTCCGTAGGGGCCCGTCTGGCGCACCACCAGCACCGCCCGGTGCTGATCGTGCCGCTGCGGGTGGTGGACTGGCACGCCGCGACCCCATGGCAGTGACGCGGCGCGGACGACACACGCTCGATCGCGAGGTCCGTCGGCGCCGCCGACGCTGGGGCCCGGCGACAGTCGTCCTCGTCGCACTCGGCGGCGCCGTGGGCACGACGCTGCGCTCCCAGCTGGAGCAGGCCTTCCCCACCCCTCCCGGAGCATGGCCGTCCGCGACGTTCTGGGTCAACGTGTCCGGGGCGCTCGTGCTCGGTGGCCTGCTCGAGACGCTGTCCCTGCTGGGCCCGGACCAGGGCTGGCGCCGCCGGGTTCGGCTCGGGGTCGGAACGGGGGTGCTCGGGGGGTACACCACGTACAGCTCGTTCGTCGTCGAGACCGTCGTGCTGGCGCGCGGCAGGAACTACGTGACCGCGGTCGGCTATGACGTGGGAAGCCTGCTCCTCGGGTTCGTCGCGGCGTACGCCGGGACCCTGCTCGTCAGCAGGGTGCACCGCCGCTCACTGCTCCGGCAGATGGAGGCGGGCCGGTGATCGCGCTGCTCGTCGCGATCGCCGGTGGGGTCGGCGCCGCCCTGCGCTTCGTCGTCGACAGCTGGGTCGCCACCCGCCTGCGGGCCACACTCCCGACCGGCACCGTCATCGTCAACGTCACCGGGTCGCTGCTGCTCGGCCTGCTGACGGGTTGGGCCATGCGCCACGGGGGGGGCGGTGACGTCACGGCCGTGCTCGGGACGGGCTTGCTCGGCGGGTACACGACGTTCAGCACCGCCAGCGTGGAGGCGGTGCGGCTGACCCGCGGCGGCCGTGGTGCGGGGGCACTGCTTCATGCCGCCGCGATGATCCTGCTCAGCCTCGCGGCAGCCACGTTGGGGCTCTGGCTCGCCGGCCCCTGACAGCCCGCCGCGCCACACCGTGCCACCCGCGCATGCCGCGTTCGAGCAGCTCGGAGCAGGTGCTCGAAGCCGAGCGACTCGGACCCGTTGGTCCTCTTCTGGCGCGGCGTCACCGTCAACCTGTCTGTCCGTTGCGACACACAGTAGTGGCCGCGCGACGCCGGGTCGGGGGTTCGGCCCGAAGCCCATGATCGGCACCCGGCCCCACAGTGCTCCGAGGATCCCCCACCAGGAGGGTCGCATTCCTCCCTAAACCGGGACTAGCAGGTCAGTCGCGCCGGCCACTGTGGGGATGGGTGCCGATCATCGGCTGCGCCGACGCCTCGTCGCCGCGTCGCGACGCGACCGGACGTCGACGAGCCGGCGCCAGGAGGTTCAGTTCAGCCCTCCTTGTACGGGCGGTAAGGCCTCCGCCTCCTCGTCGGTGAACAGCCGGGAGCGGATGAGGAACCGCTGCCCCGTTGGGGCCTCGAGCGAGAAGCCGGCGCCACGGCCGGGAACGACGTCGATGGTGAGGTGGGTGTGCGACCAGTAGCCGAACTGCGCCTTGGACATCCAGACATCCACCGGCTCATCGGCGCCGATGTCGAGGTCGCCGAGGTGGACATCGGCGCCCCCGATCAGGAACTCGCCATGTGGGTAGCACATCGGCGACGAGCCGTCGCAGCAGCCGCCGGACTGGTGGAACATCAGCGGGCCGTGCTCGGCCCGGAGGCGGCGGAGAAGTCGCGCCGCCTCCGGGGTGACGTCGACCCGTTGGGCGGTGCCGGATTCGGGTGTCACAGCCATGGCGATCAGAAGTACCCGAGCTTCTGCGGCGAGTACGACACCAGCAGGTTCTTGGTCTGCTGGTAGTGGTCGAGCATCATCTTGTGGTTCTCGCGGCCGACGCCGGAGCCCTTGTAGCCGCCGAACGCCGCGTGCGCCGGGTAGGCGTGGTAGCAGTTCGTCCAGACCCGGCCGGCCTCGATCGCCCGCCCCGCGCGGTAGGCGGTGTTGAGGTCGCGGGACCAGACACCGGCGCCGAGCCCGTACAGCGTGTCGTTCGCAATCTTGATCGCATCGTCGAAGTCGTCGAAGCGGGCGACCGACACGACGGGGCCGAAGATCTCCTCCTGGAAGATCCGCATCGAGTTGTCGCCCTCGAAGATCGTGGGCGTGACGAAGTAGCCGCCGGCCAGGTCGCCGTCGAGGTGCGCGCGCTCCCCACCGACGACGACGCGGGCGCCCTCGGCCCGACCGATCTCGAAGTAGGAAAGGATCTTCTCGACCTGGTCGTTGCTGGCCTGTGCGCCGACCATCGTCTCGGTGTCCAGGGGGTTGCCCTGCGTGGCGGCCTTGGTGCGCTCGGTGGCATCGGCCAGGAAGCTGTCGACGATGGACGACTGGATGAGCGCTCGGCTCGGGCAGGTGCAGACCTCGCCCTGGTTGAACGCGAACATCGTGAAACCCTCGAGCGCCTTGTCGTAGAAGTCGTCACGGGCGCGGGCGACGTCCTCGAAGAAGATGTTGGGGCTCTTGCCGCCGAGCTCCAGCGTCACGGGGATGATGTTCTGACTGGCGTACTGCATGATCAGTCGGCCGGTCGTCGTCTCACCCGTGAACGCGATCTTGCGGACGCGGTTGCTCGACGCGAGCGGCTTGCCGGCCTCGACACCGAACCCGTTGACGATGTTGAGCACCCCCGCCGGCAGCAGGTCGGCGATCAGCTCGTTGAGGAGCAGGATCGACGCGGGGGTCTGCTCCGCAGGCTTGAGGACGACCGCGTTGCCCGCGGCGAGCGCGGGCGCGAGCTTCCACGTGGCCATGAGCATCGGGAAGTTCCACGGGATGATCTGCCCGACGACGCCGAGCGGCTCGTGGAAGTGGTACGCGATGGTGTCCTCGTCCACGACGGAGATCGAGCCCTCCTGGGCGCGGAGCACGCCGGCGAAGTAGCGGAAGTGGTCGACGGCGAGCTTCTCGAGGTTGGCCTCGATGCGATCGGCGATCTTGTTGAGGATGTCCGCGCGGACGGCGACCGAGGTCTTGCCCCAGGCGGGCGCGGCGGCGTGGGCGGCGTCGAGCGCGCGCTCGACGTCCTCGGCGGTGCCGCGGGCCACCTCGGTGAAGGTCTGGCCGGTGACCGGCGACGGGTCCTCGAAGTACTGCCCCTTGGCGGGTGCCACGTAGTCGCCGCCGATCCAGTGGTCGTATCGCGGCTTGTACTCGACCGGACTGCCCGGCTGGCCTGGTGGTGCGTAGACGCTCATGGCGTCCTCCCGGTGCGCAAGTGCCGCCGGCGGCGGCGTTGTGGCGCGACGGTAGGTGCCGGGAGGTAACAAGGACGTTTCAGCGCGACGGCAGCCCGTACTCCAGGTCCAGCGGCCCAGCCGGGCCACGATCTCGGGCCGGGCCGCCGCGCCCGGCCGCGAACGGCGCAGGCAGGCCTCCCATACCTCGACGTCGTCCTGCCCCTCGGCCATCCTGCCGTACGCCAGCAGCGGCGCCAGCTCGGGCTGGGCCATCAGTGCGGCCCGCATGTGCGCCCGCAGGTCCTCCCGCAGGGCGACGACCGCCGGAGCGTCGCTGCGCGGCAGCACCGGGCCGGCGTACACGCTCAGGGCACCCACGACGTCGCCGTTGGCCAGGCGTTCCTGCACCACGTGGACGTCAGTGACGAGGGGGGACGCGAGCCGGTACGGGCGCGAGCTGAGGTCGGGCAGCACGCGGCGCAGGCGGGACATCTCGACGCGTACGGAGACCGCGGAGCCCTCGCTCTCGTGCAGCGCGATCACCAGCTCGTCTCCGCTCACGCCTCTGGGGCGCATGGACAGCAGGAGGGCGAGCTCACTGTGCCGCAGGCTCAGCCGTACGTCGCCGCCTTCCTGGCGGAACAGCCCGCGCAACTGGCCGAGGACGCGCAGGCGCACATGGCGCCCGTACGCCTGACCCGAAAGGTCCGGCAGGGCATGACGCAGCTCAAGCTCGACCGCCGAGGCGGCGGCGCGAACCAGCGCCAGCGCACTCGGCGCCGCGACGTCGTCGCCGCCGGTGACGTCGATCGCGCCGAGCAGCTGCCCGGTGAGCGGCGAGTGCACCGGCGCCGCGGAGCAGCTCCACGGCTGCACGACGCGGCTGAAGTGCTCACCGGCGAAGACCTGCACCGGGTGGTCGAGCGCGAGCGCGACGCCCGGCGCGTTGGTGCCCGCGTGCGCCTCGTCCCAGGATGCGCCCTCCACGAAGTGCATCCTCGCGGCCCGCTCCCTGAGCGCCCGGTCACCTTCGACCCACAGCAGCCGCCCGGATGAGTCGCTCACCGCCACGACCAGCCCGACGTCCGTTGCGTACTCGACGAGCAGCCGCCGGATGAGCGGCATGGCGGCGGCCAGCGGGTGCGCGTCGCGGTGGGCCCGGAGCTCGGCGTCGCCGAGCTCGACCGGAGGGCCGTCGTCGCTGTCGACGCCGGACGTCAGCGAGCGGCGCCACGAATCGAGAACCAGCGGGCGGACGTGGGGGCTGGCCCGGCCTGAGGTCAAGAATGCCTCGTGGGCGCGGCGCAGCCGGCCGTCGAGCGTGGACCGGTCGGTGCCCGGCGGCCAGGCGAGCCACGGGTTGGAACTGCGCACCCAGGAACCGCCTCAGGTTGGGGAACCGGGGCTCCCACGATAGGTGATGCGGGTCACCGTCGCAGCGACCCCCGGGACTCCTCGGGCGGGATCGTGGCGAACGCACGAGGAGCCCGACCGCAGGGTCGGGCTCCTCATGTCAGGGGGCGCCAGAGCTGTGGAGGTGCCGGGAATCGAACCCGGGTCCTTCGTCGCATCACCAGGGCTTCTCCGGGCGCAGCCTGCTGCGCTTTTCTCGGCCCCGGCGGTCACGCAGGCAAGTCCGCCGACGGGCTCAGCCGCTGTGAGGTGTCCGAGCGGTCCCCGCGGCCGGGGCCTCTCGTTGAGCCTTCTTGCTGATGCCGGTCACCGGGCCGAAGGCACTCCCGGGCCGACAGACCTTACGCTCGCTTAGGCAGCGAGGGCGAAGTCAGTGCGCTTGGAATCGGCACTTGTAGGTTTGCCGCGATCGTTGACGAGATGACGCGGCCTCCTCGGCCCGCTTCCCCTGGTTCCGCATCCGAAGTCGAAACCGTTCACCCCCTGTGGAGTTGTAAGCCGTCGCAGGACCGTGATCCCATCGGCGGCCCTGCGAGGCTACCGGGTCCAACGGGCGGCACGCACCGCCGATTCCCGGACCGCACGGCGGCGCTACAGGTAGCGCAGCGGGTCGAACTCCTCGATCGGGATGATCCGCACCCGCGGCAGCAGCTCGTTGAATGCCGCCGCGTCGTCCTCGAGGTCGTAGGTCGCCAGCCCCTGCCCCGCCAGCGCCGCGAATCCGGCGTTGACGTACTCCCGGAACCCCAGCACCCCGACCCGGCGATCCCCGTCGAGCAGCGCCTGCACCTGCGGCAGGAAGTCGCCGTCGTGGCTGGCGAGCAGGACGTCGCCGGGCCGGTCGCGCAGCGCGTCCAGCGTGCGCTGGATCCCGATGTCGACGACCTTCTCGTCGAAGGCCCCCGACAGCGGGATCGGCCGGTAGTCCATGGCCAGCAGGGCCTGCACGAACGACCCGGGCATCAAGCCGGAGCTGGCGTTGAGGAAGAACAGCCCGCGCACCGGCCGGCCCCACTGCTGCTCGGCGAAGGTGCGGATCCGCTCCCAGCGCGGTCGCTCGTCGCGTCCCGGCCGCCGGCCGAGGACGTTGCCGAGGGTGGCGTCGATGTTCTCGCCGTCGACGAGCAGGTACGTGAAGGAGCCGACCTCCGGGTCCACGCCCGGACCCTAGTGCTCAGGTCTCCCGGCCGCGCGAACGCAGCGCCCGCTGGGCCTCGCGGTCGGCTTGCCGCTCGGCGAGGGCCTGCCGCTTGTCGTAGGTCTTCTTGCCGCGGGCGAGGGCGACCTCCACCTTCGCGTACCCGTCCTTGAAGTACAGCGAGAGCGGTACGAGGGTCAGGCCGCGCTCCTGGGTCTTGCCGGCCAACCGCCGGATCTCGTCCTTGCGCAGCAACAACTTGCGGCTGCGCCGGGGCTCGTGGTTGGTCCAGGTGCCCTCGGTGTACTGGGGGATGTGAACGTTGCGCAGCCACACCTCCCCGCCGGACACCTCGGCGAAGCCGTCGACGAGGGAGGCCCGCCCGGCGCGCAGCGACTTGACCTCCGTACCGGTCAGCACCAGGCCGGCCTCGACGATGTCCTCGATCGAGTAGTCGTGGCGGGCCTTGCGGTTCTGGGCGATCACTGTGCGCCCGCGTTCTCGTGCCACGGCTCCTCACCAGCTCGCGTACCGACCCGTCACGGTAGCCGACAGGCCCTACCGGCGAGTAACATCGGGGCAACACCAGCCGTCGGACCGGACCGGAGAGTCATCATGTCGCAGACAGGGCAGGTTACCGAGCGCGAGGCCAGGCAGGTCGCCGAGGCCGCGCGTGAGCAGGACTGGTCGAAGCCGTCGTTCGCCAAGGGGCTCTACCTCGGCTCCTTCGACCTCGACCTCATCCGGCCGTTGCCGGCCATCGACCCCGAAGTGGAGACGCGCGGCGACGCGTTCCTCGAGCGGCTCGAGCAGTTCTGCCGCGAGGAGATCGACGGCGCCGTGATCGAGCGCGAGTCGAAGATCCCCGACGAGGTGGTCAAGGGGTTGGCCGACCTCGGCGCGTTCGGCATGAAGATCCCCGTGGCCTACGGCGGGCTCGGCCTCGGCCAGGTCCACTACAACCGCGCCCTCATGCTCGTCGGCGCCGCCAGCCCGGCGCTCGGCGCGCTGCTGTCGGCGCACCAGTCGATCGGCGTCCCCGAGCCGCTCAAGCTCGCCGGCACCGACGAGCAGAAGGCGCGCTTCCTCCCCCGCTGCGCCCGCGGCGCGATCACCGCCTTCCTGCTCACCGAGCCCGACGTGGGCTCGGACCCGGCACGGCTGCACAGCACCGCGGTCGCCGACGGCGACGACTACGTCCTCGACGGCGTGAAGCTGTGGACCACCAACGGAGTCGTCTCCGAGCTGCTCGTCGTCATGGCGCGCGTGCCCAGGCCCGGCGAGCCGGGAGGGCGGGAGGGCCAGCGCGGCGGCATCTCGGCGTTCGTCGTCGAGGCCGACTCCCCCGGCATCACCGTCGAGCGGCGCAACCGCTTCATGGGCCTGCGTGGCATCGAGAACGGCGTCACCCGGCTGCAGGGCGTCCGGGTGCCCAAGGAGAACCTCATCGGCCGTGAGGGCGACGGCCTCAAGATCGCGCTGGCGACGCTCAACACCGGCCGGCTGTCGATCCCCGCGATGTGCGCCGGCGCGACCAAGTGGAGCCTCAAGATCGCTCGCGAGTGGTCCGCGGAGCGTGTGCAGTGGGGCCGGCCGGTGGGCCGGCACGCCGCGGTCGCGCACAAGATCGCCTACATCGCCGCCACGGCGTACGCGCAGGAGGCAGTGGTCGACCTGTCCGCCCGGCTCGCCGACGACGGCCGCAACGACATCCGCATCGAGGCCGCGCTGGCGAAGCTGTGGTCCAGCGAGACCGCGTGCATCGTCGCCGACGAGCTCGTGCAGATCCGCGGCGGCCGTGGCTACGAGACCGCCGACAGCCTGCGCACCCGCGGCGAGCGCGCCGTGGCCGCCGAGCAGGTGCTCCGTGACCTGCGGATCAACCGGATCTTCGAGGGCTCGACGGAGATCATGCACCTGCTGATCGCCCGCGAGGCGGTCGACGCCCACCTGCAGGCCGCCGGCGACGTCATCGACCCCGACGTCGACCTCAAGGGCAAGGCCAAGGCCGCCGGGCGGGCCGGCGTGTTCTACGCCGGCTGGCTGCCCAAGCTCGTGGCCGGGAGGGGCATGATGCCGGGCTCGTACGCCGACGTGGGCCCGCTCGCTTCGCACATCCGGTACGTCGAGCGCGCGTCGCGGCGACTGGCCCGCTCGACGTTCTACGGGATGGCCCGCTGGCAGGGCGGCCTGGAGCACAAGCAGGGCTTCCTGGGGCGGATCGTCGACATCGGCGCCGAGCTGTTCGCGATGGCGGCGACCATCGTCCGCGCTGAGGCCGACCTGCGGCGCGGCGACATCGACGGCGACAGCCCGATCGAGCTGGCGGACGCGTTCTGCCGGCAGGCCCGGCTGCGGGCCGACGGCCTGTTCTCCTCGCTGTGGCGCAACACCGACTCCAACGACGAGCGGCTGGCCAAGGACGTGCTCACCGGCCGCTACACGTGGGCGGAGGCTGGCGTCGTCGACCCCAGCGAGGGCACCGGGCCGTGGATCGCCTCGGTCGAGCCGCCGGCCGAACCCCTGGAGAACGTCGCCCGGCGCTTCCTGCCGTCGACGCGCGAGGGGTAGCCGGCTTCGAGGTCGGGGCATTCACCGACCGCTCCGGACTCGCGCCGGGGTTGTGTCCGGGGGTGCTCGTACGGTCGTGGCATGTCGCCGATCGACCCGTTCCCGCCGCAGCATCCGGTGCTGGCGTGTGTGGCGGCGATCGAGGTCGCGGCGCGGGAGCTGGTGGATGCGCCGGCGTGGGGGTTGCCCGACGCGGACCTGCGAGCGGCCGTCGAGGGCCTGGAGGCGGCGCGGCGCCGGCAGGACGCGGCGCTGCTGAGTCTGATGCGCGAGCTGGACAGTCGGGGGGCGGCCGTCGAGGTGGGCGCGGCGGACACCGCGGCCTGGCTGCGGCACCGGCTGGGGATGGCGCCGGGGGCGGCCCGGGCGCGGGTGCGGCTGGCGGCGGCCAGCGGGCCGGGCGATGAGCTGGAGCCGGTGCGGGCGGCATTGTCCGACGCGGAGATCACCGTCGAGCACGGCGCGGTGATCGAGCGGGCGCTGGGCCGGCTGCCCTCGACGGTGTCGGTCGAGGACCGCGGGCGCGGGCGGGATCTGCTGCTGGAGCAGGCGCGGAGCTTGTCAAGTTATCTGTGTAAGTGATCTGGGTCACAGGGTGGGCTAGAGGTGTGGGTTGACTCGGTCGGGATAGACGAGGGCGAGCTCGCTGAGGGCGGCGTTCCAGCCTTGGGTGACGGCGCCTTCGACGAGCCGG
>JBBRVP010000013.1:0-77358 GCA_038246785.1 Jiangellales bacterium
ACCGGCACCAGAACCGCCGCCGCGACCCCGCCGGCGGCGCCGACGCCCGGGTCGGCGTCGCGGGGTGAGCCCCGGCAGGCTCCCGTACCGCTCGTCGTCGCGACGCCGCCGGCGCCGCACCGTGCCGCGCCGGCACCGGTCGCGCTGAGCCTGCCGGCTGCGGGCATCGACGCCGCCGTCGACGCGGTGGGCGTCGACGCCGACGGACTCATGGCGCTGCCGCCGGACCCCGACCGTGGCGGCTGGTACCGCTTCGGCGCCCGTCCCGGTGGTCCGCGTGGGCAGGCAGTGCTCGCGGCGCACGTGGACTCGCTGCGCTACGGCGTCGGGCAGTTCGCCCGGCTCGCCAGCAGTGAGGTGGGCGACCCGGTGGTCGTCCGGCTCGCGGGCGGACGGACGCTGCGTTACCGGGTCAGCGCCGTGGACAAGGCGCCGAAGCAGACCGTGCGGCTCGACGCGCTGTTCGACCTCGGTGGCCCGTCCCGGCTGGCGCTGGTCACCTGCGGTGGCACGTTCGACCGGGATGGCGGAGGCTACTCGGACAACGTGGTCGTGCTGGCCGTGCCCGAGACGGCCTCGCGGGGCAGCCGATGACCGCGACCGTCCGCGAGTCGAGGACCGCTGCCGTGACCCGACCCAGCCCGCGGGCCGATGCCCCGTCCGCGGTGACGACGACGCCCGAGCTCGACGACCGGGCGGTGGGAGCCGGCTTCGCCCGCGGCGACGAGCCCTGCCTGGCCGAGGCCTATCGGCGCTGGTCGCCGCTCGTCCACACGATCGCCCTTCGCGCGCTCGGCGATCGAATGGACGCCGAGGACGTGACCCAGCAGGTCTTCGTCGGTGCCTGGCGCTCCCACGAACGGTTCGACGCCGGGTCCGGCTCGCTGGGGGGCTGGCTCGTCGGCATCACCCGCCACAAGGTGGCCGATGCGCGGGCTGCCCGGGCGCGCGCCAACCGGGACCTCGCCGCCGCGGCGGCCGCCGACCACGCGGAGCCGGTCTCCGCGCCGGTCGAGGCAGTCGCCGACCGTGTCCTCGTCGCCGACGAGCTGGCCCGCCTGGGCGACCCGGCCCGACGGGTGCTTGAGCTGGCCTTTTACCACGACCTCACCCACACCCAGATCGCCAGCGTGCTACGACTGCCCGTCGGGACCGTGAAGAGCCACGTGCGGCGTGGCCTGGCCCGCCTGAGAGTCCGGTTGGAGGTGGAAGGTGCCGCCCTCTGAGCAGGATCACTGCGACCCCGAGCAGCTCGCGCTGCGCGCGCTCGGTGAGCCGGCCGACCTCGATACCGACCACCTCGACTCCTGCGCGCGGTGCCGGCGCGAGCTCGACGAGCTGCGGGTGACGGTGGGCGTCGCGCGCAGCAGCTCGCGCGCCGACGCGCCGCAGGCCCCACCGCCGGCGGTCTGGGACCGGGTCGTCGACGAGCTCGGCGTGTCGCCGCTGACCGCCGCCACCGGCGCCGAGCGGCCGGCGGGCCATGCCGCTGGCGAGGCCGACGTGGTCCCGCTCGGTCCGCGCCGCCGCCGGCCGCCGCTGCTCGCCGCTGCTGCCGCGGCGGCGGTGGCCGGGGTGCTGGCCGGCGGCACGGCGACCTGGCTGGCCCTGCGCCCCGACGTCCCCGACGTCGCGGCTGCGCCCGCGGTCGTGGTCGCCTCGGCCGACCTGAAGCCGCTGCCGGACTGGAGGGCGAGCGGCGACGCACGAGTCGTGCGCAGCGACGGCCAGCGGCACCTGCACGTGGACCTGCGGGCTCCGGCGCCGGGACCCGGCGACTTCCGGGAGGTGTGGCTGCTCGACCGCGCAGCCAAGCGGTTGGTGAGCCTGGGCCTGCTGCCGGGGCGCTCCGGAGACTTCCTCCTCCCGCCGGGGCTCGACCTCGCCGCGTACCCCGTCGTCGACGTCTCCGAGGAGCCAGACGACGGCAACCCGGCCCACTCCGGCGACAGCATCGTGCGCGGCACGCTCGACGCGTGATCGCCTGCCGGGCCCTAGGCTCGTGCCGTGAGATCCCCGGCGTCTGCCGTGCTGCTGCTGCGACGGATCGCCCTGCTCAACGTCGTCCTCAACGTCGGCATCGTGCTGACCGGGGGGCTCGTGCGGCTCACTGGCTCGGGTCTGGGCTGCCCGACCTGGCCCGAGTGCACGCCGGAGTCGGTGGTCCCGACGGCCGCGACGGCCGGGCACGGGCTGATCGAGTTCGGCAACCGCACGCTGACCTTCGTGCTGGGACTGGCCGCCGTGGCCTTCGTGGTGGTGGCGTGGCGTACGCCGCTCGGCCGCCGCGGCCGGGTGTCCTTCCTGCTGCCGACGGCAGTGCTCCTGATCGGCGTCATCGGGCACGCGCTGTGCCTCGTCGTGGACGCGCCGCCGATCGCGCACGTGCTACCGCTGGCGGTCGACGTCGCGGGGCTCGTGCTGCTCAGGATGGCCGTCGGCTCGGCGGTGAGCCACGGCGGCGGTGCGAGCAAGCCGTCGCCACTGACGTTCGGTCTGACGGTACTGCTCGGAATCGTGGCGCAGGCCGTGCTGGGCGGGATCACGGTCCGCACCGGGCTCAACCCGTGGACGGTGTCCGCGCACTTCCTGCTCTCGGCCGCCCTCATCGCGATCACGCTCACCGTCTGGGACCAGCTGCGCTCCCCCGCCGGTGCGGCGACGGTCGTCGTGCGCCCGGGCCTGCGTTGGCTCGCGCTGCTCGTGGCCGGCGTCGGCGCGGTGACCGTGGCGCTCGGCACGGTGGTCACCGGCTCGGGGCCGCACAGCGGCGACCCAGGTGCGCTGCGCACCGGTTTCGACCTCGCACGGGTCAGCCAGCTGCACGTCGACGCCGTGTTCCTGCTCGTGGGGCTCACCGTGGGAATGGCGCTCGCCACGCGCGACGCTGCCGGCGAGGGCCGGCTGCACCGGGCGGCGCTGGTGCTCGGCGCGGTGCTCGTGGCGCAGGCAGCGGGTGGCTTCGCGGAGTATTTCTCCGGGCTCCCGGCTCTGCTCGTCGGCGTCCACCTGCTGGGCGCCTGCGTGGTCGTCCTCGCGGTGACGCGGGTGGTGCACGCGACGCGGGATTTCGCGGCCACGTCGGTGTCGGAGCTGCGCGGCGGGGCGGTGACGCTCGCCCCGGCTCCCCGATCTTGATGCAAACCCGGCCCGACGAGCTCGTGAACGTCTGATGATCGCGTCCGGGCGCTCCGGCCGTCGCCGCGCGCGGGCTCAGGCGGCGAGGGCCTCGGCGGCGACCCGGAGGTCGGCGACGAGGGCGGCGTAAGCGGCTTCCCGGTCGCCGTCGGGCACCCGCAGCACCGACGACGGGTGCACGGTGGCGAGGAAGCGCCGGTCGCCGAGCGTCGTCTCCCGCACGATCACGGTCCCCCGCTCGCGGGTCACGCGGAACGTGCTGCCGAGCAGAGCCCGGGCGGCCGTCGCGCCGAGCACGACCACGAGCTCGGGGTCGACCTCACGAAGCTCGGCCCGCAGCCATGGCTTGCAGGCGACGATGTGGGCGAGCTCCGGCGTCTGGTGGATGCGCCGCTTGCCGCGCTGCTCGAACCGGAAGTGCTTGACGGCGTTGGTCACGTACAGCTCCTCGCGCGGCAAGCCGGCCTCGTCGACGGCGCGCTGGAGCAGTCGCCCGGCCGGCCCGACGAACGGGATGCCCTCGCGATCCTCCACGTCGCCCGGCTGCTCGCCGACCATCACCACCCGGCCGTGTGCGTTGCCGGCGGAGAAGACGACCTGGGTCGCCGGCTCCCACAGCTCGCAGCCGCGACAAGCCGGCACGGCGGCCCGCAGGGCGGCGATGTCGGCACCGTTCGGCACCCAGTGCTCGGCACCGGGGCGCTCGGGGGCGGGACCGTCGGGGCTCAGCGCTGGAGGAGAGGCCGCAGGAGTGGATCGAGGGCGACGGCGAGGAAGAGCACGGACAGGTACGTGATGGAGCCGTGGAACAGCCGCATCGGCCGCAGCGCCGTCACGTCGTCGTCGGCGCCGCGCGCGCAGGCGCGGCGCAGCAGGCGGTGCGCCTCGGCGAGGAACCACACCCCAGCCGCACCGGCGATCAGCGGGTAGAGCCAGCCCGTGTGGGCCACCGGCCACACCAGCAGCGACACGGCGACCATCGCCCAGGAATAGGCGACGATGTGCCGCGCCACGGTGCGCACCGGGGCCACGACCGGCAGCATCGGGACTCGCGCGCGGGCGTAGTCGTCTCGGAAGCGCAGCGCAAGCGGCCAGTAGTGCGGCGGGGTCCACAAGAAGACGACGAGGAAGAGCAGCACGGGCGCCCAGGCCAGCGAGCCGGTGACGGCGGCCCAGCCGATGAGCACCGGCATGCAGCCGGCGACGCCGCCCCACACGATGTTCTGCGGCGTACGCCGCTTGAGCAGCACCGTGTAGACCAGCACGTAGTAGGCGTTCGCCACGAGCGTCAGCGCGGCGGCCAGCGGGGTGGTCCACAGCAGCAGGACCGCCTCGGCGACGACGAGCAGGACGACGCCGAGGATCAGGGCCTCGCGCGGTGCGACCAGCCCGGTGGCCAGCGGGCGGTGGCCGGTGCGCCGCATGAGGACGTCGATGTCACGCTCGAGGTACTGGTTGAGGGCGTGCGCGCTGCCGGCGGCCAGCGTGCCACCGACGAGCGTGGCCAGGACCAACCCGAGGGGCGGCAGACCACCCTGGGCCAGCACCATCGTGGGCAGCGTCGTGGCCAGCAGCAGCTCGACCACGCGCAGCTTCATGAGGGTGGCCCAGGCCCGCATCCGTTCGCCGACGCCGATCCGCGCGGGGGGCGCCCCGGTCGCACGGTCGGGGTGGACGGCTGTCACAACTGAGCGCCTCGTCACGTCGGGGGCGGGTCCCTCCGATTCTAGGTGAGTACGCTCGCGATCGTCCGGCGGTGCCCCCCGGCCCGGTGAATCCCTGCTGGCCGGAGGGTTCTGCGACGACGTGGTGGGGAGGACCTCTCTCGTGACGACGACCCACACCGCACCGACACAGGGCTCGCTCGAGTGGACCGACGTCGACCGCCGCGCGGTCGACACGATCCGCGTGCTGGCGATGGACGCCGTGGAGCAGAGCGGCGACGGCCACCCCGGCACCGCGATGAGCCTCGCCCCGGCGGCGTACCTGCTCTTCCAGCACCACCTGCGCCACGACCCGCGCGACGAGCGCTGGCTGGGGCGGGACCGCTTCGTGCTCTCCTGCGGGCACTCCAGCCTCACCCTTTACATCCAGCTCTACCTGTCCGGTTACGGACTCGAGCTCGACGACCTGAAGTCGTTGCGCCAGTGGGGCTCGCGGACGCCGGGGCACCCGGAGTACGGCCACACGGCCGGGGTGGAGACCACCACCGGACCGCTCGGGCAGGGTGTCGGCAATGCCGTCGGCATGGCGATGGACGCCCGGCGGGTGCACGGCCTGCTCGACCCCGAGGCCCCGCGTGGGCAGAGCCTGTTCGACTACCACGTCTACGCCTTCGGCTCCGACGGCGACATGCAGGAGGGCGTCGCGTCCGAGGCCAGCTCGCTGGCGGCGACGCAGCGGCTGGGCAACCTCACGCTGCTCCACGACGACAACTCGATCTCCATCGAGGACGACACCGAGATCGCGTTCACCGAGGACACCGCCGCGCGCTACGAGGCGTACGGCTGGCACGTGCAGCGCGTCGACTGGCGCACCGGCGACGGCGGCTACCACGAGGACGTCGAGGCCCTCCACGCCGCGCTGCTCGCGGCCCGCGCCGAGACCGAGCGGCCCTCGTTCATCTCGCTGCGGACCATCATCGGCTGGCCGTCCCCTAACAAGCAGAACACCGGCAAGATCCACGGGTCGGCGCTGGGAACCGACGAGGTGCGCGCCACCAAGCAGGTCCTGGGGGTCGACCCCGACGCGACGTTCGACGTGCCGGCCGACGTACTCGAGCACGTGCGGTCCACGCGGGCCGCCACGGCGAAGCGCATCCGCGGTCAGTGGGACGAGCGGTACGCCGCGTGGCGCGACGCCCAGCCAGAGGGGGCTGCGCTGCTCGACCGGCTGCGAGAGCGCCGACTGCCCGATGGGTGGGCCGACGCGCTGCCGACGTTCGAGGCCGGCACGGACATGGCCACCCGCAAGGCCTCCGGCGCCGTCCTCGGCGCGATCGCCCCGCGGCTGCCCGAGCTGTGGGGAGGCTCGGCCGACCTGGCCGAGTCCAACAACACGACGCCCGAGGGCGAGCCGAGCTTCCTGCCGCCCGACCGGGCCACCAAGATGTTCCCCGGCGACTGGTTCGGTCGCGTGCTGCACTTCGGCGTCCGCGAGCACGCCATGGGTTCGGTGCTCAACGGCATCGTGCTCGGCGGCCTGACGCGTCCCTACGGGGGCACGTTCCTCATCTTCAGCGACTACATGCGCCCCGCGGTCCGGCTCGCCGCGCTCATGAAGATCCCGACGATCTACGTCTGGACCCACGACTCCATCGGGCTCGGCGGGGACGGCCCGACCCACCAGCCGGTGGAGCACCTCGCGGCGCTGCGCGCGATCCCCGGCCTGGACGTGGTGCGCCCGGCCGACGCCAACGAGGTCGCCGTCGCCTGGCGCACGATCCTCGAACACCCCCACCGGCCGGCGGGGATCGCCCTGAGCCGGCAGAACCTGCCGGTGTTCGAGCGTGGCGACGGCGCCTGCGCCTCGGCCGAGGGCGTGACCTGCGGCGCCTACGTCCTCGCCGACAGCGCGGCGGAGGACGGCGGCGACCCCGACGTCGTCATCGTGGGCACCGGCTCGGAGGTCCAGCTCGCCATGGCCGCCCGCGATCAGCTGGCCGCCGACGGGGTGCACGCTCGGGTCGTGTCGATGCCGTGCCAGGAGTGGTTCACCGCCCAGCCGCGTGACTACCAGGACGCGGTGTTCCCGCCGCACGTGCGGGCCCGCGTCTCGGTGGAGGCCGGCGTCGCGCAGGGCTGGCGGGAGGTGGTCGGCGACGCCGGCCGCAGCGTCAGCCTCGAGCACTTCGGCGCGTCCGCGCCGTACGAGGCCATCTACGAGGGCTTCGGCATCACGGCGGCCGCCGTCGTGGCCGCCGCCAAGGACAGCATCGACGCCGCCCGCGCCGGTGACCTCCTGCCGCCGACCGGCAAGCCGCAGCGCGGCGGCACCGGCGACCGCGGCGACAGTGCGTAAAGGAGATCCCCTGATGACCGACCCGCTGGCCCAGCTCTCCGCGCAGGGCGTGGCCGTCTGGCTCGACGACCTCTCCCGCGACCGCCTCGTCGGCGGCGGGCTCGCCCGCCTCGTCGAGGACCGCCACATCGTCGGCGTCACCAGCAATCCGACGATCTTCCAGGCCGCGATCAGCAAGAGCGCGGCGTACGACGCACAGCTGGCCGACCTGCGCGCGCGGGGCGCCGACCGCGAGCAGGCCGTCCGGGCGATGACGACCGACGACGTCCGCAGCGCCTGCGACGTGCTGGCCCCGGTCGCGGCCGAGCAGCCCGGCGACGGCCGGGTCTCCCTCGAGGTCGACCCGCGGCTGGCCCGCGACGGCGACGCCACCGTCACCCAGGCGCGCCAGCTGTGGGACGACGTGGCCCGGCCCAACCTGTTCATCAAGATCCCCGCCACCGCGGAGGGGCTGCCGGCCATCGAGGCGTCCCTTGCCCACGGCATCAGCATCAACGTCACGCTGATCTTCTCCATCGAGCGCTACCGGCGCGTCATGGAGGCCTACCTGCGCGGCCTGGAGCGCCGGCTCGACGCCGGTGAGTCGCTCGAGGGCATCGCCAGCGTGGCGTCGTTCTTCGTCAGCAGGGTCGACACCGAGGTCGACAAGCGGCTCGAGAAGATCGGCACCAAGCCGGCGCTGGCCCTGCGTGGCAAGGCGGCGGTCGCCAACGCGCGGCTGGCCTACCAGGCGTACGAGGAGGTCTTCAGCGACTCCTCGCAGCGCTGGACGCGGCTTCGTGACGCCGGCGCCCGCCCGCAGCGCCCGCTGTGGGCCTCGACCGGGGTGAAGAACCCCGACTACCCCGACACCCTCTACGTCAGCGAGCTGGTCGCGCCGGGCACCGTCAACACCATGCCCGAGGCGACGTTGGAGGCGGTGTTCGAACACGGCGAGATCCGGGGCGACACGGTGACCGGCGGCTACGACGAGGCCCGGCAGGTCATGGCCGACCTCGACGCGGTCGGCGTCGACATGGCGGACGTCGTGCGGGTGCTCGAGGACGAGGGGCTGGAGAAGTTCGAGACGAGCTGGAACGACCTGCTCGGCACCGTCGAGGCCAGCCTGGAGGGCGGCCAGTGAGCGACCCGGTGAGCGGCCCGCCTGCTCGTGCGCTCACTGTCCGGCTGGCTGACCCTGGGGCGACGGCGGACGTGGTCGGCCGGCTCGTCGAGGACCGGGTCGCCTCCCGCATCGCCGAGCATGACGCGACGCTGTGGGGCTCCGAGGCAGAGGAGGAGGCATCCCAGCGGCTCGGCTGGGTCGACCTGCACGCGTCCAGCCGGGCGTTGCTGCCCATGCTGGCCGACCTCGTGCAGGCGGCCCGCGCCGACGGCCTGGACGCCGTGGTGCTGTGCGGCATGGGCGGCTCGTCGCTGGCGCCCGAGGTCATCGCCGCCACCGCGGGCGTGCCGCTGACCGTCCTCGACACCACCGATCCGCAGGTCATCCGCCGAGCACTGGCCGACCGGCTCGACCGCACCATCGTGGTCTGCTCCAGCAAGAGCGGTGGCACGGTCGAGACCGACAGCCAGCGCCGCGCTTTCGTCCAGGCGTTCAGCGACGCCGGCATCGACCCGGCCCGCCGCATCATTGTCGTCACCGACCCCGGGTCGCCGTTCGAGAAGTTGGCCCGCGAGGAGGGCTACCGCGCCGTCGTGCTCGCCGACCCCGAGGTGGGCGGGCGTTACAGCGCGTTGACCGCGTTCGGACTGGTGCCCAGCGCCCTCGCCGGGGTCGACGTCGAAGCACTGCTCGACGAGGCGGGCGCCGTTGCCGGGCGACTGGCCGCCGACTCCCCCGACAATCCGGCGCTGCTGCTGGGCGCCGCCGTCGCCGGGGTGCCGGGCGAGGGCCCCCCGGCCACCGCGGAGTCGCACCGGCGCGACAAGGTGGCGCTCGCCGACGCCGGCTCGGGCATGGCCGGCTTCGCCGACTGGGCCGAGCAGCTCATCGCCGAGTCGACCGGCAAGCACGGCCGTGGCGTGCTCCCCGTCGTCGTCGGCGACGTCGGGGCGCCCGAGATCGTGGCGCCGCCCGGCGACGTCCTGGCCGCCGTCCTGACCGGCGGCGAGGCCGGCCCGGCGACGGCCCAGGTCAGCGTCTCCGGTCCGCTCGGTGCCCAGCTGCTGCTGTGGGAGTACGCCACCGCGATTGCCGGGCGGCTGCTCGGCATCAACCCCTTCGACCAGCCGGACGTCGAGAGCGCCAAGCAGGCCGCGCGCGGGATGCTCGACGCCCGCCCGGAGCCGGCGGACCCGGCATTCGTCGACGGCGGGATCGAGGTGCGTGCCACCGACGGGCTGCTCGACGGTGCCACGACGCTGCCCGACGCCGTCGGGGCCCTGCTCGGCAGGCTGGCCCCCGACGGCTACCTCGCCGTGATGGCTTATCTCGACCGCGAGGCAGACGCCGGCCTCGCCGACGTACGACTGTCGCTGGCCCTGCGCACCCGACGCCCGGTGACGTTCGGCTGGGGGCCGCGCTTCCTGCACTCCACCGGGCAGTACCACAAGGGCGGCCCGGCCCAGGGCGTGTTCCTCCAGGTCACCGGTGCCGTCGACGACGACCTCCCGGTGCCCGACCGGCCCTTCACGTTCGGCCAGCTCATCGCCGCCCAGGCCGGCGGGGACGCGACGGTGCTGGCCGAGCACGACCGCCCGGTGCTGCGCCTGCACCTCGCCGACCGGGGGGCCGGCGTGGCCCGCCTGCTCGAGGTGCTGTCGTGAGCCCACGCTCGGGCTCCGGACCCAACCCGCTGCGCGACCCGCGCGACAAGCGGCTGCCCCGCATCGCGCCGCCGTGCAGCCTCATCATCTTCGGCGTCACCGGAGACCTGGCGCGCAAGAAACTCATGCCCGCGGTCTACGACCTCGCCAACCGTGGCCTGCTGCCGCCGGGATTCTCGCTGGTGGGCTTCGCCCGCCGCGAGTGGGCCGACCAGGACTTCAACAAGACCGTCCACGACTCGGTGCGCGAGTACGCCCGCACGCCGTTCCGCGAGAGCGTGTGGCGCCAGCTCGCCGAGGGCATCCGCTTCGTGCCGGGAAGCTTCGACGACGACGACGCCTTCGACGCCCTCAAGGCCACGATCGACGACCTCGACGCCACCCGCGGCACCGGTGGCAACCACGCCTTCTACCTGTCGATCCCGCCGAAGTTCTTCGACCTGGTGTGCAAGCAGCTCGCCCGCAGCGGGTTGTCCGACTCCTACGGCGAGGCCTGGCGCCGCGTCGTCATCGAGAAGCCGTTCGGGCACGACCTCGACAGCGCCCAGGAGCTCAACCGGACCGTGGAGTCGGTGTTCCCCGCCGACGCGGTGTTCCGCATCGACCACTACCTCGGCAAGGAGACCGTCCAGAACCTCCTCGCGGTGCGCTTCGCCAACCAGCTCTTCGAGCCGGTGTGGAACGCCAACTACATCGACCACGTGCAGATCACGATGGCCGAGGACATCGGTATCGGCGGGCGGGCGGGCTACTACGACGGTGTCGGCGCGGCCCGCGACGTCATCCAGAACCACCTGCTCCAGCTGCTCGCGCTCACCGCGATGGAGGAGCCGGTGTCGTTCGGGGCGCGGGACCTGCGCCAGGAGAAGCAGAAGGTGCTCTCCGCCGTGCGGCTTCCGCGCGACCTCGGGCGCTGCACGGCACGCGGCCAGTACGCCGGCGGCTGGCAGGGCGGGGTCAAGGTCGTGGGCTACCTCGACGAGGAGGGCATCTCCCCGACGTCCGCGACGGAGACGTACGCCGCGATCACCGTCGAGATCGACACCCGGCGCTGGGCGGGGGTGCCGTTCTACCTGCGCACCGGCAAGCGGCTCGGGCGTCGGGTCTCCGAGATCGCGGTGATGTACAAGCGGGCGCCGCACCTGCCGTTCGCGCACACGGCGACCGAGGAGCTCGGCCGCAACGCCTTCGTCGTGCGGGTGCAGCCCGACGAGGGGCTGACGATGCGCTTCGGCTCCAAGGTGCCAGGCACGCAGATGGAGATCCGGGACGTGACGATGGACTTCGGCTACGGGCACGCGTTCACCGAGGACACGCCGGAGGCCTACGAACGGCTCATCCTCGACGTTCTCGTCGGCGATCCGCCGCTGTTCCCGCGGCGCGAGGAGATCGAGCTGTCGTGGGGGATCCTCGACCGGGTGCTCGACTATTGGGCGGACCGGGGTACGCCGGAGTCCTACCCGGCCGGCAGCTGGGGGCCGCCGAGCGCCGACGCCATGCTCGCCCGCGACGGGCGCCAGTGGCGCCGAGCCTGAGGAGACGCCGTGATCAAGGAGCTGCCCTCCACCAACGCGGCGGCGGTCAACAAGGCGCTCATCGATCTGCGCGAGAGCGGCGGCGCGATCGCCCTCGGGCGAGTGCTCACGCTGCTCATCGTCAGCAACGAGGACGACGCCGAGCGCGCCATCGCGGCCGCCAACGACGCCAGCCGTGAGCACCCCTGCCGCATCCTCGTCGCGGTCTCCGGCCCCAAACGCGGCGGGCCCCGCCTCGACGCCCAGGTGCGGGTCGGCGGCGACGCCGGCGCCAGCGAGGTCGTCGTGCTGCGCACCTTCGGTCCGCTCGTCGAGCACGCGGAGTCGGTGGTCGTGCCGCTGCTGCTGCCCGACGCACCGATCGTCGCGTGGTGGCCGGGCACGCCGCCCGACCACCCGTCGACGGCGCCGGTCGGCCGGCTGGCGCAACGGCGCATCGTGGACGCGGCCCAGGCCAGCCGCCCCGTGGCGATGCTCACCACGCTCGCCAAGGCCTACACCCCCGGCGACACGGACCTGGCCTGGTCGCGGCTCACGCTGTGGCGGGCCGTCCTGGCCGCGGCACTGGACGAGTCGGGCAACAGTGCCGTTGACCAGATCACGGTCAGCGGCGGCAGCAACAGCCCGAGCGCCCAGCTGATGGCCGGCTGGCTGGCCCTGTGCCTGCGCCACCCGGTCGCGCGGGCGCGCTCGCGGGCCGGCAGCGGCCTGATCTCGGTCCGGATTACTCGGCGGGACGGGACGATCGACCTCATCCGCCCCGACGACGAGGACGCCACGCTGGCCGTTCCCGGCCGGCCCGCCCGCCGGATCTCGCTGCCGAAGCGGTCGGACCGCGACTGCTTGGCCGAAGAGCTGCGCCGGCTCGACCCCGACGAGGTCTACGCCGACGTGCTCACCAAGGGACTGACCCGGCTCGACCGGCGCCGGCGGCCGACGGCGCGCCAGGCGCTGGCGGCCGGAGACGCGCCGTCGCCCGACGAGGCCACGTCCGTGACCCGCTCCCGCGTACGCCCCAAGCGCGAGCCGCGGCGCGGGCTCGCCGGCCGCGCCGCCGGTTCGTCGTGAGCAGCGCCAGGACACACAGCACGGTCGTGGTCCATCGCGACGGCGAGGTCCTTGCCCAAGCGGTCGCTGCGCGCCTGCTGACGGGTCTGGTCGACGCGCAGGCCGCGCGCGGCGAGGGCTCGGTCGTGCTCAGCGGCGGCGGGATCTGCACGGCGGCGCTGCTGGCCTGTGGAGCGTCCCCCGCCCGGGCCGCCGTCGACTGGGGTCGGCTGGACGTGTGGTGGGGCGACGAACGCTTCCTGCCGCGCGGCCACGCCGAGCGCAACGAGACCCAGGCGCGGACGGCGATGATCGACGCGCTGCCCCTCGACCCGGCGCGGGTGCACCCGATGCCAGCGTCGGACGGGCCTGATGGTCCGGACCCGGAGGCGGCCGCCCAGCGCTACGCCGCGGAGCTGGCCGCGCTCGCGCAGCCGGAGGACCATGGCGACGTACCCCGGCTCGACATCCTGCTCCTCGGCGTCGGACCGGACGGGCACGTGGCATCGCTCTTCCCCGAGCAACCGGCGCTCTACGAGCGGGAGCGCACGGTGGTCGCAGTACGCGGCGCGCCCAAGCCGCCGCCCACCCGGCTCACGCTCACCCTGCCGGCGATCCGGGCCGCCGAGGAGGTGTGGTTCGTCTGCTCCGGGGAGGAGAAGGCGACCAGTGTCCGGCTGGCGCTCGGCGGCGCGGGAGAGGTGCAGGTGCCTGCGGCCGGGGCGTACGGCCGGCGGCGCACCCTCTGGCTGCTCGACCGGGCCGCGGCGAGCGACCTGCCCCGCGGCATCGAGCGCATCGCCAGCCCCTGACCCGTCCCCGCCCGCCGCTCCTGGTGGCGCCACTGCGCAGTTCCGCTCGCCGTCCGTGTCGCGGATCTTGAGACAGCGACGCCACCGTGGAGGCGGAAGCGTCTCGAGATCGCCAGCACGTCGGCGATCTTGAGACAGCGATGCCGCCATCGCGGCAGGACGGCCTCAAGATCGCGGAGAGGCGGGGGGTCGGCGGGCAAGGTCAGCGACCGCGCTTGCGGCGGAGCTCCTCGAGGGCCTCGGTCAGGATGGCCTCGCCGTCCTTGTCGGAGCGGCGCTCCTTCACGTACGCGAGATGGGTCTTGTACGGCTCGTTGCGCGGCGGCGGAGGAGGGTTGTCGGCGTCGGCGCTGGCCGGCAGCCCACAGGTGGGGCATTCCCAGGTCTCCGGGACGGCGGCGTCTGCGGCGAAGCTCGGCACGGTCTCGTGGCCGTTGGCGCACCAGAACGAGATACGCACGCGCGGGGCGGCCTCACCGCGCTCGGCCTCGCCCATCGGGCCGGCACCGACACGGCTGCCTCGGATCGCGTTGCCACTGGCCACGAGCAGGTCCTCCGGGAGAATCGGGGGCGGCGGGAGCGGGGCGGGGGTGGTCGTTCGCGCGCGGAAGCGGGGTCAGCCGCCGAGCTTGGTGAGCAGGCCGAGCCCGACGATGCAGGCGACCCACACCAGACCGAGCCCGATCGTGATCCGGTCGAGGTTGCGCTCGGCCACCGACGACCCGCCCACCGAGGTGGACATCCCCCCGCCGAACATGTCGGACAGCCCGCCGCCCTTACCCTTGTGGAGCAGCACGAGCAGCACGAGCAGGACGCTCACGATGTTGAGGAGGATCTGCAGGGCGAGGATCACCGGTGGGTCTCTCGTGTCGTGGGACCGCGGACCGAGATGCGGCGGAGTACGGGTCCCAGGGTAACCCGGCGGACGGGCAGCTCAGGCCGGGTGCTCCCGGTAGCGGCAGATCGCCGCGAACTCGTCGGGTTCGAGGCTGGCCCCCCCGACCAGCGCGCCGTCGACATCCTCCTCCGCCATGATCTCGGCGACGTTGGAGGACTTGACCGAGCCGCCGTAGAGGACGCGCACCGCAGCTGCCACGTCCGAGCCGAAGCGCTCGCCGAGCTGTCCGCGAATCGCCGCGGCCATCTCCTGGGCGTCCTGCGGGGTGGCGACCTCTCCGGTGCCGATGGCCCACACCGGCTCGTAGGCCACCACCACCTGCGCCGCCTGGGCCTCCGGAAGCCCGTCGAGCCCACGGCCGAGCTGCCCGATCGTGTGCTCGACATGACCGCCGGCCTGACGGGTGGGCAGCTCCTCGCCGACGCAGAGCACCGGAACGAGCCCGTGCCGGAACGCCGCGTCGACCTTGGCCCTGCACAGCGCGTCGTCCTCGCGGTGGTGCTGGCGCCGCTCGGAGTGCCCCACGAGGACGTACGTGCAGCCCAGGCTGGCCAGCATCGCGCCGGACACCTCGCCGGTGTAGGCACCGGAGTCCTGCGCAGAGAGGTCCTGCGCGCCGTACGCGATGTCCAGGTCGTCGCCGTCGACCAGCGTCTGCACCGAGCGCAGGTCGGTGAACGGCGGCAGCACCGCGACGTCGAGCGCCGCGTGGTCGGCCGGCTTCAGCGTGAACGCCAGCCGCTGCACGTGGGCGATCGCCTCCAGATGGTTGAGGTTCATCTTCCAGTTGCCGGCCATCAGGGGTCGGCGCGGGTCACCCACAGGTCAGTCCTCCAGGACGGTGAGACCGGGCAGCGTCTTGCCCTCGACGTACTCGAGGCTGGCGCCGCCGCCAGTTGAGATGTGGCCGAACGCGTCGTCGGCGAAGCCCAGGATGCGCACCGCCGCGGCGGAGTCGCCGCCGCCGACGACAGTGAGCCCGTCGACCTCGCTGAGCGCCTGGGCGATCGCCCGGGTGCCCTCGGCGAATGTCGGGTGCTCGAACACGCCCATCGGGCCGTTCCAGAATACCGTCCTGGCGTCGGCCACCTTCGCCGCGAAGGCCTCGCGGGTGCGCGGCCCGATGTCGAGCCCCATCTGGTCGGCGGGGATCGCAGCCGCGTCGACGACCTGCGAAGCCACCGGCTCCTTGGCCGACAGGTCGGGGAAGTCGGCGGCGGTGACGACGTCGACCGGCAGCAGGATCTCGACGCCGGACTGCTCGGCCTTGACGAGGTTGCCGCGTACGGCGTCGAGCTGGTCGTCCTCGAGCAGGCTGGACCCGACCTCGTGGCCCTGAGCCGCGAGGAACGTGTAGGCCATCCCACCGCCGATGAGGATGCGGTCGGCGGTGCCCAGCAGGTTGGCGATGACACCGAGCTTGTCCGAGACCTTGGAGCCGCCGAGGACGACGGCGTACGGGCGCTCGGGATCCTGCGTCAGCCGGCGCAGGACGTCGACCTCGGTGAGGACCAGGCCTCCCGCGGCGTGCGGCAGCCGTTGTGCGACGTCGTAGACGCTGGCCTGCTTGCGGTGCACGACCCCGAAGCCGTCGGAGACGTAGCGGTCGGCGAGGCCGGCGAGCTCGTCGGCGAACGCGCCGCGCTCGGCGTCGTCCTTGCTCGTCTCCCCCTTGTTGAAGCGGAGGTTCTCGAGCAGGGCGACGTCGCCGTCACCGAGGCCCGCGACGACGGCGTGCGCGGACTCCCCCACCGTGTCGGTGGCGAACGCGATGTCGGCGCCGAGCAGCTCGGAGAGCCGGTGGGCGACCGGGCGCAGCGAGTAGCGCTCGTCCGGAGCCCCCTTCGGACGGCCGAGGTGGGCGCACACGATCACGCGTGCGCCCGCCTCCGACAGTCGCCTGATGGTGGGTACGGAGGCACGTACTCGGCCGTCGTCGGTGATGGTCGTGCCGTCGAGCGGGACGTTGAGGTCGCTGCGGACGAGGACCCGCAGACCTCGGACGTCGCCGAGGTCGTCGATCGTGCGCACGGGCTAAAGGGACCGGCCGACGAGACCGACGAGGTCGACGAGCCGCGCGGAGTAGCCCCACTCGTTGTCGTACCAGCCGATCACCTTGACCATGTCGCCGATGACCTTCGTCAGGCCGGCGTCGAAGATGCACGAGGCCGGGTCGGTGACGATGTCACTGGAGACGATCGGGTCCTCGGTGTAGTGGATGATCCCCTGCAGCGGTCCGTCGGCAGCGGTCTTGACCGCCGCGTTGACCTCCTCGACCGTCGTCTCGCGGCCGGCGGTGAACGTGAGGTCGGTGGCCGAGCCGGTGGGGATCGGCACCCGCAGCGCGAAGCCGTCGAGCTTGCCCTTGAGCTCGGGCATGACCAGCCCGATCGCCTTGGCCGCGCCCGTGCTCGTCGGCACGATGTTGATGGCGGCGCCACGCGCGCGGCGGAGGTCCTTGTGCGGGCCGTCCTGGAGGTTCTGGTCGGCGGTGTAGGCGTGGATGGTCGTCATGAGACCACGCTGGATGCCGAACGAGTCGTGCAGCACCTTGGCCATCGGAGCCAGGCAGTTGGTCGTGCACGACGCGTTGGAGATGATCGAGTGGGCGACCGGGTCGTAGTCGCCCTCGTTGACGCCGAGCACGACGGTGACGTCCTCGTTCTTCGCCGGCGCGGAGATGATGACCTTCTGCGCGCCGCCGTCGAGGTGGGCGCGGGCCTTGGTCGCGTCAGTGAAGCGGCCGGTGGACTCGAGCACGACGTCGGCGCCGAGCTCCTTCCACGGCAGCGCGGTCGGGTCGCGCTCCTCGAGGGCGCGGAACGACATGTCGCCGACGGTGATGGAGCCCTCGTCGTAGGACACGTCCTGGGGCAGCCGGCCGAGGATGCTGTCGTACTTGAGCAGGTGGGCCAGGCTCTTGTTGTCGGTGAGGTCGTTGACCCCGACGATCTCGATGTCGGCGCCCATGGCGAGCACGGCGCGGGTGAAGTTGCGGCCGATGCGGCCGAAGCCGTTGATGCCGAGGCGTGTGGTCACAGCGGAGGTCTCCTCGAGGGTGCGACGGGAAGCTGGCGGGGGCGGTACGTCCTGCCGACGACCCTAGCCACTCCCCCGCCGTGAACGGCAAGTGACCTAGGGCCCGTCCGGTCCCCCGCCCCACCGAGGTAACCGAGGCGGGAGCGCGAGCCGGTCCGCCGACGTCACTGTCCTGGTGGTGGTCTATCGGGCCATCTCGACGCGATTCTCGACCCTGAGGACAGTGACGTCGGGCTGGCCGCGGGTGGCCGCCTGGTCGGTGTGGGGTCAGGCCTCGAGCATGTCCGCGGTGAGGCCGGCCTCGGTGCCGGGGACGCCGAGGTCGTCCGCCTCCTTGTCGGCCATGGCAAGCAACCGGCGGATCCGCCCCGCGATGGCGTCCTTGGTCAGCGGCGGTACGGCGAGCTGGCCGAGCTCCTCGAGGCTGGCCTGCTTGTGCTCGAGGCGCAGCCGGCCGGCCTCACGCAAGTGGTCGGGCAAGTCGTCGGCGAGGATCTCCAGCGCCCGCTCCACCCGGGCGCCGGCGGCGACCGCGGCGCGGGCTGAGCGGCGCAGGTTGGCATCGTCGAAGTTGGCCAGCCGGTTTGCGGTGGCGCGGACCTCCCGGCGTACGCGTCGCTCCTCCCAGGCGAGGACGCTCTCGTGCGCGCCGAGCCGGGTGAGCAGCGCCGCGATCGCGTCGCCGTCGCGGACGACGACGCGATCGACCCCGCGGACGTCGCGGGCCTTGACCGAGATGTTGAGCCGGCGGGCGGCACCGACCAGTGCCAGGGCGGCCTCCGGGCCCGGAGCGGTCACCTCGAGGGCGGAGGAGCGGCCGGGCTCGGTGAGCGAGCCGTGGGCGAGGAACGCCCCCCGCCAGGCCGCCTCGGCGCAATGGCTGGCGGCGGAGACCACGTGCGGCGGCAGGCCACGGACCGGCCGGCCACGGCCGTCGAGCAGCCCGGTCTGGCGGGCCAGCGCCTCGCCGTCGCGGACGACACGGACGACGTATCGCGAGCCGCGGCGCAGGCCGCCCGGGGCGACCACCGCGAGCTCGCTCTGGTGGCCGTAGACCTCGGAGACGTCGCGGCGCAGCCGGCGGGCGGCGGCTCCGGTGTCGAGCTCGGCCTCGACGACGATGCGGCCGCTGACGATGTGCAGGCCACCGGCGAAGCGGAGCATGGCGGCCGACTCGGCCTTGCGGCAGCAGGTCTTGGTGACCTGGACGTGGGCCAGCTCCGCCTTGACCGCAGCGGTCATCGCCATGGGCGCATCCTGCCACGGGCTAACACACCGTCCAGGGCCTTGGCCAGCCGTCCCGGGTCGTGACGCGGGGTGCCGTCGCCCAGCGCGACGTCGGCCAGCACGAGCTGCGCCCCGAACATCTCGGCCGTGCGGCGCAGCAGCGCCGGATCGGGGACGGCGGACGGGTCGGCGAGCACGACGTCGAGGGCGAGCTCAGGGGCGTACGAGGCCAGCACCTCCAGGTGCGACTCGGGGCCGAAGCCCTCCGTCTCGCCCTGCTGTCCGGCCAGGTTGAGCACGACGACGCGCGTGGCGCCCGTCTCGTGCAGGGCGCTTGCGAGATCCGGCACCAGCAGGTGCGGGATGACGCTGGTGAACCACGACCCCGGGCCGAGTACGACGGCGTCTGCGTCGCGGACTGCCGCGACGGCCTCCGGGCAGGCCGGCGGCTCGGGCGGTTCGATGGCGACGGCGACGACGCGCCCCC
Source organism: Jiangellales bacterium (assembly GCA_038246785.1). Lineage (GTDB taxonomy): Bacteria > Actinomycetota > Actinomycetes > Jiangellales > Jiangellaceae > JBBRVP01. The sequence goes on from JBBRVP010000013.1 coordinate 18,973, forward strand.
GGGTGCTCGCGACGGCCACCTGCCCGGCGACGGTGCTGACCGCCTGCGGCAGCGCGGGATCGGCGCCGGCCACCAGGGCGTGCATGGACACGGGTACGCCGGCCATCGGCAGCACCCGGCCGTGGGCACCCAGCAGCCGGGCCACCATGTCGAGGCCGTCGACGTGATCGCCGAGCAGCTCCCACAGCGCGACGATGAGCAGGTTGCCGACGGCATGCTGGTGCAGCTCGCCGTCGCTCGCGAAACGATGTTGCAGCAGCGCCGCCCAGAGCCGGCCCCACTCGTCGTCGTCGCAGAGGGCGGCGAGCGCCATGCGCAGGTCTCCCGGCGGCAGGACGCCGAGCTCGCGCCGCAGCCGCCCGCTCGAACCGCCGTCGTCGGCCACCGTGACGACGGCCGTGAGCCGGCCGGTGACCCGACGCAGCGCCGACAGCGAGGCGGCCAGCCCGTGCCCGCCGCCGAGGGCGACGACGCGTGGACCGCTGTCCCGCTCGTACGTCGACTCGTGGGACGTCTCGACCGGGGGCGTTCGGGCTGGCGGCCCCGTCACTCGCGCCCCAGGTCGCGGTGGACGACGAGGGTGGTGACCCCCGAGGCGCGCAGCCGCCGGGTGAGCTCCTCGGCCATCGCCACGCTGCGGTGCTTGCCCCCGGTGCAGCCGACCGCGACGGTGACGTAGCGCTTGCCCTCGCGCAGGTAGCCCCGGGCCACGATCTCGAGGACCGAGCTGTACGCGTCGAGGAACGCCTTGGCCTCCGGCTGTCCCAGCACGTAGTCGCTGACCTCGGCATCGAGTCCGCTGTGCGGGCGCAGCTCGGGGATCCAGTGCGGGTTGGGCAGGAAGCGCATGTCGACGACGAGGTCGGCGTCGACCGGGATGCCGTACTTGAACCCGAACGAGAGCACGGTCGCCCGCAGGGTGGCCGCCTCCTCGCGGCCGAACGCGGTGGCGATCTTCGCGGCGAGCTGGTGGACGTTGAGCGCCGAGGTGTCGACGACGAGGTCGGCGTCGCCGCGCAGGTCGGCCAGCATCTCGCGCTCGCGCCTGATGCCGTCGAGCACCCGGCTGCGGCCCTGCAGCGGGTGCGGTCGGCGCACGCTCTCGAAGCGGCGGACGAGGACGTCGTCGGAGGCTTCGAGGAAGAGCACCTGCGGGCGTACGCCGCGGGCCCGCAGGCCGTCCAGCGCACCGCGCAGGGCGGCGAAGAACGTACGAGAGCGCACGTCGACCACGATCGCCAGCCGGCTCTCGCCGCTGGCCTCCACGATCTCGACGAGGTCGTAGAGCATCGGCGCCGGGAGGTTCTCCACGACGTACCAGCCGAGGTCCTCGATGACGTCGGCCGCAGTGCTGCGGCCGGCGCCCGACATGCCGGAGACGACGAGGACCTCCCGGCCGCCGGATGTCTCGGGCTCGCTCATGGGGCTCCTCCGGGGACGGGAACGGCGCCGTCGACGTCGGGGTCGAGGATCTCACCGGTCGAGGTGTCGACGGCCGGTACCGGCCGGGGCTGGGCGGCCAGCGCCTCGACGACCGCCTCCGCGGTGCGCCGGCCGAACCCCGGCACCTCGAGCACCTCCTCGACCGTCGCCGCACGCAGCCGCCGCAGCGACCCGAAGTGCCGCAGCAGGGCCTTGCGCCGGGTCTCGCCCAGCCCGGGTACGGCGTCGAGGGCGCTCTCCACCATCGAACGCGAGCGCTTCTGCCGGTGGTAGGTGATGGCGAAGCGGTGGGCCTCGTCGCGGACGCGCTGCAGCAGGTAGAGGCCCTCGCTCGTGCGCGGCAGTACGACGGGGCCGTCCTCGCCCGGCAGCCACACCTCCTCCAGCCGCTTGGCCAGTCCGGCCAGGCTGACCCCGCCCGGGCCGCTCTCGATGCCGAGCCCGTCGAGGGCGCCGCGGGCCGCTGCCACCTGTGGGGGTCCGCCGTCGACGACGACCAGGCTGGGGGCGTACGCGAACTTGCGCGGCCGGCCGGTCTCCGGGTCGAGCGGGCCGCCCGGCAAGCCGTCCGCAGTCGAGGCCACCTGCTCGTCCTGCCAGCGCCGGAACCGGCGGGTGAGCACCTCGGCGAGCGAGGCCACGTCGTTCTGCCCGGCCACGCCCTTGATCGCGAAACGGCGGTACTCCGACTTGCGCGGCAGGCCGTCCTCGAAGACCACCATGGAGGCGACGACGTCGCTGCCCTGCAGGTTGGAGACGTCGTAGCACTCGATGCGCAGCGGGGCGTCGGGCAGGTCGAGCGCCTCCTGGATCTCCTCCAGTGCCCGGCTGCGGGTGGTGAGGTCGCTGGCCCGCTTGGTCTTGTGCAGCGCGAGGGTCTGCTCGGCGTTGCGGGCCACCGTCGCCAGCAAGGCCCGCTTGTCGCCGCGCTGCGGCACCCGCAGCGCCACCCGGCTCCCCCGCCGGTCGCCGAGCCAGGTCGCCAACGCCTCGACGTCGTCGGGCAGCGCCGGGACCAGCACCTCGCGGGGGACCTCCTCGACGTCGTAGAGCTGGGTGCAGAAGCGCTCCACCAACTCACCCGCCCCGGCCTCGTCGACCTTGTCGGCCACCCAGCCGCGCTGTCCGCGGACCCGTCCGCCGCGGACGTGGAAGACCTGCACGGCAACCTCGAGCGGGTCCTCGGCGAGGGCGACGACGTCGGCGTCGGTGCCGTCGCCGAGCACGACGGCGTTCTTCTCCATCGCCCGGTTGAGTGCGCCGATGTCGTCGCGCAGCCGGGCCGCCCGCTCGTAGTCCAGCCCCGCTGCCGCCGCACGCATCTGCGCCTCGAGCCGCTTGACGTACCGCGCGGTCTGCCCCTCGAGGAACGCGACCAAGTCCTCGGCGAGCACCCGGTGCTCCTCGGCGCTGACCCGGCCCACGCACGGCGCGGAGCACTTGCCGATGTAGCCCAGCAGGCAGGGCCGGCCCACCTGCCCCGCGCGCGTGAAGACCCCCGCCGAGCAGGTGCGCACCGGGAAGACCCGCAACAGCTGGTCGAGGGTCTCGCGGATGGCCCAGGCATGGGCGTACGGACCGAAGTAGCGGGTCCCCTTGCGCTTGGCGCCGCGCAGCACCATCGCCCGCGGGAAGTCGTCCCCGAGCGTGACCGCGAGGTAGGGGTAGCTCTTGTCGTCGCGGTAGCGGACGTTGAAGCGTGGGTCGAACTCCTTGATCCAGCTGTACTCCAGCTGCAGCGCCTCGACCTCGGTGCCCACCACGGTCCACTCGACGCTCGCGGCCGTGCGCACCATGGTCTGGGTACGCGGGTGCAGCGCCGCGACGTCCTGGAAGTAGCTGTTCAGCCGTGCCCGCAGGCTCTTGGCCTTGCCGACGTAGACGACCCGGCCCGCGGCGTCGCGGAAGCGGTAGACGCCCGGCTGCTCCGGCACCGACCCCGGAGCCGGGCGGTAGGTCGCGGGATCGGCCACCGGACCAGCGTATGCGGCGCCCCGACAGCCCAACCGGAAACCGCAGAGCGCACAATCCCCTGCGTGGAACGCGGCGGCGAGCGCGACGACGTCGTCGGGGCTGTGCTCGCGCTGGCGTTCGGCGCCTGGCTGCTGCTGGTCGGGGCGCTCCGCAGCGGCAATCCGTACCCCGGTCTGGGGACGCTGGTGCTCGCGATCGCGGCGTACACGGCGGGTCGGCTCGTGGGGCCGCGTGGGGCTGGCCGGCTGGGCCGTCTGGTGGCGCTGACGGTCGTCGGCGTGGAGGTCGCCGCGGTCGCCGCGACCTACGCCGGTGACAGAGACCCTGACGTGACCATGGTGATGGGCTACGACAACGCCGACGCCGCGTGGCTGGTCCAGGCAGCTGCGGCCGCAGCGCTCGTCGTCGCCCTCGCGCACGGGCGTTCGCGGCGAACGCCCTGGCTGGTCCTCATCGGCGTCGTGGCGATCGGTGTGGGCGTACGTACCACCGTCGCGTCCGCGGCAGCCGCCGGCGGCGTCTTGCTCTGCGCACTAGCCGTCGCTGCCGGCCGGCCACGACGCGCCGGCCCCTGGGTCGCGGCGGCCCTGCTGCTGGTGACCCTTGTCGTCGCAGCGACGGCGGCCGTCTCCGCACCGCAGCTCGGCAGCGGCCTCCGCGAGCAGGCGGCCTCTCTGTTGAGCGAACGGCGGGTCGCGCTGTGGACCGACGCGGGGACGATCATCGCTCACAACCCGGTGATGGGAGTCGGCCCGGGCCGGTTCCGTGAGGTCAGCCGCACCGCCCACGACCCCGATACGCCGTACGCGCACAGCCTCCTGCTCGAACAGGCTGCCGAGAGTGGCCTTCCCGGCGCGGTGCTGCTGGGGGCTCTGCTGGCGTGGGGCGTCCTGCGGGTGCGCCGGGTGGTCTCGCGAGCGGCGCTACCTGCCGCCGTCGCGGTCGCGTCCTGGCTGGCGTTCGGGCTCACGAGCGCCGTCGACTACGTGGCGCAGTTCCCGATCGTTGCGGCGACCGCAGCTTTGGTTCTCGGAACGGCGACGGGAGCGGCGCTCCGGGACCGGTGAGCGAAGCTACCGCGAACGGGCCATGCGACCACCCGGCCCGCCACGCCATCGTTCGTGGCAGGGGGTGGGTTTGCATGCGCGTACTCGTGACCGGGGGGGCCGGTTTCATCGGTTCCAACCTCGTCGCCCGGCTCGTCGCACGTGGCGACGACGTGGTGGTGCTCGACGACCTGTCGACGGGCAATCTTGCCAACCTCGACGGCGTGGAGGCCGAGGTACGGATCGGGTCGGTGCTCGACGACGTCGCGATCGACGACGCCGTACGCGGAATGGATGCGGTGGTGCACCTGGCCGCGCTCCCGTCGGTCCCGCGCTCGATCGTCGACCCGTACCGCAGCAACGAGGTCAACGTGACCGGCACCGTGACGGTGCTCCAAGCGGTGCGGCGACACGGCGTGGGCCACGTCGTCGTCGCGTCGTCCTCGTCCGTCTACGGCGCCCAGCCGGTGCCGGTGAAGACCGAGGCACTGCCCGTCATGCCGCTGAGCCCGTACGCCGTCAGCAAGCTCGCCGCCGAGTGCTACGCACTCGCATTCGCCCGCTGCTACGACCTGCGCGCGACCGCGTTCCGCTTCTTCAACGTCTTCGGGCCTGGGCAGGGCGCCGACCACGCGTACGCGGCGGTGGTTCCCTCCTTCGTCGGCGCCGCGCTGTCCGGCCGCCCGCTGCGCATCTACGGCGACGGCCTGCAGTCGCGCGACTTCACCTTCGTGGGGTCGGTGTGCGAGGTCATCGGCCGCGCGCTGACCGAGGGCACGACGTGTGCGGGGCCGGTCAACCTCGCGAACGGCGTGCGGACCACTCTCCTCGAGCTGGCATCGACGCTGGGCGACGTGCTGGGCCAGCGGCTGCCCGTCGAGCACCTCGAGCCGCGGGCCGGCGACGTCCGGCACAGCCTCGCGGGGACCGACCGCCTGACCGAGCTGTTCCCCGGGCTCGCGCCGGTCGACCTTCGCACCGGCCTCGAGCGGACAGTGGACTGGTTCCGCCGGACCCGGGTGGACGGCGGCGTCAGCTCCGCAGCGGTCGTGCCGGAACCCCGACGACCACCTCGCCTGGTGCGACGTCCCGAGTGACGACGGCGCCGGCGCCCACCAGGGCGTCGGCACCGACCGCCAGTCCGGGCAGCACGACCGAGCCGGCGCCGAGCGTCGCGCCTGCCTCCACCCGCACCGCACCGGAGACGTGCGCCCCGGGGAGGACCGTGACGCAGCGGCCGAGCCGCGCGTCGTGGCCGATCGTCGCGCCGTAGTGCACCTGGACGTGCTCGTCAAGCACGACGTCCACGGAAACGACGGACCCTGCGAGCAGGATGCAGCCGTCGCCCAGCTCGGCGCTGGCGGCCACTGTCGCCCGCGGATGAACGACGGTGACCGGGTCCGCACCGGCCGCGGTCAGCCGTTGCGCGAGCCGATGGCGCGCGGAGCTCGAGCCGACCGCGAGCACGTACGTCGCCCCCGCGTCCAGCCGGTCGGGCCGAGTGGCCCGCTCGCCGGGCACCCGCGCGCGCTCGTCGTCGTCGGCCACGCCCGCGATGTCCAGGCCGGCGAGTCGTGCGGCGTCCAGCGCCTCGCGTCCGAGGCCCCCCGCTCCGACGACCCACAGCGACGGCACGGCGGCATGATGCCGCATCCGGCACAGCCCGCCCGCGCCTGCGGTCTAGAACATCTCGATGTCCCCCAGCGAGAACGCCCAGTGCCCGGACCGGGCAGGTGTGCCGGTGAGGCTGCGGGCCGTGAGCCTGGGTCCTTGCCGCGGGACGGGAATCATGCCGGGAGGGCGTCCCAGCGCCACCACGTGGTCGGCGCCGGAACGGCGCAGGGCCGAACGGACGAGCGCCGCCGACGTGCGCCGATCGGGTGCCAGCAGCTCGCAGAGGGCCAGCTCGACCGCCGGGCCGCGCCGACGCGCTCGCACGACGGCCAGCCCGTCCGTCACCCCGCCTGAGGCGACCACGGCGCGGTAGTGCAGGTCCGGCAGTCCGTACCGCCAGCGCAGGTAGTCGGGCGTGCGACGGGTTCGCCAGCGCTCGCGCGGAGGTGGTAGGCGGTCCAGGAGTTGTGCGACGCCGACGTCGCGCAACACGTCGGGGGCAGGCTCTCCCGCGTCGCACGGGAGCGACCAGAGCTCCGCGGGGACACGAGCCCTCGCCGTGCGGGCGAGGGACAAGGGGCCGCGGACGCGGATGGCCATCGGCACCCGTTCGACGTCTACCCAGCCCATGCCCAGGTAGCCCGGCCGGCTCGCCGAGTTGGGGGTGTTGAACACGACGTCCGTCCCCGCTCTGGTGAGCTCGTCGACGGCGTGCATGGTCAACCGGCGGAAGACCCCTGCCCCTCGGGCCTCGGGATGCGTCGCGGTGTCGACCGCTCGGACCGCGGTCACGACCCCCCGGGGGGTGTCGAACTCCCAGCGCATGAGCGCGCGGTAGCCGACAACCCGGTCGTCGATCTGGGCCAGCCAGGCGGGCGACTCCCCGAACGGGCTCTCCCGGTGCTTCCACGTGAACCGGCGACGGTCCTGGCCGTCGTCCTGCCACCCCAGGCACGTGGCGAGCAGTTCGATCACCTGGGCATCGTCTGCCGAGGTCGCCGGGCGGATCACCATTTCGGCGGACGTCCGAGCGGCGGTGTCCGGGTGGGTGGTCATCGCTCCTCCTCGTGAACGGCGCGCAGTGAAGGCGTCGCGGGTCCCGGGAAGCCGGGGTTGACGCCGCCGGTGGCAGTGATCCCGCTCGGCCGCCACAGGCGACGCAGCGTGAGCAGCGCGATGCGCAGGTCGAGCCGCGCGGTGCGGTGGTCGACGTACCAGACGTCGAGCCTGATGCGCGCCGGCCAGTCGATGTCGTTGCGTCCGTTGACCTGTGCCCAGCCGGTGATGCCGGGCCGCACCTCGAGCCGACGCCGTTCGAACGGACCGTAACGCTCGACCTGGTCGGGCAGCGTCGGCCGCGGCCCGATGAGGCTCATCTCACCGCGGAGCACGTTCCACAGCTGCGGCAGCTCGTCGAGGCTGGTGGCCCGCAGGAACTCGCCGACGCGGTCGACCCGGTCGGGGTCCGGCTCGCCGGGGTAGGCCTCGGCGCGCATGGTGCGGAGCTTGACTATGCGGAACGGCCTGCCCGCCAAGCCGCTCCTGGTCTGCCGGAAGAACACCGGACGGCCGAGCGAGAGGCGGACGGCCAGCGCTGCGGCGCCGAGGAACGGCGCGAGGACGAGCAGGGCCGCGGCGGAGACCCCGACGTCGAGTGCGCGCCTCATCCGGATTCCTCCTGCCGCCAGCCGAGACCGCGGCTGGCCGCCGCCCGGGCGTACGCCTCCAGCGACCGGCGAGCGACCTCGCGCTGGTCGAAGTGCGTCAGGGCGCGCCGGCGAGCCGCCACACCGAGCCGGCGGCGCAGCGTGTCGTCGTCGAGGAGCCGCTGCACCGCCGCGGTCAGCGCGTCGGCGTCACCCGGAGGCACGAGCAGCAGGTGCTCGCCCTCGGCGCCGATCTCGCGACAGCCGCGGATGTCGGTCAGCACCATCGCGACGCCGCTCGCGGCGGCCTCCATCGCCGAGCGCGAGAAGCCCTCGCGGTGGCTCGGCAGCACGAACACGTCCAGAGCGGCGTAGATCGCAGGCATGTCAGTGCGCGCGCCGATCCGGCGCAGCGATCCGTCGGCCGCCAGCTCCGGCTCGCCGTCGTCGGGTCCGACCCACACGAAGCGCGCCCGGCCGCGCAGCCGGTCCGCGCAGACCGCCATCTCCGCGACACCCTTCTCGGCGACAAAGCGCCCGACCGCCCCGACGAGGAGCTCGTCCGGCGCTATCCCGAGCTCACGCCGTACACGTCGCCGGGCGCCTTCAGACGCCTGGAACCGCTCGAGGGCGACGCCGTTGCCGACCACGGTCCCGCGCCGTCCCACGGCGCGCCGCATCATTTGGAGGTCGTCGGCGTTCTGGAACAGCTCGGCGTGCGACGCGGCGGCGGCAACCGACTCGGCCGCCAGTACGGCTGCCCGACGGGCGACGCCGTCACCGGTGCGCAGCCACAGGCCGTGGCAGGTGTTGACCACGACCGGAACACGTACGGCCCGCCCGATCAAGCGCCCGAATACCCCGGCCTTCGGCGTGTGGGTGTGCAGCACGTCCGGCGCGAGCGTACGCAGGGCCCCGACCAGCTCGCGCATCGCGCGGGCGTCCTCTTCCGGCTGCCAGCGCCGTGACAGCGACGGCACGGCCACGTGGTGTACCCCGAGCCTCTCGAGCTGGGACGTGTAGGGCCCCGGCGCACTCATCCCCCACACGTCGAGACCGGCCACGACGGCGACCGCGAGTTCTCCGCCGAGCAGAAGGGCGAGGCTCATGTCCACGGTAGTCAGGTGGACGAGCCGTAGCCGCCGCCCGGTCGGCGAAACCAACCGTGGGATCGGTCGGCTCCGCGGGCCCTCGGGCCGCGGAGGGAGGTTTGTCAAGGTGTCAAGCACGCAGGCCCACCGCCTTGGCCACCCGGACGGCTCGCTCGTACGCGAGCTCGGGAACCAGATCGCTGCCTATCTTGCGCCTGAAGAACTCGATCGGGTCGGTGCGCCGGACAGGCACGCGGCGGAGCAGGAGCGGGTGGCTGCCGGGGCGGTTGCGCCCGACGGCACCGGTGACCGCCGAGCGGAACCTCAGACCCAGCGCGGGTTCTAGGGCCGGCACCCGGACGCCCCACGGGTAGGCGAAGTGCGCCGGCCGGACACCCAACCTGCTCTCCACAGCGTCCGAGCTGGCGTCCAGCTCGTGCTCGTCGATCCGGTCCGGAGGCACGTGGTGGTGCGTGTGGTTCCCTGGAGTGCAAAGCCCGTCCTCGATCATCTCGGCAACCTGCTCCCAGGTCAGTGCACGAGCGCCCTGGCTGCGGCCCGTTGATCCTTCCCACTCCATGCGCCTGCCAAGGAAGGCTGTCGCGAGGTAGAGGGTGAAGGGCAGGCGGGCCTCCCGCAGCAGTGGCCAGGCGTTGTCATAAACATCGCCGAAGCCGTCGTCGAACGTCAGCACCACGCAGGGTCGAGTATCACCCGCGGCGAGCCGGACCAGAGCGTCGTCGATGCCGACGACTTCGTGGCGCCCGAGGATGCCGACTTGCTCGGCGAAGGCCGGCGCCGGCAGGTCGAGCTCGTCCGAGGACCCGCCGCCTACCCGGTGGTAGGTGAGGATCGTCACGCCGGCTGAACGCCCGACAACGGGGAGGCGCGCGAGACCCGACTTGACCGTGGAACGGTTCACCCGGCCGCCTCCAGCACGACGTCGTTCAGCACCTCTGCCCAAAGCGGGACGACCACCTCCGAGGAGAAGCGGCTCAGCGACAGCCGCCGAGCAGCGGCGCCCAGCTCGTCGCTGCGGGGCACGACCTCGAGGATCCGCTCGGCCAGCAACGCGGGCAGCGCCGGACCCCCGTCCGGCACCAGGAACCCGGTTTCGCCGTCGCGCACCACATCGCCGATCCAGCCCACGTCGACGGCGACCGCGGGGACCCGACACATGGCGGCCTCGATGAGGGCTCCGGGGAGGCCCTCGGTGGTGCTCGCCAGGACCATGGCGTCGGCCGCGTGCAGAACGGGCCGCACATCGGGCAGTGCCCCGAGCAGATGCACCCGACCGGGATGCCGACGCGCCATGCCCTCGAGGAGCGGCCGCAGCGGACCCTCGCCGGCCAGGACGGCGTGCGCGCCCACGACGCGCAGGATGGCCTCCACCGCCAGCTGGGGGCGCTTCTCCGCAGCGAGGGCGCCGATCAGCGCGACAACCGGTGCACCGGCTGGCAGGCCGAACGCCCGGCGAGCCGCAGCGCGTTGCAGCGGCGTCGCCGGAGCGAATTGCACGGGGTCGCGGAAGTTGGGAAGGACGACGAATCGGCTCTCCGCGAGGGAGTACCAGTCGCGCACGACGGGCAGCGCCGATGGACTGAGCACGGCAACTCGCCGAGCGCGGCGCAGAGCGGCCTGGTTGACCCGTCGACGCACTCCACGCGCCCACTGCCGAGGGTCACCGATGGACAGATAGACGAACGGGGTCGGCCGCATCGCGAGCGCCGCCGCGGCCGCCAGCAGCGTGTCAGAACCGTGTGCCACGACGACCGAGTGGCGGCCGGCGCTGTCGCCGAGCGCGCGCAGCGTGCCGGCTCCGCGTGACCTCCGCCCGAGCGTGCGCACCGGCAGGGATCCGGACGCGGCGCCGCTGAGCGCGACCACCTCGCCCGGCAGCCCGCGCTCGGCCAGGGCACGGGCGAGCTCCATGGCTGCGGTCTCGGCGCCTCGGCGTTGGTCGCTCGTGACAACGTGCAGGACACTCGTCGCGGCCCACCGGCCAGGTGAGCGCGTGCGCGGCGCGCGTGCAGCAGCACCACACATCAAACGGGCCCCCTCGCGAATCCCCACGCTCGTGCGTCCCCCGACGCATGCTCCGGAGAGCGAGCCCTCCGGCAGCTCTCAGCATGCGCCCTCCGGGCCGCCGCCGAAACCCCTTTGCGAAAAAGCCGCCGCGACCGTTCACGCTCCGCGACGGCTCGAACCATCATCCGTAGTGTCGCTTGACAAGCACGCGCCGCGAGATGACGCTCCGGCTAGCAGGGGGACGGGCCGGGGGGATCGGTCCGAGGGGGAAACGCCCAGGGGGGGCCAATGCTTGTCGCACAAGCGCGTCCGTACGCGCGTCCACAGGGACCTGCCGCGATGGCCGGGACTCGACGGACCGTCCACGTGGTCGATCGTCGTCCGCTGTTCGCTGAGACGTTGGCCGCCTCACTCGTGCGCGCCGGGCTCGCGGCGACCGCAGGCGGCGTCGACACCGTCGGGCTCTCGACTCGGATCGTTCTCGTCGATGCCGACCGAGGCCTCGACGAGGTCACCCACGACGTCGTGGAGGCACGGCGCCGAGCGCCGCAGGCGGACATCGTGCTGGTGGGCCGCGACGGCACAGCGCGGCGTGGCCTGGTGCGGCGCCTCGGCGGCGACGCCTGGCTGAGCCGGTCGGCCACCGTCAAGGAGCTCGCGCACGCTCTGTCCCGCGGTGGTGCTATCAAATTGCGCCAGACCGGGCCCGACACCCCCCCGACAGGCGTGTCGGCACTGACCGAGCGCGAGCTGGACGTGCTGCGCGCGATGTCGTTCGGAGCGACGACGGGTGAGGCAGCCGCGCGGCTCGGGATCAGTCCGCACACCGTGCGCACCCACCTGCAGAACATCCACTCCAAGCTCGGCGTGCGGTCGCGCCTGGGCGCGGTGACGATCGCCCGGTCGGCCGGCTTGCTCCCGCGAATCCCCCTGCAGGCGGTCGGCTAGTGATTCGTTCGGAGACCTCGGGGGCGACCGTCGTGGTGGCCGAGACCGACGCACTGTCCAGGACGGCCCTCTCGGACGTGTTGACCTCGCAGCTCGGGATGACGGTGGTGGCGGAGACGGCGGATCCCGCCGCCGCCCGGACGGCGCTCGTCCGGCACCGGCCAGCGCTCCTGCTCGTGGACCTCGACCTCGGCCGACCCGAGGGCGGCCTGGATCTGCTCCGCATGCGAGCTGAGGCCTCCCCCGGGACGGCGGGCCTGGGGATCGCCGACAGCGAGGACACGGCGGTGGTCATCAGACTGCTCCGCAGCGGTGCCCGCGGCTACGTGCCCCGGCGCGGGAGCCTTCCCGAGTTCGTTCGTACGGTCGGTGCCGCCCTCCGCGGCGAGGCGTGCCTCCCCCGCCGCGTCATGGCAGATGTCCTCAGCGAGCTCCTCGAGCAGCGCCGAGCAGTCCATGCCGTCGCCGGGCGCTACAGCCGGCTGAGCGCGCGCGAACGCCAGGTGCTGGGACTGCTCGGGCGGGGCGCCGACAACGCCGACATCGCCCGCCGTCTCGTGATCTCACCGGAGACGGTCCGCACCCACGTGCAGAACGTGCTCGGCAAGCTGGAGGTGCACTCCCGCGTCGAGGCGGCTGCGCTCGCGGCCGCGCACGGTTTCGCCGAGGGCGACGGGGGCACTGCAGCATGAGCGCGAAGCAGGCGACGCAGCGTCTTCAGCACCGCGCGACACGGCTGCGGTCCTGGGTGCTGTTGGCCGTCATCGACCTCGCGCTCGTGGCCATCTGCTTCGCAGCCGTGCTCCTCCTCGCCTACAGCAGCATCGGTGTGCCGCCGCACGCCTGGGACGGCTACCTGGCGTTCCTGCCGATGGCGGCGGCGGTCTACGTGCTCGCCCACGCCCTGTTCGGCCTGTACGGCCGGGTCTGGCGCTACGCCGGAGTCGACGAGGCCCGACGCGTGCTCGTCAGCGGGGCGATCGCCGGGGCAGTGGTGACCACGCTGTCCTGGCCGGACCGGGAGGTCCCCCACATCGTCGCGGTGGGCGGCGCCGTGTTCACCACGATGCTGGTCGGGGCGACCCGGTTCCAGGCGCGGCTGTTCGCCTTCCGGCGTCGGGCGGAGACCTCCGGTACGACGGTGATCGTGCTCGGGGCGGGCAGCACCGGAGCCATGCTCGTCCGACAGATGCGCGAGTCTCGCCGCCTGCGGCTGCGTCCGGTGGCGATCCTCGACGACGACCCGGTACGTCGCGGACGATCGCTCATCGGGGTCCCTGTCGCCGGGACCTTCGACGATCTCGTCGACGTTGCTCGCCGTTTCGACGCCGACCAGGCCGTGCTCGCCGTGCCCGACGCCCCGCGCGCCCTCGTCCGGCGCATGGCCGACCTTGCCGAGCGGGCGGGTGTGGCGCTACGCGTCCTCCCCGAGCCGGATGCCGTCCAGGCATCGCCGGTCGGCCTGCCCGACCTCCGCAACCTGGCGATCGAAGACCTCTTGGGGCGCGGCCAGGTGAGCACGGATCTCGGTGCCGTGTCCGCCCTGGTGGCCGGACGGCGGGTCCTGGTCACCGGCGGGGGAGGCTCGATCGGCTCGGAGATCGCACGGCAGGTCGCCCGCCTCGGGCCGGCCGAGCTCGTTGTCCTCGACCATGACGAGACCCACCTGCACGAGACACTGGGCGATCTCGGGGCCCTCGGCGGGGCCGTCGAGCCGACGGCCGCGCTGTGCGACGTACGAGATCCTCACCGGCTCGGCGTGGTGTTCGACGAGCACCGGCCCGACGTCGTCTTCCACGCGGCCGCGCACAAGCACGTTCCCATGCTGGAGCGGCATGCCGTCGAGGCGGTCATGACCAACGTCTTCGGCACGCGCCACGTCGTCGAGGCCGCCCAGCGCGTGGGGACCCGCCACCTGGTCCTCATCTCGACCGACAAGGCGGTCCGCGCGAAGTCGGTCATGGGGGCCAGCAAGCGAATCGCCGAGCACATCCTGGTCCGGGCGGCCGTAGCCAACGGCCGGCCCTGGTGTGCGGTGCGCTTCGGCAACGTGCTCGGCTCGCGCGGCAGTGTCGTGCCCACTTTCGCCTCCCAGATCGCACACGGCGGACCCGTCACCGTCACTGACCCGCGGATGACGCGCTACTTCATGTCCATTCCGGAGGCTGTCGCGCTCGTGATCCAGGCCGCGGCCTTCTCCGAAGGCGGTGACCTGTTCATGCTCGACATGGGCGAACCCGTGCGCATCGTCGACCTGGCCCGCCGCATGGTCCGGCTGGCGGGCTTGCGGGTCGGCGACGACATCGAGCTGCGGATCACCGGCCTGCGGCCCGGCGAGAAGCTCCACGAGGAGTTGTCGACGCCGGAGGAGGGCGGTGCCGGGACGGCTCACCCGTCCGTGCTGCGCCTGCGCCCGCGCCCGTTCCATGCCGCCGAGCTGGAGAACGTGCTCGAGCGCCTGTCCAGCCTGACCGCCGACCTCGACGACCAACGCGCGGCCGCGTCCCTGCTCGAGGCTGCCAACCGACAGCCGGCCGCTCAGCTGGTGCCGGCGCAACGATCCATCGACGGCGCCGTCCCGGCGCGGACCGACGCCTCATGACCCAGGGGGAGACGTGGAACCGCTCGACTATGTGAAGGCCGTCGCGGCGAGGTGGCGCATCGTCGTCGCGGTCGTGCTGGCCGCCGTCGTGGCCGCAGCGTGGACCACGCCGGCCTCGCCAGGCCCCGCGTCCCCCGTCGACGGCTACCAGGCCACGGCCACCCTGCTGCGCAGCCCGGCCGACCCCAATCCCAATCCACCGCCGCTGGCGTACGTCACGCTCTTCACGACAGTCGGTGGAGTGCCCGCCCGTGTCGCCAAGACGCTCGGCTACAAGGGTTCGCCGGCAGAACTGGCGAGCACCATCCGCGTCGTCCCAGACGACACGACCGGATCGGTGCAGATCACGGCGGAGGGTCCCGACGGTCGACGGGATGCCCGGGTGGCCAACGCGTTCTCGGCAGAGCTCATCAACACACTGGTCCAGACCGCCCGACGGGCCAGGGAAGACCAGATCGGTCGGCTCTCCGAGCAGCGGACTGCCGCTTGGGCATCCGTGCGGCAGAACAGCGGATCGTCCAACGTCGCGCTGCAGCAGAAGGCCCAGTCGGACGGCGCCCGCTTCGCCGACCTCGACGGGCAGATCCAGGACCTGAAGGCGCAGAACACCCAGCCAGCGCCACCGTTCACGGTTCTCCAGGCGGCGACCCCCGTGCCGGCAGCGGGTGGTGGTGTCCTCAGTGCCCCGCGTGGGCGGGCGGGACGGGTCCTCCTCGGTGGCATGGCCGGCCTGCTCGCCGGCATCGCCCTAGCCCTTCTCGTGGCGCGCGTCGACACCCGGCTGCGGACCCGCGCCGAGGTGGAGGGCGCCTTCGACCTGCCGGTGCTCGCCGACATCCCGCGAGCGTCCCTGCGCGCGCGCCGAGGATTCCGGATCGCTGTGGTGGACAACCCGGGTGGTGCCGTTGCGGACGGCTACCGCTCCCTGCGGTCCACCCTGCTGCTGCTCGATCCGCGTCAACTGATCCCAGGGCGTCCCACAACGACGATTCCCGATGGGCCAAGGGTCGTGCTCGTCACGTCCGCACGGGCCGGCGAGGGCAAGACCACGACGGTCGTCAACCTGGCGGCCGCGATGGCAGAGACCGGGCGGCGCGTGCTGGTCGTCGACTGCGACCTGCGCAACCCCATGGCCTACCGCTACCTGAAGGTCGAGCCCGGGCAGGGCATCACAGACCTGCCCGTCGCTGGTGGCATCGAGCTCAAGGCCCCCACCTGCGTCCCGCAGGTCGACCTCATCCAGGCCGGCACGGGTGCCTTTGCGCACGTCGCCGTCTCGATGGCCCTGCCAGGCATCATCGAAGCCGCTCGCAAGCAGGCCGACGTGATCTTCATCGACGCGCCTCCGCTGCTCGCGGGCGCGGCGATGGAGGCACTGAGCGTCGCCGACTCCGTGCTCCTGGTGTGTCGCTCCGGCCGGACCAGCCGGGACCAGGCACAGCGCGCCCGCGACCTGATCGAACGGGTTGGCGTCCCCACCTATGGCATCGGCTTCGTCGCCAGCGCGGAGTCCGCGCTTTCGCGGATCTTCCCGCTTCCCTCGGAGCGTCGCTCCGGACAGGTCCCGGCGGGCGCGGCGGCAGGCGACACGAGTCCAGTCGACAAAGCAGCCCCGATCGGGCCACCGGGGGCCTCGGCCACGGCTGCCCCGGACGATGCTCGGCCCACCGTCCCGAGTGCACGCAGCTCTGAGGCCGCCCCTCGTCCGTCCTGGGCAGCAGCAGCCGGACCGGCGGACGGTCAGCCCGGGCCGGCCCTCTCTCCGCCGGCCACACCGATGTCGCCATCTCCCGTTGAGCACCTGCCGACGAGCTCGGTCACGACAACTCCCGCGGAGGAACCGGCCCGGGCGGACGTGGTCCGCGCGGAGGTGCACACGCCCGAGGACCCGGCACACGGGCCTGCAGTCGACTCCGCGGACGGGAGCCGGGTCGGTCCACTCACCAAGGCCGGACCGACCGCCGAGACGCAATCCGATGCGCCAGATCCGCCGCCCCAGGAGCCGCTGTCGATCGCGCAGCGAGTGGGACGTGAGCCGGTCTCCGGCCGGGGCACCAGCTACGGCGCGTCGCGAGCACGCGGTCAGGCCACGACATCGCGCAAGTACAACCGCCGAGGGCGACGGTGACCGTCACCATGACCCGGTTCCGGCGTAGGCAGGAAGCCCTCTGGCGACGTGTGCCGGATGGTGTCATCGTGCTGCAGCCGTCAGGGGATCCCGTCTCTGTGACTGGCCCGGGGCGTGCCCTCTGGGACGCCCTTGCCGTCGGCGGTACCCGTACGGAGTTGGCGCGGCGGTTGTCATCGACGTTCGACGTGGAGGAGCACCGGGCCGTTGAGGTCGTCGACGAGGTGTTGGGCCACCTCGTCGACCTGGGCGTCGTCCGCGAGGAACCATGACCGTCGTTCGGCTCGACACCCTGCCCCCCACGGCCGCGGCCGTGGGCGCTCACGGACTGCCTGGATCGGAGCTGGATCCGCCGGGCGAGCCGCTGGCTCCCGCCGACTGGGAGCGGTTGATCGAGGTCGTGCGGTCCGAGCGGCTCAGCGGTCTCCTGGCGGCGGCCGTCACCGCAGGGGCCTGGCCCGTCACCGACGACCAGCACGCCGACGTCGTCGACGCCCACGTCGAGAGCATGGCCGCAGCTCTGCTCCTCGAGCGCCTGGTGATCGACGTTTCGGATGCTTTGACGGAGTCGAGCATTCCTTTCCGCGTGTTGAAGGGCACGGCGCACGCACACTTGGACTTCCCCGACCCGGCCCTGCGCCCCTTCGGGGACGTCGACCTGCTCGTCAGGCCGGAGGCACTGCCGGCGGTCATGGCCCGGCTGGAGCAGCTTGGGTTGACACCTGTCTCGCCGCAGGTCCGCCCCGATTTCGCCCAGCGCTTCGGCAAGAGCTTGGTGCTCCGGACGTCGGGCGGGCTCGAGCTCGATCTGCACCGCACGCTCGTGCCCGGCGCGTACGGCTTCCGCATCCCGATCGAGGACCTGTGGTCGGCGGAGCGCACGTTCGGCGTCGGGGGAAGCACGCTGGCCGCCCTCGGGGATGAGCAACGGCTCCTGCACGCGGCCTACCACTCCGTTATCGGCGGTCGAGCGCGGCGGCTCATGGCGCTGCGGGACCTCGCCGAAATGGCGCTCTACGGCCGGTTCGAGCAGGCGCGGTTGCGCGAGCTCGCCCAGCGCTGGGGCTGCGAGCCGGTGCTGGCGAGCGCCGTCCGGGACGCCTGGTCCACCTACCGCATCTGCGACGTCACGGCGCTGTCCCGTTGGGCAGATCGCTACGAGATACCACACCGCGAGCGTCGGCTCTTGGCTCTTCACGCGACCCCCGAGGTGTCCTACGCCGCCCAGGCGCTCAGCGCCGTCGCCTCGGTGCCGGGCATGCGATCCAAGGCTGCCTTCGTCACCAGCCTCGCCCTCCCGGACCGTGCGTTCCTCCAGGAGCGAGGGACGACCCGAAGCGCGTGGTTGGCTCGCGGGATACGGCGCAGCGTCGCGGCGGCGCGGCAGGTATTCGGGCCGACCTGATGGGAGAGTCGTGGGCGGGGCGAGCCGTCGCCGTCGCCGGCGTCCTCGGCGTCTTCGTCTGGTCCGCCGCGTTGTTCTGGTCGATGGAGCACGCGAGCTACGACCATTGGGGTGCGCTGGTCGTGGTCGGCGCGCTGGTCCTGCTGTCGGTTCCGCTCTACCGCTGGGCGGCGCGCGCCGACGGTCAGCCTGGCGTGCTCTGGCTGCTGTGGATCGCGCTGACGGCGAAGCTGCTCGCCACGGCGGCCCGGTGGTACGTCACGTTCGCGCTGTACGACGGCCAGGGCGACTCGGTCGGCTACCACAACGCCGGCATGCAGATCGCCGACAACCTCCGGTCCGGCACTCTCGTCGTGCCGAAGGAGGGGTTCGTCAGCACGAGATTCGTCGAGCTGGCCACAGGTGTCGTCTACACGGTCACCGGACCCACCCTCATCGGTGGCTTCCTCGTCTTCGCCTGGGCTGCGCTGTGGGGCCAGTGGCTGTTCTACCGCGCCTACCGCATGGCCTTCCCCGACGCCCCCTCCCGGCGCTACGCCGTCCTCGTGCTGCTCTGGCCCTCGCTGCTCTTCTGGCCCTCGTCAGTGGGCAAGGAGTCGTTGATGCTGCTCGCGCTGGGAACGGCGACCTACGGGGCGGCCAGGGTCTACGCCGGTCGCCTGTCCGGCGTCGTCCCGTTGCTCCTCGGCACCGGTCTGGCGTCCGCGGTGCGGCCGCACATGGCCCTGATGATCGGCGCCGCCGTCGCCGCAGGCGTCCTCGTCTACCGGCCCCGACGCCGGACGTCGCTGACCCCGATGATCCGCCTGGGGGCCTTCGGTGCCTGCGCGGTGGGTGTGGCGACGCTCGTCTCCCATGCCACGGACTACTTCGCGACCACACAATTCGACACCTCGTCGTTGGGGTCGGTGGCCACGGAGGCCGCTCGAAGAACCACGACCGGGGGTTCGGAGTTCGATGCCCAGCCGGTCGGTGGTCTGTCGGACATCCCCCGAGCCTTCATGACCGTGCTGTTCCGGCCGTTCCCGTGGGAGGCCCGCAACGCCGTCACGCTGATCGCGGCCGCGGAGTGCCTCCTGCTGATCGCGCTGCTGACCGCATCGTGGCGGCGCCTGCTCCGCGTGCCACGCCTCGCGCTCAGGGTGCCGCTCGTCGTCATCAGCCTGGTCTTCGTGCTGGAGTTCGTCGTCGGCTTCTCCGTGTTCGGCAACTTCGGGATCCTTTCCCGGGAGCGGTCACAAGTGCTGCCGTTCGTGCTGCTGCTCAGCTGCCTCCCGCTGGTGCTCCCGGATCGACGTCACATCCCGTCCCCCGACACTGTCCGGCGCCCCGTGGGCGCCTCGAGAGAAGGTGCCATCTCGTGAATGACAACCTGCCGGCCGTCCTCGGCGGTGATCCGGCCTTCCCCGAAGGGCTTCCGCTCGTCCGGCCCGCAGTGCCGGACGTCGCCGCCGAGCTTGCCGAGGTTCTGGCCAGCGGCCAGCTCACCAACGGTCGCCACGTCCGCGCGCTCGAGGATCTCGTCGCAGAGACCTGCCAGGTCCGGAACGCGGTGGCGGTCAGCTCCTGCACGGCCGGACTCATGCTCGTCTACCGCGTGCTGGGCGCGCAGGGCCGCGTCGTCCTCCCCAGCATGACGTTCGCCGCATCGGCCCACGCCGTCGTGTGGGCCGGAGGATCGCCTGTCTGGGCCGACATCGACCGGAGGACTGGAGGTATCGACCCGCAGAGCGCGGCCGACGCGCTCGACGGTGCGGTTGCCCTGTCGGGCACGCACGTCTACGGGGGACCGTGCGACGTCGCCGCGCTGGAGGACGTCGCAGCCGAAGCGCGGGTACCCCTCGTCCTCGATGCCGCGCATGCGCTCGGCGCGAGTCTGGACGGGCGCCCCGTGGGCGCCTCCGGCAGCGCCGAGGTGTTCAGCCTCAGTCCCACCAAGGTCGCCGTGGCCGGCGAGGGTGGCATCGTCACCACCCAGGACGACAGCCTTGCCGAGGCGCTGCGCATCGGGCGTGATTACGGCAACCCGGGCAACTACGACACCCAGTTCGTCGGCCTCAACGCCCGGATGTCGGAGCTGCACGCCGTCGTCGGTGTCGGCTCCGTGCGCCGTCTGCGCGAGACAGTGGAGCACCGCAACGCGCTGGTCCAAGGGTTCGCCGAGCTGACCTCAGACGTGGCGGGGCTGCGGCTCGTCGACGTGCGAGACGGCTGCCGCTCGACGTGGAAGGACCTGACCGTCGTCGTCGAACCGTCGGTGCTGGGACTGCGCCCCAATCAGGTGGCGGCTGCCCTGCGGGTGGAGGGCGTCGACACGAGGCGCTACTTCGAGCCGCCATGCCACCGGCAGAAGGCATACGCCGACATGCCGCCCGAGCGGGAGCTGGTGGCCACAGACTGGTTCACGGCGCGCGTCCTCACCCTGCCGCTCCACACCGGGATGACGAAGCCGACAATCGCCCGTCTGGCGACCGCCGTCCGCCGGCTCGCCGACTCGGCGGACCGGGTCGGCGTTGCGCTGGAGGAGCAGCGCAGCGCGTGAACAGCGCGATCGTCGAGCGCGACGAACCGGTGGTGAGCTCGCCGCGGGCTTGGACCACGCTGGCGGGATCAGCGCTGGGGACGTTGGTCGAGGTCCGCGTCCACGCTGGCCCGGATGATGCCGGCGCGCTCGCCGAGTTGTTCTCGCCGCTGCTCACGCTGGCACCGACGACGGCTCCCCCGGGCAGAGCGGTGCTGGGGCTCACGGTCGACCGACGCGCTGACGGATGGGGACTGGTCGACGAAGCGGTCACAGACCTGCACGTGACAGTCGACGACGTCGCCGAGGCGGCCCTCGCGGTGATCAACTCCCGCATCGTGGAGGCGGCCCAGCGTCACTGGGTCGTGCTGCATGCAGCGGGAGTCGTCGTGGACGGGCGTACGGTCCTCCTCGTCGCGCCATCAGGTTCGGGGAAGAGCACCCTGGCGGCCGGTCTCGTCGGCGCCGGCGCCGACTACCTGGGCGACGAGGCGGCCGCGATCTCACCCGATGACCTCAGCCTCCACGCTTACCGCAAGCCCCTGGCCTTGAAGGCCGGCTCCCTGACCGCCGTGCGTCGAGCCGCGGCCACCGGCGCCCGACCGGATCGCCGACTCCTCGACCCGTCCAGGATGGGTGTGCGGGTGCCGGAGACAGCGGCTCCTCCCTCGCTCCTGGTCCTCCCCGGCTTTCGGACGGGCGCGACGGGGACCGCCACGGTCGTGCCACCGGCCGAGGCCGTCCTGGCGATCGCCCAGTCGACGTTCGGCTTCGCCGAGCACGGCGAGCGCGACCTGGCCGTGCTGGCCCGCCTGGTGCGTCAGGCACCTGTGGTGGCGCTGTCCTATCGCGATCTGGAGTGGGCGGTGCGGGCCGTCCAGGACCTCGCCGGGAGCACCGTAGAGGTGGCGTAGCCGATCTCCTCCAGACATCGCAGGAGGGATCGTGGCGCCGTCCCTAGGCTGGCAGCAGGTCGGGGTGGGGACCTCTGGAGGGGGACGGGTGACTCTGTACCAGGAGCACGACGAAGGCATCAGTCGTCGACAGCTGCTGCGGCGATCGGCGATCGTTGGCGGATCGCTGATGTGGACGGTTCCGCTCGTGCAGTCGATCCCGAGCACGGCCCTCGCGACCGAGGGCAGCGTGCCCGGCAATGGACGCCGTCCTGTGCCTACGTCCACGTCCCTTCCGAAGCCAGCGAGACGGCCGGAAGCGGCTGTACGTCGCCAAGTGCGGCGACAGCACCGCCAACGCGGGCTCGGAACGGCAGATCGATCGTGACGTGCCACCTCGGCTGTGTCGCTGACGGCGTAGCCGTGGGACCGGGCGTCCCCACGACCAGCGAACACATCTTCGCCTGGCAGAAGTGCCAGGCCTGACAGCAGCACGACGCAAGTCCGGGGGGACGCCTTGAGTGCGCGCACGTTCGACGAGTCGCGCCGGATGCTGGAGCGCTACGAGCGCCTAGTGCCGGGCGCCGCACACACCTATGCCCGCGGCCACGACCAGTACCCCGACGGCATGGCCCCCTTCATCGCCCGGGGCCACGGATGCCGGGTGTGGGACGTCGACGGCAACGAGTACCTCGAATACGGCTCAGGCCTGCGAGCGGTGACACTGGGGCACGGGCATCCGCGCCTGGTCGCCGCCGCTGCAACTGCGATGGCCGCCGGCAGCGGGTTCGTCCGGCCGTCGGCGCTCGAGGTCGAGGTCGCCGAGGAGTTCCTCGAGGCGTTTCCGCGGCTGGACATGGTGAAGTTCGCCAAGAACGGCTCCGACGTCACGACGGCCGCCGTCCGGCTGGCCCGCGCCGCGACCGGGCGCGAGAGTGTCCTCGTCTGCTCCGACCAGCCGTTCTTCTCCACCGACGACTGGTTCATCGGCTCGACGGCCATGCCGGCTGGCGTGCCGGATCCGGTCCGTGAGGCCACGCAAGGGTTCGGCTTCAACGACCTCGCATCGCTGGAGCGGGCGCTGACGGACGCGCCGGGCGGAGCGGCTTGCGTCGTGCTCGAAGCGGCGGGCGCCATCGAGCCGGAGCCGGGCTTCCTCGAGGGCGTCCGAGGGTTGTGCGACCGGTACGGCGCCGTGATGGTGCTCGACGAGATGATCACCGGTTTCCGCTGGCACCGGGGCGGCGCACAGCACGTCTACGGCGTCCAGCCGGACCTGGCGGCCTTCGGGAAGGCACTCGGCAACGGGTTCGCGGTCAGCGCACTCGCCGGTCGACGCGACCTGATGGAGCTGGGCGGCCTGGCTTCGCCACACGAGCGCGTCTTCCTGCTGTCGACGACGCACGGGGCGGAGACCGGCGCGCTGGCCGCGGCTCGGGAGGTCGTGCGCATCTACACCGAGGAGGACGTCACCGGCACGCTGCACCAGCGCGGTCGGCGCCTCGCCGCCGGAGTACGAGCCGAGGTCGATGCGCGCGGTCTGGACGAGTCCTTCCTCGTCCTGGGCCGCGACTGCAACCTCGTCTACGCGACGCTCGACGGGGAGGGTCAGCGCTCGCAGGGATTCCGAACGCTGTTCCTGCAGGAGACCATGAGGCGCGGGCTGCTGGCCCCGTCGTTCGTTCCGAGTGCCGCCCTCAGCGAGGACGACGTGGACCGCACCGTCGCGATCGTTGCCGAGGTGCTCGACGTCTACGCCAAGGCACTGGAGTCGGGGCTCGACGGATTCCTCGACGGACGACCCGTCAAGCCCGTGTTCCGGCCCTACGCCTGAGACGAGAGAACGTGGCGAGAATCCCGCTCATCAGCATCGGCCTTCCCGTCTACAACGGGGCAGCCACCCTCGACCGCGCGCTGCAGTGCCACCTGGCCCAGGACGAGCCGGACCTGGAGATCGTCGTTGTCGACAACGCCTCGACCGATGCCACCGCCAAGATCGCCCTGTCGTACGCCGACGCGGACCAGAGGGTGCGCTACGTGCGCAACGAGCGAAACCTGGGACTGGTCGGCAACTTCGCCCGTGCGCTGCACCTGTCCTCCGGGCCCTACTTCAAGTGGGCGACCCACGACGACTGGATCGACTCGACCTACCTGTCCACGACCCTCGCTGCGCTGCGGGCCACCCCCAACGCGGTGCTCGCCTGCACGGGCGTCGCCGTCCACGACGGAACCGGCCGGGTCGTCGAGCGCTGGCAGCCCGCCGACTGGATGACCGATCCGTCGGCCCTCCGGCGCGGGCACCGGCAGCTGTGGGACCGCGACGAGACGCACCAGATGTTCGGCCTCATCCGCCGCGATCCGCTCGTCCGCATCGGGGGGATGCAGGGCTACCTCGGAGCGGCCCGGGTCATGCTCCTGGAGCTGGCGTTGGCCGGCCCGTTCCTCCAGCTGCCCGGCTGCGCCTACCACTACACCGTCGACGAGTCGGCCCGTGCCGGTCGGAGCTACTCGGTCTACAACGACCCGTCCAACGCCGGGCAGCTTCCCCTGCGCACGTGGCGCCTGACCCGGCACCAGTTGGCGGCCGTGGGCCGGCACGGGCTCCCGCTGCACGAGCGTTCGGCGATGCGTGGCGACGTCCTGCTGCGCGCCGTCGGCCAGGACGGCCGGCGGCTGGCAGCGGAGCTCTACCGCTCCGGGGAGCTGCTGGTACGCGGCCGGCGCGCCGGCACGGGCAGCCCCGACGCACCGGCCCGGTGATGACGGCGGTCAGACCGGCGCGACGACTCCGGCGGCCAGCAGCCGGTCGGCGGCTCGGCGGAGGGCGGGAAACGCCATGCCGGACCGCTCGGCCACCTCGAGCAGCGACACCGTGCCGTCGGAGAGACTGAGCAGCCACAGCATCGCCATCACGTCGTCGGCAGCGCCTGGGCCCCCCACCGTCGGGTAGAGCCCGCGCCGGCCGAGCTGCGGCTCGCCGTAAGGGAACAGGTTGCGGTAGGCGCGGTTGCCCTCGAGCACGTCGAGCAGGTCGAGCACCGCGCCAAGGGCCTCGGCGAGCAGCTCCGGCCGCACGAAGTCGACGTTGTCGGCGGAGGTGTGGTACTCGGGGAACTCGCCATGGGGAGTGCGGGACAGCCGCCCGAAGGGCAGATCGAACCCCGGGGAGTTGTACTGCCGCTCGTCGTAGCCGTAGGGCGAGAACTCCCGCACGTCCCTGCTGCGATGGTTCTCCAGCACGTGCCGCGCCGCCCGGTCGACCGGACGGCGCCCGCGGCGGGTGCACTTGTACACCAGGCCCCCGGGACCGCCGAGGCCGGTGACGACCAGGCCGTGCCGGATCCTGGGCAGCACGTCCGCGTGCTCGGACAGCCACGCGAGCGAGCCGATCGTCCCTGGGACGAAGAGCAGCCGCACGGTGTGCCGGCGCGGCACGTCCCGCAGCAGGCGGCCCAGCCAGGCCGCGACGGCGATGCCGCTGAGGTTGTCGGTGGCGAGTGACGGGTGGCAGACGTGGGTGCTGACCACGATCTCGTCACTGGTCTCACCGGGCAGCACGCACTCGGCGTACGTCAGCGACCCGGACTCGAGGGAGGTGTCGACGACGACGTCGTAGTCGCCGGGAGCCAGCGCGTCGAGCTGCCGCTGGGACAGGCAGAAGCCCCAGTCGCGGGCGTAGTACGAGGTGCGGTAGGGGATCAGGTCCGGCTGGTCGGGGAGCGTGTGCAGGTGCCCGCGCAGCTCGTCGAGGGCCAGCCGCGTGCGCACGGGCACGCTGTAGCTGACCAGGTGCAAGCTCGAGGCGCGGAAGTCGACGACACGACGGCCGGCGGCGTCGGCGACGTAGGCGTCCCGGACGTTCCACTCCGGTGGCACCTCCCAGTCGAACACCGGCGTCCCGCTCGGCACCTCGTGGACGTCGAGGGGAAGCAGCTCACCGACCACGGAGAGCGTCTGGCGCACGCCGTCACCGGTGATGCTGCGGCAGATCGGGAACAGCCTGGTCACCAGCAGGTGCATATCCGTGCCCACGTCGGCTCGCAGCGCCTCGTCGGTGCGGTAGGCATCTGCGAGCGCGGCGACGCTCACCCCGGAGGTCCGTCGAGCAGCGGCCACGACCGGTCGCGATCGCTCATGACCTGTGGCTGCCCCGGCCATCCGATGCCGATGGCCGGATCGTCCCAGCGGACACCGCGCACGGCCTCGGCCACGAAAGCGGCCGAGATCTGGTAGAAGACCTCGGTCCCGTCGACGAGGGTGAACAGCCCGTGGGCGCAGCCCTGAGGCACGTACAGTGCTCGGCGGTTGTCGGCGGTCAGCTCCACCCCCACCCAGCCACGGTACGTCGGCGACCCGGCGCGCAGGTCGACCGCCACGTCGAGAACCGCGCCGGCGGTGACACGCACCAGCTTGACCTCGGCATGGGGCTCCGCCTGGTAGTGCAGGCCGCGGAGCGTGCCACGGGTCACGTTGTAGGACACGCTGCACTGGCGCACCTGTGGGTCGAGGCCGTGGGCGAGGAACTCCTCAGGGTCCCAGGTGCGCGCGAACAGGCCGCGCTCGTCGCTCGCCGGCTCGGGGTCGACGATGACGACGCCGTCGATCGGCGTCGGGGTGAAGCGCATCTCAGAGCACCAGCTTGCGGCCGTGGAAGCCCTCGGCGAAGCCGGACGGCGCGCGGGCCTCCACACCACGCAGCCGCAGGAGGGCCCACAGCGTGTCCGCCGTGAACCAGTAGCGGCCGCGCTGCGAGGGGAAGCCCTGCAGCACCGCGTCCACCTTGGCTGTGCAGGTTTCGACGTCGAGCGCGACGAAGACGTTCGGGGGCGTGAGGTCGCCCTCGTACTTCGCGATCTCGTACTCCAGCACGAGGGAGTTGCGGAATGTGTTCCAGGTGAGCTCGCCGACCAGTCGGTGGTCCTGGTGCTCGTCGGCCCGCCGGTGGGTCAGCACCAGATCGGGAGAGCACCGCCGGCCGAGCTCGTCGAACCAGCGCTTGACCGCGGCCCCCTCGTAGGGCAGGAACCGTTCGGGGAAGGCTTCGACGTGGACCTGGGCGGACCCGGCCTTGGCGAGGAAACGTGCTGCGCTCGCCTGGGCCTCGGCGGCCCGCTCGCCCTCGGCGCACAGCACGACCCAGGTGACGGCGAGCCCAGGGTAGGTTTCGAGCAGACGCAGCACGGTGCCACCGCAGCCGATCTCGATGTCGTCGCTGTGCGCACCGATGCACAGCAGGTGCTCGAGCCCGTCGGGCGCGAGCCTCAGCACGTCCGTGTCACGAGGTCACCCTGTCACCACATCACCCAGGGTGCCTTGCCGAGGCGCCACATCTCCTCCAGCTGCTCGCGCTCGCGGAAGGTGTCCATCGCCATGAAGAACCCGTCGTACGCGGGGGCGAGCAGCTGGCGCCGCTCGATGAGCCGCCGGAACGGCGCCTCGACCAGCTCGTCACCGGCCTCCATGTGGTCGAAGATCTCCTGCTTGAGCACGAAGTAGCCGCTGTTGATCCACACATCGGTCTGCGACACGTGGTTGATGTCGTGCACGCAGCCGTCCGCGTCGGAGCGCACGACGTGGAAGGTCTGGCTGGGGCGGACCTTGAGGAACGTCGCGACCTTGTCCATGGCGATCGCGTGGTCGACATATGAACGCAGGTCGAGATCGGTCAGTCCGTCGCTGTAGTTGGCCAGGAAGTAGTCGTCGCCGTCGAGGTAGGGCCGGACCGCCTGCAGGCGCTGCCCGATATTGGCCGTCATCCCGGTGTCGACGAAGGTGATGTTCCAGTCGTGCAGGTCGCTGGCCATGAGCTCGACGGACCGCCCACCGCGCAGGACAAAGTCGTTGGAGACCGCCTCGTCGTAGCGGAGGAAGTAGTCCTTCACCACGTCGGCCTTGTAGCCGAGGGCGAGGATGAAGTCCTTGTAGCCGAAGTGGGCGTAGTACTTCATGACGTACCAGAGGATCGGCCGGTAGCCGATCGGCACCATCGGCTTGGGGACGGCATCCGAGTAGTCGCGGATGCGCATGCCCAGGCCACCGCAGAACAGGACGACCTTCATGACAGCACCGCCAGCTCCGGGATCGGGACCACGAACCGGCCACCCCACTGGCGGATGTGGCTCATCTGGTCGACGATCTCGTCGGCGAGATTCCACGGCAGGATGAGCACGTAGTCGGGCTTTGTCTCGTCGATGCGTTCCGGCGGGTGAATCGGGATGCGGGTGCCGGGTGTGTACCTACCGTGCTTGAGCGGGTTGCGGTCGACGGTGTAGGCGAGCAGGTCCGGTCGCACGCCGCAGTAGTTCAGCAAAGTGTTGCCCTTGCCGGGCGCGCCGTAGCCCACCACGGTCCGCCCGGCGTCCTTGGCCTCGATGAGGAACGACAGGAGCCGCCTCCGGCTTCGCTCGACGCGACGTGCGAACGAGGCGTAATGCTCCAGCGACTGCATCCCCGCCTCGTCCTCCCGCTGCAGCAGGTCCTTCGCCCGGCGCGTCACCGGCCGGCTGGCGTCCTCGGCGTGGCGAGCCCAGATCCGCAGCGATCCGCCGTGGGTCGGCAGCTCCTCGACGTCGAACACGGTCATGCCGTGCCGGGCCAAGGCGGCCACGGACGTGGCGAAGGAGAAGTAGGAGAAGTGCTCGTGGTAGATGGTGTCGTACTGGTTGCTCTCCAGCAGGCGCTGGAGGTGCGGGAACTCGATGGTCACGGTCCCGCCGGGCGCGAGCAGCAGCTTGATGCCGCCGACGAAGTCGTTGAGGTCGGGCACCTGGGCCAGCACGTTGGCCCCGCAGACGAGGTCGGCGCGGATGCCCTCCGCGACGAGCTCGTCGGCGGTGTCCACGCCGAAGAACACCGGACGGGTCGGGACGCCGGCAGCGTTGGCGACCGCGGCGACGTTGCGCGCCGGCTCGATGCCGAGCACTCGGACGCCACGGGCTTGGAAGTACTGAAGAAGGTAGCCGTCGTTGCTGCCGAGCTCGACCACCTGGTTGGCCGGCCCGAGGCCCAGCCGTTCTGTGGCCGCTTCCACGTAGCGCTCGGCGTGGGCGAGCCAACTCGTGGAGTACGACGAGAAGTACGGGTAGTCCTCGGCGAAGATGCCCTCGGGCGTGACGTACTCCTCGACCTGCACGAGGAAGCACTCGCGGCACACGAAGACGTGTAGCGGGTAGAACGGCTCCATCCGGTTGAGCTGGTCGGGGAGCAGGAAGGTCTCGCACAGCGGCGACATGCCGAGGTCCACGACCGTGTCCTGCAGCGCGGCCGAGCAGAGCCGGCATGTGGCGCCGGTCTGTCGCACCGGGAGCTCGGCCGGAGCGTTCCGGACGTCGATGCTCATGCGCCCACCTCCACGGGGACCTCGGACGTCCAGGACAGGTCCGCTCCCATGCGTCCCGCTTGCTGGTGCTCCTGTATGCGCCGCAGTCGCACGAACCGGGAACTGTCCAGGTCGTCTCGCGACAACCAGTGCCGGAGGTAGGCCTCGTGCAACCGCTGGGCGCCGCTCTGGACGGTCCCGGTCAGCTGGAGCGACGGGAAGGCCCGGGCCAGCTTGCCGAAGTCGACGCGGTAGGAGCGCGTGTCGGGGCCTCCGCCGGCGGCGTAGACGACGCGGCTGCCGGGCACTGTCGCGGCCACGATGTCTGCGACCTCGCTGACGCGGTAGTTCTCCCCGTCGCGGCCGACGTTGAAGGCCTGGTCGTGCACGTCCTCCCGCGGAGCCTCGAGGACGGCGGCCACGGTGCGGCAGACGTCGTCGACGTCCACCAGCGGGCGCCACGGCGTGCCGTCAGAGAGCACCAGGACCTGGCCGGTGAGCAGCGCCCTGGCGACGAGGTCGTTGACGACGATGTCGAGACGGAGCCGCGGCGAGGGTCCGTAGACCGTCGCGTTGCGCAGGTAGGTGGGTGAGAAGCCGTCAGCGGCCAGCTCCGCGAGGCCTCGCTCGGCGTGGACCTTGGACTCGCCGTACGGGGTGACGGGGTTGAACGGTGCCGACTCGTCGAGGGCGTCGTCGTTCGCGGCGCGACCATAGAGGCTGCAGGAGGACGCGAAGACGAACCGCGTGACCCCAGCCGCCCGCGCCGCCGCCGCGGCCTGCAGCGTCCCCCGGTGGTTGACCGCGTCGGTCGTGCCGGCGGCGAGGTTGCCGACCGGGTCGTTGGAGATGGCGGCCAGATGGACCACGGCCTCCGCGCCGGCGAAGTCCTCCGGCGTCGCGTCGCGGACATCGCGGGCCACCCCGGGAAGCGACGTCGGCTCGGCGCCCAGTGAGCAACCCTGGTACCAGCCGGCGTCGAAGCCCCTGACCTCGTGCCCGGCTCTGGTCAGGTGCGGCACGAGCACCCGACCGATGTAGCCGTCGCTCCCGGTGACGACGATCCTCATCGCAGCGTTCCCCCCTCGGCCACGGTGCTACGCGGCGCTCTGCCGCGCGCTGGGCTCGTCGACCCGACGCAACCAGGACTCGCGCCAGTACGCGAAGATCTTCCGTCGGCACATCAGCCGGAACGTTCCGGCGCACCAGACGTCCTCGAGAAGCACGCAGTCGCGCAGCTTGAGCATGCGGCCGCTGCGCTCATCGATGATCCGCTCGATGACGTCGAGTACGCGGGCCTGCTTGCCGCAGTACGGCAGCATCTCGCCGCTGAAGCGCAGCCCTCGGACGCTGTCCTTGTCGTCGAGAGTGGCCTCGATCTCAGCCAGCGGCTTGACCTCGACCAGGTCACCAGGTTGGAGGCCGAGCGCCTCCGTGGGCCGCCGGCGCTCACCGGTTGGCGCGTAGAACGGCCATGGCCGCCCGTCGCGGATGCGCAGGCGGCTCGGCAACCGGTGGCTCAGCGCCTGGTACTTGTTGAACAGCACGATGGACGCGCTCGCCATGGCGGTCCACCACCGACCGTTGCCCGCCTTGACGTCGCTCGCCCAGGTACGGACGTCGTACGGGGACACGAAGCAGCTCGCACGGACCACCTCGGTCGCCTGGCAGCGCCAGAGCGGATCGCCGGCGTCGGTGCGCCCCGCGACTTGGGCGGCCGCAAGGGCTGCCGGCACGGCATCCGACCCGGAGGTGGGCTCTGCCGCGGGGCGCGGCCCGTCGGCCGTTGCCGGTTCGAGCCACTCCTCACGCCAGTAGAGCAGGCAACGCGCCTGGCACCCGCCGTGCGCTGAGCCGTCGCAGCGTGCGCCGGCGAGGTGCACGGTGCCCTGCATCCCGCGGGTCGTGCCGCTGTTGCTGATCGTGTCGCAGGTGCGGTTGACGACGGCGTCCACCGGCAGCGTCCGCCCCGCGAAGGACAGCATCTCCGGCATGAACGGCAACCCGTTGACCGAGCCGTCAGGTCCCAGCGTCGCCAGGATGTCCTCGCGCGAACGCACGCGAACGCGGTCGCCGACGCTCGGCGTCGCGGCGCGCACTTCTGCAGCCGTGGT
The DNA here is from genome assembly GCA_038246785.1 of Jiangellales bacterium. Lineage (GTDB taxonomy): Bacteria > Actinomycetota > Actinomycetes > Jiangellales > Jiangellaceae > JBBRVP01. The sequence goes on from JBBRVP010000013.1 coordinate 49,744, forward strand.
CACAGATTCCCCCTCCGGAACCGTCCGTAACCAGTGTCGGGTGGGCGGCCTCGCGGGGACATACGCATGCTGCGGCAGAATCCCTGGGCCATGGACCCTTCCAGCGACTACGCCGGCTCCGGGGGGCGGCGGCCCGTGCGAGTCCTGTGGCTGGTCAAGGGGCTCGGACAAGGGGGTGCGGAGCAGCTGCTGGTGAACCACGCTCGGGTCGGCGACACCACGGGATTCGCCTATCAGGCGTGGTACGTCGTCCCGTGGAAGGACCAGCTCGTGCCGGCGCTGGAGGCTCGGGGCGTTCGCTGCCGGTGCGTCAGCGGTGGGCGTGCGGGGCGGGCCTGGCCGTTGCGGGTCGCGCGCGGCGTACGCAGCGGTGACTTCGACGTCGTCCACGCCCACTCGCCGCTCATGGCCGTCGTGGCGCGCCTGGCCCGCGTCGGGGTGCCGCGGTCCCGCCGCCCTGCGCTCGTCTCGACGGAGCACAACGTGTGGGAGCGGTACTCGGCCCCGACGCGGTGGCTCAACGCCGTCACGTGCGGCATGGACGACCATCGATGGGCCGTGTCGCGCCCGGTGGCCGAATCCACCCACGGCCGCGCCGCGAAGGTCACCTCCGTCCTGGAGCACGGCATCGTCCTGTCTGAGCTGCAGCCGACGCCGGACGCACGCGGGCGCGTCCGCGCGGAGCTCGGCATCGGACCGGACGCCACCGTGGTGACGACGGTGGCGAACTTCCGTGCGTCGAAGGACTACCCAAACCTGCTGGCAGCGGCGAGGAGCGTGCTGCGCGGCGCTGCTGACGTGCACTTCGTGTCGGTCGGGCAGGGCCCGTTGGAGCCGGAGGTGCGGGCGCTGCGCGACCGGCTCGGGCTGGCAACCCACGTACATCTGCTCGGTCACCGGACGGACGTGACCGACATGCTCGCCGCATCAGACGTCTTCTGCCTCTCGTCGCTCCACGAGGGCCTGCCGGTGGCTCTCATGGAGGCCATGGCGGCGGGGCTTCCCGCCGTCTGCACCACCGTCGGGGGGATCCCAGACGTCGTGCACGAGGGCGTGGAGGGGTGGCTGGTGCCGCCGGGTGACGCCGCCGCCCTGGCGACAGCCATCACGGCGGCGACGTCAGACCCCCAGGCTCGGCAGGCCCGGGGCGCGGCGGCGCAGCGCGCCAGTGCCCGCTTCGACGCGCGCAAGGCCGTCGGGGAGCAGGAGCGGACGTACGTCGAGCTGTCGGCGCGCGCCCCGACCGGCTAGGCGCTGCCCGGCCGGACTGTCGGGCCGCTGACGCCCCGGACCCCGTCGAGGGCCCCACGCAGCCGAAGTCGCACGCGCGTCCAGTCCCGCCGGAGTGCGGCCGCGGCGACGAACTTGGCCGTGCGCACCAGCCACCAGAAGAGCTCCACCGGGGAGCGTCGGCCAAGCGCGATGAGCGCGTGATTGCGGGTCTGGTAATAGCCACGCCACGCCGATGCGGCACCCGAACCGCCCATGAGCAGCGACGTCGTCAACAGGTCTGTGGTGACCCACGTGCACCACCCGTAGTCTCGCGCCCGCAGGCACAGGTCCACGTCCTCCAGCATCATGAACAGGTCCGAGCGCAGGACGCCGATCTCCCGCAACATCGCTGCGGACACCATGGTGGCGGACAGTGTCACGATGTCGGCCCGCACCGCGGCGGCGCCGGCCGGAGTGGGGCCCAGGGGCAGATGGCGACCCACCCATCGGGCACCCAGCACCTGCGGCACGCCGTCCTCGCCGTTCCGAGCACAGGCGAGCATGCCGGTGCGCGGCGGGAGTGCGGCCAGCAGGTCGATCTGGTGCTCGAGCGCTCTAGGAGCAGGGACGTCGTCGTCGTTGAGAACCCAGAGCCAGTCGTGCCCACAGGCGAGCCCGACCTCCATGCCGGCGGCCCAGCCGCCCGCTGCGCCGGAGTTCGAGTCCATCGAGACCACGTGCACGGTGGGGAACTCGGCTCCGAGCATTGCCGCCGTCTCGTCGGTCGAGGCGTTGTCGACGACGACTACCTCGTCCAGGGGACGGCTCTGCGCTTGCAGCGCGGCCATGCTCTCCCGTAGCACGTCCACGCGGTTGTACGTGACCACGACAGCCGCGACCCGCACCGCTCCCCCCTCCCCGCTCACGCTGGGCCTCGCCGGCCCGGACCGACGAAGGACCGGGACGGCCCGTGGCGTCGAACACCCGGCTGCCGGCCCTTGACGGGAGGGGGGTCCGTCGGACCCGGCTCCGAACCCAGGACCACGTCGCCCGGACCGACGAGGCGGTCATCACAGTAGGGGCGCCCGGCCGGGCACGCCTACGACGCTGGCGGCATCCGTAGTACGTGTGTCCGGATGTCTGTCACCGCCCCTGGGCTCCTTCAGGTGGACGAGTCGCCCGCCGCGGAGGACGTCGTCTCGGCGCGCTCAAAGGCGGTCCTCGCAGGCGTGATCGCCCACGCCAGGAGTATCGCTCCGCGGCTCGATGACTAGGGCACATCGACACCAGGGTTCGGCTGCATTCACGGACGGCACAGGAGAGCGATGACCGGAGCCCGGACTAGATGCTGCCCGGCTGGACAGTGACTCCGCTCACTCCCCGGACGCCGTCGACGGCCCCCCGCAGTCGCAGCCGTACCCGCGTCCAGTCCCTTCGAAGCGCCGCAGCTACGACGAACTTCGACGTGCGGACGATCCACCACAAGATCTCAGGGGCGGATCTACGTGAGCGCACGATGAGAGCGTGGTTGCGGGTCTGGTAGTAGGACCGCCACGCTGCCGCCGCGTCCGTGCCTCCACCCATGCCGAGGGCGGTCACGAGGACTTCGGGTGTCGCGTACAACAACCACCCGGCGGAGCGGGCGCGTAGACAGAGATCAAGATCTTCGCACATCATGAAAAGGTCGGCACGCGGGAGGCCGATCTCGTGCGTCATGGCGGCGGACAACAACGTGCCTCCGAAGGTGACGACATCGAGAGCCACCGGTCGCGCCGTTAAGCCTGGATTCGGAACGTCTCGTACCCGGTGATGCCATGTTCCACCGATGGCCCAGGGCCGGCCTTCCTCATCGAGCCGGCCGGAAGCCAGCATCCCGGTCTTGGAGGGGAGGGACCCGAGCGCTTGAAGTAGTACCGCCAGGGCGCCCGGCAGCGGAGTGTCGTCGTCGTTGAGGACCCAGATCCAGTCGTGACCGCTTCGAACGGCGCTCTCGATGCCAGCGGCGAACCCTCCTGCCGCCCCAGTGTTGGTGGGCAGCCGCACCACGGTGACGTCCGGGAAGCTCTGGTCCAGCACGCTAGCGGTGTGATCGGCGGACGCGTTGTCGACGACGATCACCTCGTCAACCGGACGGGACTGGGCCTGTAGCGCCTCGATGCAGGGACGAAGTACCTCGGCTCGGTTGTATGTGACGACGACTGCGGCAACCCGCACTACTCCCCCTCCAAGCTCCACCGACAGACTGAGTCACCGGCCCGGGCCGACGAGAAGGCCCGGGACGGCGCCCACAGCATCGAACGCCACGATCAGCCGGCCCCGACAGGAGGGCTCCGGCAGAGACCGCTCCGACCCGGACCCCGTCGCCCTGACCGACGAACCGGTCCTCACGGTAACGGGGCCCCCGTCCGGGACGCGTACGACGCTGGCGCCAGCCCTGCTACGTGAGCCCGAAGATCCGTTGCAGGGACGCCTACGCTCACCCGATGGACGCCGCAGCCGCGCCGGAGGACGCCGTCTGGGCGCGCTCAGAGGCGGTCCTCGCCGAGGCACTCGACCCGGAGCTCGTGCTGTTCGACCTCGACCGCCGGGACCTCCACCGGCTCAACGCATCAGCAGCCGCGGTGTGGCGAAGCCTCGACGGACGCTCCACGGTCACCGACCTTGCGGCGTCGCTCGCCATGCGCCTGGGCGTGCCGCTGGAGCAAGTGCTCCGGGACACCCTTCCCCTGCTGGAGCGGCTCGCTGACGCGGGGCTCGTCGTGCGCGTGGGCACCGGCTCGGTCAGCTGAGCATGACCTCTCCCCCACTCACCGTAACCGGCTCCTCGGTGAGGCCGGTCGGGGCCGGGCCCCCCGTGCGCGATCCGTCGACGATCGAGAAGGTGCTGCCATGGCACGGGCAGGTGATCGTCGCGCCCTGCACCATCGAGACCGCGCAGCCCTGATGCGGGCAGCGCGTGCTGAACCCCCTGAACTCGCCCTTGGTCGGCTGGGTCACGACGACCGCAGCGGAGGCGAAGATGGTGCCGCTGCCGACCGGGACGTCCGCCGCCTTGCCGAGCACCTCGCCTCCTCCCCCGCCATCGGCGCCCGGCGCAGTCGATTCGGCCCCACCGACGGCCGGCGCCGAACTCGCAGCCGCCACGCCGTCCCCGGAGCTCCCGCAGGCGGCAAGCACCCCACCAGCCCCGATGAGCCCGGCGCCGAGCAGCACGGTGCGGCGGGACGTCGCACGCGCCTCGTCGTCAGGTGCGTGATCGAGGTCGGTCAGGCGTTGGGTCACAGCAGCCTCCGAGGCGGGCAGACGGTGCGGCGTGGGTGGTCTGGTCGTCCGGGCAACGGACGAGGCGGTCGCCTGGTTCGAAACCGCTCAGCCGGTTCGAGCCACCCGGCGGCCCGCGGAGCGCGCGCGGGGACGCCGGGCGGGCGCCTGCACCTGACCGGCCAGGGCGTGGCGGAGGAACGCACCGGTGTGGCTGCCGACCGCGTGAGCCACCTGCTCGGGGGTGCCTTCGGCGACCAGCCGGCCGCCGCCGGTGCCGCCCTCCGGGCCCAGGTCGAGCACCCAGTCGGCGGTCTTGACGACGTCGAGGTTGTGCTCGATCACCACGACCGTGTTGCCCTTGTCGACCAGCCCTTGCAGCACCTCCACGAGCCGGCGCACGTCCTCGAAGTGCAGGCCGGTGGTGGGCTCGTCGAGGACGTAGACGGTGCGGCCGGTGGAGCGCTTCTGCAGCTCGGAGGCGAGCTTGACCCGCTGCGCCTCGCCGCCGGACAGGGTGGGTGCCGGCTGGCCGAGCCGCACGTAGCCGAGCCCGACGTCGACAAGGGTGCGGAGGTGCCGCGCGATGCGTTCGATCGGGGCGAAGAACTCGAGCCCCTCCTCGATCGACATGGCGAGGACCTCCGAGACCGTGCGGGCCTTGTAGTGGACCTCGAGGGTCTCCCGGTTGTAGCGGGCCCCGTGGCACACCTCGCACGGCACGTAGACGTCGGGCAGGAAGTTCATCTCGATCTTGATGGTGCCGTCGCCCTGGCAGTTCTCGCAGCGGCCGCCCTTGACGTTGAAGGAGAAGCGGCCGGGCTGGTAGCCACGGACCTTGGCCTCCTCGGTCTCGGCGAACAACTTGCGGATCGAGTCGAAGACGCCGGTGTAGGTGGCCGGGTTGCTCCGTGGCGTGCGGCCGATCGGCGACTGGTCGACATGGACGACCTTGTCGACTGCGTCGAGCCCCTTGATCCGGGTGTGCCGGCCGGGCACCGCGCGGGCGCCGTGCATCTCGCGGGCCAGGCTCGTGTAGAGGATGTCGTTGACGAGCGTGGACTTGCCGGACCCGCTCACCCCGGTGACGGCGATCAGGCAGCCCAGGGGGAACGACACCGTCACGTCCCGCAGGTTGTGCTCGCGCGCCCCCACGACGGTGAGGGCCTTGCCGCGCTGTGGCGGCCGCCGGACGAGCGGCATCGGGATGCTCCGGCGCCGTGACAGGTAGGCGCCGGTGAGCGAGTGTTCGTCGGCCAGCAGGCCCGCGAGATCGCCGGAGTGGACGATCTGGCCGCCGTGCTCCCCCGCCCCGGGACCAATGTCGACGACCCAGTCGGCGGTGCGGATCGTCTCCTCGTCATGCTCGACCACGATCAGGGTGTTGCCGAGGTCGCGCAGCCGGACGAGCGTCTCGATGAGCCTCCGGTTGTCGCGCTGGTGCAGCCCGATCGAGGGCTCGTCGAGGACGTAGAGCACCCCGACCAAACCGGAGCCGATCTGGGTGGCCAGTCGGATGCGCTGCGCCTCACCGCCGGCGAGGGTCGCCGCGGGACGCTCCAGCGAGAGGTAGTCCAGGCCGACGTCGACGAGGAAGCGCAGCCGCTCGTTGACCTCCTTGAGCACCCGGGCCGCGATCTGCGCGTCGCGGTCGCTGAGCTCGAGCCGGGCGAGCAGATCCGCGCACTCGCCGATCGGCAGGCCGGCCACCTCCGCGATCGACCGGCCGCCGACGGTGACCGCCAGCGACACCGGCTTGAGCCGCGACCCGCGGCAGGCCGGGCAGGGCACCTCGCGCATGAAGCCCTCGAAGCGCTCCCGGCTGGTGTCGGACTCCGCCTCCGCGTGGCGACGCTCGATGTAGGGCACGACGCCCTCGAACGCGGTGTAGTAGGCGCGCTCGCGGCCGTAGCGGTTGCGGTAGCGGACGTGCACCTGGCTGCCGTGGCCGTGCAACAGCGCCTTCTGCGCAGTCGTGGGAAGCCGCTCCCACGGCACGTCGGTGCGGAAGCCGAGGGTCTCGGCGAGGGCGTTGACGAGCCGTCCGAAGTAGTCGGCGGTGTGCGCCGAGCTCCACGGCGAGAGCGCGCCATCGTCCAGGCTGCGCGCCGGGTCGGGCACCACCAGCTCGGGGTCGACCTCCCGGCGCGTGCCGAGGCCGGTGCACTCCGGGCAGGCGCCGAACGGGGAGTTGAACGAGAACGAACGCGGCTCGAGCTCCTCGAAGGAGATGTCGTCGTCGGGACAGTAGAGGTGCTCGGAGAACGAGCGCTCCCGCTCCGCGTCGTCGTCGGGTAGGTCGACGAGATCCAGCGTCACGAGGCCGCCAGACAGCCGCAGCGCGGTCTCGACGGAGTCGGTGAGCCGCCGCTTGGCCGAGGCCTTGACGGTGAGCCGGTCGACGACGACCTCGACGGTGTGCTTCTCCTGCTTCTTCAGCGGCGGCACCTCGGTCAGCGGGTGCACCTGCCCGTCGACCCGCGCCCGTGCGTAGCCCTGGGCGGCGAGAGAGCGGAACAGGTCGGCGTACTCGCCCTTGCGAGCCCGCACCACCGGCGCCAGCACCTGGAAGCGGGTGCCCTCGTCGAGCTCTAGGACCCGGTCGACGATCGTCTGCGGTGACTGGCGGCCGATCGGGCGGCCGCAGGCCGGGCAGTGCGGCTGGCCGATGCGCGCGTAGAGCAGCCGCAGGTAGTCGTAGACCTCGGTGATCGTGCCAACCGTCGAGCGCGGGTTGCGGCTGGTCGCCTTCTGGTCGATCGACACCGCCGGCGACAGGCCCTCGATGAAGTCGACGTCCGGCTTGTCCAGCTGGCCCAGGAACTGCCGAGCGTAGGCGGACAATGACTCTACGTAGCGGCGCTGTCCCTCGGCGAAGATCGTGTCGAAGGCCAGGCTGGACTTGCCCGAGCCGGAAAGCCCGGTGAAGACGATCAGCGCGTCGCGCGGCAGGTCGAGCGAGACGTCCTTGAGGTTGTGTTCGCGCGCGCCACGGACGATGAGGCGGTCGGCCACTGGGCTCCAGTCTTGCACGCGGGCAGGGCGGCGCCGAGTCCCTTGTCGTCCGGGGCCGGCGTGCCCATGCTAGGTGGCCCCACCGACAGGTATTCTCCCCGGCCGCGAGAACGCTGGAGGCGACCCAGCGCTGTCTCGTACCAGGCGGCGCAGTTCCGCTTCGTCCGTCACGTACTCGTCGGGGTCGTACGCCTCGCTGCACAGGACGAGCAGGGCGCTGTTGGGTTCGAGGTAGGTCTGCGTCGCCCACGTGAGCGGCGGCACGTGAAAGCCATGCGCGTCATCCTCCAGGAGGGTGAGACCGGCCCCTGCGCGGCCCCAGGTCTCCACTACGAGCCTTCCGGACAGGCACACCAGCAGCTGCTCGCAGCTCCGGTGAGCGTGGTGGCCTCGTACCTCGCCGGCCGGGACGCCGTGAACGAGGAAGAAGCGCCTGACCTCGAATGGCAGGCCGACGCCCAGCTCTCCGACGACCAGCCGACCGCGCGGCTGGTCGTGCACTCCCAGTCCGAGGAGGCGCGGACGGGGCACGGTCGTCGGGGGCCGGTTGGCAGCTGGCGCCCTGGTCATGCGGCCTGCCGGGGGCGCCGGTTGTCGAGCAGCCACCTCGCGGTGCCCGCACGCCGGCCCCAGAAGAGCGCCGCCTTGGCCAAGTCGCCACGGCTTCGGGTCGCCAGCACCAGCCGGGTACCACCGGCGAGCCCGGTGACTCGTGGACGGAGAGCCTCCACCGCTGCGTCGTCGGGGTACGTCGAGCGTAGGTGCTCGTAGAGCACCGCCCCGGCCATGGCGTAGGCGCGACCCTGCCGGTAGTTCTCCCGCACTCCCGACCGGAGGCGGTAGTGGACTACCGCTTCCGGCACGAACGCCCAGCGGCATCCGCGGCGATGGAGCAGGTAGCCGAGGCCAACGTCCTCGGCTCCTCTGCGCGTGACCTGCGGGAACCCGCCGACCTCGGCAAAGACGTCGGCCCGGACGCCAAGCGCGCAGCCATAGGACCAGGTGAACGGCGACCTCGCAAGCCCACGCTCCTGGATCATCGGGCCTCGCGCCCGCCGAGCCGCCGGCGGGTTGCCGGACGTGTCCATGCGGGCGCCCACCGCCTCGGCGTGCATCAGCGCCTCCGTCATCGTGCGGACGTACCCTGGCGACACGCGGTCGTCCTGGTCCAGGAAGAGCAACACGTCCGCACTCGCCGCGGCAGCGCCGGCGTTGCGAGCGGGTCCGATACCGGGTTCAGGTGCGTCGACCAGGCGCAAGTCCAGGCCCAGCCGATCGGCCACGTTGCGGGCGAGGTGCGGAGTTCCGTCGCTCGATCCGTTGTCTGCCACGACCACCTCGAAGGCGGCGACGTCTTGCTGCGCAAGTGACCTCAGTTGCGCCGCGAGCGTCTGCACGCCGTCGTAGGTCGGGATGACGACAGTCGCGATCGGCCTCACCGGTGTCATGGCTCCCCCTCCACGCGTTTGTTCGGAGCCGCGCGTCAGCGCAGCACCCCGGCTGGAGTCCGCACTTCGGGCGCGGTCAGATCGCGGACCACACGACCCTCGTGCAGCGTCAGCACGTGGTCGCACAAGGCGAGAGTGGTTTCGCGGTGGGCGATGACCACGATCAGAAGGCGCCTGACGGTCCGGAGGCGCCGCAACGTGTCGTGCACGACGCGCTCGGTGGTCGGGTCCAGCGCGCTCGTCGGCTCGTCCAGCACGATGACGGCGGGACTCCTCACGAGCGCCCGTGCGAGCCCCACCCGCTGCACCTGCCCCCCCGAAAGATCCCGCTGACCGGTGCCGATCGGAGTTTCCAGTCCGTCCGGCAAGGATTCGAGGAGATCGGCGAGCCCGGCGTCCAGAACGGCTCGCTCGACGTCGGAGTCGGACAACCGCTCGTCGAGGAAGGTGACGTTGTCCCGCAAGCTGCCGTGGATCAGATGCGGCTGCTGAGGAACGTGGCTGAACTTTGAGAACCACGCTTGCTCCGACACCGTTCCAGCCGGTCGTCCATCGACGAGCAGTTGTCCCACAATCGGCTCGCGAAGCCGGAGCAGGATCTGCGCCAGGGTCGACTTGCCGCCGCCCGAGGGGCCGACTACACCCACCATGCTGCCGACCGGCAGCCGCAAGTCTACGTCGACCAGCGCGGGCCGCCCCTGGTCGGGATAGGTGTACGAGACCCCGCGGAGCTCCACCTCGTCCACACTGTCGAGCTGTTCCGTACCGTTCGCCCGCGAGGGCGCTGGGGCGGCGAGCGACCCGTACAGGATGTCGAGTGCCGGCGATGTTTCCGAGACGACCTGGAGCGAGCTCTGGACGGCCTGGCCGTACTGCACGCTGCGCAGCAGGAGTAGGCCGACCGCGGCCAGCGTGGCGAGCCCGCCGCCGTCGGAGCCACCGAGCAGCAGAACGACGAGGAGTAGACCGGCGATGACCAGCAGTCCGCCGTACTGGTAGACCAAGGGGGTCGCTGCGGCCAGCGCAGCGGTGCGCTCGCGCAGCGCCTGCAGCGGTGTCGACAGTGCCTCCATGCGGGCCTCGACTGCGGGCCAGGCGCTGAAGACCCTGAGATCCGAGGCCTGCTGGACGACGTCAGTGAGCTCCTCGCCGTAGCGGTACTCCACCTCGTTGAGCGAGCGACTCGCGACCCTGGTCGCCCTGCGAAGCGGCACGATGACGAGTGCCAACACCGCACCCATCGCGCCAATGACCAAGGCGCCGAGCGGGTCGACGAGGATCGAGACAGTGACGAAGACGGCCACCATCGCGGACGCACGCAGCCAGTTGGTGAGTGCGTTGAATTGGCGCACCGCTTGCTGGGCCAGCCGCAGCCGTCCTTGGAGGCCCCCGGCACGCTGGCGGGCCTGGTAATCCCAGTCCGCGCGCGCGAAGTCGAGGAACACGCCATCGCGCGCCATTCGGTCGACGGCAGCCGCCGCCCGCGACTGCGTCATCACGAAGACACCCGACACGGCGGCCGCCGCCACGATCGAGAATGCCGTCGCGGCAAGTGCAGTGCCGATCCCGACCTGGAGCCGAAGCCCCGCGAAGTCGATCATGACCCGATGTTGCCCCGACCCCAGCGACCCGGCGACGACAGCAATCAGGACGAACACCATCGACTCGAGCTGCGCGGCAACGACGGAGACGACGCCCAGCCGCGCCATGACGCGGTGCTGTCCGGGTTGTTGCGCCAGCGCATGCTTGAGCACCGACGCCCCCCTCGAGCCGACGTGCTGGACGACCACGACGCTACCCAGGCGCACAGCGGGCGGGGATCCCTCGTGCGCACTACGGGACGTACGCCTGCGTGACGACTCGACGTCTCCACACGCCACGTACCGCGACCGTCACGATGCTGCGGAGGTTGGCTGGATGCGCCGGCGCGCTCCGCCAAGCACGACCGAGCGCCCGAAGACCGTCGACTCGGGCTCCGCGGAGGAATCGGGACCGTGCGATGATTCGCCATTGAATCGCCGCGATGTCGGGGCTCCTCTCGAACGCCTGCGGATGCTGCTCGAGCAACCGCAAGGCGGCAGCCTCGCGGGCGGGCATGGTCCTCAGGTCTCGGCCGGAGTCGGCGGGTGTGTAACGCATCAAGACAGCGCTCGTGCGTCGAATTTCGTCGGTTGCGCATCCGAGCACCCGCGCGAGCCGAAGGCACAACTCCGTGTGCTCGGCGTAGGTCAGCGCCTCGTCGAAGCCGCCCACATGCTCCATCAGGTCCTTGCGGACCACAAAGTTCCCCGGCATCAGGCCAATCCCTCGCGCCCCCCCGCTAGGGTCGATCCCACCTGCCGGGCAGCTCACCCAACGGCCTGCCACACGGTAAAGGGCGCTGGCGAGGACGAGCCTGACGCCTGGCTCGGCGATGAGCGGCCGAACTGCGTCGTACCACCCCTCCAGGAGGACATCGTCACTATCGAGAAAGAGGAGCCAATCCGCACGGGCATGAGCAACCCCAGTGTTGCGCGCCCGACAAACACCACCAGGCGCCTGGCAGACGACCTGGACTCGGGTGTCCGCGACTTCACGAGCCGCCGCGTCGCTGCCGTCCATCGACCCGTCGTCGACCACGACCACCTCCACCGGCGCACCCAGGGGCAGTGCCGACCTGACCGCACGCCCGATGAGGTCGCGGCGATCGCGAACGGGGATGACGACCGAGACGAGTGGTCTGGGTGGGGGCATCAAGACGTTCACCATCGATCCGGATCCACTCGTCGTCCGGTGCGACCGGTCCAGCCGTCGACGCACGCCCGCAGGTGAAGGCCGAGGACTCGACCGGGCGAGCCGCGTTCCGTCGCAGCGCGGACAAGACCCCGTGCAAGGCCGGCGCGCAGAGTGACCCGCACCGCGGCCCGTCGCAGACCCATCCCGCGGAGAATGAGGATGAGGTTGCGGACGCTGTAGTAGTCACGCCATGTCACCCGAGGCGACCGCCTCGGGACCTTCCCCAGCCGTCCGTAGCGGTCCCGCAGCCGCCTCCAGGCATCGCCGTCGGCGTACAGGGTGTGGCCTGCACGCCCAAGCTGCAACCCGAGCTCGAGGTCATCGAAGCCGAAGAAGAGCTCACTGCGAGGACCGCCTACCTGTCGCAGCACGCCCGCGCTGTAAAGGGGGAAGGAATCCCCTCCTATGTAGTCCACCGACAGCGTGCCGTGCAGAGCTGCATCGGGGGGGCGGAGGAGGCGGCCGCGTCGACGGTCCAGCCGTGACCCCACCAGGCCAACAGCACCAGTCCTGGCGTCCACCGTGCTGCAGTCCAGCGCCAGTGCGAGGAGCCCTTCCACGACTTGGGGGTCTTCCTGCGGATTGTCGTCGTCGAGGAAGAGGATCCAGTCGTCGTCGGAGGCTTCCGCCAGGACTCGTTCAACGCCTCTCGCCAGGCCCCCAGCCGGACCGAGGTTTGCTCCAGTCGGCAGGTAGTCCAGCGGGAGTCCGGCGGAAGCCTGCTCCACCACCGCGCGGGCCTCGTCTTCGAGCCCATTGTCAACGACGACCACGCTGCGAAGGCGGACCGTTTGGGCGGTCAACGACGCCAGCATCCGCGCGAGGTCCGTGGGTCGGCGGTAGGTCACGACCACGCCGTGGACGGATGGAACGACAGCAGAGTCCTCCGATTGGCCCACGGTCCCCCCTGCGTGCCTCGCGCGGCCTAGACTCCAGACTGTAACCATCGGAAGCACGCTGCGCATACGGGAATCGCAGGAGCGTGTCTCTGACAGTGCCCTTCCCGCGGCCACGAGCCAGGAGCTCCACTGGTCCAACACGTGCGCGTCCTCCAACTCATCGACAGCCTCGCGCCGGCAGGCGCCGAGCGCTCGCTCGTCGCGCTCGCGCCGCACCTGCTCGCGCGCGGCGTCGACCTGCACGTCGCCGTCCTGGTCGAACGCGAGGGCGACCTGAGGCCGCAGCTGGCCGAGGCCGACGTCCCGGTGCGCTCGATGGCCTCCCCCGGCGCGGGCCGGCGGGCCTGGTACGCGCGCACGGCCCGGCTCGTCGCGCAGCTGCGGCCGGATGTTGTTCATACGACCGTCTTCGAGGCCGACCTCGCCGGACGGCTGGCCGCCGCCCGGCACCGCGTGCCCTGTGTATCCAGCCTGGTCAACACCGCGTACGGCCGTGAGGAGTCAACGGGGCTACGCCGCTCCCGGGTCCTGCTCGCCCAGGCAGCCGACATCGCCACCGGTCGACTCGTGACGCGCTGGCACGCGGTGACGCGGCACGTCGCCGAGGTCATGGGCCGCCGGCTTCGCATCCCCGCAGACGGCATCGAGGTCATCCCGCGCGGCCGCGACCCAGAGGTGCTCGGCCGCCGGACCCAGGAGCGCCGCCGTGGCACCCGCGAGCGCCTCGGTCTGGCCGACGACGTCCCCGTGGTGCTCGCGGTAGGCCGCCTTGAACGGCAGAAGGGCCTCGACGTCCTGCTCCGCGCCCTGCCACCCCTGCTCACGGAACGGCCGACGCTGCGGCTGCTCGTCGCCGGCCGCGACGGCGCCGCCTCCGCAGACCTGGCCGCCCTGCGCGAGTCGCTCGGGCTGACCGAGACGGTGACTTTCCTCGGGATGCGTGACGACGTCGCCGACCTCATGGTCGCCGCCGACGTCCTGGCCTTCCCGAGCCGCTGGGAGGGTGCCGCCGGCACGCTGCTGGAGGCGATGGCCCTCGAGCTGCCGGTCGTCACCAGCGACCTGCCGACGCTGCGCGAGACGGTCGACGAGCGGATCGCACTGCTCGTGCCGCCGCAGGACACCGACCGGCTGACCGGGGCGCTCGCCGACGTCCTGGACGACCGGTCACCGGCCGCCGACCGCGCGACTGTGGCCAGGGCCCGCTTCGAGGCCGACTTCACGGTGGCGGCTGCGGCCGACCGTACGGTCGATCTCTACCGCCGCGTGGCCGCCACCGGCCGCCGTCGCTGATCTCGCCAGCCGATCCCGCACCAGCGGCGCTACGCCGAACGGGCCATGCGCGGGCGCTGCCCCGCCACCTAACGTCAATGCGGCGGAGCCGGCCGCACGGTCGACCGCATCCGCTCCTGGGGGGGACATGCGCTACGTCGTCACCGGCTCGGCCGGGTTCATCGGGGCGCACCTGAGCGCCAGGCTGCTCGCCGACGGGCACGACGTGCTCGGCATCGACGCCTTCACCGACTACTACGACCCGGCGATCAAGCGGGCGCGGGTCGAGCGGCTGGCGGCACGCTCTCGCTACCGCCACGTGGCCGCCGACCTGGCCGCCGCCGATATGGGGCCGCTGCTCGCCGGAGCCGATGCGGTGCTGCACCTGGCGGGGCAACCGGGCGTACGCCTGTCCTGGGCAGACGGCTTCGACGTCTACCTGCGCCGCAACGTCTTCGCGACCCAGCGGATCCTCGAGACGGTGCTGCGCTCGTCGACGCCGGCCAAGGTCGTCGTGGCCTCGTCGTCTTCGGTCTACGGCAACGCCCCTGCGTACCCGACCACCGAGTCGTCGCCGACCCGTCCGTTCAGCCCGTACGGCGTCACCAAGCTCGCCATGGAGCACCTGTGCTGGTCCTACGTCGAGAACTGGGGCCTCGACGTCGTCGGCCTCCGCTACTTCACCGTGTACGGCCCCGGGCAGCGGCCCGACATGGCCCTGCACCGCTTCATCCGACGCGCGCTCGCCGGTGAGGAGCTGGAGGTCTTCGGCGACGGTGAGCAGCGGCGGGACTTCACCTACGTCGCCGACGTCGTCGCCGCCACCATCTCCGCGGGGCAGCGGGAGGTCCCACGGGGCAGCGTCCTCAACGTCTCCGGCGGCGCTCAGGCGACCGTCAACGAGCTGCTCGACCTCGTCGGCCTGCACACCGGGCGCACCCCAAGAGTCGTGCACCGGCCCGCGCAGGCCGGCGACGTGCGCGAGACCGGTGGCAGCACGGCCCTGGCGGGCGAGCTGCTCGGCTGGGCGCCGCAGACCTCGCTCTCCGACGGCGTCGCCGCCCAGGTGCAGGACCTCGTCGTGGGCATCTCGCTCGGCCGTCAGCGGCGGGCCGCCGACGTGGCGGCGACGGCGGGTGCCGCGGGCGGCTGACCGCCCCGGCGCACCCGTGTCCGGGGTCGGCGCTAGGTTGCCTGCGTCCGGTCATCCCGACGCCGGGAGGCGCCGTGCCCAGCCCGCCGCCCGACCCGCTCGCCGACCTGGAGGCGGTGCGCGCGGCCACCGAACGCCTGCTCCGCACCGTCGAGGCGATGGACCCGGCTCAGCGTTCGCTGCCCAGCCTGTGCGCCGACTGGTCACGGGCTGACGTGGTCGCCCACCTCACCCGCAACGCCGACTCGTTGCTCAACCTGCTCGTCTGGGCCCGCACCGGCGAGGAGACGCCGGGGTACGCCAGCGCCGAGGCCCGCGCCGAGGGCATCCGCACCTCCGCCGCGCTGTCCGCCGAGCAGGCGGCGCTCGAGCTGCGCGAGGCCAGCGTCCGCCTGCAGTCCGCCGGCGAGACGCTCCCGACCGAAGCCTGGGACGCTCCCGTCGTGCTCGTCGTCGCCGGGTCCGGCCGGGAGACTGTGGCCCGCGCCGTGCCGTGGCAGCGACACAAGGAGGTCGAGATCCACCACGTCGACCTCGACCTCGACTACACCCCGGCCCACTGGCCGGCCGACTTCACCGAGCGCATGCTCGAGGAGGCGGTGACGTCGATGTCGGCGCGGCCGGGGGTCGCCGGCTTCACCGTGCGCAGCAGCGACACCGGCGAGGAGGCCCGCGTCGGCGGCGGCTCCACGCTGGTGTCCGGACCGTCCGCGGCGCTCGTCGCGTGGTTGCTGGGCCGCTCGAGTGGCGACGGCCTCCACGTCGAGGGCGGCGACCTGCCGGCGCTGCCGGCCTGGGGCTAGCCGATCAGGACCCCACCGGCCAGTACTCCACCTCGAGCCCGTCCATCGGGAAGTCCTTCGGGTTCGCGGTGACCAGTGCCGCGCCGTGGACGAACGCCGTAGCGGCCAGCAGGCAGTCGGCCTGCCACAGCGTCACGCCGCGGGCGGCGAAGTCCCTGCGCCAGCCCCCGGCCAACCAGCCAGCCCGCCCGTCGACGGGCAGCACCTCCAGCCCGGTGAACAACCGCTCCGCGGCATCGGCCTCGCCCTCCCGCAGCCCGCGCACGATCTCCTCGACGTTGATCGCGGTGGTCGCGGCCACGTCGCCGCGCGCGTGCATGATCGCGACACGGGCCACGGCGGGGCGCCCGCGCAGGTAGTCGATCAGGACGGTCGAGTCGAGGACCCGCAGCATCGGATCAGCCGACGCGCCGACGGTCGTCGCGCCGCTGTCGACGCACCCAGGCAGCGGGGTCGTGGTCCCAGTCGTGGCCGGAATCGGTGATCGTGCCGGCCGCGGACTCGATCTCGGCCCAGCGGCGCTCCTGGCGTACGGCGTGCTCGATCGCGCCCCGGACGAAGGCACTGCGGCCACGGGGGCCGGCCAGCTCGTCGACCTGGGCCACCAGCCGATCGTCGAGCTCGATGTGCAGACGCATGTGTGGAAGTTAGCACATAAGCCGGCCACGGCACCCCGGCCTAGAGTCCGAACCAGGATCACCGGCTGGGGAAGCGAGGACCACGTGTCGACGTACTCCGGCAAGGTCACCCCCGGCGGGGTGCCGGCCGTCCGCGAGCTGACCCGGCTCATCGTCACCAAGCTCTCGGTCGGACCGATGGACAACGACGCCTACCTGCTGCGCTGCCGCAACACCGGCGAGGCGCTGCTCGTCGACGCCGCCGCCGACGCCGAATGGCTGCTGCAGTCCTGCGGCGAGGGTCCGCTCACGCGGGTCGTCACCACCCACCGCCACCGCGACCACTGGGGGGCGCTGGCTGAGGTACGGCGGGCGACCGGCGCCCGCACGGTGGCCTCGGCCGAGGACGCCCCGGGCATCGACGTACCCACCGACGAGCTGGTACGCGACGGCGACCGGCTCCGCGTCGGCGACGTGGAGCTCGAGGTGATCTCGCTCGTCGGTCACACCCCCGGCAGCATCGCCCTGCTCTACGACGACCCCGCCGGGCCTCCGCACGTGTGGACCGGGGACTCCCTCTTCCCCGGCGGCGTGGGCCGGACGACCTCTCCGCCGGATTTCGACTCGCTGCTCTCCGACGTCACCAGCAAGCTGTTCGACCGGCTCCCCGACGAGACGTGGGTCTACCCCGGCCATGGCGACGACACGACGCTGGGCCGTGAGCGGCCGCAGCTGGGCGAGTGGCGCGACCGCGGCTGGTAGCCCGGTGGGTCGGCTCAGAGCACCGCGATCGGGTTGACCGGTGACCCGGTCGCGTCCGGCAGCCGCAGCGGCGCGACCACGCACAGGAAGGACCACCGGCCCACCTCCGCGCAGGCCGCCGCGAGGTCCTCGAGCTGCAGGTAGTCCAGCATGTGCATCCCCATCGCGTTGACCGCGAGCACGTGGATCGGATAGTCGATGCCGGTGACGCCGCTGGGGGCGGTGTCGTTGTTGCCGTCGCTGCCCAGGACGGCGACCCGGCGCTCGGCGAGCAGCGGCATGACGTCGGGGTGCAGCCCAGCCCGTGCCCTGGCCGCGTCCCATGCGCCGAGCTCGTTGCGACGGCGGCGATGGCCGACCCGGACGAGCAGCAGGTCGCCGGGGCCGAGCGTGACCCCCTGGGCGCGCTCCGCCTCGAGCAGGTCGGCGCCGGTCACGTGATCGCCCGGCTCCAGCCAGTCCACGCCGCGGGCGCGGGGCACGTCCAGCAGCACGCCGCGTCCGACGATGCCGTCGGCGACGACCTCGACGGTCAGCTCCATCGCGCCTCCCCGGGTCACCGTGGCGGCCGGGACGCCGTTGTAGAGCTCGCCGTCGTACATCACGTGGCACAGCGCGTCGAGGTGGGTGTGCGCGTTGCCGTGGATGTTCATCGACACGCGGTCCGTCGCGAAGTGCAGTCCGCCGGTGCCCTGCGGCGGCGCTACCGCGGTCATCTGGTGGTCGCACGGCTCGGGGTTGTCGGCGCCCAAGGTCCCCTCGACCGGCGCGGCGAGGCTGACCGTGCGGCCCGCGCGCACCTCCCGCGCCGCGGTCACGAGACGTTCCGCGGTGAGGGCGTCGAGGGCTCCGCGGCGGTCGGCCGGGTCATGTCGGCACTCGGCCTTCAGCCGTCGATACATCGCCTGGAACGTTTCGTGGCTGATCCGCGAGTTGTGCGCCGCCGCGTCCATGGAACCCTCATCCGCCGTCGGGACCGCTGGGCGAGGCTAGGCACGTCGCGCGGCGCGCGGCGCCCCCCGGTACGGATGAGCCACGCCGGGGGGTACAACGTCCGCATGACGCGACGCCGGGTGCCGCGCTGGTCCGAGCTCGCGCCGCTGCTGCAGCCGCGATCGCCGGGCCTGCGCCCGACGGCCCGCCGCCTCGCCGGTGCCGCGTCGATCGCGGACCTGCGCCGGATGGCCCGCCGGCGGGCACCGCGGGCGGTGTTCGACTACACCGACGGCGCAGCCGGTGACGAGCTGAGCCTGGCCCGGTCCCGGGCCGCCTACGCCCGGGTCGAGTTCCAGCCACGGGTGCTGCGCGACGTCTCGGACCTCGACACCTCGACCGAGCTGCTCGGGCGCCGCTCGGCACTCCCGCTCGTCTTCGCCCCGACCGGGTTCACCCGCATGATGCACAGCGCCGGCGAGCCCGCTGTCGGCCGGGTCGCCGCCCGCACCGGCATCCCTTACGCGCTGTCGACCATGGGCACGACGTCGATCGAGGACCTGGCGGACCGGGTTCCGGACGGTCGGCTGTGGTTCCAGCTCTACCTCTGGCGAGACCGCGGGGCCGGCCGCGACTTCGTCGCCCGCGCTCGCGACGCAGGCTACGAGGCGCTGATGCTCACCGTGGACACCGCTGTCCCGGGCGCTCGGCTGCGCGACGTACGCAACGGGCTCACCATCCCGCCGACGCTGTCCGTGCGCACTGTCGCCGAGGGGTCGCTGCATCCGGCCTGGTGGTTCGACCTGCTGACCACCGAGCCGCTGGAGTTCGCGTCGTTGCGCCGCTCCGAGGGGACCGTGGCAGACCTCATCGGGCGGATGTTCGACCCGGCCGCCACCCTCGACGACGTCGCCTGGCTGCGCTCGGAGTGGCCGGGGCCGCTCGTGGTCAAGGGCGTCCAGTCCCCCGACGACGCGCGCGCCGTCGTCGAGGCCGGCGCGGACGCGGTGGTCGTGTCCAACCACGGCGGCCGCCAGCTCGACCGCTCCCCCACGCCGCTCGAGGCGCTGCCGGCGGTGCTGGACGCCGTCGGCGACCGCGCCGAGGTCTACGTCGACGGCGGCATCCTCTCCGGTGCCGACGTGGTCGCGGCCGTGGCGCTGGGCGCCCGCGCCGGCCTGGTCGGGCGGGCCTACCTCTACGGCCTCATGGCCGCCGGCGAGCCCGGCGTGCAGAAGGCCGCCGACCTGCTCGCCGCGGAGATCCGCACGACCATGGCGCTGCTCGGGACGACCTCGGTTGCCGAGCTCGGCGCGGAGCACGTACGGCTGCGTCCGGGCGCCTGAGCCCTACCCGTCACCGCCCTCGGCCGCGACCCGGCGACGGATACGGCGGGTGGCGAGCAGGCTCAGCACGGTGGTGATCGCCAGTGTGGCGACGATGACGACCAGCGAGACCCAGATCGGGATCTCCGGGGCCCACTCCACGGGCTCGCCACCGTTGACGAACGGCAGCTCGTTGACGTGCAGCGCGTGCAGCACGAGCTTGACGCCGATGAAGCCGAGCAGGAAAGCCAGGCCGTAGGAGAGGTAGACCAGCCGCTGCAGCAACCCCCCGATGAGGAAGTAGAGCTGCCGCAACCCCATCAGCGCGAAGACGTTGGCGGTGAAGACGAGGTACGGCTCGCTCGTGAGCCCGTAGATGGCGGGGATGGAGTCGAGCGCGAAGAGCAGGTCCGTGGTGCCCAGCGCGATCATCACGATGAGCATCGGCGTGATGAGGCGCTTGCCGTGCTCCACCACCGTGAGCTTGACGCCGTGGTACTCCGCCGTTGCGGGGAAGCGCCGTTGGACGAACCTGATCAGCCGGTTCTGCTCGAACTCGCCCTCGTCCGCACCGCCCTCCCGGGCCAGCTGCACGGCCGTGTAGACCAGGAACGCGCCGAACAGGTAGAAGATCCAGCTGAAGTTGTTGATCGCCGCCGCACCCAGCGCGATGAAGCTTCCACGCATGATCAGCGCCAGCACGATGCCGACGAGCAGCGCCGTCTGCTGGTACTCCCGCGGCACGGCGAACTTGCTCATGATGATGATGAAGATGAACAGGTTGTCGACCGACAGGGAGTACTCGGTCAGCCAGCCGGCGAAGAACTCCCCGCCGTACTGACCGCCGGCGAAGAACCACACCCCGACCCCGAAGAGCACCGCGCAGCCCACGAAGAAGGCCAGGTGACGGGCCGACTCGCCCATCGACGGCTCGTGCGGCCGCCGACCGATGACCAGCACGTCGACGGCCAGGAACAGCGTCGTGACGCCGACGGTCGTCCACCAGACCCAGGTGGGGACGTTCACAGGGCTCCTCCGGGCAGACGGACGTCGGTCCGGAGGTCTCTCCCGTCCCCGACAGGGACCGACGGCGCCGGGAGGCCGCCGTGGACCACCGTGATGACGGCGCCGCCGCGAAGGGATACTCCCCTCCACGTACGGCTGGGATTCTCCCACGCTCGCGGCGATACGACACGTGCGGCCCTTCGCTGCCCCGGCATGACGGCCGGCGCCGCGCACGGGAAGCTGGGTGAAGCGGGTTCGGCCTGGGTACACATGTCCGCATGCCGAAGTGGGTGCTTGCCCTGCTGTTGATCCCGCTGGGTGCGGTAGGGCTGTGGATCGCGGCCTGGAGGAGGACGAAGGAGCAGCAGCGGGTCGGTGCCACGACCAACGTCGGGAACCTCGTGCTCAACAGCATGCTGCTGCCGGTGTACCGGGCCTTTTTCGCCGTGGTCGGCGTGGCGGTGATGGTCGCCGGTGGGGTGCTGGCGTGGGTCAGCTACCCGGACTGAGGTGCCCGGGCGGTGGGTAGGGGCGTCCGCGTCGAGACGGCCCGGCGCTGCTGGCAGGACGGTGAATGAGCGGTGAGCATCGAGGTCCCCAGCAGCGTGCAGTGGCTGATCCCGATCGTGGTCGGGGCACGCTGGCCCGACGGCGACGAGGACCAGTTGCGCGGCTGCGCCGACGCCTGGCGAACCTTCGGCGGCCAGGCCGAGCAGGTCGTGGCCGAGGCCCAGGCCGCGATGACCGCCTGCCTGGCCACGATGGACGGCCAAGCCGCCGACGCGTTCGCGGCGTACGTCCAGCGGCTCCTCTCCGGCAGCGAGCAGTCCCTCGAGCAGCTGGTGCCGGCTGCCGACCAACTCGGCGAGGCGCTGGACAACGCTGCGCTGGAGGTCGAGTACGCGAAGATGGCGATCAAAACCGCGGAACATAGTCGAATCACGTCCGGCGCTGCCGCTGGACGGTAGCCCCGGTGGCCTTCCCGAGTACGTCATCGACGACGCGGGCAACGTCGTCGAGGTCGTGTCCGTCCGCGGTGTCAACGACCCATGGACGGGCGGTCCTGGAAGTTCGCGCCGGCGGAGGCGCCATGAGCATGGCCGTGGACGCTGCTCGGTGGTGGCTGACGTCGGGGGAATCGCCGTGGTAGGCCTTCCCTCGTCCGGTCCGCGACATCGGTGCGGTCGCCGGCCCGGCGGGACGGGAGTATCGGCTGGTCGAGGTCGGAGAACAGCCACATCGGTTCCGCTGCGTCCTGCTGCCCCGCCACGATGTCGGGGTCGACGAGGCGGCTCCCGGTCGCACGGTCGAGGTCCACGTCTGGGTCTTGGGCGAACGCGCCGCGGTCGAGGATGGCACCCTGATCAGCGACAGTCCGTTCCCCGACGGTTGGGCCACCCTGTGCACCACCGAGGCCGACGCGCGACGCATCGGCAGCTGGGCAGAGGAGGTGGGCGGGCATGAGCAGCCAACGACCGGCCACTGATCTCGACGACGAGAACCTGGCGGACGCACTCGCCGGCGGCGACCTCACCGAGATCGCCGACGCTTTGCTCTCCGGTGCAGTGCTGGTGCCGCTCACGGTGCGCCCTGATGGCAGCACAGTCCCGCGACTGGCCGGGCAGGGCGACAACCGCGCGCTGCCCGGGTTCTCCTCGCTGGCAGCACTGCGCGGCTGGGACGCCGAGGCCGAGCGATTCACGCGGATACCGGGACGGCAGTGGGCCGCGCTCGCCCGGGACAAGAACCTTTTCGGCGTCCTGGACCCGGCGGGTGCCTCGTTCGCCCTGGACACCCGCCTCGTCGACCAGCTCGCCGACGGGTTCGTCCCGGGGGTGCACGGCGGGCCGGCACACCTCGCCGCGGTGTCGCAGCGGCACATCCGGGAGGCCACCGGGGACCTTCCAGGTCGCCTCGAACGAGCAGCACCCGCCGCCGGCGTCCGGGCACAGGTGGTGGAGATGTCCTACGGCGGCCCCTTCCGGCCGACGCTGGTCGTGCTCGACGGCGATCCCGCGGCCGCGGCCCGCGCCGTCCAGCCGCACGCGCCAGCCGGCGGGATGGACGTCCTGGAGGCTGACGAGCCGCTACGGACTTGGCTCGAAAAGCGGACGGACGACAGCGCAACGTCACGACGGCGGGGGACCCATCGGCGTCTGCGGCGCGGCGTGAGCGGGCCACCAGCACGAGGACAGCTAGCAGGGCGGCCGCGCCCACCGCGACGACCACACCGACCGGGGAGCCCCCGCCGGTTTCCGTGGCGCCCGGAGCCGCCGCAGCCGCAGCACCCGTCGTCGTGGCGGACGACGAGACAGTCGGCGCCGCCGACGTGGCGCTCCGCGAGGGCGACGCGGAAGTGCTCGGCGTCGTAGCCACTGGGGTCGGCGGTTCACCACGTTGGCCGCATCGAGTTTCGGGTACTTCGCCATCACCAGCGCCGCCGTGGCCGACACCAGAGCGGTGGACGCGCTGGTGCCCGTCCCCGAGAGTACTTGTCGCCGTTCTCGGCGGAGTCGATGTCCACCCCCGGCGCGGCCAGCGCCACCTGCGGGCCACGCGCCGAATCGCTCGGGAACCCGCTGGCCCTGGTTATCCCGGAGACGCCGATGACCAGCCGCAGCCGCCGCTGCGGGCGGCGTCGGGGGAAGCGGCCCTCGGCATGGACCTCGTCGAACCCGAGGATGGCGCACCACAGTGGTTCGGAGCACGAAACGCGCGGCGAGGTCCTGGCGTCGCCGTGCCGGGCGGCGGTTTACGCCCTGAGTCGCGCTCGGCGGCCCGGAGGGGTCGAGACGTGTGAGTCCGCCGGCCGGACGAGTCCGCTCTCGTAGGCGAGGATGACGGCGTGAACGCGGTCCCGCAGCCCGAGTTTGGCGAGGATGCGTTTTATGTGGGTCTTGACGGTCGACTCCTCCACGACCAACGTGTCCGCAATTTCGAGGTTGGACTGTCCGCGGGCGACCAGTTCCAGGACGTCTCGCTCCCGCGGGGTGAGCGGGATGAGACGCCGGGTCGCGTTCCGGTCCGGCTGCGGCTGGCTGAGCATCCGGTCGATGACGCTGCGCGTCACGGAGGGGGAGAGCAGTGACTGCCCGGCGGCGATGGTGCGGATACCGGCGAGCAGCTGCTCCGGCTCGGCTCGCTTGAGCAGGAAGCCGGACGCGCCTGCGGTCAGGGCGCCGTACACGTAGTCGTCGTCCTCGAAAGTGGTCAGCATGAGGACCCGCGTCGCGGGCAACGTCTCGACGATGAGGCGGGTGGCGGCGATCCCGTCCAGGGTGGGCATCCGGACGTCCATGAGGACCACGTCGGGTTGCAGGTGACGGGCACAGGTGGCGCCCTCCGCGCCGTCGGCGGCCTCCCCGACCACCGCGATGGTGTCGTCGCTGGACAGGACGGCGCGCAGCCCGGCCCGCATCAACGCGTCGTCGTCGACGATCAGCACCCGCACCTGGATCATGCGGCATCGCCGTACGGCAGGCGCGCGGAGAGGTGGAAAACCCCGTCGACGGTCCGGGCCTCGAGAGAGCCGCCGAGCAGGGTCGCACGCTCGCGCATGCCGACGAGCCCATGGCCCCCCGCTGTGGCCGCGCCGTTCACGGAAGTGCGCACCGTGGCCGCGGGGTTGGTCATCGCGATGTGCACGGCGTCCTCGCCGAACTCGACCCTCACGTCGGCGCTTCCCCGGCCGTGCTTGGCCGCGTTGGTGAGCGCCTCCTGGACGATGCGGTACGTCGCCCAGGAGACGCTGCGGGGAAGCACGCGGTCGGGGACGGCGAACTCGGCGTCGATCTGCAGGCCGGCCGACCGGTGGGCCTCGAGCAGCTCCGTGAGCGCTGTGGGGTCGGCGGGGACGCTGAGGTCGTCGGTGTCGTCGCGGAGGACGCGGACGAGCCGGTCGATCTCCCCGACGGTGTCGCGGGCAACGTCCTCGACGACGGCGAGTGCCCGGCGAGATGCCGCCGGGTCGCGCTCGCGCAGTAGTCGGGCCGCCCCCGCCTGCACGAGGATGACGTTGATGGCGTGTCCGGCGGAGTCGTGCAGCTCCCGGGCGATGCGGGTGCGTTCTTCGGCGGCCGCCAGGTGACGCTCGCGCGCCGCGTCCCGCTGCGCGCGGTCTGCCCGCTCCCGCAGGTCGGCGATTTGCGCCCGGCGGGCCTGACTGCGGTCGCCGGCGATCCACACGCCGGTCATCACAGCAACCCAGAACAGCAGTGAGGGCGTGAGAGCGACGACGTCGCGGCCGAGGGACGCGTAGGCCGCGCCCACCACGACCATGAACCCCGTCGGGGCCAGCACGGCGATGCCGCGCCACGTCGGGCGGCGATGCCCGCCGTATGCCACGGCCAGCCAGTAGCTGGCGACGACCGGGCCGAACGGCGCATCCAACGGGTAGGCCAGGTACACGAGCTGCACGGTGAAGGCGCACGTGGCCACAAAGGCGAGCAGCGGCAGGCGACGGCACAGCAGCAGGGGCAGCGCCGACAGCACGGCCAGAACGGCTCCGAGGGTGTCCAGGTTTCGGGCGCCCACGTCTGGGGAGCCGAACCCGTGGGCGGCGAGCAGCCCGAGCGTCGCAGCACACACCAACGCAGCAACGCCGGCGTCGACGGCCAGGTCGCGGCGCGTCATGACCTCAGCGTAGGAGCCCGAAGCGCCGTCGGCGTCGTCCCGCGGGGGGATCCTGGCGTCCTCCCTCGCGACGACGGCGCGGCGGTCCTGGGGTCGCCGCCGTCCCTGGTGCGATCGGAGAGGTCGCCCGCAGCGAGGACGGCGGTTTCCCACCTCGGGAGGTCTCCGTGCGGCGCTTCCCGGTCCTAGCCTCTCGGCGCCCTGCCGCATCTTCGAGGAGTTCCCGCGATGACAACCCATCCGGTACGTGACGCCGCGCCGCCCGCGAGCCGCTTCGAACGTCTCGCCACCTGGTCCTACCGGCGCCGGTGGTGGGCGCTGCTCGGCTGGCTGCTGATCCTCGTGGCGATCACCGCGGCCTCCTCGATCGCAGGCAGCAGGTGGCACAACGACTTCTCCCTGCCGGGCACCGAGTCGCAGCAGACCCTCGACACGCTGCGCGCGCACGGCGCCGTCCAAGCCGGGGACACCGTGCAGATCGTCGTCCACGACCCGCGGGGGCTGGGAGCCGCCGACACCCGCGCCCGGGTGATGCGGTTGCTCGCCGAGGTCGGCCGGCTCCCCCACGTTGCGGCGATCGACAGCCCGTACGCCGGCCGCGACGCCATGTCCGCCGACGGGACGATCGGCTACGCCACGGCGACTCTGGACGGCTCGGCGCAAGACGTGCCGGCGGACGACCTGCGGCGGATCATCGACACCGCTCGAGCCACGTCGGCCGGATCCCTGCAGGTCGAGGTCGGCGGTCAGCCGGTCCGCGGGGTCCAGGGTGGAGGCGACGGTGGCGCCGCCGAGGGCGCCGGCCTGCTCGCCGCTCTGGTCGTGCTGGTGCTGCTGTTCGGCTCGGTCCTTGCCGGCGCCCTTCCGATCGTGATCGCCGTCTTCGGGGTCGGCAGTGCGATCGGGTTGGTCGTGCTGGCGTCGCACGTGGCGACGGTCGCCGACTACACCGTCTCCTTGCTGGTGCTCGTCGGGCTCGGCGTCGGCATCGACTACGCCCTGCTGGTGTTCTCCCGCTACCGATCCGAGCTGCTGGCCGGCGCAGACCGCGAGCGCGCTGTGAGCCGTGCCCTGGACACCGCCGGCCGGACCGTGCTGTTCGCCGGCGCGACCGTCATCACCGCGCTGGTCGGCCTGGTGGTGCTCGGGCTGGGGTCGCTGCAGGGGGTAGCGGTCGCCGTGGCCGTCACCGTGCTGGTCACCATGGTCGCCGCCCTGACTCTGCTGCCGTCCCTGCTGGCGATCGGCGGCAGCCGGATCGAGCGCGCCGCCGTCCGCCGCGCCGACCGGACGCTCTCGGTCGAGGGGGCACGGTGGAGGGCCTGGTCCGCGGCGGTGCAGGCACGTCCGTGGCCGGCCGTCGTCGTCGCGGTGGCGGCGCTGCTGGCTCTGGCCGCTCCCGCGCTCGGCATGCGGCTCGGGTTCGCCGATGCCGGCAACGATGCGCCGGCTCGCACCAGCCGCCAGGCGTACGACATGCTCGCGCGGGGGTTCGGCCCCGGCATCAACGGTCCACTCGTCGTGGTGGTCAGCGGCGGCACGGGTCCGGCACGTCAGGTGGCGACGGCGCTCGCAGCGACCCCCGGCGTCGCCGAGGTGAGCCCACCACTGCTGTCCCGCGACCGGCAGGTCGCCACCCTCATCGCCGTGCCCGACTCCAAGCCCCAGGCCGCGCCCACCCAGGAGCTCGTCAGCCGGCTCCGGCGCGACGTCCTGCCCCCGGTGGCCGCGGCGACCGGCACCACCGTCCTCGTCGGCGGCCCCACCGCCGCCACCGTCGACTTCGCCGAGGCCGTCGCCGCCCGGCTCCCCCTGTTCGTACTCGTGGTCGTCGGCCTGTCCGCCCTGGTCCTCATGGTTGTCTTCCGCTCGCTGCTCATCCCGCTCAAGGCGGCACTGCTCAACCTGCTCAGCGTCGCCGCGGCGCTCGGCGCGATCACGCTGGTGTTCCAGGACGGACTGCTCGGCGGGCCGCTGGGCGTCGAGAAGGGTCCGATCGAGGCGTTCGTCCCAGTGATGATCTTCGCGATCGCGTTCGGGTTGTCGATGGACTACGAGATGTTCCTGCTGTCCCGGATGCACGAGGAATGGCAACGCACCAGTGACGCGACCTCGGCCATCCGCGAGGGCATGGGCACGACCGGCCGCGTCGTCACCGCCGCAGCCGCGATCATGGTCGTGGTCTTCGCGTCCTTCCTGCTCGACCCGAGCCGGATGCTCAAGCAGTTCGGGCTGGGTCTCGCCGTCGCCGTCCTGCTCGACGCGCTGGTCATCCGCTGCCTCATCGTGCCCGCCGCCATGCAGCTGCTTGGCCGCCACGCCTGGAGCCTGCCGTCTTGGCTGGATGCGCGGATTCCGCGGCTCGCGCTAGCCCCAATACCGTTCAGTTAAGATGCCAACGGTGTAGTTTGGTGGCATGCCGCGTGCTGGATGGAAGAAGCCGGAGACCGAGCGTCGCTTGTCGGATCTTGTGTCGGTGGGGGTGCTGACGCGGGTGTTCCCG
>JBBRVP010000014.1:0-75101 GCA_038246785.1 Jiangellales bacterium
CGCCGCCACAGCCGACATCTCACGTCGCGAATGTGGGTTGAGAAAGCGCACCCATGCTCACCCACTCGCGTAAGGCGGCGGTGCTCGGCGCTGGTGACCGGCGCAGCCTCATCGGGCGCCGGCGGTCGGGCCGTCGGCACCAGCCCGCCTCAGCGTGGGGGGTCGGGCATCATGGCAGGGTGCCGCCGCTGGTTTCGCCGGTGCGCGCCGTCGACGACGATGCTGCCGCCATCGTCGCGATGCGCGACGCCGCGGCACGGTGGCTGCTCGATCGGGGCGTCGCCCAGTGGCATCCCGGCGAGGTGCCGGTCATTGGGGTGCGCGAGCAGGTCGCCGCCGCCGAGTGGCACGTGCTCCGCGACGGCAGGGGCCTGCTCGCCGCCGTTCGGATCAGTGAGTCCGACGAGCCGATCTGGGGGGTCCAGCCCTCGCCTGCGGTCTACATCCACGGCCTCATGACCGACCGCCGACGTGCAGTGCGAGGTCTGGGGGCCTCGGTCCTGCGCTGGGCCGAGAGCGAGGCGCGCCCGCGCGGTCGGCAGCTGGTGCGACTGGACTGCGTGGAGGCCAGCGCCCGATTGCGCGACTTCTACGTTGCGGCCGGGTACACAGTGGTGGGACGCCGCGAGCTGCCCCGCCCTTGGCACCCAGCGGTCCTGCTGGAGAAGCGTCTGGCGTCGTGACCACGGCACTGCCGTGCGGACACGGCGGTCACTGCTCCGGCACGCACGCCAGCCCACGCTCGGCCGCGCGCTGGATGATGTGCAGGCAGTCGGAGGGGTCAGCCCCGCGCTGTCGACCGGCAGCGGCGGATGTGGCAGTTGGTGCCCGGAGGCGGACCGGCCCGGCCCCGTTGGACCGGGCCGCGGGTCTGCTCGGCCAGGCCGGGCGCGCGCTCGCCAGGCGCCGGCGCCATCGCCGAGACGAGCCCGTCGGCGATCACCCTCGGCCGTCACCCGAGCTGAGCGCTTGACAAGCATGTCCTGAGTCAGAAACTATTTCTAGATGCAGAATGAAACAGCCCAGCTGGTGCGGGTGTTCGACGCCCTGGCGGACCCGACTCGGCTGCGGATCGTCGAGCTGCTCGGGCGGTCGCCCCGGCGGCCCGGTGAGCTGGCCCGGTCCCTGGGTACCGCGCCCTCTGCGGTGAGCAAGCACCTGCGCGTACTGCGGGAGGCCGGCGTCGCCGACGACGAGCGGACCGCGGACGACGCCAGGGCGCGCGTGTTCCGGCTGCACTCGGGGTCCGTCGTCGCCGCGCGCGCCTGGCTGGACCAGCTGCAGGCGCACTGGGACCAGCAGCTGGCGTCGTACGAGGTGCACGTACGGAGGAGGCCGCAGCGATGATCGAGGACGTTCAGGCAGGCCGTTCCGCCCGCAGCGAAGTGGCGGTGCCCGTGGACCCGGAGACCGCGTTCGCCGTCTTCGTCGAGGAGCTGGACCTGTGGTGGGTGCGCGGGCCGATCAACCACCACGCCGCCGGGCGGGTCGTCGAGATGCGCTGCGAGCCCGGGGTCGGTGGACGCCTGCTCGAGGTCTACGACCGGCCGGACAGCGAGGTGCTCGAGCTGGGAGTGATCACGGTCTGGGAGCCCGGGCGCCGGCTGGCCTGGACCAGCTCGCTGGACGACGTCGAGACCGAGGTGACCTTCGAGCCGGCGGCATCGGGGACCGAGGTGCGCGTGACCGCCCGCATCCCCGCCGGCGGCGCCGACCGGGGCGGGACCGCGTGGGTGCGCGTCGTCCCCCCATGGTTCGGGGCCTGGTGCCGGCGGCGCGACGAGGCCCCGCACGCGATGCGGGACATCGCCCGACTGGCGCTCACCCTGCGCTACGAGCGCCCGGCCGCGGCCGCCCGGTGGCTGGCGGCGGCGTTCGGGTTCGAGGCCACCGGCCCGCTGCCCGAGGGCGAGGACCCGCTGACCGAGGGCGACCACGGACACCCGTGGATCGAGTTCCGGATCGGCAACTCCTCACTCGTGGTGTGGCCTCGCGGCGAGGCAACGGACGGCGGCGACCGCTGCCGGCCGTGGGTCTACGTCGACGACGTTGCCGCGCACGCCCGACAAGCCGCGGGCGTCGGCGCGACCGTCGTCGAGCCGCCGGCCGCGCCGTGGGGGCTGCCGATGTACGTGGCCGAGGACGTCGAGGGCCTGCGCTGGACGTTCCTGCAGGCCCGGCCGACGATGCGCTGACCCGGTCGCTTCGTTTCAGGCAAGGGTCTGCTACCCGCTGAGGTTGACTCGGGCCTTGAGAAGCGCCTGCGTCGTGAGGGCGGCGCTGCCACGCAGCTGCGTGCTCACTGCGGCGGCACGCCCGCCAACCCCCGCTCGACCGCCTCGATCAGCCGCGGCCGCAGTTCACCCGCGGGGATGATGGCGTCCACCGAGCCGACCTCGACGGCGCGCTCGATGCTGTGCAGCCGGTCGAACTCCGTCGCGACCTGGCCGAGCTTCTCCGAGCGCACCGCCGCGCGCAGCTCGGCAAGCTCCCTGACCAGGTCGACCCGCTCGACACCGGAGGATCGGCGCACCCGACGCTCCAGGTCGCCGACCCGCGGGTCGGCCGCAGTTCGTGCCTCGACGTCCCCGGCGAAGACCACCGCCGCGGCCGGTGCGCCGCCGATGACCGAGGCGTAGGAGCCCTCGACGGCCAGGACCGTCATCCGCGGGTTCAGCGCCTTGGAGAACACCACGAAGGCTCCGCCGTGGTAGCGCGACACCACGCAGAACACGATGGGGCCGTCAAAGTTCACGATGGCTCGCCCGATCTCCGCGCCGTACTCGAGCTGCAGGTTGCGCATCGAGTCCGGCGACCCGTCGAAGCCGGACAGGTTGGCCAGCACGACGAGCGGCCGGCTTCCGGAGGCCGCGTTGATGGCCCGGGCGGTCTTCTTCGACGAGCGCGGGAACAGCGTGCCCGCCGTCCAGGTGTCGGGTCCGTCGGTGGGCGGGAACCCGCGGCGCGGGATCGGCCGCGACTCGATGCCGAGCAGGCAGACCGGCCACCCGCCGAGGTGGGCGTCGTAGACCACGGCGGTCTCGGCGTCCGCCATGCCGGTCCAGCGCTCCAGCGTGCGGTGGTCCTGGTCGGACACGGCCCGCATGAGCGCGCGGATGTCGAATGCCTTCTTGCGGTCGGGGTTGGTCGCCGCGGAGAAGATGTCGCCGACCG
Source organism: Jiangellales bacterium (assembly GCA_038246785.1). Lineage (GTDB taxonomy): Bacteria > Actinomycetota > Actinomycetes > Jiangellales > Jiangellaceae > JBBRVP01. The sequence goes on from JBBRVP010000014.1 coordinate 3,175, forward strand.
TGCGGAAGTCGCTGCCGGCCACCTCGTGCGGATAGTCGCGGACGTCGCGGTCGACCGGATCGCCCGTTGGAGCCCGCCGCACGGCGGCCTCGCCGGGGGCGACGTACGTGTGCTCGTAGTGGCGCAGCAGCAGCCGGCACGCTCCCGCCAGGTCGGGCGCCCAGTACTGCGCCTGCCCGTTGGGGCCCATGACGCGGTCGTAGCCGCCGATGCCGAAGTTGTCCTCGGCCGAGACCCCGCCGGAGAAGTCCAGCGACTGTTTGCCCGTGAGCACCATCGCGCCGTCCGGGGTCATGACGAGGATGCCGCGGGTGTGCATGAGCATCGTCGCCTCGGCGTTCCAGTAGGGCTGGGCGCCGACGTTGATGCCGGACACGACCACGTTGATCTCCCCGCCGGCCTGGGTGAAGGTCACGATGCGGCGCAGCGCCTGCGCGACCCAGTCCATGTTCTCGGTGCCCGAGTCCATCGCGATGCGGGCGCCGGCCGACACCGCGAACCACTCGACGGGCACCCCCATCCGCTCGGCCAGGCCGAGAGCGGCGATGACCCGGGCGCACTCCGGCTCGGCGACCGCGCCGAGCGCCTTCGTGGGGTCGCCCAGCAGTGCGACGCGGGTGACGCCGTCGGGGTGCCGCGCGGTCGGCGTGCGCACCACCCCCACGACCACGCCGGCCGAGTTGCGACCGAACGGACGCTCCACCGGCACCAGCTCCCCGTCCTCGGACAGGTCGTGCTCGACGAAGCTGCCGCCCAGGCCGGCCAGCGTCTCGACCAGCTCGTACGGGTAGACCGTGCCGCGCCGCCGCGAACGCAGGACCTTCTGGGCGTAGTCGTCGAGCGGCTTGAGCGGCTCGCGGGGGGGGGTACCGACACTCGCGACGATGCCGGCTCCCGGCTGGCGGGCGAAGCGCACGGTGACTTCTTCCACCCCGCCTTCTGCCGCCATGACCCGTCCCTGCGCGAGCAGCTCCTCGATGCCGGCACCGGAGGTCAGCGGGGCGATCGTGCGCTGCAGCGGCGTCAGCTCCTCGACCTGCGCATCGATGACCGGCCACACGACCAGCCAGACGTGGTTCATGTCCATCCCGGCGCCGCGCGACCCGCTGTCAGCGCGGGCCCGGCGGATCGCCTCCAGGCAGCTGGCGATGGCGCGTTCGGCGTGCGGCAGCGCCACCACATGCCTGTCGGCATCGCGTACGACGGCGAACTGCCTGATCTGGGCGAGCGCGACGAGCCGGGTGTCCTCCTTGTTGCCGATCGCGACGCAGGAGTAGAGCAGCACGTCCTCCGGGGCGTCGAGGCGGGTCACCCGGAAGTTGCGCAGCCGCCACAGGTTGAGCCGCCGACCCACCATCGGGTGCACGCCACGGACCAGGTCGTCCTCGACGACGCCGTCCTCGTCGGGCCGGAAGGTGAAGTACGACACCGGCCGGCCGCCGCCCGGGCAGACGGCGCCGGCGCCGCGGCGCACCTGCTCGGCGAAGCCGAGACCGTCGAGCACCGAGCGCAGCTCGGCCGACGCCGTGTCGGGCGCCGTCGGCATGCCGGGCCACGACAGGTAGAGGTCGACGACCGGCTGGGACCCCGACGGTGCCGCGTCGACCTGCTCGGTGATGTCGCCGACCAGGGTGCCTGGACCGTCGACGCCGGCCAGCTCGTCGAACCGGCCGACGGTCGTGACGAGCCGCCGCGGGCGGTCGTCGAGCTCGTAGTCGCACACGACGAAGGGCCGGCCTCCGACCGACAGCACGCGCAGGTCGTGCAGTTCGTGCTCGCGGTAGTGCCGGCGGGCGAGCACCTCCAGCATCGGCTCGCGATCGGGAACACCGCGCTCCAGCCGCTCGGCCAGGAACCGCACGATCTGCTCGGGGATCGTCGCGAGCCGCTCGATCCGTGCGGCGTGATCGGCCGCCGCAGGCTGCTCGGTCAGGTAGACGAGCTCGTCGCGCACCCCCTCGAGCACGTGGGCCCGGGCCGCGGCGACGAGCGGCTCGTCGAACCAGCGGAAGCGGACGCTTCGGGCCAGGTCGCCGACCACCGGGAAGCGCAGCTGGGTGGCGAGGACGAGCCGGTCCAGGACCTCGCGGGCCTCCTCGGCGATGCCGTCCTGCGGCGCCGGCTCGCCCAGCCAGTGCTGCAGCAGAGTCGTGACGACGACGACATCGGCCGCCGTGCGTTGCTGGGCGAGGAAGATGCGGAAGACCGCATCCTCCACGGCCGGAGTGCGGTCGAGGGCGGTCACGCCGTAGTGGGCGAGGACGCGGGCGAGCCGCTGCCGGAACGGCTCGGGCAGGTGTTCGCGGTCGACGTCGAGGCTGTGCAGGTAGGAGTGGAAGTACTCGCGGGGGCTGTGGACTCGGTCGTCGGCGCGCTCCTGCCCGTCCGGCTTGTTGCGGCTGAGCTCGGCGAGGTCGGCGAAGGCACCGAGCACGCCGATCTCGGCGCGCAGCGGCGACATGCCGGCATCAGTCAGCCCGTCGCGGGCGCTCTGGTACGCGGTGAGCGCGCGGCCCTCCTCCCGTGGGTCGACGTCGAAGCCCAGCAGCAGGCTGCGTAGGTCGTCGAGGCTGCGGGCCGCCCGCTCGGCCGGCGTGCCGTCGGCCGAGGCCGCAGGCAGCTCCAGGAAGGCCCCGTCGCGGGAGTCCTCCTCGACCGCCTGCACCGGTCGGGTCGAATCCGGAGCGGTGGTTGCCTCGGCGGCGGCGAGCGGCACGAGGCGCAGCAACGGCTCGCCGGCCTCGACCTGGCTGCCCACCGACACGCTCAGCTCCCGCACCCGCGCCCGGAACGGCGCGGCCAGCACCGTCTCCATCTTCATGCTCTCCAGGACCAGCACGGGCGCGCCGGCCTCGACCTCAGCGCCCGGGCCGACCGGCAGGGCCACGACGAGCGCGGGGGCCGGAGAGCGGAGCACCCCACCTTCGTCGCGACTGACCCGATGCGTCGTGCCGTCGACCTCGACGAGGTGGATCGGACCGTGGGTGGCAGTCAACAGCCGGAACCGCCGGTCGCCGAGCACGAGTCGTCCCCCGAACTCGTCGAGGCGCTCGCGCTCGGCGTCGACGGCACGGGCCTCGGCGACCCGGTCCGCACCGGTGCCGAGGGCTACCCGGAACCGGTTGGGCCCGATCCGGGCGACGGTCACCTGGTGCGCCGCGCCGCGCAAGCGCAGGTCGATCGCGCGACCCACCTCGTGACGGGCTTGTGGACGACCGCCGTGGGCCGTGGCGAGGAAGTGTTGACGCTCGACCTGCTCCTCCTCCTCGTACGCCTCGATCGCCGCGGCGACCAGCGCGACCCCGGCATGCTGGTGTGCCACCAGGCGACCGGTGTGCCGGACGCGGTCGATCCACCCGGTGTCGGCGCTGCCCTCGAGCACCTCGGGCTGGTCGAGCAGATCGAGCAGGAAGCTCTTGTTGGTCACGCCGCCTTCGACGACGACCGTCGTGTCGGCCACGGCCCGTCGCAGCCGGGCGAGCGCCACCTCGCGCGTGGGCCCGTACGCCACCACCTTCGCGATCATCGAGTCGAAGTCGGCGGGAATGATGTCGCCCTCGTCCACACCGGTGTCGACGCGGACCCCCGGGCCGTTCGGCAGCCGCAGCAACGAGATGAGGCCGGGCGAGGGCGCGAAGTCGCGGTCCGGGTCTTCAGCGTTGAGCCGGGCCTCGATGGCGTGGCCGTGCTCCGCCGGCGGGGGGCCGACGAGCCGGCCGCCGGCGGCCACGTGAAGCTGGAGCCGGACCAGGTCGACGTCCGTGGTGAGCTCGGTGACCGGGTGCTCCACCTGCAGCCGCGTGTTGACCTCGAGGAACGCGAAGGTCTTGTCATCGGGTGAGTAGAGGAATTCCACCGTGCCGGCGCCGCGGTAGCCGACCGCGAGGGCAAGCCGCTGGGCTGCGGCCTCGAGGTCACGTACCTGGCCGTCGGTGAGCACGATGGACGAGGACTCCTCGACGACCTTCTGGTTGCGGCGTTGCAATGAGCAGTCGCGTACGCCCAACGCCCACGCCGTGCCCTGCCCGTCGGCGACGACCTGCACCTCGACGTGCCGGGCGCCGCTGACGAGCCGCTCCAGGAACACCACGCCGCTGCCGAACGCCCGCTGCGCCTCGTCACGGGTGCGATCGAAGGCATCGAGCAGCTCGGTCTCCGAGCGCACCGTGCGGATCCCGCGGCCGCCGCCGCCGGCCGTCGCCTTCAGGACGAGCGGGTAGCCGATCTCCCGACCGGCGGCGAGCGCAGCGTCGATGTCCTCGACCGGGCCGCCGCTCCAGGGAGCGACCGGGACGCCGACCTGCTCGGCGAGCAGCTTCGCCCCGATCTTGTCACCGACCCGGCGCATGGACGCGGGGCTCGGGCCGACGAACACGACGCCGAGCCTTTCGCACAGCTCGGCGAAGGCCGGCTTCTCGGCGACGAAGCCCCAACCGACCCAGGCGGCGTCGGCGGCGGTCTCGCGCAGTGCGCGTTCGAGCACCGCGAGGTCGAGGTAGGGCCGCGCGGAGGCCGGACCGATGTCGTATCCGAGGTCGGCCTCGCGGACGAACTTCGCTGTGCGCTCGCCCTCGGTGTACAGCGCCACCGTCTCGACCTGGTGCCCGCCCTCGGCGTTGAGCTCGCGCACGGCGTTGAGCAGCCGCATCGCGGCTTCACCACGGTTGACCACGGCGATCCGTCTGAACACCCAGCGCGCTCCTTCGCCGTGGCTGTGCCCTGTCGGGAGCCGACGCGGCGACCCTAAGCCGTACTCGCGGGTAGACCACGCCGAACGCGGCGCTCGCTCACCGCGACGGCCCGCGGGCGAGCGGTGGCCACGGCGCACCCATGGCCGCGGCGATCAGCGCGAAGTCGCCGGCCGGCACCTCGAACAGGCCGCGCCGGAACGGCAGCCCCCAGCGCTGCGGGTCGCTGACGAACGAGAGCCGCCCGACGAGCGGGCGGGCGTCGGCCTCGCTGCACGGGAGGAACTCCACCGCCAAGCGCCACGGCCGCCAGCTCTCGCTGACGTCGACCTGGTAGAGCGCCTCCCCCACGACCCGGCCGATCGCCGTGAAGCGTTGCAGCGGCTCGCCGGCACGCAGCTGCGTGCGAGGGCTGTAGAACACCAGGCCGTCGCCGGGGCGCAGCCGGCGCAGGCGTGTCGCCGCGCCGTGGTCGGCCTGGGTGAACCCGCCGCCCCGGCCGATCTCGACGTGCTCGCGGCTCACCGTGTTGACCCAGTGACGCAGCGGCCGGTCGGCCATGCGGGCTCCTCTCCCCCATGCTGGAGACGGCCGCAGGTTAGGCCGGGGGCCTGACAACCTCTGCCGCGGCGATCCGCTCCCCGCGCATGACCCCCTGCCCGGCCGGGCATGCCACGCCTGGTGGGCACCAGCAAGCGAGGCAGGAGGGGTGACGTGGCGGAATCGGTCGGGTCGGGTCAGGTGGTGGTGGTCACCGGGGCGAGCGCAGGGATCGGTCGCGCCGTGGCAGCGGCGTACGGGCGGCGCGGTGCGGCCGTCGCGTTGCTGGCTCGCGGTGAGACGGGTCTGTGCGCCGCCGCCGAGGACGTGCGTGCCGGTGGCGGGAAGGCGCTCGTGCTCCCGACCGACGTGGCGGACGCCGAGGCCGTGGAGGCGGCGGCGGAGCGGGCAGAGCAGGAGCTCGGACCCATCGACGTGTGGGTCAACGTGGCGTTCTCCTCCGTCTTCGCGCGGTTCCGCGACGTGACGGCGCAGGAGTACGCCCGGGCGACCCAGGTCTCCTACCTCGGCTTCGTGTACGGCACCATGGCGGCCCTGCGGCGCATGCAGTCCCGCGACCGCGGCGTCATCGTGCAGGTGGGGTCTGCGCTCGCCTACCGGGGGATCCCGCTGCAGTCGGCGTACTGCGGCGCCAAGCACGCCATCCAAGGCTTCACCGAGTCGCTGCGCTGCGAGCTGCTGCACGAGGGCAGCGGCGTGCACGTGACGATGGTGCAGATGCCGGCGGTGAACACGCCGCAGTTCTCCTGGGTGATGTCCAAGCTGCCGAAGCACCCGCAGCCGGTGCCGCCGATCTACCAGCCGGAGGTGGCTGCGCGCGCCGTCCTGCATGCCGCCGACCACCCCGGCCGCCGGGAGTGGTGGGTCGGGGCCTCCACCGTCGGCACACTGCTGGCGAACGCCGTCGCGCCCGGCATCCTCGACCGGTACCTGGCCCGTACGGGCTTCGGCTCCCAGCAGGTCGAGATGCACGACCCGCACGTCGCGCAGAACCTGTGGAAGCCGGCCGACGGCGAGGGCGGCCGGGACTACGGCGCCCACGGGGTCTTCGACGAGCGAGCCCATGCACGCAGCCCACAGCTGTGGGCCTCGCAGCACCACGGCCTGCTCGGGGCGCTCGCCGGCGTCGCCGCGGGGGTGACTGCGGCGGCGGTGCTGCGCGGGCGGACGGGGTGAGCGAGCGTACGCAGGCGCGCGCCCGCACCCGGGCGTACGGCGGCGCCCGCCTGGCCTGGGGTGCCTGGATGCTGGCGGCTCCGCGCGCGGTGCTCCGCTCGGCCGGGGTGGCCGCCGACGACACGACGGTCGAGGTGTCGACGCGCGTGCTGGGCGCGCGCGACGTGGCCCAGGGGCTCGCGTCGCTCGCCGTACCCGACGCCGGCATCCTGCACCTCGGACGCTGGGTGGACCTCGCGCACCTGGCGACGATGCTCGCGCTGGCGGCCGGCTCGCCTCGGTTGCGCCGGCCGGCGCTGCTCAGCGCCGCGTCGGCGGCCGCCTGGGCCGGCCTGCAGCACCGGCTCGTCCAGATGGCTGCTCCGGACTCGCGATGAGCAGCGCCGGCCTCGCATCGCGTCTCGGCGTGCATGCTGGCCGCCGCCGCTCGGGCGCGTCGCGCCGGACTGCCGCGAGTCCCGTGCCACGATGCCGACGTGACCGCCCGTGACGGCGCGGAGAGTACCGGCCGTGAGGACCTGACCCCCATCGCCGAGGTGGCCCGCGCCCACGGCGAGCGCCTGGTCCGGGTTCCCGGGGTCGTCGGCGTCGCGCTGTGCGGCCCACTTGCCCGCGGCGGCGCCGACGCCGACGCCGACGTCGACCTGGCCATCTACTACCGCCGACCGTTCGACCTCGAGCGGCTGCGCAGCGTCGCCGCCAACGTCGCCGGGCGCCCCGTCGATCTCGCCCCGCCCGGGTCGCGCGGCGCCTGGGCCGATGGCGGCGTGGCGCTCGACGTGCACGTCGGCGGTCGGCCGCTGCGCGTCGACTGGGTGCTGCGCGACCTCGACCGCGTACGGCATGAGCGCGAACGGGCCCGGCTGGGCCGGGTCGAGCTGCTGCCGTCGTGGTCGCACCCGCTGGGCTTCTCCTCTGCGGCGTACGTCGGGGAGCTGGCCACCTCGGTGGTCGTCGCCGATCCCGGTGGCGAGCTGGTGCGGCTGCGCCGCGAGTGCGCGCAGATGCCCGAGGCGCTCGCCGACGCAATGGTCGACTGGCTCGGGGAGGCGCGCTACAGCCTGGTCGCGGCCGAACGGGCCGCTGCGCAGGGTGACGTCGCGTTCGTCGCGCTGGCGCTTTCGCGCTCCGTGGTGCTGGCGGCGTACGCTTTGCACGGTGCCGCCCGGGCGTGGGTGCTCGGCGAGCGGGGCGCGGTCAGCGCGGCCGGCGCCCTGCCCGTGGCGCCGGAGGGCTTCCGCGAGCGCGGGCACGGGCTGCTCGCCACCCTGGGCAGCACGCCGGATTCGCTGGGCCGCTCGGTGGCCCGGGTGCGCTTGCTCGTCGGCGACGTCGAGCGCGCCTGCGAGCTCGCCCGGGGCTGATGGATCCCTTCGCGGCGCTCGCACCGGGTGAGCTGCGCACCGAGCGGCTGCGGCTCGTGCCGGTCGAGCCAGTCCTCGCGCCGCGGCTGCACCCGGTGCTCGACGACCCGGCGCTACACACCTGGACGGGCGGCGCCCCGCTCGGCCTCGACGCCCTGACCGCCCGCTACGGCAGACTGGCGAGCCGGCGCTCGCCGGACGGGACACAGGCGTGGCTCAGCTGGGCCGTGCTGCGTGGCGAGGCCGCGGTCGGGACTGTCGAGGCCACGGTGTTGGTGCGCGATCACCCGGTCGCCGTGCTCGCCTGGGTGATCAGCAGTGGGACACAGGGCCGCGGTTACGCCGGCGAGGCCGCCACCGCAGTCCGAGACTGGTTGGCTGCGCATGGCGTCATGCATTACCAGGCGTCCATCGCGCCGGGCCATGCCGCCTCGGAGGCGGTGGCGCGGCGGATCGGCCTGGCGCCCACCGGCGCGCGCACGGCCGAGGGCGAGCGGGTGTGGTCGGGCCGCGCCGGGGGATGACCACGGGTACGGCACCCCGGGGAGCAGGCCGGATCAGGACCTGGGTCGGCCGCTGAAGCGCGCCCGAGCGGCGAGGCGCCGCCACAGGGCGTCGACCTGCCACTCGAGGGCGGCCCGATCGCCGGCGTTGTCGAGCACCACGGTGGCCGCCGCCAGCCGCCGCTCCCGGGAGGTCTGGGCGGCGCATCGGCTGCGCGCCTCGTCCTCAGGCATCCCGCGCGCGACGAGCCGCCCGAGCTGGACCTCAGGGGGTACGTCGACGACGACGACCTCGTCGTACGCAGTCTGCTGACCGGTCTCGACCAGCAGCGGTACGTCATGCACGACGACGGCGGCCGGGTCGGCGGCGACGGCGGCGGCCTCCAGCTCGGCGGCCCGGGCCCTGACCAGCGGGTGCACCACGCCTTCCAGCGCCTGCCGCGCCGCGGGGTCGGCGAAGACGCGCGCCGCGACGGCCGCCCGGTCGAGCGAGCCGTCCGAGCCGAGGACGTGCTCGCCGAGCGCCGCGACGACCGCGAGCAGGCCGGCGCTGCCCGGCGTGACCACCTCGCGGGCGAGGCGGTCGGCGTCGACGAGAACGGCGCCCCGGTCGGCGAGCAGCGCGGAGACGGTGCTCTTGCCCGACCCGATCCCTCCGGTGAGCCCGACGCGCAGCACCGCGCGGACGCTACTCCTGCAGCGGTGATTCCCACGGCAGCACTCGCTGCATGCGGTCACACCAGGGCGACGGTGCGCGATGCGCGCCGACCTCCCGCGCATCGCATCGGGGGGTGGCTACACTCGGCCGACGATCGCCCTGACCGGCGTCGGATCCGGAGGCCGCGGTGCGCGCAAGGCTCATGGCATTCCTCGCCGTGTGCTTCGCCGCCTTCCTGCTCGCGCCGAGCGCGTTCGCGCAGGACCAGGGCCAGTCGATCAAGGGCACGCTGCGCGGACCCACCGGCCAGCCGGTCGCCGGCGTCACGCTCGTCGTCGCGTCGGGCGGCACCGAGGTCGGCACGACGAAGTCCGCCGCCGACGGCACGTGGGAGGTAGCCGTTCCGAAGTCCGGCACCTACACGGTGACCCTCGACGTAGCGACCCTTCCGTCGCGCTACCAGCTGCGCAACAAGGGCGGCGAGACACTCTCCGACGTCGCAGTGAGCACCGGGCAGAAGCGGACGGTGATCTTCCCGCTCGCTCCGGCCGGGACGCAGCAGCAGGGCGGATCGCCCGGCTCCACCACGTCGGCCTCGCCCGGCGTCGTGTCCGGCGGTGGCGCGGGCGGCAGCACGGGCTTCGCGACCCGGTTCGCCCAGCTCGTCGTCGAGGGCATCAAGTTCGGCGCGATCATCGCCATCACGGCGATCGGGCTGTCCCTCATCTTCGGCACCACCGGTCTGATCAACTTCGCGCAGGGCGAGATGGTGACGATCGGCGCCATGGTGGCCTTCTTCTTCAGCACGAGCCCCTTCCACCTCCCGCTCGTCGTGGCGACGCTGCTGGCGATCGTGGTCGGCGCCGGCGTCGGAGGGGCGATGGAGCGCGGCATCTGGCGACCGATGCGGCGGCGTGGGTCGGGGCTGATCCAGATGTTCATCATCTCGATCGGCCTGTCGCTGCTGATCCGCCACACGCTGCTCGTCGTGTTCGGCTCGCGGCGCTCGCAGTACTCCGAGTTCACCGTGCAGCGGCCGCTCGAGCTCGGCCCGGTCAGCATCACGCCGCGGGACCTCGTCGTGACGCTCCTCTGCTTCGCGGTCCTGGGCGCGGTGGCGTTCGTGCTGCTGAGGACCCGCATCGGCAAGGCGATGCGGGCCGTGGCGGACAACCGTGACCTGGCCGAGGCCTCCGGCATCGACGTCGACTGGGTCGTCCTCGTCGTGTGGCTGGCCGGCGGCGGCCTGGCTGCCCTGGGCGGCGTGCTCTTCGGCCTGACCACAGCCATCTACTGGGACATGGGGTTCAACCTGCTGCTGCTGATGTTCGCCGGCGTGATCCTCGGTGGCCTGGGCAGCGCCTTCGGTGCCGTCGTCGGCAGCCTTGTCGTCGGACTGGTCGCGCAGCTGTCGACGCTGTGGTTCAGCCCCGAGTTGCAGAACGCCTGGGCTCTGCTGGCCTTGATCGTCGTCCTGCTCATCAGGCCGCAGGGCATCCTCGGCAAGTCCGAGCGGGCAGGGTAGGAGCCAAGAATGGACTACCTCGGCATCCTCGGCAACGCGGTCCGTGGCATGTTCGGCCCCGAGGCAGCGATCTACGCGCTGGCCGCCGTCGGGCTCAACGTGCAGTTCGGCTACACCGGCCTGCTGAACTTCGGCCAGGTGGCGTTCATGCTCGTCGGCGCGTACGGGGTGGCGGTCGGCGTCGCGACGTTCGGGTGGTCGCTGTGGCTCGGCGTCCTGCTCGGCATCGCCTGCGCCGTGGTCCTGGCGTTCTTCCTCGGTGTCCCGACGCTCCGGCTGCGCGGGGACTACCTCGCCATCGCCACGATCGCCGCCGGAGAGGTGCTCCGCTACGTCTACCGCTCGACGTACGCGGCTCCGGTGACCGGCGGCGTGTTCGGCCTGCGCCAGTTCGCCAACGACTTCTTCGCCCTCAACCCGATACCGCCCGGCCGGTACGGCTTCGGTCCGGTCGACTTCGACTCCCGCTCGCTGTGGGTGATGATCGTCGCCTGGGCCCTGGTGGCGCTCGCGTCGCTGCTCGTCTTCCTGCTCGTCCGCAGCCCGTGGGGACGGGTGCTGCGCTCGGTCCGGGAGGACGAGCTGGCCGCCCGCAGCCTGGGCAAGAACGTCTACTGGTTCAAGATGCAGAGCCTCATCCTCGGTGGCGTCATCGGTGCCGTCGCCGGCTCCATGCTCGCGATCAACGTGCAGTCGGTGACGCCGGACAGCTACAACCCGGTGGTGACGTTCTACCTCTACGCCATCGTGATCCTCGGCGGGGCGGCGCGGATCTTCGGGCCGATCCTCGGCTCGATCATCTTCTGGTTCCTCATCACGTTCGTGGATGCCTTCCTGCGCCAGGCGGTTGGCTCCGGGGTCATCCCCAGCAGCATCATCTCGGGAGCCGACGTGGGGGCGGTCCGCTTCGCCTTCGTCGGGCTGGGACTGATGCTGCTCATGGTGTTCCGGCCCGCCGGCATCCTGGGCGACCGCAAGGAGCTGCGACTCGATGTCCGCTGACGTCTCGACGCCGCCACCCGCCGGCACCGGCGCGACCGGTCCGGCGGGCCTGTCCGGCGTGGCACCGGAGACCGGGGTCTCCAAGCCGGACCCCATCCTGGTCGCCCACGAGATGAGGCGGATGTTCGGGGGCCTGCGCGCCGTCGACGCCGACCACATCGAGGTGCAGCGCGGCACGGTGACCTCGCTGATCGGGCCCAACGGTGCCGGCAAGTCCACGTTCTTCAACCTCGTCACCGGCTTCGACAAGCCGACGACCGGGACCTGGACGTTCGACGGCCGACCGCTGGCCGGTCTGTCCGCCTATCGCATCGCCCGACTCGGCATGGTCCGGACCTTCCAGCTCACGAAGACGCTCATGCGGCTCACGACCCTCGAGAACCTCATGCTCGGCGCCACCGACCAGCGTGGCGAGCGTTTCCTCCCGGCGATCTTCCGGCCCAGCTGGCTGGCGCAGGAGAAGGAGGTCGAGCAGCGGGCCGACGAGCTGCTCGACCGGTTCCAGCTCACCCACATGCGTGACGAGTTCGCCGGCACCATGTCCGGAGGTCAGCGCAAGCTGCTGGAGATGGCCCGCGCTCTCATGGTCCGCCCCAACCTGCTCATGGTGGACGAGCCGATGGCGGGCGTGAACCCGGCGCTGCGGCAGCGGCTGCTCGAGCACCTCTCCGAGCTCCGCGCCGATGGCATGACGATCATGCTCGTCGAGCACGACATGGACGTCGTCATGGAGATCAGCGACTGGATCGTCTGCTTCGCCGAGGGGCGGGTCATCGCCGAGGGCAGGCCGCGCGACATCCGCTCGAACACCGCGGTCATCGATGCCTACCTGGGTGCGCACCGCGGACTGCCCGCCGAGGGAGCGAGCGCGGACACGGCCACCGCCGAGCACGCAGCCACCCCCGCGGAAGCGGACCAGTCGGCTACCGAGTCGACGACGGGCCAGGCAGCGCCCGACCCGCCCGAGCGTTCCGCTGCCCCGCCCCCGCCGGCCCGACCGGAGGACACCGAATGAGCGACACCAGCGACGTGGGCGAGGTGGGGGACGTGGCATCGACCGATGAGCGTGGCGAGGTGATGCTCGCCGCGGAAGACCTCGTCGCCGGCTATCTCCCTGAGGTCAACATCCTCGACGGCTGCAACGTCGAGGTCCACCGCGGTGAGCTGGTCGGGATCATCGGGCCCAACGGCGCCGGCAAGTCGACCTTGATCAAGGCGATGTTCGGGCTCGTCCCCGTGCGTGGAGGCCGGGTCATGCTCGGATCGGACGACGTGAGCGGGCTTCCCGCGCACCGGTTGGTCGCGATGGGTCTGGGCTACGTGCCGCAGAACAACAACGTGTTCCCCTCACTGACCATCCAGGAAAACCTCGAGATGGGGTTGTTCCTGCGGCCCAAGGAGTTTGCGGAGCGCTACGCCGTGGTCACCGACCTCTTCCCGCTGCTAGACCAGCGCAAGGCCCAGAAGTGCTCCACGCTGTCCGGTGGCGAGCGTCAGGTCGTGGCGATGGGGCGGGCGCTCATGACCGACCCCCAGGTGCTGTTCCTCGACGAGCCGTCGGCCGGGCTGTCCCCGATGATGCAGGACACCGTCTTCACGTCGATCCAGCGGATCAACGAGGCTGGCGTGTCGATCCTCATGGTCGAGCAGAACGCCCGGCACTGCCTCGAGATCGCCGACCGCGGCTACGTGCTCGACCAAGGACACAACGCCTACACCGGCACCGGACGCGAGCTGCTCGGCGACCCCAAGGTGATCGAGCTCTACCTCGGCACGCTCGCCCGCGTCGGCTGACGAGGCGTCCGGGTCGTCCCGGCCGGTCACTCGCTCTCGGCGAGCCCCGCGAGCCGGTCCAGCGAGGCCTGGAGCCTGTCGGCCGTGGTCGCGCGAGCCCGCGGAAGACGCGCCTGGTCGGTCAGCTCGGTCCAGTCGTAGGTGTGGGTGACGCGCGTCCGCGAGGGGCCGACCGGCTCGAGCTGCCACCGCCACAGGTGTCCTGGCGGCTGCTGGCCGGGCTCGGCGGGTCTCCACGCGATGCGGCGGCCCTCCTCGAACTCGACCACGTGGTTTTCCCGCACATTCCCTTTCGTGGTCGTCATGGTGAACGCCGCGCCGACGCCACGGACTCGCTGCCCGTCTGCTGCCTCAGCGAGGTTGTCGTTGCCGTCCCAGCGCGGCTGTTGAGCGGGGTCGGCAATGAGCTCGAAGATCTGCTCGGCGCCGGCCGCGATCTCCCGGCTGGCGGAGACAACGCGCGGAGGTTCGTGACCGGTCATGCCGGCATCGAAGCACGTGGCGGATCGCATCGCCCCGGCAGGCTCGGCACCAGAAGTCCCCCCGGCGGCGCAGCGGACTCGACGACAGCGGCCCTCGACGGCAGCGGCCCGGCCGCGACGAGCGCGGCCGGGCCACTAGCGTCGTGCAAGGAGGTACAGACGCCGGGCGCGCCTGGGTCCCACCCCCGGGGGAGGGTCAGCTGGCCGGCTTGGCCTCCTTGGTGCCGAGGGTCTTGAGCTTGCCGGTGGCGTCGTAGCCGTAGATCTCGATCGTGGCGCTGCCCGGCTCGCCAGCGTCGGTGAAGTCGAGCGGACCGCTCGCACCGTCGTAGTCGATGTCCGTGCCCGCATCGATGAGCTTCTTGCACGACGCGAAGTCCTTGCACTTCTCGCCGTCCTTGGTGACACCGATGACGTCGGACTTGAACTTGTTGGCGTCGGTGGACTTGGCGACCTCGGCGGCAAGGGCGATGATGTTCACGCAGTCGTAGATCTGCGGCGCGTACTGCAGCTCCTTCAGGTCAGGAGCAAACTTCTTCAGCGCCGCGGTGAACCCGGGGTTGTCCGCCGACGCCGGCGCGGTGCCCTTCATCCCGTTGAGGACCGCCGGGTTGGACGGGTCGACGAGCTTGGCCAGGTCGGTGTTGCGCAGGCCGTCGGCGCCGTAGACGCCCACCTTGGCGGGACCCAGGTTGGACTCGATGAGGCCCTTGAGGATCTGCTTGCCCTCCTCGAAGGCGATGACGACGACTGCGTCGGGCTGCGCACTGGCGATCTTCTGCACGGTCGAGTCGAAGTTGGTCGTCTTCGGGTCGTAGGTGCTGTTGAGCGCCACCGTCGCGCCGGCGGCCTCGAGCGCCTTGGCGGTGGCGTCGGCGAGGCCGCGGCCGTAGTCGTCGGCGCGGGCCACGATCGCAATCTTGCTGTGCCCGTCGTTGACGATCGTGTCGGCGAGCACCGGCCCCTGCAGCGCGTCCGAAGGTGCCGTGCGGAAGTAGAGGCCGTTGTCCTTGTAGTCGGTGAAGGTGGGGGCCGTGTTGGATCCGGAGCACTGGGCGACGCCGGCCCCGGTCACCTTGTCGATGATGGCGAGGGACATGCCAGACGCCGCCGCGCCGATGATGGCGCTGACGCCGGACGCAAGCACCCGGTCGGCCGCCTGCGCCGCGAGCGCCTGGTCGTTGGCCTCGTCACCGGCGACCGGGTCCGGGATGTCGTTGCCCAGCACTCCTCCGGCCTGGTTGATCTGGCTGATCGCGTACTTCATGCCCTGAATCTGGGGTGGCCCGAGGAACGCGAGGTCACCGGTCTCTGGCAGGACGTAGCCGAGCTTGAGCGTCTCGTTGACCGCGCCCCCGGTGCCGCTCGGGCTCGCGCCTCCCGCCGACGTGTCGTTGCTGCCACAGCCCGCAACGAGCAAGGCAGCGGCAGCCGCCAAGCTGGCGGCCCTCAGGTGGTTAGCTGTTCGCATTCCGTACTCCTTCACTGACTGACCGTGACGCGTTAGCCGGTGGCCATCGCGGGACGCTCGGCGACGTCCGGGTCCGGCCAACATAGTCGAGCGGACCACGGTTATCAGCAATCGTGACTCATGTGTTATCAGGCGGCGGTAATTGACATCGCCCAACTCCCACCATGTGCGGCACGCGAGCGGGTGGCTGCGCGAGCCGGGGACGCTGCCGCTACGGCGAGGGCGAAGCGCCGAGGCGCAGCACGCGCTGAGCCAGCCCGATCAGCGCCACCTTGACCGCCGGCGCGGGCACCACCCCCGCGCGGATGCTCACGACGAGCGTCCGCGCGCCGTCCGCGAGCACGTACGAGCTGCCGGTCCGGTCGCTCAGCAGGTAGCCCCGCCGCCCATGCAGGGTGAACGGGTAGACGTGGTCTCCCCCGCCGGCGGCCGTCTGCACCGTGAGGGCGACCCGCGCGTCGGCGTCAGCCGCCTGCCGGTAGCGCACCAGGCTCACCTCCATCCGCACGACGTCGGGCTTCCCGTCCTTGCCCACCGTCACGCCGTACCCGCAGGTCGTGCGCTCGAGCCGTCCGGAGGAGCGGACCGGTCCCGCGTAGACGAAGCTCACGCTCCCGGGCAGCGGGCGCGCACCGATGGCGGCGGCGATCGCGCCGGGAGGGACGAGCTCGGCACAGGTGCGCGGGAAGGCGGCCGTCGTAGCGGAGGGCGCGCTCGTCGGGCTGGGCGTGGACTTCGCCGTCGGCGAGGGGGTCCCGAGCACGTCGTCGATGGTCTTCGGCTGCTGCGAGCAGCCGGTCAGGGCGAGGACCACCCCCGCCGTCAGCACCACCGCTCGCCGCACAGCACCCACCCGCGTCCCGGGGAGCCCCGGTGCGCTCCCTGCACTCGACACGGTACGGGAGGATCGGCGCGCAGCCCGCTCGCCGTACCGGAGGTGACCCGACCGTGACCGTCGACGTAGTCACCTCCGCCGAGTCGCTGGTCGCCCAGCGCCGGGTCGCGGGCGCGCTGCGCCGCCGCGGCCTGCGCCCCGGGGACCGGCTCGCGCTCGTCCTCCCGGGCTCGCCGGGCTACCTGGCGGTCGTGCTCGGGGCACTGCGCAGCGGCATGGTGCCGGTGCCGCTGGACCCGGGTCTGACGGCGTACGAGCGGGAGCCGCTGCTCGCCGCCGTCGAACCGGCGCTGACGGTGACGACGTCCGCGGAGCTGGCCGGGCTGCTCGACGGTCCGCCGTCCGACCTCGCGCCGGTCCCGCTGGCCCGGCCGATGCACGCCACGAGCGGGACGACCGGCGCGCCCAAGGCCGTCTGGTCCGGACTGCTGGACGAGGCCGCGGCGGAGCTGCTCGTCGGTGAGGAGCGCGAGCTGTGGGAGCTGGGCCGGGACGACCGCCACCTGGTGTGCTCGCCGCTGCATCACTCGGCGCCGCTGCGCTTCGCGACCGGGACGCTGCTCGCCGGTGGGACGGTGCTGCTGGCGGGCCGGTTCAGCGCCGAGCGCTTCGCCTCCGCGGTGGCTGAAGCGCGCCCGACGTCGACGTTCTGCGTTCCGGCGCACCTGCAGCGGCTGCTGGCGTACGCCGGCTCCGGGGTGGGCCTGCCCTCGCTGCGCGGCCTGCGGCTGCTCGCCCATGCGGGGGCGCCGTGTCCGCCTGCGGTGAAGGCCCGCATCCACGAGCTCGTGGGCGAGGAGCACGTCGTGGAGTTCTACGGCTCGACCGAGGGACAGCTGACTGCCTGCCGCGGCCGCGAATGGGCCGCCCGTCCGGGCACGGTGGGGCGGGCGCGCCCCGGGCGCACCCTGTCGGTGGACCCCGACGGGATGGTGTGGTGCGCGGTGCCGCCGTACGCGCGCTTCTCCTACTGGCGCGACCCGGCCCGCACGGCGGACGCGTGGCGCGCCACCCCGGACGGCCCGGCGTTCACCGTCCGCGATCTCGGCCGGCTCGACGACGAGGGCTACCTGTGGCTGGACGGCAGGCGTGAGGACCTCGTCATCTCGGGCGGGGTCAACGTCCACCCGGCCGAGGTCGAGGCGGTGCTCGGCGGCTGTCCCGGGGTGGAAGATGTGGCGGTGTTCGGCGTGCCGGACGAGCGGTGGGGCCAGCGGGTGTGCGCCGTCGTCGTCGGCCCGGTCGGCGAGGACGCGCTGCGCTCCTGGGCAGCCGAGCGCCTGGCGCCGGCGAAACGGCCCAAGGACGTCCACCGGCTGGCCGAGCTGCCGCGCACGCCGACCGGCAAGGTGCGCCGCCTCGACCTGCCGGCGGCGCTGGGACTCAGCCGCCGGTGAGCTTCTCCCGCAGGGCCTGCAGCGCCTCGTCGGAGGCGAGGGTGCCGGAGTCCGCCTCCACCGGGACGTCGGAGGAGTAGCTGGACGGGGTTTCGGCGGTCGCGTCGGCCTCGGCCTTCTGGGCGCCCTCGATCTGCTTCTTGTGGGCTTCCCAGCGGGCGTGCGCCTCGGCGTACTGCTTCTCCCACTCGGCCTGCGCCGCCTCGTGGCCGGGCAGCCACTCGTTGGTCTCCGGGTCGAAGCCGTCCGGGTAGATGTAGTTGCCGGCCTCGTCGTAGGAGCTGGCCATGCCGTACATGGTCGGGTCGAAGTGGTCCTCGACAGACTGCGCCACCGACGGGTCGTTGGCCTGCTTGAGCGAGAGCGAGATGCGGCGCCGGTCGAGGTCGATGTCGATGACCTTGACGAGCACCGACTGCCCGACCTGGACCACCTGCTCCGGGAGCTCGACGTGGCGCTCGGCCAGCTCGGAGATGTGCACGAGGCCCTCGATGCCCTCGTCGACGCGGACGAAGGCGCCGAAGGGCACCAGCTTGGTGACCTTGCCCGGCACGATCTGCCCGATCTGGTGGGTGCGGGCGAACTGCTGCCAGGGGTCCTCCTGGGTCGCCTTGAGCGACAGCGACACCCGCTCCCGGTCCATCTCGACCGAGAGCACCTCGACGGTGACCTCCTGGCCGACCTCCACGACCTCGGACGGGTGGTCGATGTGCTTCCACGACAGCTCGGAGACATGGACGAGCCCGTCGACCCCACCGAGGTCGACGAACGCACCGAAGTTGACGATCGAGGACACGACGCCCTTGCGGATCTGGCCCTTCGCCAGCGTCTGCAGGAACGTCGAGCGCACCTCGGACTGAGTCTGCTCGAGCCAGGCCCGGCGGGACAGCACGACGTTGTTGCGGTTCTTGTCCAACTCGATGATCTTGGCCTCGATGGTGCGGCCGACGTAGGGCTGCAGGTCGCGCACCCGGCGCATCTCAACCAGCGATGCGGGGAGGAAGCCGCGCAGGCCGATGTCGAGGATGAGGCCACCCTTGACGACCTCGATGACGGTGCCCTCGACGACCCCGTCCTCCTCCTTGAGCTTCTCGATCGTGCCCCAGGCGCGCTCGTACTGTGCGCGCTTCTTGGACAGGATGAGCCGGCCTTCCTTGTCCTCCTTCTGCAGGACAAGGGCCTCGACGTGCTCGCCGACCGAGACGACCTCGGCAGGGTCGACGTCATGCTTGATGGACAGCTCGCGCGAGGGGATGACGCCCTCGGTCTTGTAGCCGATGTCCAGCAGGACCTCGTCACGGTCGACCTTGACGATGGTGCCCTCGACGATGTCGCCGTCGTTGAAGTACTTGATCGTCTCGTCGATAGCGGCGAGGAAGGCCTCTGCCGACCCGACGTCGTTGACCGCCACCTGGGTGGGGGCGGGACGCTGGGCGGGGGCCTCGAGGCTGCTCGTCATGTAGTGGGGGCTCCGGTGCGGACTCAGGTGCTCGGTGTGGACGCGCGGAGGGCCCTTGTTCGCCTAGCCGAGGCACCCGCGGAAACGTGGACCGGAGAACCGACGTGGACGAGCGCGAGCCTGCTCGGTCCGAGGCGCGTGCAGGCCCACAGCGCAGCCTGGAGCCTACGCGTCCGCGGGCGCGGGGGTCAAAGCCGGGGGGGCCTATCCTCCGGCATGGTCTCCGGCCCGGATCGCGGCACTGGCGCCGGCACGGACTCCGGGACGGACCCCCGCACGGATCCCCGCGAGGACGACGATGTGGTACGCCGCGAGGTCACCGGTGACGAGGCCCGCCGCGCGGCCCGGTCGTGGTGGGACGCCGAGGCCGCCGCCTACCAGGCCGAACACGGGCGTTTCCTCGGCGACACCCGCCTGGTCTGGGGGCCGGAAGGGCTTGACGAGACGGCGGCGCGGCTGCTCGGCGAGGTGCGCGACCGCGCGGTACTCGAGGTTGGCGCCGGCGCGGCGCAAGGCTCACGCTGGCTGCTCGACCGGGGCGGACGCCCCGTCGGCGTCGACCTGTCGGCCGCCCAGCTCGAGCACGCCCGGCGGCTCGATTCCGGGCGCGGAACGGGGGTCCCGCTGGTGGCGGCGGACGCCTGCGCGCTGCCTTTCGCCGACGCGTCGTTCGACCTGGCCTTCTCCGCGTACGGGGCCGTGCAGTTCGTCGCCGACCCCGCACGCCTGCTGGCCGAGGTGGCGCGGGTGCTGCGCCCGGGCGGCCGGTGGGTCGCGTCGTTCAGCCACCCCCTCCGCTGGTGCTTCCCCGACGATGCGGGGGCCCGCGGGCTCGTGGCGGACCGCTCCTACTGGGACCGCCGGGCCTACGTGGAGCAGCGTGACGGCAGCGCGACGTACGTGGAGACCCACCGCACGCTCGGCGACCGGGTCCGCGAGCTCGTCGCGGCCGGCCTGGTGCTCGTCGACCTCGTGGAGCCCGAGTGGCCGTCCGGCCACGACCGCACCTGGGGCGGCTGGAGCCGGCTGCGCGGCCAGATCATCCCCGGTACCGCGATCGTGGTCGCGCAGCGACGCTGAGGACCACCCAGCGAGTGCCGTCTCGGAGTCTCGGCTGGAGCACTGCTCGTCCAGCGCGATTCCTAGGCCGGCGCGGGGGTGGGCGTGGGCGTGGGCGTCGGGGTCGGCGTAGGCGTCGGGGTCGGGGTCGGCGTCGTCGTCGGCGTGGGCGTCGGGGTCGGCGTCGAGGTCGGCGTCGGGGTCGGCGTCGGCGTCGGGGTCGGGGTCGGCGTCGGAGTCGGCGTCGTGGGCGGCGGGCTCGGTGTCCGGGTCGACGTCGCGCCGGGCGACGGGGACAGCGGGCCGCTCGGCGCCGGCCTCCGCGTGGCGCTCGACGTCGGGGAGGAGGGCGCGCTCAGCTGGGTCGGGCTGCGCGACCCCGCGGTCGGCGTGGGCGTCGGGCTCGGGGACGGGCTGGGGCTGGGGCTGGGGCTGCTCGCGGACATCGCCGGCAGCTGCGTCGGCGCGTACTGGCCAGCCTCGTACGCCGCCGTCCAGGCCAGCACGAGCGCCACGTAGTCCTCGGAGTGGTTGTAGGTGAGCAGCGCCGCGTGCCGACCGGCGTCGGTGCCGAGGTCACGCCCGCCCGAGCACAGGTAGCCGGCGGCGGCGCGGGTGGCGTCGTAGATGTTGTTCGGGTTGGCGCGGCCGTCACCGTTGCCGTCACGGCCCATCGACGCCCACGTGCCGGGGAGGAACTGCATCGGGCCTACAGCGCGGTCGTGCCGGGGGTCTGCGTCGAGTCGCCCGCCGTCGGTGTCGGCGATCGACAGCGGAGGGCCGAGGATCTGCTCCCACGTCGTGCCGTGGCTGTCGACCCGGCCGCCGGCCGCGTGGCCGGATTCGACGACGCCGATGCCGGCGAGCAGCTCCCACTCGATCCGGCACGACGGATCGGCGCGGTCCTGCGCCGCCGCGGCCCGGCGGTAGGCGTCGAGGACCAGGTCGGGGATGCCGTACGAACCTGCGCGGCGCGACGGCCCGCCAGCGAAGCCGGGGGCGCCACCCACGGGGGCGGCCGCGCCGCCCACCGGCCGGGCCGAGTCCTGCTCGCTGCGCCGGGGGGCGTTGGTGAAGCCGGCGAGCAGCACGGCAGCCCGCGGGGCGGCAGACGGACGGTGCACCTCGTCGCCGCTGCGCGGCGGCGGCGCCGGCGTGGCCATCGCGACGAACTGTGCCTGCGGCGCCACGCTGCTGGGCGGTCCGACGCCGTGCAGGCTCGCACCGAGCGCTGCCGAGCCGAGTGCCACGGCGGTCACGGCGGCGGCAGCCACTGCCGGGCCGAGGTGCGTGGCCACGCGTCGCACGAGCGTTCCCCTCTGGCCCGACCCCGCACGAGCCCCGACTGGACGATGTCACGCCGAGGCGATCCGGGGAAGCCGATTCTCAGATCTCGTCCCGATCCGCCCGACCCTGCCCAGCCCCGGACCCTTCCGCACCCCCGAGTTGATCACGTTAACGTGAT
Organism: Jiangellales bacterium; assembly: GCA_038246785.1. Taxonomy (GTDB): domain Bacteria; phylum Actinomycetota; class Actinomycetes; order Jiangellales; family Jiangellaceae; genus JBBRVP01. The sequence goes on from JBBRVP010000014.1 coordinate 24,674, forward strand.
CAACTCCCCCTTCCCGAGCCGTGCAGGAGGGGTCAGGGGGGAGTAAGACGCGGTAAGGCCGCCGCGAAGCCTTGCCGCGAGCATGGCGAGCGCCGCCGACGATGGGCTCTGCCTGCACGCCTTACCCTTCCCGAGTCGCACACCCCCCTCACGTCGTCTGCATGGCGCGGGAACGGGGAGTTGATCACGTTAACGTGATCAACTCGGTTGGGCCGCGGGCGGGCTCGCGCAGCATCGCGGCGGCATCTCAGCGGGTTGCGCAACCGCGGCTCGCGGTGGTGGTCCCGCGCGATCAACGGCTACCAGGGGACGACCGCCGGCAACCGGCGCAGGGGTCGCTCAGTGCGCGGCGTCCTGCCACGTGCCGCCGACGCCGACGGACACCTCGAGCGGAGCACGCAGCGGGTAGGCCGCCCCCATCTGCTCGCGGACCAGGGCCTCGACCGCAGCGCGCTCCCCCGGTGCGACCTCGAGCACCAGCTCGTCGTGCACCTGCAGCAGCAACCGCGACTGCAGGCCGTGCTCGCGCAGGGCGCCGTCGACGCCGAGCATCGCAACCTTGATGATGTCGGCGGCCGAGCCCTGGATCGGCGCGTTGAGCGCCATGCGCTCGGCCATCTCGCGCCGCTGCCGGTTGTCGCTGGTGAGGTCGGGCAGGTAGCGACGGCGGCCCAGGATCGTCTCGGTGTAGCCCTCCATCCGGGCCTTGTCGACGACCGTACGCAGGTAGTCACGGACGCCGCCGAAGCCCTCGAAGTACTCATCCATGAGGCGCTGCGCCTCGCCGGTGTCGATGCCCAGCTGCTTGGACAGCCCGAACGCCGACAGGCCGTAGGCGAGGCCGTAATTCATCGCCTTGATGCGGGCCCGCAGCGCAGGGGTGACCTGTTCGGGCGGTACCTCGAAGACGCGCGAGGCCGTCGCCGCATGGAAATCGTGCCCCGACCCGAACGCCTCGAGCAGCGCGGCGTCCTCGGAGAGGTGGGCCATGATGCGCATCTCGATCTGGCTGTAGTCGGCGGTCAGCAGCCCGTCGTAGCCCTTGCCGACGACGAAGCCTTCGCGGATGCGCCGGCCCTCTTCGGTGCGGATAGGGATGTTCTGCAGGTTGGGGTCGGTGGACGACAGTCGCCCCGTCGCGGCGATCGTCTGGTGGAACGTCGTGCGGATCCGCCCGTCGGGGTCGACGCACTTGAGCAGCCCCTCGACGGTGGTGCGCAGCCGGGTGGCGTCGCGGTGGCGGAGCAGCGCGGCGAGAAAGGGGTGATCGGTCTTGGCGTACAGCTCCACGAGCGCGTCGGCATCGGTCGTGTAGCCGGTCTTGGTGCGCTTGGTCTTGGGCATCCCGAGCTCGTCGAACAGCACCGTCTGCAGCTGCTTGGGCGAGCCGAGGTTGACCTCGTGCCCGAGCGCCGCGTACGCGTCCTGCGCGGCGCCGGCCACCGCGTCGGCGAAGCCGGACTCCAGCTCCTCGAACAGCCCGACGTCGACGGCGACGCCGGCCCGCTCCATGCGGGCCAACACACCGACCAAGGGCAGCTCGACCTCGGCGAGCAGCCGCCGACCGCCCTTGCGCTCCAGCTCGGCGTCGAGCGCATCGGCGAGATCGACGACTGCGCGCGCCCGCACCACGTCGTCGCGGATCGCGGCCTCCTCGTCGACGCCGTCGAGGGAGAGCTGCGGCTCGGCGGCAGCCGCGTCGTCGTCGCCTTCCGCGCGCAGCTCCCGGCCGAGAAAGCGCAGCACGAGATCGGCCAAGTCGTAGGAACGCTGACCGGGCAGGGCCAGGAACGCCGACAACGCGGTGTCGCAGGACAGCCCCGCCAGCGGCAGACCGCGCGCGTGCAGCGCGTGCAGTGGGCCCTTGGCCTCGTGCAGCACCTTGGGCCGGGCCGGGTCGGCGAGCCAGCCGGCCAGCGCTTTCTCGTCCGCGGGCGCGAGCTCGGCCAGCTCGACCCAGGCCCCCGCTCCATCGGCGGAAGCGAGCGCGACGGCGCGGGCATCGCCGCTGCCGCGCCCCCACAGGCCCCGCACCGCGGCGCCGGTGCGTCCGGCACCCGAGGCGTGCGCGGCCAGCCAAGCCGCGACCTCCCCAACGCCCAGTCGTCCACCGGCGACCTCGATGCCCCCCTCGGCCTCCGGCTCCGCGGGTGCGAGGGTTGCGTAGAGCCGCTCGCGCAGCACCCGGAACTGCAGCGTGTCGAAGACCTGGTGGACCTCCTCGCGGTCCCACTGGCGCAGGAGCAGGTCGTCGACGTCGACCGCGATCGGCACGTCACGGACCAGCTCGTTGACCCGCCGGTTGGTGACGACCTGCGACAGGTGCTCACGCAGGGCGTCCCCTGCCTTGCCGGTGACGAGGTCGACCCTGTCGATGAGCCCGTCGAGAGATCCGTAGGCGGTGAGCCACTTGGCGGCGGTCTTCGGCCCCACGCCCGGGACGCCCGGGAGGTTGTCACTGGACTCCCCGACGAGTGCCGCCAGATCGGGGTAGCGCCCGGGCGGGACGCCGTACCGGCCCTGCACAGCGGCGGGGTCCATCCGCGTGAGCTCGGAGACCCCGCGGATGACGTAGAGCACGGTGACGTCGTCGTCGACGAGCTGAAAGGTGTCACGGTCACCGGTGCACACCAACACCTCGAAGCCCTGTGCGGAGGCGCGGGCGGCGAGCGTGGCGATCACGTCGTCGGCCTCGTAGCCCTCGACCTCGGCGACCGGCACCCGCAGGGCGCCGAGCACCTCCTTGACCAGGGCCACCTGGCCGTGGAACTCGTCGGGCGCCTTGGTGCGGTTGGCCTTGTAGTCTCCGTAGGCCTCGTTGCGGAACGTCGCGCGCGAGACATCGAAGGCCACGCACATGTGCGTCGGCGCCTCGTCGCGCAGCACATTGATGAGCATCGACGTGAAGCCGTAGACCGCATTGGTGGGCTGGCCGGTCGTGGTCGAGAAGTTCTCCACCGGGAGGGCGTAGAACGCGCGGTATGCCAAGGAGTGCCCGTCGAGCAGGAGCAGCCGGGGGCGAGGCACGAGTTCACCCTAGTCTGGCGGGGTGACAGGCGATCCGGTCGTGAACGGCGTCCCGCCCGTCGACCAGTGGCACGCCGCACTGCACGACCGGCTCGGTATCGAGATCGTCGAGACCGGCCCCGACAGGGTCGTCGGGCGGATGCCGGTCGAGGGCAACACGCAGCCGTTCGGGCTCCTCCACGGCGGTGCCACCGCGTCGCTCGTAGAAGGACTCGCGTCCTACGGGGCGACGATGTACGCGCTGCCCGACCGGCTCGCTGTCGGCGTCGACCTGCACGTGACCCACCACCGGGCTGCCCGCTCGGGCACGGTGACCGGGGTCGCGCTGCCGCTGCACCGTGGCCGAACCGTCGCGACGTACGAGGTCGTCGTCACCGACGAGTCCGGTGAGCGCCTGGCCACCGGGCGGCTTACCTGCCTGCTGCGCCAGGTCAGACCGGGGTGAACCGGAACGGACTGCCACGGCGCCCCACGACGGCGACCTTGTGGCGGGCGCGGACCCGCGCCCGCCGCGACGCCCGGCGTACGGCGACCGCCTCGGCGGCCGGCTCGGGCAGCAGGCGACGGCGCAGCACCGCCAGCGGCACCGTGCGTTGCACGAGCAACTGCCCGAAGCCGAGCCGGGCGAAGAACCGGTTGGTCTCGCGGGCGGCGGGGTTGCAGTCGGCGACGACGTGCCCAGCTCCCACCTGCTCGCCGAACGCCGCCGCGGCGGTCACCAGCGCCGTGCCGACGCCCCGGCGCCGGTGTGCCTCGTCGACGTGGAAGTAGGACACGCGCACCGAGGCCTCGTCGTGCAACGGGGTGAGCGGCTCGCGCACTACGTGCGCCAGCCCGACCACCGCGGAGCCGTCGACCCCGACGAGCAGCCGCCGCTGCGGGTCGACGTGCAGCGCCTCGAGCCGACTGCGCACCGACTCGACGGTGGGCGCCTCGCTCGTGCGACCGGCGGGTCCGGACTGGGCGAGCACCTGCTGCCAGAGCTCGAGCAGCGCCGGGGCGTCCTCCGTCGTCGCCGCGCGCACGATGACCTGGGGTCGCGTCACTGGTCCTCCTCACCCCACCGACCACTCCGGAGCCCTCGAAGTCGAGAGCGCTGCCGACCAGTCGCCGGCCCGGCGCGTCCCCCACGCTGGGCCCGCAGCGTAGGCCCTGCGGGCGGGCCTGGGAACAGCCCCCCCCCCCCCGAGCGTGGGGCGCCACGTGCAGCCCCGCTCGGCCAAGCGTCGGCTAGGCGGGACGGTGAGCCACCCGCGTACCCGTGCGCAGCGCGTCGGCCTCCGCCGCGCAGTCACGGCGCAGGTCCTCCAGCGCACCCACGCACTCACCCGCCGCGCGGGCCAGCCCGTCGGTGAGATCGGCGGCGGCCGCTCGGACCTCACCCACCCGCACCCGCGCCGAGCCCAGCAACGCACCCGCGCGGTCGAGATCGGGGACGGTGTCGATGAGGCGCAGCTCCGTGTCGGTGTCACGAGCGGCCAGCCGCAACCGGTGGACGAGTCCGGGCGCGTCGCCGAGCGGCACCTCGGCCGCGCGTGCCGCGGCCAACGCCCGCGCAGCGGCCTCGACGATCGACGCCAGCTCGCGACGCAGCCGGGCGACCTCGCCCGGCAGGCCTCCGGACAGTGCCCGGGCCTGCATCCGCGCCCGGCCGGCCAGCGTGCCGGCGCGTGCGGAGACCGTCCGGACGACGACGACGACGAGGACGACGAGAGCGGCGCAGCCGAGCACGCCGATCAGCAGCGCGGCGAGCAGCAGTTGCTCCACGCTCGGAGCGTACGTCAGCGCGCGCTCGGCCGGGAACGCCTGACCAGACCTTCCTGGGCCACCGAGGCGACGAGCCGCCCGGAACGGTCGAACAGCCGACCGAGGGACAGCCCCCGCCCACCCGACGCCGACGGCGACACCTGGTCGTAGAGCAGCCAGCGGTCCGCCCGGACCGACCGGTGAAACCACATCGCGTGGTCGAGCGACGCGGTCACCAGCCCCGGCGCACCGATGAAGGTGCCGTGCGGCACCAGGCTGGCGCCGAGCAGCGTGAGGTCGCTGGCGTAGGTCAGCACGCACAGGTGGAGCAGGGGGTCGTCGGGCAGCTCGCCGGCCGTCCGCAGCCACAGTCGCGACTGCGCCGGGTGATCGGGGTCGCTCAGCTCGCCACCGGGGCGCGAGTCGCCGGCGAAGCGCACCTCCAAGGCCGCCCACTCGCGCTCCCAGCCCTCGCGGGGACGGCTGCTCACGTTCGCGAGGAGCTCGGCCAGCGACGGGCAGGACTCGGGGTCGGGCACCACGGGGGCGGTGTCGTGGTGGTCCAGTCCCTCCTCGGGCACCTGGAAGGACACCGACATGTAAAAGATCGAGCGGCCGTGCTGGCGCGCGACCGTGCGCCGGGTGCTGAACGAGCGGCCGTCCCGCGTCTGCTCGACGTCGTAGACGATGGGCACGCTGGGGTCACCCGGGCGCAGGAAGTAGGCGTGCAGCGAGTGCGGCAGCCGGCCTTCCGGGACGGTCCGCACGGCAGCCGCTAGCGCCTGCCCCGCAACCTGGCCGCCGAAGACCCGCTGCAGGGCGGTGTCTGGCTGGCGGCCGCGGTAGAGCCCCACCTCGATCGTCTCGAGGTCGAGCAGCGCGACCAGGTCGTCCAGGCTGTGCGGCACGGCCGCATCGTGCCACGCACCCGGCGCTGGGCTCTGCTGGCCGGGCCCGAGCGGGTCCTGAGGCCGCCACGGCTTGCCGAGCGTCAGGAAGGTTCCGCGGCATGATCGATGACGCTCTGCGCGACCGCTCGCATGCTCAGGCGCTTGTCCATCGCCGCCTTCTGCACCCAGCGGAAGGCGTCGGGCTCGCTCAACCCGAACCGCTGCTGCAGCAGGCCCTTGGCCCGGTCGACCAGCTTGCGTGTCACCAGCTGCTCCGCGAGGTCGTCGACCTCCCGCTGCAGGACCATCACCTCCTGGTGCCGTGAGACGGCGATCTCGATCGCCGGGACGAGGTCGGCCGCGCTGAACGGCTTGACGAGGTAGGCCATCGCCCCGGCGTCCAGTGCCCGCGCGACGAGCTCACGGTCGCTGAACGCGGTGAGCACGAGCACCGGCGCCGTACGCCTCGACACGATCCGCTCGGCGGCGGAGATGCCGTCGAGGACGGGCATCTTGACGTCGACGACGACCAGGTCGGGCCGCAGCTGCTCGGCCAGCAGCACCGCCCGCGCCCCGTCGCCGGCCTCCCCCACGACGTCGTAGCCGCACTCGCGCAGGGTCTCGACGAGGTCCATCCGGATGAGCGCCTCGTCCTCGGCGACGACGACACGCAGGGGTGCGGCACCGGCCGCGCCCTTCGGTGCGGTCTCGCTCACGGTGACAGGTCTACCAGAGGGCCGAGTGTGGCAGGGACACCCCGATACCCTGGCCCCGCGCGCCGGGATGATGGAATCGGCAGACATGGCGGCCTCAAAAGTCGCTGCCCGCAAGGGCGTGCGGGTTCGAGTCCCGCTCCCGGCACCCTGCTCCGCCAGGGTGCGCCGTGGCGGCAGCCCGCGGACCGTCAGCGGTAGGCCGGCACGACCCCGTCAGCGGCGTCGCCCATGCGGTGCACGCGCAGCGCGTTGGTCGACCCAGGGATCCCCGGTGGGCTGCCGGCGACGATCACGACGAGGTCGCCGCGCTGGCAGCGTTCGAGGTCCAGCAGCAAGCGGTCGACCTGCTTGACCATGTCGTCGGTGTGCTGGACGGAGTCGACGAGGAAGGTTTCCACACCCCAGGTCAGGGAGAGCTGCGAGCGCACCACCTGCACGGGGGTGAACGCCAGCATCGGGATGTGCGAGCGGTAGCGGGCCATCCGCCGCGTCGTGTCACCCGAGGTCGTGAACGAGACGAGGAAGCGGGCGCCGACCCGCTCGGCCACCTCGCAGGCCGCCTTCGCGATGATGCCCGACCTGGTGCGCGGCTCCCAGTCGACGGCGGCCATGCGCTCCAGGCCGTCGTCCTCGGTGAAGGCGATGATGCGGCCCATCGTGCGTACCGTCTCGATCGGGTAGCCGCCGACGCTCGTCTCGCCGGAGAGCATGAGCGCGTCGGCGCCGTCGAGCACGGCGTTGGCCACGTCGGAGGCCTCCGCCCGCGTCGGGCGCGGAGCATCGACCATCGACTCGAGCATCTGCGTCGCCACGATGACCGGCTTGGCGTTGCGGCGAGCAGTACCGACGATCCGCTTCTGCACCACCGGCACTTGCTCGAGCGGGAGCTCGACCCCGAGGTCCCCGCGCGCGACCATGAAGCCGTCGAAGGCCCCGACGAGCTCGTCCAGCTCGTCGACCGCCTGTGGTTTCTCGATCTTGGCGATGACCGGGAGTTGCACACCTTCCTCGTCCATGACGGTGCGCGCGGTGTCGATGTCGCCAGCACTGCGGACAAAGGACAGCGCCAGCATGTCGGCACGTAGGTGAAGCGCCCAGCGCAGGTCGTCGACGTCCTTGCCGGACAGCGCTGGCACCGAGAGCGGGACACCGGGCAGGTTGAGCCCTTTGTGGTCACTCGCTCGCCCCGCGACGACCACCCGGGTCTCGACGTCGGTGTCGGTGACCGCCACGGTCTCCAGCACCACCTTGCCGTCGTCGATGAGGATCGTGTCACCGGGTCGTACGTCGCGCGGCAAGCCGTCGTAGGTGGTGGACACCCGGTGGGCGTCGCCGGGGGCCTCCTCGACGGTGATGGTGAACAGGTCTCCGACGGCTAGCTGGACGGGGCCGGCGGCGAAGCTGCCGAGCCGGATCTTCGGCCCCTGCAGGTCGACGAGGACGCCAACCCCGCGACCGCTGGAGTCGGAGGCCTCGCGCACCCAGCGGTAGACCTGCTCGTGGTCGGCGTACGAGCCGTGGCTGAGGTTGAGCCGCGCGACGTCCATGCCCGCGTCGACCAGCGCCCGGATCCGCTCCGCCGAGGCGGTCGCCGGCCCCAGCGTGCAGACGATCTTCGCGCGGCGCACGCGACGAGACTAGGCGTCAGACGGCGAGTGGGCGCGCCGTGGGCTCGATCGGCGCGGGCAGGGCGGTGGAGCCGACGAGGAACGCGTCGACCGCGGCCGCGCAGGCCCGTCCCTCGGCGATCGCCCACACGACCAGCGACTGCCCGCGGCCGGCGTCCCCGGCGACGAAGACGCCCGGCGTCGAGGTGGCGTAGCGACTGTCGCGGGCGACGTTGCCCCGCTCGTCGATGGCGACATCGAGCTGCGCGAGCAACGGGGCGCGCTCTGGGCCGGCGAAGCCGAGCGCAAGCAGCACGAGGCCGGCCGGCAACTCCCGCTCGGTTCCCGCGACGGGAGTGAAGCGGCCGTCGACGAGCTCGACGTCGATGAGGCGCAACGCACGCACGCGGCCGCCGCCGTCGTCGACGAGCTCCTGGGTCGACACGGCATAGACCCGCTCGCCGCCTTCCTCGTGGGCGGCCGACGTCCGCAGCATGAGCGGCCAGGTCGGCCACGGCGTGGTTTCGGCACGCGCCTCGGGGGGCCGCGGAAGGATCTCCAGCTGGGTCACCGAGAGCGCCCCCTGCCGGTGAGCGGTGCCCACGCAGTCGGCGCCGGTGTCTCCGCCGCCGATGACCACGACGTGGCGGCCCTGCGCGCTGACGAGGCCCTCGGCCGGCAGCCCGATCGCGGCCCGGTTGGCCGGCGGCAGGTAGTCCATCGCCTGCAGTACCCCGTCGAGCTGGCGGCCAGGTACCGCGAGGTCGCGCGCGGCGGTGGCGCCGACGGCGAGCACGACGGCGTCGTACGCCGCGAGCAGCCGGTCACCGGCAAGGTCGTCGCCGACCCGGACCCCGGTCCGGAAGATCGTGCCCTCCGCCGACATCTGCGCCAACCGGGCGTCGAGGCGAGCCTTCTCCAGCTTGAACTCCGGAATGCCGTAGCGCAGCAGGCCGCCGGCCCGGTCAGCCCGCTCGTACACGGCGACGGTGTGACCGGCTCGGGTCAGCTGCTGCGCGACGGCGAGCCCCGCCGGGCCGGAGCCCACAACCGCGACGGTGCGGTCGGACAGTCGCTCCGGCGGCTCGGGCACCACCCACCCCGCCTCGAAGGCGCGGTCGGCGATGGCCACCTCGACGTTCTTGATGGTCACCGGGTCGCCGTTGATGCCCACCACGCAGGCGGCCTCGCACGGGGCCGGGCAGACCCGGCCGGTGACCTCGGGGAAGTTGTTGGTGGCGTGCAGCCGCTCCGCTGCGCTGCGCCAGTCGCCGCGCCAGACCAGATCGTTCCACTCCGGGATCAGGTTGCCGAGCGGGCAGCCCTGGTGGCAGAACGGGATGCCGCAGTCCATGCAGCGCCCGGCCTGGACGCCGATGATCGGCAGCAGCGAGTGGCCCACCGACGGACCCGGGTATACCTCGCGCCAGTCACGGACCCGCTCGGCCACCGGCCGGGCGGGCAGCGTCTGCCTGGGGGTGGTCAGGAAGCCCTTCGGGTCAGCCATGAGCGGCCTCCATGACGGCCGCGAGCGCGTCGCGGCCCTCCCGCTCGGCGGCGGCCCGCGCCTCGAGAACGCGCCGGTAGTCGCGCGGCAGCACGGTGGTGAAGCGGTCCAGGGCCGGCCCGCCCTGGTCCAGCAGGTCGGCCGCCACGGTCGACCCGGTCTCGTCGGCGTGCCGGCGCAACAGCCGGGCAACGAGCGCGCGGTCGTCGGGCGAGAGCGGCTCGAGGTCGACCATCCCGAGGTTGACCAGGCTCGTGTCGAGGTCGAGCACGTGCGCTACCCCGCCGGACATGCCGGCCGCGATGTTGCGCCCCGTAGGGCCGAGGACGAGGACCCGCCCGCCGGTCATGTACTCGCAGGCGTGGTCGCCGACACCCTCGACGACCGCGGTGGCGCCAGAGTTGCGAACGCAGAAGCGCTCGCCGACCAGCCCCCGCACGAACACCTCGCCGCCGGTGGCGCCGTAGCCGACGACGTTGCCGGCGATGACGTTGCCCTCCGCCGCGAACGGCGCCCGCCGATCGGGGCGCACCACGAGCCGCCCCCCGGACAGCCCCTTGCCGAGGTAGTCGTTGGCGTCTCCCTCGAGCCGCAACGTGATGCCGCGCGGCAGGAACGCGCCGAACGACTGCCCGGCCGAGCCGGTGAAGGTGAGGTCGATCGTGCCGTCGGGCAGCCCCTCCGCGCCGTGGCGCTTGGTCACCTCGTGGCCGAGCATCGTGCCGACGGTGCGGTTGACGTTGCGGATGGCCAGCTGCGCGCGCACCGGCTCGCCCAGCTCGAGCGCGTCGCGGCAGAGCGTGACGAGTTGGTTGTCCAGCGCCTTCTCCAGGCCGTGGTCCTGGCTGGTGGTGTGTCGCAGGGCGGCACCGTCGGGCAACTCCGGTCGGTACAGGATCGGGCGCAGGTCCAGGCCGGCGGCCTTCCAGTGCCCGACTGCCCGTCGTGCGTCGATGACCTCGCTGTGGCCGACGGCCTCGGCGACCGAGCGGAAGCCGAGCCGGGCCAGTTGCTCGCGCACCTCCTCGGCGACGAACTCGAAGAACGTGACGACGAACTCCGGCCGGCCGGTGAACTTCGCGCGCAGCACGGGGTTCTGGGTGGCCACTCCCACCGGGCACGTGTCGAGGTGGCAGACCCGCATCATGATGCAGCCACTGACGACCAGCGGCGCGGTGGCGAAGCCGAACTCCTCCGCACCGAGCAGCGCGGCGATGACGACGTCGCGGCCGGTCTTGAGCTGGCCGTCGGTCTGCACGACGATCCGCTCCCGCAGGCCGTTGAGCAGCAGCGTCTGCTGCGTCTCGGCCAGTCCGAGCTCCCACGGGCCGCCGGCGTGCTTGAGCGAGGTGAGCGGCGCGGCCCCCGTACCCCCGTCATGGCCGGAGATGAGCACCACGTCGGCATGCGCCTTGGACACCCCGGCCGCGACCGTGCCGACACCTACCTCGCCGACGAGCTTGACGTGCACGCGGGCGCCGGGGTTGGCGTTCTTGAGGTCGTGGATGAGCTGGGCGAGGTCCTCGATCGAGTAGATGTCGTGGTGCGGCGGCGGCGAGATGAGACCGACGCCCGGCGTGGAGTGTCGTGTGCGCGCGATCCACGGGTAGACCTTGTTGCCGGGCAGCTGCCCCCCTTCCCCCGGCTTGGCGCCCTGGGCCATCTTGATCTGGATGTCGTCGGCGTGGGTGAGGTAGTCGCTGGTGACCCCGAAGCGGCCGGAGGCCACCTGCTTGACAGCACTGCGCCGCGCGGGGTCGCGCAGCCGATCGGGGTCCTCACCGCCCTCGCCGGTGTTGGACTTGCCGCCGAGGCGGTTCATCGCCACCGCGAGGGTCTCGTGCGCCTCCTGGGAGATCGAGCCGTACGACATCGCGCCGGTCGAGAACCGCTTGACGATCTCACTGACCGGCTCGACCTCCGCCAGCGGCACCGGCGGCCGGACGTCCTCGCGCAGCTCGAACAACCCGCGCAGTGTCATCAGCCGCCGGGACTGCTCGTCGACGCGAGCGGTGTAGCCGCGGAACAGGTCGTAGCGACCGCTGCGGGTCGAGTGCTGCAGCCGGAACACCGTCTCCGGGTCGAACAGGTGGGCCTCTCCGTCGCGCCGCCACTGGTAGTCCCCGCCGGTCTCCAACCGGTGGGTGTCCGCCGCCACGGTGCCACCGGCGGGGTACGCGGTGAGGTGCCTGCGGCGTACCTCCTCGGCCAGCACGTCGAGCCCGACGCCGCCGAGCCGGGACACCGTGCCGGTGAAGTAGCGGTCGACGACATCGCCGGCGAGCCCGAGCGCCTCAAAGACCTGGGCGCCGGTGTAGGACGCCACCGTCGAGATGCCCATCTTGGACATCACCTTGAGTACGCCCTTGCCCAGCGCCTTCACCAGGTTGTCGACAGCGCTCTGCGGCGGCACGTCGCGCAGGAGCACGCCCGCGCGAGCGAGGTCCTCGACACTCTCCATGGCGAGGTAGGGGTTGACCGCGGCCGCCCCGTAGCCGATCAGCAGCGCGACGTGGTGCACCTCCCGCACGTCACCGGCCTCGACGACCAGACCGACCTGGGTGCGGGTGCGCTCACGGATGAGGTGGTGGTGCACCGCGCCGGTGAGCAGGAGCGACGGGATCGGGGCGTGCCGCGCATCGGAGTTGCGGTCGGAGAGCACGACGATCCGGGCCCCGCCGGCGATGGCCGCCGACACCTCTGCGCAGATCTCCTCGAGCCGGGCGGCCAGCGCGGCGCCGCCGCCGGTGACCTCGTACAGGCCGTGGACGACGTAGGTGGCGTAGCCCGGGAGGTCGCCGTCGCGGTTGATGTGGATGATCTTGGAGAGCTCGTCGTTGTCGATGACCGGGAACGGCAGCACCACCTGGCGGCAGGACGCCGGCCCCGGGCGCAGCAGGTCGTGCTCCGGACCGATCGAGCCGGACAGCGAGGTGACGAGCTCCTCGCGGATCGCGTCGAGCGGCGGGTTGGTCACCTGCGCGAAGAGCTGGGCGAAGTAGTCGAAGAGCAGCCGCGGCCGCTCCGACAGGACGGCGACCGGTGTGTCGGTGCCCATCGACCCGATCGGCTCGGTGCCGGTGCGTGCCATCGGGGTGAGCAGCAGCCGCAGCTCTTCCTCGGTGACGCCGAACGTCTGCTGCCGGCGCGTGACGCTCTTGTGGGTGTGCACCACGTGCTCGCGTTGGGGCAGCCCCGGCATGTTGATCAGGCCGGCGTGCAGCCACTCGGCGTACGGGTGCTCGCCGGCCAGCGCCGACTTCACCTCGTCGTCCTCGATCACCCGCTGCTCCTCGAGGTCGACGAGGAACATCCGCCCTGGCCGCAACCGGCCCTTGCGGACCACCCGCGCCGGGTCGAGGTCGAGCACGCCGGCCTCGGAGGCCAGCACGACCAGCCCGTCGTCGGTGATCCAGAAGCGGCCCGGCCGCAGGCCGTTGCGGTCGAGCACCGCGCCGACCTGGTTGCCGTCGGTGAAAACCACGCTCGCCGGGCCGTCCCACGGCTCCATGAGGCAGCCGTGGAACTGGTAGAACGCCCGCCGCGCGGGATCCATGTCGGGAGCGTTCTCCCACGCCTCCGGGATCATCATGAGCACGGCGTGCGGCAGGCTGCGCCCGCCGAGGTGCAGCAGCTCGAGGACCTCGTCGAACGTGGCCGAGTCACTGGCGCCGGGGCTGCAGACCGGGAAGAGGCGATCCAGGTCGCCGGGCAGCAGGTCGCTGGACAGCTGGGTCTCGCGCGCCCGGATCCAGTTGCGGTTGCCCATGACGGTGTTGATCTCGCCGTTGTGGGCGATGAAGCGGTACGGGTGGGCCAGCGGCCAGCTCGGGAAGGTGTTGGTGCTGAAGCGGGAGTGGACCACCGCGAGCCCGGTGGTCAGCCGCCGGTCGGACAAGTCGGGGTAGAAGGGCTCGAGCTGGCCGGTCGTGAGCATCCCCTTGTAGACGACGGTGCGCGCCGAGAGGCTGCAGAAGTAGGCGTCGGTGGCGTGCTCCACCCGCTTGCGCAGGCAGAACGCGCGTCGGTCCAGGTCGATGCCGTGCACGCCGTCGGGTGCGGCGACGAACAGCTGGCGGAAGCGCGGCATCACCGATCGGGCGGTGCGGCCGAGCAGACTGGGGGTGACCGGCACAGCGCGCCAGCCGAGGACGGCCAGTCCCTCCTCCGCCGCGATGCTCGCCACTGCCCCGCGGACGGCCGCCTCGGCGGCGTCGTCGTCGGGGAGGAAGCCCAGCCCGACTGCGTAGCCCCCCTCGGCCGGCAGCTCGAAGTCGACCACGTCGCGCAGGAAGGCGTCAGGGACCTGTAGGAGGACGCCGGCACCGTCGCCGGAGTCGACCTCCGCGCCGGACGCACCGCGATGCTCGAGGTTGCGCAGCGCGGCGAGCGCGGCGTCGACGATGGAGCGGCTGCGCTCGCCGGTGAGGGTCGCGACGAACGCCACGCCACAGGCGTCGTGCTCCTGGCGTGGGTCGTAGAGGCCCTGCGGGGGCGGGGTCGCGTGGCGCAAAGGGGCACTCCCGTCGGGCTGCGGCGGGGGGGGAGGGACGTCATCGGCCCGGGAAACTGGTCCTGCGGAGCTGCTGTGCCGCGAGGGTATCGCAGGAGCGCTGGCCGTCCCGCCGGGCGGACAGCGGTGTCTCGGATGGCGGGACCAGGTGAGCGGGGCACGGGTACGCCAGCCGCCCCGGCAGAACCCACCGCAACGCCAGGGGCTGCGGAGGCGGCGGGAGGCGCCCCTCCCATCACTGCACTGACGAATGTGGGTTGGGGCGGGGAGTCGGGTGGGCGGGGAGTCGGGCGATCGGGCGGCGGCGGGGAGTCGGGTCAGCCGAGGCGGGTGCCGACGAGGTCACCGAAGACGTAGGTGAGCCCCGCGGCGGCAGCGCCGAGCACCAGCTGGCGGGTACCGCCGTACCACCAGGGGCGGCTGGTCACCCGGGTGACCACGGCACCGCAGATGAACAGGCCGATCAGCGAGCCGACGAGGGTGGGCCACAGGACCGCGACGCCCAGCAGGTAGGGCAGCAGGGGGACGCTCGCGCCGACCGCGAAGGACACGAACGAGGAGCCGGCGGCCAGCCTCGCCGAGGGCAGCCCGGTCTCGCCGACGCCGAGCTCCTCACGGGCGTGCACCGCGAGGGCCTGCTCCTCGTCGCTGTGGATCTGACGGGCAACCTCGGCCGCCAGCTCGGGGCTGAGCCCCTTGGCCTGGTACATCGCGGCCAGCTCGGCGCGCTCCCCGTCGGGGTTGCGGCGCAGCTCACGGCGTTCCTTCTCGATCTCGCGCTGGACGGACTCGGCCTGCGCGGCGACCGAGGTGTACTCCCCGGCGGCCATGCTGAAGGCGCCGGCGGCGAGCCCGGCCAGACCTGCCAGGACGATGGTGTCGCGTGCGGCGTTGCCGCCGGCCACCCCGGCGATGAGCGCGAGGTTGGACACCAGCCCGTCCATGGCCCCGAACACGGCCGGGCGCAGCCATCCGCCGGTCACGTCGGGGTGCTCGTGCCCGACCGCGGACGGACCGGTGTCGGGGGGGCCGAGCTCCGGGCCGGCCGACGCGCTCACGGTGCCTCCTCCTCCGTCGGCGGGCCCGCCGGCACCGGGTCGGTGGCGGGCTCCCGGCCCGCACGATACGGCGACTCCTCGCGGCCGGGGCGCAGCCGGGCCGACACGACGAGGTAGCCGACGGCACCGGCGAACACGGCTACCGAGACCACCACGTTGATGCGCAGGCCGTCCACCCGGGTCGCCGGGTCGACGCGCAGCAGCTCGATGCCGAAGCGGCCGACGGTGTAGGCCGCGACGTAGAGCGCGAAGGCCCGGCCGTGGCCGAGCCGGAACCGGCGGTCCGCCCACACCACGAGCCCGGCGACGGCCAGGCACCACAGCGACTCGTAGAGGAATGTCGGGTGGAACGTCGTGACGTCGGCGTAAGGGCTCGGCCGGTGCTCGGGGTCGATCTGCAGGCCCCACGGCAGGTCGGTGGGCCGGCCGAACAGCTCCTGGTTGAACCAGTTGCCCCAGCGGCCCACGGCCTGGGCGACCAGGATGCCCGGAGCCACGGCGTCGGCGAACACGGGCAGCCGCAGGCCGCGTCGCCGGCAGCCGATCCAGGCTCCCACGCCGCCGAGCGTGACGGCGCCCCAGATGCCGAGTCCGCCGCGCCAGATCGCCAGCGCCGCGGCTGGGTCGCCGCCCGCGCCGAAGTAGGTCTGCCAGTCGGTGGCCAGGTGGTAGAGCCGGCCTCCGACGATCCCGAACGGCACCGCCCACACCGCGACGTCGATGACGGCGCCGCGCGGCGCGCCGCGCGCGACGAAGCGTCGCTCACCGATCCAGACGGCGAGCCCGATGCCGAGGAGGATGCACAGCGCGTACGCCCGGATGGGGATGGCCCCGACGTACCAGACGCCCTGCCCCGGGCTGGGGATCGAGGTGGGCAGCATCGGCGGAGGACGTCAGCCCTTGGCGGCGTCGGTGATGGCCTGCTGCAGCGCGGCGGTGCCCTGGAACATCTTGGTCAGCTCGGAGTCGGCGACCTTGGTGCCGTTGATGAAGACCGTCGGCGTGGAGCTCACACCGGCGTTCGCGGACGCCGCGCCGACCGCCTTCACCCACGCGTCGTAGCGCCCGTCCCGCACGCAGGACTCGAAGTCGCTGCCGGTGACGCCGACCTGTTTGGCGTAGCCGATGAGGTCGTCGGTGCTCCAGGCGTCGGCGCCGGGGTTCTCCTTGGGCTGCTTCTGGTAGAGCAGCCGGTGCAAGGCGAGCGCCTTGCCCTGGTCGCCGTAGGTGACCGCGCAACCGAAGGCGTTGGCCGCCGGCGCCGAGGAGTTGTTGCGCAGGTTGTTGTCGATGAAGGTCAGCGGGTGGATGGTCAGCCCGACCCGCCCGGAGTCCACCTCTTTCTCCAGCGCTGCGCTGTTGACGCCCTCGAAGGCTTTGCACGCCGGACACTGGAAGTCCTCCCAGAGGTCGACCTTCACCGGCGCCGACGCCTTTCCGAACGGCACGCCGCCGCTCGCGCTGCTCACGCCGGCCGGCCGGTCGGCAGTCGGGTCGACCTTGGTCCGCTGGCTCTGGACGGCCACGCCGATGCCGACGACCACGGCGAGCACGGCCACGACGACGCCGATGCGCACGATGCGCTCGCGGCGTCGCTCATGGCGCGCCTGCTCCTCGCGCATGGCCCGGGCGCGCTCCCGGGCCACCTCGCGGGCCTGCTTGCTCATGGCGACTCGTCCTCCTCGGTGCCCGGGCGGACAGTTGCGGGCTCGGGGGCGGGCTCGGATGTCTTCGAGGCCCGCGGGGTCCGGTGCGCGTGCGGGCCGCCATGGACCAGCTGCTCGTGCCGGCCGCTCGGGTCGAGGGCGAACCGGCTGTGCGGGAAGACGACCAGCCACCCCGCCGCGGCGAGGAAGCCGACGTCGCGCAGGATCTCGGCGAGGTAACTGGTGCGTCCCGGCTCGGTCTGTCCCCCGCCGCCGAAGCAGCCGCAGTCGATGGACAGTCCGCGGGCCCAGGCCGAGGCGACCCCGGCGATGAACACGACCATGAGCGCGCCGGCCACACCGGCGGCCAGCCGGGTCCCGTACCCGAGCACGAGGAGCAGACCCAGGCCGATCTCGAGGAAAGGCAGCCCGTATCCCACGACGTGGACCAGGGCCGACGGCAACAGCTCGTAGGCCTGGACGGCCTGCACCGAGCCGACCGGGTCGACCGCCTTGAGCCCACCGGAGGCCAGCAGGACGCCGCCGAGCCCGAGCCGGACGACGGTGGACACCCAGGCGACGCGGTCGCGGCTGGTCACGACCGACCCGACCGGGTCGCCGGAGCGGCAAGCGGCTGGGCACCCACAGGCCCGACGCTACCGAGGCCGGGCGCCGGGCGCTGGCCGGCCGGACCCCGGGAGGCCGAT
The DNA here is from genome assembly GCA_038246785.1 of Jiangellales bacterium. Classification (GTDB taxonomy): domain Bacteria; phylum Actinomycetota; class Actinomycetes; order Jiangellales; family Jiangellaceae; genus JBBRVP01. The sequence goes on from JBBRVP010000014.1 coordinate 42,091, forward strand.
CTCACGTCGTGACCGGTCACAGCGGTGCGGGGGCCCGGCCCTGGCGTACGCCGGAGGCCAGCTCGGCGGCGAGGCCGGCGACGGCACCCGCCGCACCGCCGGAGGGCATGCCGTCGAGCAGGCAGCGGACCAGTGCCGAGCCGACGATCACCCCGTCGGCGTACGCCGCCACCTCGGCGGCCTGACTCCGGTCGCTGACCCCGAGGCCCACCGCCACCGGCAGGTCGGTGACCGCGCGGACCCGGTCGACCAGGCGCCGCGCCGCCCCGCTGACCGCGCTGCGCGCGCCCGTGACGCCCATGGTGCTCGCGGCGTAGACAAAGCCCCGGCAGTGACCGGCCGTGTAGGACAGCCGCTCGTCGGTGGAGGACGGGGCGACGAGGTAGACGGTGTCCAGGTCGCGGGCGCGGGCCGCGGCCTCCCACGCGCCGCCCTCGTCGGGGATGAGGTCGGGAGTGATCACGCCGGCTCCGCCGGCGGCGTCGAGGTCGCGCACGAACGACTCGACGCCGTAGCGCTCGACGGGGTTCCAGTAGGTCATGACGAGCACGGGTACGCCGGTGGCGGCGACCGCGCCCACGGTGCGCAGCACGTCAGCCGTCCGGGTTCCCGCACGCAACGCCGCTTCGACAGCCTGCTGGATGGTGGGCCCGTCCATGAGCGGGTCGCTGTAGGGCAACCCCACCTCGACGACGTCGACGCCGGCGTCGACCATGGCCAGCATCGCCTCGATGGCGCCGGAGACGCTCGGGCAACCGGCGGGCAGGTAGCCGACCAGGGCGGCGCGGTGCTCGGCCCGGGCCCGGCCGAACGCCTCCGCCGTGCGGGCGGGGCGGCTCACCGCTCGCCCGTGACGAGGCCGAACCAGCGCGCCGCGGTGTCGACGTCCTTGTCGCCGCGCCCGGACAGGTTGACCAGCACGACGGCACCGGCGCCGAGCCGCTCGCCCAGCCGGCGCGCCCCAGCAAGCGCGTGCGCGCTCTCGATCGCCGGGAGGATGCCCTCCGTGCGTGCGAGCAGCTGGAAGGAGGCCATGGCCTCGGCGTCGTCCACCGGCTCGTAGACGGCGCGGCCGGTGTCGTGCAGCCAGGCGTGCTGCGGCCCGACGCCGGGGTAGTCGAGGCCGGCCGAGATCGAGTGCGACGGCACCGTCTGGCCCATCTCGTCCTGGAGGATGTAGGTGCGGGTGCCGTGCAGGACGCCGGGCGAGCCGCCCTGCATCCGGGCGGCGTGCCGTCCGCTGCTGACGCCCTCGCCGCCGGCCTCGAATCCGTGCAGCGCAACCTCGGCGTCGTCGAGGAACGCGGTGAAGATCCCCATGGCGTTGGAGCCGCCGCCGACGCAGGCGGCCACCGCCGCGGGCAGCGCGCCGGTGAGCTCGAGCACCTGGGCGCGCGCCTCGTCACCGATGACCCGCTGGAAGTCGCGGACGACGGTCGGGAAGGGGTGCGGACCGGTGACGGTGCCGAGCAGGTAGTGCGTGGAGTCGACATGGGTCACCCAGTCGCGCATCGCCTCGTTGATGGCGTCCTTGAGGGTGCGGCTGCCGGCGCGCACCGAGACGACCTCGGCGCCGAGCAGCCGCATCCGCGCGACGTTGAGCGCCTGGCGATGGGTGTCCACCTCGCCCATGTAGACCACGCACTCCAAGCCCATGAGGGCGGCGGCGGTGGCGGTGGCGACTCCGTGCTGGCCCGCCCCGGTCTCGGCGATGACCCGCCGCTTGCCCATGCGGACTGTGAGCAGCGCCTGGCCGAGCACGTTGTTGATCTTGTGGGAGCCGGTGTGGTTGAGGTCCTCGCGCTTGAGGAGCACGCGGGCCCCGTGCGCCGCCTCGCGGCCGAAGCGTGCCACCTCGGTGAGGATGCTCGGGCGCCCGGTGTAGGTGCGGTGCAGGCCGGCCAGCTCGGCGGCGAACGCGGGGTCGGCCATGGCCGAGGCGTGCGCTGCGGCGAGCTCGTCGAGGGCGGCGACGAGCGCCTCGGGGACGAACCGGCCGCCGTACGGTCCGAAGCGGCCCGCGATCGGTGCGGGTTCGGCGGCGGCCGCAGTCACGGCCGGCCGCCCTGGCGCAGCGCGGGGTGCGCACCCGCGGCGACCAGGTCGGCGACGGCGCTGCGCGGGTCCCTGCCGGTCACCAGCGTCTCTCCGACGAGGACGGCGTCGGCCCCCTGGCGCGCGTAGTCGATGACGTCGTGCGGGCCGCGGACCCCGGACTCGGCGACCTTGACGACCCCGTCGGGGATGGCCGGCGCGAGCCGCCCGAACGTGGTGTCGTCCACGTCGAGGGTGCGCAGGTCGCGCGCGTTGACGCCGACCAGGCGGGCCCCGGCGTCGACGGCGCGCGACACCTCGTCACGCTCGTGGCACTCGACCAGCGGGGTCAGGCCGATCGATTGGGCGCGCTCGACGAGGGAGACCAGCGCCTCGTGCTCGAGCGTGACGACGATCAGCAGCACAAGGTCCGCTCCGGCGGCCCTGGCCTCCCACAGCTGGTAGCTGGAGACGATGAAGTCCTTGCGCAGCACCGGGACGTCCACGGCCGCCCGCACCGCCCGTAGGTCCTCGAGGCTGCCGCCGAAGCGGCGCTGCTCGGTGAGGACGCTGATGACCGAGGCCCCACCCGCCTCGTAGTCGCGGGCCAGCGCGGCCGGGTCACCGATCTCGGCGAGTGCCCCCCGGCTCGGGCTCGCCCGTTTGACCTCGGCGATGACCGAGACGCCCGGTGACCGGAGCACGGGCAACGGGTCCTTGGCGTCGGAGCTGCGGCACGCGGCCGCCTTGACGGCGTCGAGCGGCGTTCGGACCTGGCGCTCGGCGAGGTCGGCGCGGACGTCGGCGAGGATGTCGTCCAGGACGCCCACGGCCACCTCTTCCCGTCGCCGCTGTCGCTGTGTGCACTCCGGTCGAGCCAGGGTAGCCGGGCTGCGTCGCTCGGCCGCACGCCGGCCCGACCCGTAGGGTCGGCGGGAACGGTCTGCACGGGGCCGCTCCAGAGGGGAGATCTCGTGAGCATCCCGCCCGGCCCGGAGGGCGAGCGACCGGAGCAGGGACCGCCGTACGGGCAGCAGCCTTACGGGCAAGCGGGCTATGGCTACGGTCCGCCGGCCCCACGCAACGGGACGGGCACAGCGGCTCTCGTGACCGGCGTCATCGGCCTGGTGATGGCGCTGGCCGGCTTCCTGCTCATCACCCTGCTGGTCGGAATCGGTCTGGGTATCGCTGCGATCGTCACCGGCGTCATCGGGCGGCGCCGGGCGGCACGCGGCGAGGCCACCAACAGCGGGGTCGCCGTGGCCGGGATCGTGCTCGGCGTGCTCGCCATCCTCGCCTGCGTCGCCTGGCTGGTTTTCTTCGGCTTCGCGCTCGCCAGGGCGAGCGACTGCTTCACGCTGCCGGCCGACGAGCAGCAGCAGTGCGTCATCGACACGTTCCGCGGGACGCGCTGAGCCGGCCTTCAGGAGGACCGCTCGGTCGGTTCGTCCTCCGTGACGCGGCCAGCGGCGTGCTCCTCGGCGCCGCCGTGCGTGAAGGAGGCTGTCTGCCCGAGCCCCATCATCGACATCACCTTGCCGACGATCCCACCGAGCACGATCACGCCGAACCCGACGGCGATGATCCACCAGTCGACGAGCACGACCCCGAACGCGGCCACGAGGAAGCCGACGATCATGACGACGACCGCCGTCCACGACGCCGGCGTGGACCCGTGACTGTGGCTTTCTGCCATGGCACACCTCCTGCAGCGGCCATTGTGGCGGGTGGCCGCAGCTGCCCGCCCGCCGGGTGCGCGTGTCGCCCCAGAGCCGCTGCGCATCGGGACTACCCCGCTCCCCGCGTCCCCACCCTCGCCCCCACCGACACCGCGACGATCAAGGAGACATCAACCTTGGCCGAGCGCGTGGACGGTTGATATCTCCTTGATCGACTCAGGCCGATCAGGCGGGCGATCGACGTCTGAGGGCTGACCCGCCGGTCAGGCCGTCGGGTCCTCACCGCGGTCCAGGGCGTCCCAGACCGCTCGTGGAGAGCCGTCGCCGGCCGGCTCGGCAGCGCTACCCGGCGACCGTTCGAAGCGCTCCCCCCGGGCGGGCCAGCGACCGGCCCGGGCGACGACGCCACCCGCCGCGGCGACCACGACGACACCCGCAGCGACAGCCACGAACGGCCAACCGTTCGGCGCCTCCGGCCGGCCGCCGAGAGCGACCACCGCGGTCGCGACACCCAGCAGCACGCCGAGCCCGCCGAGCACACGGCGGGCGGTCGTCCGCAGTAGCAGGAGCGCGGCGACCGCGGCCAGAGCGGCCAGGCCGAGCGCCCGGACGGCCTGCGGCGCGGGGACCTCGGTCGTGGTCCCGAGGCCGGTCGGCGGCCCCTGGCCCCAGCCCGCGCCACCGGCGAGCACGACGCCGAGGGCCCCGAGCGCCCAGGCGCCGACCACGAGCAGGGCTTCGCGCCTCACCCGACCGGCCTCATGGTCGCGGCGACGGCAACGGCATGCAGCACGGCCATGGCCTTGTCCTGGGACTCCCGGTCCTCCGCCGCGGGGTCGGAGTCAGCGACGATGCCGCCGCCGGCCTGGACATAAGCCGTGCCGCCGCGGAGCACGGCGGTCCGGATGGCGATCGCGGCGTCCAGGTCACCGGCGAAGTCCAGGTAGCCGACGACCCCCCCGTAAACACCACGTCGGGTGGGCTCGAGCCGTTCGATGATCTCCATGGCTCGCGGCTTCGGTGCGCCGGACAGGGTGCCGGCCGGGAAGCAGGCCAGCAGCGCGTCGAGCCCGGTGCGGCCCTCGGCCAGCCGTCCCACGACCGTCGACTCCAGGTGCATGACGTGGCTGTATCGCTGCACCGACATGAAGTCGACGACCTCGACGGTGCCGGGGCGGCAGACGCGGCCGAGGTCGTTGCGGCCGAGGTCGACGAGCATGAGGTGCTCGGCGCGTTCCTTGGGGTCGTGCATCAGCTCGTCGGCGAGGGCGGCGTCCTCCTGCGGCGTGGCCCCCCGCCACCGCGTGCCCGCGATCGGATGGGTCATCGCCCGTTGCCCGGTGACCTTGACCAGCGCCTCCGGGCTGGAGCCGACGACGTCGAAGCCGTCGAATCGGACGAGGTACATGTACGGGCTGGGGTTGCTGCGCCGGAGCACGCGGTAGACATCGAGCGCGACGCCGTCGTACGGCAGCTCGAAGCGCTGCGAGACCACGACCTGGAACGCCTCGCCGGCGCGGATCTCCTCCTTGGCGGCCTCCACCGCGGCGGCGTACTCCTCGGGAGTGCGGCGCCGCAGCACGTCCGGCACCGCACCGAGGTCGGCCCGCACGACCGACGACGGGGTCGGCTCGGCGATCGCAGCCGTCATGGTGTCGAGCCGGCGCACGGCGTCGGCCCACGCCTCGTCGACCCGCTCGTCGGAGTCGTCCCAGTTGACGGCGTTGGCGACCAGCCAAACCTCGCCCTGCTCGTGGTCGAGTACGGCGATGTCAGTGGCGAGCAGCAGCGCCAGCTCGGGCAGCCGCAGGTCGTCGACGGCGAGCTCCGGGAGGCGCTCCAGGCGGCGGACGGCGTCGTAGCCGACGTACCCGACCAACCCCCCGGTCAACGGCGGGAGACCCGGCGGGTCCTCCCCGATCGGCCCCCCGATCGGCCCCCCGATCGGCCCCCCGATCGGCTCGGTGTGCAGTGCCTCCAGCGTGCCGCGCAGCGCCTGCAGCGGGTCACCCCCGCTCGGCAGCCCCACCGGCGGGCTGCCCTGCCACACGGCTTGTCCGCCGCTCTCGGTGAGCACCGCCGCCGAGCGCACCCCGACGAACGACCACCGGGAGAAGACCCCGCCGTTGTCCGCGGACTCCAGCAGGAACGTCCCCGGCCGGCCGCCGGCCAGCTTGGCGTAGACGCCGACCGGGGTCTCCCCGTCGGCGAGCAGCCGGCGGGTCACCGGGATCACGCGGCGTGTGGTGGCGAGCTCGCGGAACATCGCCAGGTCGGGGGCGGCGTCGACGGCACCGTCCACGGCACCGTCCACGGCGCCGTCCACGGCACCGTCCACGGCACGGTCCCTGTCCGAGCTCAGCTCAGGGTCGACGGTCACGGCCGACCCTCGACCGGTCCGAGGCCGCGCCCGTCGAAGCAGCTGCGGCTGCCGGTGTGGCAGGCGGGGCCCTCCTGGTCGACGAGCACGAGCACCGCGTCGCCGTCGCAGTCCAGCCGCACGTCGCGCACCCACTGCCGGTGCCCGGACGTGTCGCCTTTGACCCAGTGGGCCCGCCGGCTGCGGCTCCAGTAGGTGGCCCGGCCGGTGGTGAGCGTGCGGTGCAGCGCCTCGTCGTCCATCCAGCCGACCATCAGCACCTCGCCGGTGTCATGCTGCTGGACGACCGCCGCGACGAGGCCGGCGGCGTCGCGCCTGAGCCGGCCGGCGACGGCAGCGTCGAGTGCGGAGGGTACGGCGTGGGTCACCCACCCATCCTGCCGGAGCCGCGCCCCCACCGGCCATGATCGGCACCGGCCCCCACATTGCTCCGGCTCGATCGCCGGCCCGCCCTCCGGCCACCCGGCGCGGGGCAGGACGGCAGCGGCCTGGGATCTTCTTTGTGGGGCTGGTGCCGATCATGAAAGCCGCAGGCCGGCAGGTCGAACGGCGCCGGGCACCGCTGCGGCACCCCGTTCAGGCTTGGCCCCGCTGGCGGGACCAGCTCGCGTGCAGCCGGGCGTAGACGCCGTCGCGGGCGACGAGATCGGCGTGGCGGCCGCGCTCGACCAGCCGGCCGCGGTCGAAGACGAGCACCTCGTCGGCCGCCTCGGCGGTCGACAGGCGGTGGGCCACGGTGACCGAGGTCCGGCCTCTGGTGAGGCCCTCCAGCGCCCGGGCGATCCGGACCTCGGTCGCCGGATCGACCGCGCTCGTCGCCTCGTCCAGCACGAGCAGGTCGGGGTCGGCGAGGTAGGCGCGGGCCAGCGCGGCGAGCTGGCGCTCGCCCGCGGACAAGCTCTCGCCGCGCTGGCCGACCGGGCTGTGCAGCCCCGCCGGCAGCCGGTCGATCCAGTCGGCGAGGCCGAGCTCGGTGAAGGCCAGCCGCAGCTGGGCGTCGGTGGCGTCCGGACGGCCGTACCGGACGTTCTCGGCGAGGGTGTCGTCGAAGAGGTAGCCGTCCTGCGGCACCATGACGACCCGCTCGCGCAGCGACGCGAAGCGCACCTCCCGCAGGTCCACCCCGTCGACCAGCACCTGTCCGGTGGCCGGGTCCATGAGCCTGGTCAGCAGCTTGACGAACGTCGTCTTGCCCGAGCCGGTCTCGCCGACGACGGCGACCCGAGAGCGCGGCGCGATCGTCACGTCGACGTCGGCCAGGACGCGCGGGCCACCGGGGTAGCCGTAGGACACCCCGGCGAAGCGGACGTCGATCGGCCCGCGCGGCAGGGCGGTGCCGGCCGGGCCGGGGTCGGCGACGTCGGGCTCGGTGTCGAGCACGCCCAGTACGCGGCGCCAGCCGGCGGCCGCGTTCTGCAGCTCGTTGAGCACCTCGGTCCCGACCTGCACCGGCTGCACGAACAGCGGGACGAGGAACAGCACGGCCAGCAGCTGGCCGATGCTCAGCTGTCCGGCCACGCCGAGCCGGACACCGACGACGACGACCGCGGCGTTGGCGATCCCGGCCGCCAGCCCCCCGACGGAGAAGCTTCCGGCGACCAGTGCCTGCGCCCGGGTGGCCTGCCGGCGGTGGCGGTCGATGGCAATGTCGATGCGCTGCTGGGTACGGCCCTCCACGGCGTACGCGCGCACGGTCGTGGCGCCCACCACCGACTCCGAGACGGCGCCGAGCAGCTCGCCGAGCCGTTCGCGGACGCCGGCGTAGGCGCCCGACACCCGTCGTTGCAACGTGCGCAGGGTGAGGAACAGCGGCAGGAACACCACCCACACGGTGAGCGCGAGCTGCCAGGAGTACCACGCGAGCAGGGCCGTGGCGACGACGAGCTGGCCGGCGCTGACGACGGCCAGCATGCCGGCCCACTGCATGAACTGCGAGATCGTGTCGACGTCGGTCGTCACGCGGGCGACCAGGCTCCCGCGCCGCTCGGCGCTCTGGGTGAGCACCGACAGGTCGTGGACGTGGCGGAAGGCGCGCACGCGCAGCGCCGACAGCCCGGTCTCGGCGGCGCGGAAGAGCCGGACATTGGTGGCGTACGCGGCGAGCGCGGTCACCAGCACCGCACCGAGCGCCACCAACGCCACGACGGCGACGACGTTCGCGTCGACCCCGCCGGAGCCCTGCAGCCCGCGGTCGGTGGCCTGCTGCACCGCGATCGGCGTGATGACCCGCCCCACCGTCGCGACCAGGGCCAGCCCGAGCGTGACCCGTGCGCCGATGAGGAACTCCGGGGTGAGCCGCACGCCGCGGCGCAGGGTCCCCCACGCCGAGCGGTCGGCCGTCGTGGAGATCGCGGCGCTCACCGCGGTTCTCCCGACTCGTCGGCGGCGAGTGCGGCGCGCTCGGCCGCCTCCCGCTCGTAGGCGGTGACGATGTCGCGGTAGGCCGCGCTGCGGGCCAACAGCTCCTCGTGACTGCCCCGGTCGACCACCCGTCCGCCGTCGACGACGACGACCTCGTCGGCGAGCGAGATCGCCGAGCGTCGGTAGGCGACGACGACCACCGTGGCGGGCAGCTCCGCCTCCTGCAGGCCGCCCAGGATTGCCGTCTCCACGGACGGGTCTACGGCGCTGGTGGCGTCGTCGAGGACGAGCAGCCGCGGCCGGCGGACCAGCGCCCGGGCCAGCGCGAGCCGCTGCCGCTGCCCGCCGGACAGCGAGGTGCCGCGCTCGCCGATACGCGTGTCGAGGCCGTGCGGGAGGGCGGCGACGAAGCCCTCGGCGCGGGCCAGCCGCAGTGCAGCCCAGACCTCCGCGTCGGGCAGCGCAGCGCCGAGCGTGACGTTGCCGCGCACGGTGTCGTCGAAGAGGAACGTCGACTGCGCCACCAAGGCGACCGAGCCCGCCACGGCGCCGGGGCTGAGCTCACGCAGGTCGGTGCCGTCGAGCCGGACGGCTCCCTCGGCCGGGTCGACGAGCCGGACCAGGAGCGACACCAGCGTCGACTTGCCCGAGCCGGTCGGGCCGACGAGGGCGACGGTGCGCCCCGGCTCGACGACCAGGTCGACGCCGTGCAGCACCGGGCGCCCGGCCGCGTAGGCGTACCCCACCCCGGATGTCTCCAGCCGCGCCGGCATGGTCGACGCCGGCGCGGCAGCGCCGTACGCCAGCCCGCCCGTCGCCTCGAGCACCGCCGCCACGCGCTCCCACCCGACGACGCTGCGCGGCAGCTCACCGAGCACCCACCCGATGGAGCGGACCGGGAAGGCGAGGATCGTGAACAGGTAGGACACCTGAACCACCGCGCCGACGTCGGTGAGGCCGGCCTGCACCTGGTAGGCGCCGATGACGAGCACGGCCAGCACGCCGACCGTCGGCAGCGCCTCGAGCATGGGGTCGAACAGTCCGCGCACCCGGCCGACCCGCACGCCGACGTCACGCAGCTGGTCCGAGACGCCGCGGAAGCGGGTGGTCTCCGCGGCCTCACGGCCGAGCGTCTTGACGACCAGGGCGCCCTCGAACGACTCGTGGGCGGCGCCGCTCACCTCCGCCCGCAGCTGCTGCTGCGCGGTGGCGAGCGGGCTGAGCCGGCGCTGGTACCAGACGTTGACCGCGAACAGCGCGGGGAACACGACGAAGCCGACGATCGCGAGGACGACGTCCGCGGCCAGCATGGCGACGGCCGCGACCAGCAGCATGACGAGCGTCCCGACCGCCATCGGCAGTGGCGCTACCGGGAACCACATCGCCTCGACATCGGCGTTGGCGTTGGACAGCAGTCGCCCGGTGGGATGCGCATGGTGCCAGGACAGCGGCAGGCGGAGGTACTGCCGGGTGACCCGGCGGCGGTAACGGGCGTTGAGCCGGTACTGCATGACGCCGGCGCCGAGCCGGCGGGCTACCACCCCAAGCGCCTTGACGACCCCGATGCCGAGCAGCACGGCGGCGGCCGCGGCGAGCGTGCCGGTGGTGACGTGCCCCGTCTGGAACGCCGGCACGACGACGCGCTGGGTGATCTGGCCGACGGCCCACGCTTCGGCGACGGTCGCGGCGCCGAAGACGGCCGAGCCGACGGTGGCCACGGCGAAGATCCCCGGCTCCTCGCGGATGCCCAGGCCGAGCACCGCCAGCCCCCGGCGCAGCACACCGGCGGCGTGCGACGGCGGGACGCTGCGCAGCGCAGCGGCGACCTCCGGGTCGTCGGGACCGGCGCCGGTCACCGTCGGATCGGCGGGGGGCGGCCCCTGGGGCGGCCAGGATCGCGGCTCGGATGGCGGCTCGGATCGCGGCTCAGATGGCGGCTCGGGTGCCGGCTCGGAGCGGGAGGCACGCACTCGTCCCATTCTCCCCCATCCCGCGGGCACGCGGAGCGGCCCCTACGGTGGGCCCATGAGCCAGGCAACCTACGGCGAACGGCCACGCGCGGTCGCCCAGCGGCTGCGGTCCGGGCTGCGCGCAGTCGGCCAGGCGCTACCGCCACCGCGCGACGACGGCTTCCGCCAGGTCGTCGGCGGCACCCGGCTGCTGCTGACCGGCCGCCGGCGCTCCGCGGCTCTCGCCGCCGGGACCGCGCCTGGGTCGCCCCCGGAACACCAGCCGCCGGCCGGTTTCGAGCTGCCCAAGCCGCCGCGGGTCGACGTGACCAGCTGGTCGGTGCCGCCCACCACCGGGTTGTCCGGCCGCAGCAGCACCTACGACACCGGCGCTCGGCCACCGCGTTTCGACGTCGAGCTGCTCGAACAGCTCAATGCGGAGTACGCGAGCAAGCCGCTGGTCACCCGGGCTCCGAGCTACAAGGCGGAGACGCTGGCCGAGTCCGCGCGCGGGCGCGTGCTGTGGGTGCATCGCACCGTGGACCTCCGCGGCATGCGGGTGCTGGAGGTCGGTTGCGGCAGCGGCTACGAGACGTGGTACGCCGCACACGGGCTCGGCGCCGATGCACACGGCGTGGACGTCGTCGAGTGGGACAGCTGGAAGGACCTGCGCGGGGAGCGGACGACGTTCCACGCAACCGACCTCGCCCTGGACAACCCGTTCCTCGCGGAATCGTTCGACCGCCTGATGTCCTTCACGGTCTGGGAGCACGTGCGTCACCCGTACGAGCTGCTCGAGCAGGCCTATCGCCTGCTCGCACCCGGCGGTCTGGCGTGGATCCGCGCGAACCTCCATGCCGGCCCCAAGGCCTCCCATCGCTACCGCCAGATCCACTTCCCGTGGCCGCACCTGCTGTTCTCCGACGACGTGATCGCCGACTGGGACCGGTTGCACGGCCGGGAGACCACCGGCGCGGCCTGGGTCAACCGGCTCAGCTGGGCGCACTACGAGCAGTATTTCGACCAAATCGGCTTCGACGTGGTCCGCCGCGTCTTCACCCGGACACCGCTGGACGAGGAGTTCTTCGCCCGCTTCGAGGACGTGCTCGGTCGCTACCCACGATGGGACCTCGAGACCGACTACTTCCTCGTCGTGCTCCGCAAGCCGCTCCCCGGTGAGGGCCGAGCCCATACGGCACGCAAGTGAGCGGCTACGGCCTCGCCGAGCGCGACGCGCTGGCCGATCTGCTGCTCGAGGTGGGTCCGGACGCCCCGACCCTGTGCGAGGGCTGGGCGGCCCGTGACCTGGCCGCCCACGTCGCGATCCGGGAGCGCCGCCCGGACGCCGCGCTCGGGATCGTCGTGGGCCCGCTGGCCGCGTGGACGCAGCGTGTGCAGGCCTCGACGGCCGAGACCGCTTGGCCGCAGCTCGTCGAGCAGGTGCGTCGGCCGCCGGGCTGGTCGCCGATGCGGGTGGAGGCGCTGCACGAGCCGCTCAACCTCGCCGAGATGGCCGTGCATCACGAGGACGTGCGCCGTGCCCAGTCGGGTTGGGAGCCGCGCCGGCTCGACCCGGCCGAGCAGCAGGCGCTCTGGGCCCGGCTGCGCCGGGTGGCGCGGATCTGCTACCGCCGATCGCCGGTGGGTGTGACGATCCAGCGGCCCGGCGGCCGCCCGCTCGCTGTCAACGACGCCGAGCCGCGGGTGGCGGTGACCGGGGAGCCGCTCGAGCTGCTGTTGCACGCGTACGGCCGCGGGGCGCACGCCCGCGTCGAGCTGACCGGTCCGCCGGACGCGGTGGAGGCGCTGCAGTCGGCACGCCTGGGGTTGTGACGTCGGCGCGGCGTCGGCGTACTCGACGGCCCACCCGTGCTTGCGGATCATCGTGGCGACACGGGGGCGTCCTGGTCGAGCCAGGCTTGTGCGGCCAGGTCGCACACGAGGTCGGGCACGAGGTCGGGCACGGGGTCGGGCACGAGGTCGGGCACGAGGTCGGGCACGGGGTCGGGCACGGCGACCTCCGTGTCGACGGCCCTGGGCGCCGGCTGGCGAGGCCGGTTGCGGCGGGCCGCCGGGCTACCGCTCGTACCCCCGATCCCTACGCACGATCGGCTTTCGTCCCTTGATCGTCGTGCGACGCAGAGCCTCGATGACCTCGTCGACCGCGCCATCCGGCACCTCGACGAGGGAGAACCGGTCGGCGATCTCGATGCCACCGACGTCGCGGCCGCGCAGGCTCGACTCCCCCGTGATCGCGCCGACCAGGTCCTGCGGTCTGATGCCCGCGGCCCGCCCGGCGCCGACGAACAGCCGAGTGCTGCCGCCCGCGGCGGCGCCACGTCCCCAACCTGAGCCGCCACGACCGCCATCGCGGCGCCCCTTCCGCTCGGCCGACGGCCCACGCCCGACCAGTGGTGCGACGTCCGGGATCTCCGCATCGTCGTCGGTGCTCCCACCCAGCGCCTCGTGGGCGAGCGCCACTGCGGCCAGGGCGACCTCCATGACGTCGGAGTCGTCTCCGAGCGACTCGACGACGACGCGATAGTGATCGAGCTCTGAGGCATCCTCCTGCAGTCGCTGCTGCAGGGCTTCCCGGGTCAGGTCGAGCCGCCGAGCCCGCAGATCGGCGACGGTCGGGAGCTTGGCGACCGGGATCCGCTGCTTGGTCACGCGCTCGATCGTCTGGAGCATGCGGTGCTCGCGCGGCTCGGCCAGCGTGATCGCGACACCTTCTCGGCCGGCCCGGCCGACGCGACCGACCCGGTGGATGTAGGAGTCCGGGGCGGACGGCACGTCGTAGTTGATGACATGCGTGAGCTGATCGATGTCGAGCCCGCGGGCCGCGACGTCGGTGGCGACCAGCAGGTCGGCAGTGCCGGCCCGCAGCCGGCCCATGACGCGGTCACGCTGCTCCTGGTCCATGCCGCCGTGCAGCGCCTCGGCCCGATAGCCGCGCCCGTTGAGCGTCTCGGTGAGCGCGTCGACCTCGTCGCGGGTCCGGCAGAAGACGAGAGCGGCGGCCGGGGACTCGACGTCGAGGACGCGGCCGAGGGCGGCGGCCTTCGCCGAGCGCGGGACGAGGTACGCCGACTGCCGCACGCGAGGTTGCTCCCCTGGCGCGGTGCCCTCCCGCCCGATCCGGATGCGGACCGGGTCGTCGAGGTGCCGGCGGGCCAGCCGGTCGATGCGCGAAGGCATCGTGGCGGAGAACAGCACTGTCTGTCGCTGCGCCGGCGTCTCCGCGAGGATCGCCTCGATGTCCTCGGCGAAGCCCATGTCGAGCATCTCGTCGGCCTCGTCGAGGACGACGACGCGCAGGTCCTGCAGCCGCAACGTGCCCCGGCCGAGGTGGTCCAAAGCCCGGCCGGGGGTCGCCACGACGACGTCGACCCCCCGTGCCAGCGCCTGGATCTGGCGTCCCAACGGCTGCCCGCCGTAGACCGGCAGGACGCGCGCACCGAGCTGCCTGCCGTACCGGTGCACCGCCTCGCTCACCTGCATGGCCAGTTCCCGGGTCGGCACGAGCACCAGCGCCGCCGGGCCACGCCGGTCACGATCGCCGTCAAGGTGCTGCAGCAGCGGCAGCGCGAACGCCGCAGTCTTGCCGGTGCCCGTGGCGGCCTGCCCGAGCAGATCGCGTCCGGCGACGAGCGGCGGCACCGCCTCACGTTGGATCGGGGTGGGTTCCTCGTAGCCGAGCGCGCTGAGCGCGGCCAGCAGCTCGGGGCGCAGGCCAAGCCCGTCGAACCCGGCGGGGCCCGCGCTCTCGTGTGGCACGCGCGCCATCATCCCCGACCGGCCCACGGTTGGCTGCCGTGCCACGATGCCCCCATGGGTTTGCCCGCCGAGCAGCTCGGCCCCGACGAGGGCGTCGTCCTGGAGATGCACGAGCACTGGAAGAGCCTCGTGGGCGCCGCTCTCAGCTGCCTGGCCGCGGTGGTGGGGCTCGTGGTGATCCTTTGGATCGGACCCGAGAGTGGGTTCTTCGCCTGGGTCGACGGGCTTGGTTGGGTCGCGTTCGTCGTCGTCATCATGGTCTTCGGCGTGTGACCGGCGATCGCCTGGCGCATGCGCACGTCGCACGATGAACGAGCTCGTCCGCGACGAACGGCGCCGCGGCCGCCTGCCCGACGGCACTTGACGCCGCCCGGCCCGGTCTGTCAGGCCGAGGCGGGGCCCCAGGCCCGTAGCAGCCTGACAATTCGGCGGGACCTGCGACAGTCATGAAGCAGGACCGGCGAGGGTCATGGCCGATTCCCGCCAGAACCTGTCGACGGAATGGGCGAGGATGGGCATGTGATCGAGGACGTCGAGCGCTGCTTCCGCGCCGTGCAGGGCAAGGACCGCCGCTTCGACGGCGTGTTCTGGACCGGTGTGACCTCGACCGGCATCTACTGCCGTCCCAGCTGCCCCGCCGTCACCCCGCGCCGCCGCAACGTCCGTTTCTTCGCCTCGGCCGCGGCCGCGCAGGCCGCCGGGCTGCGCGCATGCAAGCGCTGCCGCCCGGACGCCTCCCCGGGATCCCCCGACTGGGACGCCCGGGCCGATGTGGCTGGCCGCGCCATGCGACTGGTCAATGACGGCGTCATCGATCGCGACGGCGTACCCGGACTCGCCCGCCGGCTCGGCTACAGCGAACGTCACCTGTCCCGTCAGCTCGCCGACTCGCTCGGTGCCGGTCCGCTCGCGCTCGCCCGGGCCCGCCGCGCGCACACAGCGCGCACGCTCGTCGAGTCCACGCCGCTGCCGATGGCCGACATCGCCTTCGCGGCCGGGTTCGCAAGCGTCCGGCAGTTCAACGACACGGTACGGGAGGTGTACGCCAGCACGCCCACCGACCTGCGCCGGAGGGCCGCAGCCCGCGACCGCTCGCACCGCATCCGCGCAGCGGCG
The DNA here is from genome assembly GCA_038246785.1 of Jiangellales bacterium. Classification (GTDB taxonomy): domain Bacteria; phylum Actinomycetota; class Actinomycetes; order Jiangellales; family Jiangellaceae; genus JBBRVP01. The sequence goes on from JBBRVP010000014.1 coordinate 57,387, forward strand.
CCTGCTCTCGGCGAGGGCCGCGTCGAGCTGCGGCTCGCGGTGCGCCGGCCGTTCGACGGCGGTGCCCTGCTGCGCTTCCTCGCCCGGCGGGCGGTGCCAGGCGTCGAGGACGTCGCCGACGGCGCCTATCGCCGCACCCTCCGGCTGCCGCACGGTCCCGGCACCGTCGCGCTGACCCCCGAGTGCGACGCCGTCCGCTGCGTGCTGCGCCTGCACGACCTCGCCGACCTGCCGCCCGCCGTGGAGCGCTGCCGCCGGCTGCTCGACCTCGACGCCGACCCCGTGTCGATCGCGGACGGCCTGTCCGCCGACCCATGGCTCACCCCCCTGCTGCGCCGCCGGCCCGGGCTGCGCGTGCCCGGCCATGTCGACGGCGCCGAGCTCGCCGTCCGCGCCGTCGTCGGCCAGCAGGTATCCGTCGCCGGGGCCCGCACCGTGGCCGGACGGCTCGTGGGAACGTACGGCGACCTGCTGCCGCATGCTGACGGTGCTCTGACCCACCTCTTCCCGACGGCTGAGCGGCTGGCCGAAGCCGACCCGGCCGAGCTGCCGATGCCGAGATCCCGTGCACGAGCCGTCGTCGGGTTGTCGGCAGCCGTCGCCGGGGGGCACGTCGACCTCGACCGCGGCGGCGAGCGTGAGCGGGTCCGCAGCGCGCTGCTCGCCCTGCCGGGCGTCGGCCACTGGACCGCGTCGTACGTCGCCCTGCGCGCACTGGGCGACCCCGACGCCTTCTTACCCACCGACCTCGGAGTGCGCCACGCCCTCGCCCGGCTCGGCGCACCCTCCGACGCGCGCGCCGCCGAGCGGCTCGCCGAGGCTTGGCGCCCCTGGCGCTCCTACGCCCTGCTCCATCTGTGGACCCAGCTGTCCGAAGGAGACGCCGCATGAGCACCGTCTGGACCCTCATCGACCCCACCCCGGTCGGTCCGTTGACGCTGACCGCCGACGACGGCGCCCTCACCGGGCTGGCGTTCGGCAGCCCGCTGCCCGACGTCGACGGCGAGCGGAACGACGCCGAGCCGGTCCTCGCGACGGCGCGCCGGGAGCTGGCGGAGTACTTTGCCGGCGAGCGGCAGGATTTCTCCGTGCCGCTCGCGCCGCAGGGCACCGCGTTCCAGTTGCGCGTCTGGGAGGCGCTCCGCGCGATCCCGTACGGCAGCACGATCTCCTACGGCGAGCTCGCGCGCCGCATCGGCGACCCGCGGGCGAGCCGCGCGGTCGGCCTGGCCAACGGCCGCAATCCGATCGTCGTGGTCGTGCCGTGCCACCGCGTCGTCGGCGCCGACGGATCGCTGACCGGGTTCGGTGGCGGGCTCGCCGCGAAGCGGGCGCTGCTCGACCTGGAGGCCGGCTCGCTGTTCTAGCGCCCGTCCGGCTGCTCGCGCAGAGCCCCCCACCCGTGCCAGCGCTGCACCTGCACGCGGGCGCTGACCCGGCCGCGCTCGTGGTCGGGGTACGGGTGTCCGGTGTAGTGGCTGCTCAGCCGGTCGATGTCGGTGTGCCCGGGATCGGGCGTCAGCTCGACGACCTGCCCCTGGAGGCTGACATGGGTGTACCAGCTGTCGGAGCTCAGCACGGTCAGGCTCACCCGAGGGTCGGCCCGGATGTGGTCGAGGCGCTTGCGGCCCTCGTCCATGTTGACCAGGATCCGGCCGTCGTCCTCGAGCAGGTACCAGGTCGCGACGGTCACCGGCTGTCCGTCACGGCGCAGCGTCGCCATGACGGCCGGATTGGGTGTGGCGAGCAGCCGTCGTACGGCGTCGGGAAACGGCGGAGCGGGCACGGTCGACCTCCTGGGTGTTATCGATGCCACTGCCTATCGATGCCACTGCCTATCGATGCCACTGCCTATCGATGCCACTGTGCAGGGTCGCGCGCGGCGATGTGCTCCTCACCGAGGGCCGAGTCTGCCGCCGCGTCCTCGGCCTCCGGCGCGACTCCCTCCGCCGCGAGGTGTTTGAGACCGTGCGCCCGGCGCGCCTCGCGGACCCCCTGCGAGATGCTGTGCCACTGGTGGCCCTCGCCGAGCTCGGCCATGAGCCCTGACCGGCGCAGGGTCTTGCGCACCTCCCACATCAGCCGCACGAGGTACAGGTCGATCTCCCGCCTGCGCAGGACGCGCAGCAGGTCCGCGAGGGCGTCGGCGCTCGTGGTGTCCATCTGGTTGGTGGCCTCCATGTCGAGCACCACCACGCGCGTGCCGGGCGCCGCGTCGACCATGCCGAGGACCGCGTCGTGGATCGGTGCCGCAGTGACCCAGAAGAACGGGGCGTCGACGCGCAGGACGAGGACCCCCGGGAACGTGGGCCGCTCGTCGTGGTTGCGCACGCTGCCCCAGGCCGCCTTCTCGCCCGGCACCTTGCCCATGACCTCGATGTCGACCCGGCTCGAGCGGTAGACGAGGCCGAGCACCGAGGCAGCAACCGCGAGCAGCAGGCCGTAGAGCGGGCCGAACGCGAGGACGCCGACGGCCGCGACCAGCGCGGCGACCACATCGTTGCGGCGGACCTTCGCGTAGCGCCGCAGGGCCGTGAAGTCCATGAGCTTCCACACCGCGTTGACGACGATCGCGCTGAGTACTGCTCGCGGGAGGCCGGACAGCACCGGCGCCAGCGCGACGATCACACCGATGGCGAGCACGGCCGCTGCGAGCCCGGCCACCTGCGTGCGACCGCGCGCGTCGGCCACCGCGGCCGTCTTCGACAGGCTGCCAGCGACCCCGAGTCCGCCGAACAGGCCGGAAGCCAGGTTGGCCGCACCGCTCGCGAGCAGCTCCTGGTCGGCCTCGACGCGGTAGCCACCGCGGGCGGCGAACAGCCGGGCGGCGCTGAGCCCCTCTGCCAGGCCGACGAGGGCCAGTGCCGCACCCGCGCCGAGCAGAGCGGCCAGCTCACCAGGAGCCACCGCCGGAAGCCCCGGTGTCGGCAAACCTCGGGGCACCGCCCCGACGACCAGCACCCCGCGCCCCTGCAGGTCCAGCCCGGCGGACGCGACGAGGCCGCCGACGAGCACGAGCAGACCCCACGGCAACCGTGCGGCGAAGCGCTGGCCACCGAAGAGCAGCCCGAGCGCGAGCACCGAGACCACCATCGTGGCCGGATCGGCCTCGCCCTGCCGCAGGGTGCCGGCCAGCGCGCCGACCCGCTCGACGACCTGACCCTGGGGAACCGGGACGCCAAGCAGGTAGGGCACCTCGCCGAGCACGACGAGGATGGTGAGCCCGAGCACGAAGCCCGTGACGATCGGCTTGGACAGGAACTCCGCCGCCCACCCGATGCGCAGGAAACCGGCGAGGACAAGCACGATGCCGGCCGCGATGGCCAAGGCCGCCGTGTAGGCCGCCGCCCGGTCGGTGCCGGCCACGCCGAAGCTCGCCAGGAACGAGCCGGAGAGCACCGACACGGTCGACACCGGCCCGACGACGAGCTGCCGCGAGGAGCCGAGGAGGGCGTACGCGAGCATGGCCAACGGCACCGCGTACAGGCCCATCTGCACCGGGGCACCCGCCAACGAGGCGTAGCCGAGCGCCTGCGGTGCCGCGAGCGCCGCCACGACCGCTCCGGCTACGAGGTCGCCGCGCAGCCACGAGCGGTCGTAGCGCGGCATCCAGTCCAGTGCCGGCACCCGCCGCCAGCGCACGGCAGACGCCGGAGCCACGCGCTCACTCATCCGACGTCACCCCCGTCCACCGCCGGTGCTCCACCACTGTGAGGGGCGCCTTCATCCAATCGGATGGGATGAAGGTGCCCCTCACAGCGGCTGGCGACCCTCGGGCGCATCCAGAACCGGCTCGGCTGACCCCACCCGGGCGACGTAGAGCAGCCGGTCACCCGCGCGTAGCGGGTCGGCCCGCTCGTCGTCGTAGTGCAGCGTCGCGCCGTCGCGGACCACGGCCACCACAGGAAGCCCGAGGCCGCGTGGGGACCGGCCCACCTCCCCCGGCGTCGCGGGCCGCTCCCGCATGTCCAGCCCGGTGCCGGAGGCCAACAGGTCCTCGATGACGCCGACCGCACGCGGGCTGTCGGTGGCAAGACCGAGCAGTCGACCGGCCGCCGACGCCGAGGTGATCACCACGTCGGCTCCGCTCTGCCGCGCGAGGTCGGCGTTCTGTTCCTCGCGCACCGATGCCACCACCGGGACGCGCGGCGCCAGGTGGCGCACGGTCAGCGTTGCCAGCACGGCGGTGTCGTCGCGGTCCACGGCCACGATGACCCCGCGGGCCCGCGGCACCACCGCCTCGGCCAGCACGCCCTCGTCGGTCGCCGATCCGAGGACGGCGTGCATCCCGTCCACGGTGGCCTCCTCGACCCTGCGCTGGTCGGTGTCGATCACGACAATGCCCTCGGGCGGCTGGTCGCGCTCGCGCAGCGACCGCACGGCGCTGCGTCCCTGCGCGCCGTAGCCGCAGACGACGACGTGGTCGTGCACGGTCGACCTCCAGCGGGTGACTCGGAAGTGCTCTCGGGACCGCTCGGTGAGCACCTGGATCGTCGTACCGATGAGCACCAGCACGAACAGGAAGCGCAGCGGCGTGACGAACAGCGCGTTGGTCAACCGCGCGCTGGGGCTCACCGGTGTGATGTCGCCGTAGCCGGTCGTCGAGAGCGTGACGGTGGTGTAGTAGAGCGCGTCGACCGCCGACAGGGACCCGTCGGAGGCGTCGCGGTAGCCGTCGCGCTCGGCCAGCACCACGACCCAGTTGACGAGCACGATGAGCACCGCGATCCCCACCCGGCGGGCGATCGCGACCGCCGGGTGCAGGGGCGCACCCCTGGGCGGGCGCAGCCGCCACGTCCGGTCTTCCACGTCCGGCCGGGCTCAGCCCGTGAGCCGGTCTGGCAGCCCGAAGAGCGGGAAGTAGCGGGCCGTGTCGAGGTAGAACGTGATGCCGGCGATCCGGCCGTCCGCGACCTCGAGCACCTGCAGCGCCCAGGGCGCGTGCTCGCCGGGACGCCCGCTCGGCTTGTACTGGCCGTACGCCGGCGCTGCGTTGGCCGCCGTCGGCACCAGCCGTGACCCGCGGCAGCCGGCCCCGGGGCCCAGGCACCAGCGGCGGATGTCGTCGTGGGTCGCCAGCCACAGGGCGTACGGCGGCATCGACCACGCCGCGTCCTCCTGGAGCAGGGACGTGAGCGCGTCCATGTCGTAGCGCTCGAAGGCGTCGACGTAGCGGTCCAGCAACCCCTGCTTGGCTTCGCCGAGCGTTCGCGGCGGCTCGTCCGCGTCCACGTCGCGGGCGGCGAGGGTGGCGCGGGCCCGCTGCAGCGCGCTGTTGACTGCCGGGACGGTGCTGTCGAGCAGCTCGGCGACCTCCGCGGCGCGCCACTGCAGGACCTCCCGAAGGATCAGCACGGCCCGCTGCAGCGGCGGCAGGTGCTGCAGCGTGGCCACGAAGGCCAGCCGAACCGAGTCCCGCCACTCGGCGAGCTCGGCCGGGTCGGCACCCGGACCGCGCAACCGCGCGTCGGGCGCCGGCTCCACCCAGGTGGCCGCCGGCAGCTCGGGGCCGAGCAGTCGCGCCTCGGCGGCCTGCGCCGGGCCGAGGTCCATCGGCAGCGCGCGGCGCTGGCGGCCCTTGAGCATGTCGAAGCAGACGTTGGTGGCGATGCGGTAGAGCCACGACCGCAGCGCCGAACGACCCTCGAAGCGGTCCAGACCGCGCCAGGCCCGCACGAGCGTCTCCTGCACGGCGTCTTCGGCCTCGAACGCCGACCCGAGCATCCGGTAGCAGTATCCGGTGAGCTCGGGTCGGTGCTGCTCCAGGCGGCGCTCGTCGTCGGGCGCAAGCTGGACCGGTGCGCTCACCCGAGGTCTCCTTCCCGAGGTGCGGAACGGCAGGCGGTCGGCCCGCCCCGGCTCGTACCGTACGACGTCTCACCGACACGCCGCGGCCCCGTCCGCGGCCGTGGCCGCGGCCAAGTGATCGTGTCGGCGGTCAGGGTCGGAACTCCGGCACCGGGGTCGGCTCGGTCATCCGGGTCCGCTGGGCCAGGTAGACGGGGATCCCGAGCAGGAAGGCCACTCCGGCGAACACGAACGGCAGGTACTCCTCCCACAGCGACTGGCCGGTGTTGCGGGAGTACCAGATGAACAGGATCGAGAACACCAGCGCCACGACGGCCACGGCGACGTCCCGGACGAACCTCGGCGTCTTCAGCGTCCGGTTGTCCTGCACCCGCCACCTGATCTGCGCCAACGCGGAGAACGCATAGGGGATCGCCGCGGTGATGCCGGACATGAACACCAGCGTGTTGAACACGGTGTATCCGGCCGACCCGGCGTAGGACAGCACCATGGCGATCGACGCGAGCGCCGTCGACGCGATGATGCCGAACCGGGGGACGCCGCGATCGGACAGCCGCCCGAACTGCTGCGGGAACAGCCCGTCCTTGGCCGCGGCGAGCGGCATCTCGGCGCAGATCATGGTCCAGCCGTTCAGGGCGCCGAACCCGGAGATCACGACCAGTGCGGCCATCGTGTAGCCCGCCCAGGTCCCGCCGAAGATGTCGTTGATCGCGGTGGAGAACGGTGCGGTGGAGTCGGCGAGGCCACCGCTTCCGACGATCCCGAAGACCGCCACGAGGGAGAGCAGGTAGACCACAGCGGTGCCGAGCGTCCCGAAGATGGTGGCCCGTGACACGTTGCGGTCCGGGTCCTTCACCTTGGCCGCGGCCACCGCCGCGGTTTCGACACCGAGGTAGGAGAACAGGCAGAGCGCCATCGCTCCGCCGACCGCCGAGATGCTGCTCTCCCCGCTGGTGTTCCACGGCGTGAAGTTGCCGGAGCTGATGAAGAAGAGCCCCACCGTCGACATGAACACGAGCGGGATAAACTTCAGGATCGACGTCCACAGCTGCACGGAGCCCATGTTCTTCACGCCGCTGAGGTTGATGGCGGCCGGGATCCACAGCCCGACCAGGGCGAGCACGATCGAGAACAGCTTCGCGCCGTCCTTGTTGACGAACTCCTGCACGTAGAGCACCCAGCCGACCACGATGGCCGCGTTCCCCGCCCACGCGGTGATCCAGTAGAGCCAGGCGTTGGAGAATCCCGCCAGGTTGCCGAACGCCGAGCGTGCGTAGGCGTACGGACCGCCGTCGGCCGGCAGCCGCCTGGACATCGCGGCGAACATGACGGCCAGGGCCAGGGCGCCGATCGTCGTGAGCGCCATTGCCAGCAGGCTGATCGGTCCGTAGGCCGCCAGGGAGCCGGGAAGGTTGAAGATCCCGACGCCGATGATGCTGCCGACGATCAGCGCAGTCGCCTGGGGCAGCGCCAGCGTCCCGCGTGCCTCACGTGGCCCCCGGTCGTCCACCGTTGCCGTCCGTGCCATCGCAGCACCCTCCGTTCGAGGCGGACACCTGAGGTCGCCCGCGCGCGCAACCTGCGCGCCAGCGCTCGTCCACGCTAGACCGCCGGCAGCGCTCGCGGACAGCCGACCGTCGTCGCCGCACGCCGCGCTACCCGGCCCTGGTCCGCTCGGCCTGGATGGGGTTGACTGCCGTGGGCGACGTACGCGGCGGCGAGGGCTGGGCCGACGGTACGACCGCTGGTGGCGTTCTGCGTCGGCACACCCGGGAGGTCGTCCATGGCGTTCCACGTCGACTCGGAGGTCGGTCGACTCCGGCAGGTGATCATGCATCGGCCGGGGCTCGAACTCACCCGCCTCACCCCGTCCAACGTGCACGAGCTGCTCTTCGACGACGTGCTGTGGGCCGGGCGGGCGCGCCTGGAGCACGATGCCTTCGCTCGAGCGCTCCGTGAGCGCGGCGTCACCGTCCACCTGTTCGGTGACCTGCTGACCACGGCGCTCGACCAGCCCGGCGCGCGAGAGTTCCTCCAGGACCACCTCACCACCGCCACGCAGTTCGGGCCGGCCCTGGACCGCCCGCTCGACGAGTTCGTCGCCGCCACCCCGGCCGCACGGCTGGCCGAGCTGCTCATCGGCGGAGTGCTCAAGGCCGACGTGCCCACACCGGAGGCCACCAGCCTGCTGTGGTCCTACCTCGACGACGACGACTTCCTCTTCACCCCGCTGCCCAACCACCTGTTCCCGCGCGACAGCAGCGCCCTGGTGTACGGCGGCGTGGTGGTCAACCCGATGTCGGAAGCCGCTCGCACGCGCGAGACCATGCACGCGCGACTCATCTGGAACTACCACCCGACCTTCCGTGGTGCCGGCCTGCACTTCTACTACGGCAACGACGACGCCGACCACGGGCCGGCGACCGTCGGCGGCGGCGACATCCACGTCCTGGGCAACGGCGCGGTCATGGTGGGGCTGGGCCAGCGGACGACACCGCAGGGCGTCGAGATGCTCGCCCGCGGCTTCTTCAGGTCCGGCCAGGTGAGCAGGGTGGTCGCGGTGGAGCTGCCCAGGGAGCGGGCGTTCATGTACCTCGACACCGCGCTGACCATGGTCGACCGGGACGCCTTCTCGGTCTACCCCTACCTCGACCTGGCACTGCGTTCCTACGTCCTGACCCCCCGAGGGAACGGCGGCGACTACACCGTCGAGGAGAGCACCGATCTGTTCGGCGTGGTCGCCGATGCCCTGGGCGTGGACAAGGTGCGTGTGCTCAAGGCTCCGATCGACGTCAAGGGTGCCGAGCGTGAGCAGTGGGACGACGGCAACAACTTCCTCACCGTCGCGCCGGGCGTGGTGGTCGGCTACGAACGCAACACGACGACGAACGGCTACCTCGCCGACGAGGGCATCGAGGTGATCGCGATCTCCGGCTCCGAGCTCGGGCGCGCCCACGGCGGGCCGCGGGCCCTGACCTGCCCACTCGCGCGCGATGCGGTGGCCTGACGCCGCCCGGCCGGACCCGCGTACCCGCGCAGCTGCCAGCGGAAAGGACGAGACGACATCGTGACGACAGGCGCCGTGACCACCGATACCACCTACCACGTCGACTCCGAGGTCGGCCGGCTCCGGCAGGTCATCCTGCACCGCCCGGGCCTCGAGCTGTCCCGGCTCACGCCGTCCAACATCGAGGACCTGCTCTTCGACGGCGTCATGTGGGCCGAGCGCGCCCGCGCGGAACACGACGCGTTCGCCGAGAAGCTGCGCCAGCGCGGGGTCGTCGTGCACTACTTCGCCGACCTGCTCGCCGAGGCGCTGGACCAGGCTGGCGCACGCGACTTCCTCAAGCAGCGGCTGACCAACGCCACCCAGTTCGGGCCGGCACTGGACGAGCCGCTCGACGAGGTCGTCGACGCGACGCCGGCCGCGCGACTGGCCGAGCTGCTCATCGGCGGCGTGCTCAAGCGCGACGTCCCCGATCCCGGCACCTCGAGCCTGCTCTGGTCGCACCTGGACGCGGAGGACTTCCTGCTCACCCCGCTGCCCAACCACCTGTTCCAGCGGGACAACAGCGCGTTCGCGTACGGCGGGCTGTCGGTCAACCCGATGGCCAAGCCGGCCCGTAAGCGCGAGACGCTGCACTCGCGCATCATCTGGAACTTCCACCCGCTGTTCCGTGACGCCGGGCTGCACTTCTACTACGGCAACGACGACGCGCGGCACGAACCGGCGACCGTCGAGGGCGGCGACATCCTCGTCATCGGCAACGGCGCGGTCATGATCGGCATGGGCGAGCGCACGACGCCACAGGGCGTGGAGGTGCTGTCCCGGCACTACTTCGAGTCGGGCATGGTCACCAAGGTGATCGCCGTCGAGCTGCCGAAGACGCGGGCCTTCATGCACCTCGACACGGCGATGACGATGGTCGACCGGGACGCGTTCTCCTGCTACCCCTACCTCGACCTCGCGCTGCGCTCCTACACGCTCGTTCCCCGGGGCAGCGGGGGTGACTACGACGTGACCGAGAACAGCGACCTGTTCGGCGTCGTCGCCGAGACGCTCGGCGTCGACAAGATCCGCGTGCTCAGGACGCCGATCGACGTCAAGGGCGCCCAGCGCGAGCAGTGGGACGACGGCAACAACTTCCTCGCCGTGTCCCCCGGCGTGATCCTCGGGTATGAGCGCAACACCACCACCAACACCTACCTCACCGACGAGGGCATCGAGATCGTGCCCATTGCCGGATCCGAGCTCGGGCGCGGTCGCGGCGGCCCGCGGTGCATGAGCTGCCCGATCGAGCGTGCCGCAGCCGTCTGAAAACCGCCGACGAAGGAGACCCTGCATGCCCGTCAACCTGCGCCATCGTGACTTCCTCAAGGAGATCGACTTCACCAAGACCGAGCTGGCGTTCCTGCTCGACCTGGCCCGCGACCTCAAGCGGGCCAAGTATGCCGGCACCGAGGTGCAGCGGATGCGCGGCAAGAACGTCGCGCTCATCTTCGAGAAGACGTCGACCCGTACGCGCTGCGCGTTCGAGGTCGGCGCGTACGACCAGGGTGCGCGGGTGACCTATCTCGACCCGCAGTCCTCCCAGATGGGCCACAAGGAGTCGACGGCCGACACCGCGCGGGTGCTCGCTCGCTACTACGACGCCATCGAGTTCCGTGGCAAGGCCCAGTCGATGGTGGAGGAGCTGGCGGCCTACTCCGACGTCCCCGTCTACAACGGGCTCACCGACGAGTGGCACCCCACGCAGATGATGGCCGACTTCCTCACCATGATCGAGCACGGGCGTGGACGTCCGGTCGAGGAGACCTGTTATGCCTATCTCGGCGACGCCCGCTCCAACATGGGGCGCTCGCTGCTGGTCACGGGGGCGATCATGGGCGCCGACGTTCGCATCGGCGCGCCACGCGAGCTGTGGCCGTCGCAGGAGGTGCAGGACATCGCCCACGAGCGCGCCGCCGAGTCGGGCGCCCGGGTGACGCTCACCGAGGACACCGGCGAGGCGCTCGAGGGCGCGCACTACGTCCACACCGACGTGTGGGTGTCGATGGGTGAGCCGAAGGAAGTCTGGAACGAGCGGGTCGCGCTGCTCACGCCGTACCAGGTCAACGCCGAGGCGTTGAAGCGCACCTGCCGCCCCGACGCGCGCTTCATGCACTGCCTGCCGGCCTTCCACGACGCCAACACCGTGGTGGGCGCGGACATCGCCGAGAAGACGGGGATGGCCAACGGCCTCGAGGTCACCGACGATGTCTTCGAGTCGGCGGCCAACATCGCCTTCGACCAGGCCGAGAACCGGCTCCACACCATCAAGGCGATCATGGTCGCCACGATCGGGGACTGATGCTCGTCGTCGTGGCGCTGGGCGGCAACGCGCTGCTGCAACGCGGCCAGAAGCCCGACGCCGACACGCAGGTCGCCAACGTTCACCGCGCGATCGAGGCGCTCGCCCCGCTGGCGCACGACCACCAGCTCGTCCTGACCCACGGCAACGGCCCGCAGGTCGGTGTGCTCGCGCTGCAGAGCGCCGCGGACCGTTCGCTGTCCGAGCCGTACCCGTTCGACGTCCTCGGGGCGCAGACCCAGGGCATGATCGGTTACTGGCTGCACCAGTCGCTGCAGAACGCCCTGCCGGGCCGCCAGGTCGCCACCCTCCTGTCGCAGACGCTGGTCTCGGCAGCCGACCCCGCCTTCGCGGACCCGACGAAGTTCGTCGGACCGATCTACCAGGAGGAGGAGGCCAAGCGCTTCGCGGCCGAGCGCGGCTGGGTCGTCAAGCAGGACGGCCAGCACTGGCGGCGCGTCGTCCCCTCGCCGCTCCCGCAGCGGGTCGTCGAGACGCGGCTCATTCGGCTGCTGCTGCAGTCCAACGCGATCGTCGTCACCGCTGGCGGTGGCGGCGTGCCCGTCATGCGCAACGAGCGGGGCCAGCTCGAGGGCGTCGAGGCCGTCGTCGACAAGGACCTCACCGCGTCGCTGCTGGCCGAGGCGCTCGAGGCCGATGCCCTGCTGCTGCTCACCGACGTCCCGCGCGTGCTCCGCGACTACGGCACGCCTGAGGAGACGCCTATCGCCAACTCCACACCGGCCGAGCTGCGCCGGCTGGACTTCGCGACGGGCTCGATGGGGCCGAAGGTCGACGCGGTGTGCCGCTTCGTCGAGATGACCGGCGACATGGCCGCCATCGGCGAGCTCAGCGACAGCGTCAAGATCATCGAAGGGACGGCGGGCACCATCGTCACGCCGAGCGGGCGGTATCCGGAGGACTGAGGTTCTGCGCGCGAGCGCGTAGCCGACCCGGGCGCGCCTGCTCCACCCGAAGCCGATGACTCCTCGGCGCACGGGCGGTCTGTTGAACGGGAGCAACCATCCGTACCAGACCGAAGGAGGCTCACCGTGCGCAAGCTGGTGGTCACCGAGTTCATGTCGCTGGACGGCGTCGTGCAGGCGCCGGGCCACCCGGAGGAGGACACCGAGGGCGGCTTCACGCACGGCGGCTGGCAACGGCCGTACTTCGACGACGTCTTCATGGAGCAGGCCGCGCGCGGGATGGCCGAGACCGACGCGCAGCTGTTCGGGCGCAAGACCTTCGACGGCATGGCGGCCTTCTGGCCGACGGTGGGCGACGACGATCCGTTCGCCAAGCACCTCAACCACGTGCAGAAGTACGTCGCCTCCCGCACGCTGACCCAGGCCGCCTGGCAGCCCACGACGGTGCTCCACGGCGACGTCCCCGCACAGGTCCGCGAGATCAAGGAGCGGCACGGCGGCACCATCTCGGTGCTGGGCAGCGCCGACCTCGTGCAGACGCTGGTGGCGCACGACCTGGTCGACGAGTACTCCCTCGCCGTCCACCCGATCGTGATCGGCGGCGGCAAGAAGCTCTTCCGTGACGCCGAGCCGATCCGCGCGCTCGAGCTGGTCGACTGCACGACGACGACGACCGGCGTCCTGCTCGCCACCTACCGTCCGGTCCGCTGACTGGCTTCGGTGCCTACTTGGGTGCGAGCGATCGGGCGTACCTCACGCCGTGGCCGACCCAGACCCGCAACTCGTCGTCTCCGTCGACCGCCTCGGCATCCACCCGGAGCCAGCCGTCCATCTCGCGTCCGCGCATCTCGAAGCGACGCACGGACGGCTCACTCACCAGCACCTCGGTCTGCGCCGGGTCGACGCGCAGAAGCAGGCCACCCTGGCCGCCGGCACCCACGGCCATGTTGCCGTCGATCATGAAGGCTAGACCGCCGAACATCTGCTTCTCGCTCAGCCCGCGCTCCCCCCGGAGAACTTCCCGGAGCCGGTTCGCGAGGTCCACGTCGTAGGCCATGCCGGCAGTATCGCGCGGAACGCGGTTGCCCTTCATGCCTCGCAACGAGCCCTCAGTCCGCGGACTTCCATGTCGAGGTAACGCTCGGTCAACCGCTTGGTCAGCAGACCCAGCAACGGTCCCAGGACCCCTGCCTGCTCGAGCGACGCGGTCACGGTCACCTGCTCGGCGCCGGCCGGCGTGACTTCGTGTCCGCCGGTCGTGAGGACGCCAGGGCCGCGGGCCGTCCAACGAAAAGAGCGGCCCGGGACCAGATCCGTCACTTCCCACACCGCCACGGGAAGCCGTGACTGGCTGACCCGGGCCCGGGAACCCACCCGGAGGGGCCCCGGGTCGAGGCGTTCGACGCCGGTCACGCTCGCCGTCCACTCGGCCCAGTGCTCGACGTCGGCGTAGACGCTGAAGACGCGCTCAGCCGGGGCGGCGATGTCGATGCTCGCCTCGAAGCGCATGTCGGCACCGTAGGGGTCCTGCTCTACACGGCCTCAGCCGGGAGCCGTCGACGACGACCGATCGGGCAACGGTCAGCCCGACCGTGAGACGGCGGACCGCAGCTCGTCCCGCGAGCTGACGGCGAGCTTCCGGTAGATGCTGCGCAGGTGGTACTCGACGGTCTTGGGGCTGAGGAACACCGCCGCCGCGGCCTCGCGCGTGGTGCGTCCCTCGGCGAGCATCAGCGCGATCTGCAGCTCCTGCGGCGTCAGCTCGTCGACCGTCGCCGGCTCCCGCCGCCGGGCGACCTCGCCCGTCGCCGCGAGCTCGGCCCGCGCGAGGTCCGACCACGGCGCGGCACCGAGCCGGTCGAACGTCTCCACCGCCGCCCGCAGGTGTTCGCGGGCACGGACCCGCTGGCGGGCGCGACGCAGTCGTGATCCGTACGCGAGCCGGGTCCGGGCCGTTTCGAACACGTCAGGCGTGCGCTGGTGCAGCGCGAGCGCGGTGGTGAAGGCATCGTCCATCTCGGCCTCCGCGGCGAGCAGACCGCGGCAGCGGGCTGCCCGCGCCAGCGCCCAGGGGAGGCCCTTGTGCTCCGCAGCGACCCAGAACCGCTCGGCTACCTCGGCAGCCTGCTCCGGCTGCCGGAGCCGCAGATGGGCGTCGACGAGCTCGGGTGCCGGCGAGAGGTCCACGTCGCGGATGCCCCGGCGGACGAGCGCCGCCTGCTGCCGTTCGAGGTGGCCCAGGGCCACCGCCGGTCGGCCGAGGCCGAGCTCCAGGTCGCCGAGGGCGGCATGGCTCCAGATCTCGCACGGACCGAGCCCGAGCTCGCGACTGAGCGCGAGGGCCTCTGTGGCGTGTTCCCGGCACGCGTCCTCCCGGCCCTGCCTGGCCTCGAGCCAGGCCGCGCGGGCCAGCGTGGTCGCGAGGTCGCTGCGCTGACCGGTCTCGCGCGCCAGCGAGATCGCCTCGTGGACGGTCGCCTCCGCCCGGGCCCATCGCTCGCCGGCGGCCTGGTCGATCGCGACGTGGCCGAGCAGGAACGGCAGCACGCCGACCGCCGCCTGCCGCCGAGCGAGCTCGAGGGCGCGGTCGACGGGTGTGGGCCCGGGGCGGGTCTCGCGCAGCCACACCGGTCCCATGGGCACCCATGCGAGGAGGCGGGGATCCTCGGCGAGCTCGCCCGAGCCTTCGAGCAGATCGACGGCCGCGCGGACTAGCACCGCACCCTGCTCGCCGGCGCCCGAGAAGATCAAGGCCATGCCTCGGGCCATCGCGGCGAAGAAGGCCGTCCGTGGGCTCCCGCCGACGGGTGCCACCTCCGCGATGCGGTCCGCGATCGCGCGCATCGCCGACGTGTCGCCGGCGTAGAAGGCGGCGTTGAGGGCCTCGGCGAACATCACGACGGCCTGGTCGAGGTCGACGCCAACCGCCTTCTCGGCACCGGTCAGCAGGATCGTCCGCCCCTCGTCGACCGGGCCGAGACGGGTCGCGATGTGGCCGCGCAGGTGCTCGACGGAGACGGCGACCGCGGGAGGGGCGGGCCGGCCGCGCAGCGACTCGAGCAGCTCGACGGCGCGATCGGCACGGCCGGCGAGCCATGCTGCGTCGGCCGCGGCGAAGGAAAGCCGCGCCCGGCGGGCGTCGTCGGGCGCCAGCTGCCCCGCCCGCTCGAAGGCCCGGCAGGCCACGTCGTACGCGCTTCGCTCGCGGGCCCGCTCGCCCGCCTGAGCGAGGGCAGCGCAGGCGGTGTCGTCGGGACCCAAGGCAGCGAGCGCGAGGTGCCACGCGCGCCGGTCGAGATCGGCGTCGGGCAGCGCGCTGGCCCACGCGCGGTGCGCCCGCCGTCGGCTGACGGGTGTGGCGTCGGCGTACACGGCGGAACGGACCAGCGGGTGCCGGAACTCCACATGGTCGGCGCGGACGAGGACCAGGCCGGCGGTCTCGGCGGTGCCCAGATCGGCCAGGTCGAGATCGAGTGAGGCCGCCGCGCGGGACAGCCCCAGCAGGTCGTCGGCCTCACCGGCGGCCGCGAGCAGCAGCAGGAAGCGAGCAGACCCGGGCAGGGCATGCACGCGACGCAGGTAGACCTGCGCGACGGTGGTGACCACGGGGAAGGGGGCGCCAGGGGGGGCGTCCGAATGCACGGACTGCGGGTCTGTCGAGAACTCCAGCAGGGCAAGTGGATTGCCCCCGGTCTCTCGGTGCAGCCGGTCGACGGTGTCGTCGCTGACGGCATCGGAGACGTGGCTGCGCACCAGCTGGGCCGCCGCGTCCCGCTGGAGGCCGAGCAGCCGCATGGTCGGCAGGTCCGTGCCGTCCAGCAGCGACGGCTCACCCTCGCGGGCGCAGAGCAGGACGGCGACCGCATCGGCCAGCGTCCGCCGGATGGCGAACAGCAGCGCGGCCGCACTGGAGCCGTCGAGCCAGTGCGCGTCGTCCACGACGAGGAGCAGCGGCGCCTCCTCGGCGAAGGCGGTGACCAGCCCGAGCGTCGCCGCCCCCACCGCGAACCGGTCCTGGGCGCGTGCCGGCCGCAGGGCGAGCGCGCTCTCCAGCGCCACGGCCTGCGGCCGCGACAGCCGGTCGAGGTGGCCGAGGGCGGGTCGGACGAGCTCGAACAAGCCGGCGAACGGGACATGCGTCTCGGACTGCACTCCGCGGGCGCGCAGCACGTTCATGCCTCTCGCCTGCGACTCGGCGTACTGCAGCAGAGCGGACTTCCCCACCCCCGGCTCGCCGACGACGGCGAGGACAGCGCTGTGACCCTTTCGCGCGGTGTCGAGCAGCTGGTCGATGCGTCGCTCCTCGTCCGCGCGACCGACGAGCATCCCGCAAGTGTAGGAGCGCGGCAGCGAGCGATGAACCGGCGCAGACTAGGGGGGTCCCCGGAAGCGAAGGCACCCGGTGCGTTCCTACGTTCAGGCCATCCCAACCGCAAAGGAGAGCGGCCATGACGACCACGCAGGACGCACCACCCGCCGTCGACGTCGACAAGCTGATGAATTTCGTGTTCCGCGCGGTCGACGAGGTCGGCGCCTCGCTCAACACCGCACTCGTCGTGATGGGCGACAAGCTGGGCTGGTACCGCGCGCTGGCCCGGGCCGGCCCGCTCACGCCGGCCGAACTGGCCGGGCGCACCGAGACAACGGAGCGCTACGTACGCGAGTGGCTGAACGCGCAGGCCGCCGGCGGCTTCGTCGACTACGACCCCGACAGCGGTCGCTACACGCTGCCTCCGGAGCAGGCGGTCGCGTTGACCGACGAGTCCAGCCCGGCGTACCTCCCCGGCTTCTTCCAGCTCGCCCTCGGCTCGGTGCTCGACTCGCCGCGGATCGCCGAGGCGACCAAGACCGGCGAGGGCATGGGGTGGCCCGACCACGTCCATGACGTGCAGGAGGGCTGCGAGCGGTTCTTCCGCCCCGGCTACAACGCCCACCTGGTCACCGAGTGGCTACCGGCGCTGGACGGTGTGGTCGCCAAGCTGCAGCGCGGCGGCCGGGTGGCCGACGTCGGCTGCGGGCACGGAGCATCGACGGTCCTGATGGCACAGGCGTACCCGTCGTCCACCTTTGACGGCTACGACTACCACGACGCCTCGATCGCCACGGCTCGCGAGCGGGCGGCGGAGGCCCAGGTAGCGGACCGGGTGCGCTTCGAGACCGCTCCCGCAGCGGCCTACCCGGGGCGCGGCTACGACCTCGTGACGACGTTCGACTCCCTGCACGACATGGGCGACCCGGTCGGCGCCGCCCGGCACGTGCGCGAGACGCTCGCGCCCGACGGCACCTGGCTGATCGTCGAACCGAAGGCCGGCGACCGCGTCGAGGACAACCTCAACCCCGTCGGTCGCGCCTACTACGCGTTCTCCACGCTGCTGTGCACGCCCTCCTCGCTGTCGCAGGAGGTCGGGCTGGCCCTCGGTGCACAGGCCGGCGAGGCCCGCCTCCGCGAGGTCGTCACGAGCGCAGGCTTCCGCCGCTTCCGGCGGGTGGCCGAGACCCCGTTCAACCTCGTCTTCGAGGCCCGGCCCTGACATGTCGGCCCCGATGTCGATCGAGCGGCGGGGGCGCCAGCCGGGGCGCGCCCGCGACCCCGCTCTAGAAGGCGGTTTGGTGGGCGTCGGCGGCCGCCA
>JBBRVP010000015.1:0-73999 GCA_038246785.1 Jiangellales bacterium
CAACACAACCCGAAGGCAGACAGCACAAGCACACCCAAACAACACAAACAAAAGGCGTCACCAATCACAAACAATGACACACTGTCGAGTTCTCAAACATCGGACACACACCAAACACCCACCAACGGCAAGCGCTCAGGGCAACGTCAACGACGCTACCCGGCCGTGGGCTCCGGAGTCAAAGCGACGTGGCGAGGGGCCCGACAGCGCCTGCCGGAACCACCGGGTCAGGGCACGACCTCCACACCGGCCACCGTGCGCTTCCCCCGGCGCAGCACGAGGAACCGGGAGTGGAGCAGGTCGTGCGGCCCGGGGCGTTCCTCGTCGGGCTCGAGGCGGCGGTTGTTGACGTACGCCCCGCCCTCGGCGAGCGTGCGCCGGGCCGCCGAGCGGCTGGCCGCGAGGCCGGACCCGGCGAGCAGATCCACCCACGTCGGCAGCTCGGTGTCGGCGGGCACCCGGGTGCCCGGTGTCTCGGCCAGTGCCGCAGCCAACGTCTCCTCCGGCAGCGCCGCGAGGTCGTCCTGGCCGAACAGCGCCCGGCCGGCCCGGTCGACCCGCTCGGCCTCGGCCGGCCCGTGGACGAGGGCCGTGACGTCGCCCGCGAGCGTGCGCTGCGCCTCGCGCAGACCCGGCCGCTCGCGGGCGGCCTCCTCGAGGGCTTCGATCTCCTCGCGGGTACGAAAGGTGAAGATGCGCAGGAGGGTGCCCACCGCGGTGTCCTCGGTGTGCAGCCAGAACTGGAAGAAGGCGTACGGAGACGTCATCTCGGCGTCGAGCCACACCGTGCCGGCCTCGGTCTTGCCGTACTTCGTCCCGTCCGCCTTGGTGACCAGAGGCGTGGCCAGCAGGTGCACGTTGACGCCCTCGACGTGGTGGACGAGGTCGGTGCCGCTCGTCAGGTTCCCCCACTGGTCGGTCCCGCCGATCTGCCACGTGCACCCGTGGCGCCGGAAGAGCTCGAGGAAGTCCAGCCCTTGCAGGATCTGGTAGCTGAACTCGGTGTAGGAGATGCCCTCCTGCGAGCCGAGCCGGGCGCTCACCGCGTCCTTGGTGATCATCTTGTTCACGCGGTAGTGCTTGCCGATGTCCCGAAGGAAGTCCAAAGCGGACAACGGCGCGGTCCAGTCCAGGTTGTTGACGATGCGAACCGCGTTGTCGCCCTCGACGGACAGGAACCGGCCCACCTGCAGGCGCAGCCGCTCCACCCATTCGGCGACGACGGCCCTGTCCTGGAGGATGCGCTCGCTGGTCGGCTTCGGGTCTCCGATGAGGCCGGTCGACCCCCCGACGAGCGCGATCGGACGATGTCCGGCGTCCTGGATGCGGCGCATCGTCAGCAGCTGCACGAGGTTGCCGATGTGCAGGCTCGGCGCGCTCGGGTCGAAGCCGCAGTAGAAGGTGACCGGTCCCGCCGACAGGGCCTGCCGCAGCGCAGCCTCGTCGGTGGACAGCGCCACCAGGCCGCGCCAGTGCAGCTCGTCCAGGATGTCGCTCACGGCCTCGTCTCCTGCGTCGTCCGACGTCGGGCTTCCAGCGTGCCCGACCCGGCGGTGCGCCGGCGACGGGGTTGTCCGGGCCGGTACGCGGAGACGCACGGCTCGTCAGGGAGCCAGAACCGCCACGGGGTGAGCCCCCCGGCGCCGCCCACGCCCACCCGAGGTCCGCTGATCGGCTGGACACCGGGCTGTCGCGGCGGTCCCTCCAGCCGAACCGGTGATGCCGGGTCGAGCAGATCGCTCCCGTCGGCTTCGCCGGTGATCCCGAGCGCTCGGGCCAGCCGGGCCGGGCCGCGGGCGAGCTCCCGGTCAGTGATCCCTGGACGAGCGCGGTCGCGCGCGAGCTCCGCACCGGCTACGACCTCGCCCGCCCGTAGCAGCACGGCCGCCGCGACGCCCTCGGGGGCGACGACGACGTTGAGGCACCAGTGCATCCCGTACGTGAAATAGACGTAGAGCCGGCCGGGCGGGCCGAACATCGTGGCGTTGCGTACGGTGGGTCCACGGTGCGCGTGCGACCCAGGATCCTCCCCGACACCGGCGTACGCCTCGACCTCGACGACCCGAATCGCCACCCGCCCGGCGCCGGTACCGGAGGCGACGACGGCACCGAGCAGTTGGACCGCGACGCCTGGTACGGCGGCAGCCAGCACCGTGCCCCAGTGACCAGCCACGACCGGTCAGGGTAGCCGCGGCGCCGGTGGTAACGTCCGCGCGGCCAGCCCCGCCGGGCCGTGCGCCCACCTCCTCGACCGCCCCCGGAGCAGCTCCCGTGACGGCCTCCGCCACCAGCTCCCTCAAGACCCGCGCCAGCCTGCCGGTCCGCACCCGGCTCGCGCTGCTGGCCGGTCGCGGCGCGGCCGGCTTGTCCCAGCTGCTCGGGCGCGGGCGCGGATCGGTGATCGGCGGCCGGGTCACCACCCTGCTCGACGGCGGAGCGCTGGCCGCGTTGTCCCGCGAACGCACTGTGGTCCTCATCACCGGAACCAACGGCAAGAGCACCACGTCGCGGTTGGTCGCCGAGGCCCTTTGCACGGCCGGCCCGGTCGCGCTCAACGACACCGGCTCCAACATGGACGCCGGCCTCGTGGCCGCCCTCGACCAGCACCGGCACACCCACCGGGCGGTGCTCGAGGTTGACGAGGCCCACCTCGGACCGGTGACTGCGGCGACCCGGCCGCGGGTGGTCGTGCTGATGAACCTCAGTCGCGAGTACACCCGCGGCGTCACGATCTCGAAGATCCTGCGCCACTGGCGCGACACGCTGGCCAAGCTCGGCAGCGATTGCACGGTCGTCGCCAACGTCGACGACCCGCTGGTCGCCTGGGCCGCGGAGGCGGCGGGCGACCGGCCGTCCGTGACCGTGGTGCCCGTGTCGGCCGGCCTGCTCTGGCGCCAAGACGCCGTGGTGTGCCGGCGCTGCGGAGCCAGGCTGGCCTGGGACGGCCCGCGCTGGTCGTGCCCGTCCTGCGGGCGCGCGCGGCCCGAGCCGGTCTGGACGCTGGCACCCGAGGGGGTGCGCGGTCGCGACAGTGTCGTGCCGGTGGACCTGCGGCTGCCAGGTGCTGCGGTGCGCAGTGGCGCGGTGTACGCCTTCGCCGTCGCTGCCGCCCTCGGGATCGACGCAGCGGCTGCTGCGGGCGCGCTGCACACCGTCGATGGCGTGGACGGGCGCTACGCCCCGTACCCGGTCGGCGCCGAGCACAGCGCCCGCCTGTTCGTCGTGAAGAACCCGGCCGGCTGGGGCGACGTCGTGGAGCTGTCCCGCGCCGGCAGCGCTCCGCTGGTGCTGTGCGTCGAGGCGTTCGGCCCGAAGGACACCGCCGTCCTCTGGGACGCCCCCGCGGAGCACCTCGCGGGTCGTCGTGTCACCGTCACCGGGCACCGCCGGCTCGACGTCGCCGCCTGGCTCGAGACCGGCGGTGCCGCCGTCGACGTGGTGGCGGACCCGCTGGACGCGATCCGCCGGCAGCCGCCTGGCCTGGTGGACGTAGCCGTGAACTACCGTGCGTTCGGCATGCTCCGGCGCATGCTGCGCGCGTGAGCGCCGACGGGCTCCTCGTCGTCGAGGTCCACCCGCTGCTCACCGCGGCGCAGGGCGACGTCGGCAACGCGCGGGTGCTGCGCCACCGGGCTGCGGCGCGCGGCCTGCCGGTCACCGTGGTGACCGTGGATGGCGACGACGCGCTCCCCGCCGCCGACATTTACCTGCTCGGCGGAGCGGAGGAGGTCGAGCAGGCCGAGCTCGCACGGCGGCTCCGCGCCGAAGCGGGCCTGAGCGCGGGCGCTTCCAACGGCGCCGCAGTCCTCGCCGTCGGCGCCGGCTTCGAGGTCATCGGCGAGTGGTTCGACGGTGTCGACGGGGCGCGCCACGACGGACTGGGCCTGCTCGACACGCGCACGACCCTGGGCACGCTGGCCGAGGCCGCCGTCGTGACGTACGCCGCCCCCGGGCTCGGCCTGCCGGCGCTCAGTGGGTACGAGACCCACCGGGGCCGCACCGACCTCGGACCCGGCGTCCGTCCTCTGGCGCAACTCGAGGTGGGCACCGGCAACGGCGGCCGTCCGGCGGCCGACGGAGCGGTCGTCGGGCACGTCATCGGCAGCTACCTGCACGGTCCAGTGCTCGCGCGCAATCCCGAGCTGGCCGACCTCCTGCTCGGGTGGGCGCTGGGACGCGACCTCGCGCCGCTGCCGAGCGGGTACGCCGAGCAGGCCCGCGCCCAACGTATCGACGAGGACCGCCGCGACCCCAGTGGCTGGGCCGGGGTGCGGCACTGACCCGCGCCGACGCCCGAGCCAGGTGACACCATCGGCGCCATGAAGGTCGAGCTCACTCTCGACTGGCCGGGCTGCGCCTGGCGAGCCGAGGTGACATCCGGCCCGTCTGCCGGTCGCGCGGACGCCGTAGCATCGAGGGTCAGTCATCGGCACCAGTCCCGCCGCGGCGTGGCACAGGCCCCGCGGCCGGCACCGACGGAAGGGCAGAGCATGGACAGCGAGCAGCGCAGCAAGGTCGCCAACGACGCGGGATTCATCGCCGCGCTGGACCAGAGCGGGGGCAGCACCCCCAAGGCGCTCCGGCTCTACGGCATCGAGGAGAGCCAGTACGACGGCGACGAGGCCAAGATGTTCGACCTCGTCCACGAGATGCGTTCCCGGATCATCACGAGCCCGAGCTTCGACGGCGACCGAATCCTCGGCGCGATCCTGTTCGAGCAGACGATGGACCGCGACATCGAGGACTTGGGGACCGCCGAGTACCTCTGGCAGCGCAAGCGCGTGGTCCCGTTCCTCAAGATCGACAAGGGTCTTGCCGGAGCGGACAAGGGCGTGAAGCTGATGAAGCCGATCCCCGACCTGGACACCCTGCTCCCGCACGCGGTCGACAAGGGCGTCGTCGGGACGAAGATGCGCTCGGTCATCGACCTCGCGGACGCCGACGGCGTCGCCGCGATCGTCGACCAGCAGTTCGAGTACGCGGCGGACGTCCTCCGCCACGGGCTGGTCCCGATCATCGAGCCCGAGGTCGACATCAGGAGCACGCAGAAGGCCGAGGCCGAGCAGCTGCTCAAGGACCGGATCGCCGAGCGGCTCGACAGCCTCACCGGTGACGACCAGGTCATGCTCAAGCTGACGCTGCCCTCGACACCCGGCTTCTACACCGACTTCGTGCAGCACCCGAAGATCCTGCGCGTCGTCGCACTGTCCGGTGGCTACAGCAGGGACGAGGCCAACCAGCTCCTGGCCGCCAACCCCGGAGTGATCGCCAGCTTCTCACGGGCGCTGAGCGAGGGACTCACGGCCCAGCAGACCGACGACGAGTTCAACGCCTTGCTGGACAAGTCGATAGCGTCGATCTTCGCCGCGTCGAGGACCTGACGGAGAGCAGCTACGCCGCGGCGGCCGACCAACCACGCAGGTCGGCCGCCTGCGTCCGCAGGGTCGCGAGCTGCTCGCGCACGCGCTCCGGTGCGGTGCCGCCCTTGCTCGAGCGGGAGGCCAGCGAGCCGCGGACGGTGAGCACCTCGCGCACACCCGGCGTGAGGTGCGCCGACAGCGCGGCGTACTGCTCGTCGGTGAGCCCGTCCAGGTCGACGCCCTGGGCCTCGCACGTCCGGACACAGGCCCCCGCTATCTCGTGCGCGTCGCGGAACGGCACCCCCTGACGAACCAGCCACTCGGCGACGTCGGTCGCGAGTGAGAACCCCTGCGGCGCCAGCGACTCCAGCCGCGCCGCGTCGAAGCGCATCGTCGCCACCATGCCGGCCACCGCCGGCAGCAGGACCTCGAGCGTGTCGACGGCGTCGAAGACCGGCTCCTTGTCCTCCTGCAGGTCACGGTTGTAGGCCAGCGGAAGCCCCTTGAGCGTCGTGAGCAGCCCCGCGAGGTCGCCGACCAGGCGCCCGGCCTTGCCGCGCGCCAGCTCGGCGACGTCGGGGTTCTTCTTCTGCGGCATGATGCTCGACCCCGTCGAGTAGGCGTCGTCGAGCACGACGTAGGAGAACTCCTTCGTCGCCCAGAGCACGACCTCCTCGGCTAGCCGGGACACGTCGACCGCCGCCATCGCCGCGACGAACGCGAACTCCGCCGCGACGTCGCGCGAGGCGGTGCCGTCGATGGAGTTCTCGACTGCCGCGTCGAAGCCCAGCTCGGCGGCCACCGCTTCGGGGTCGAGGCCCAGCGACGAGCCGGCCAGAGCGCCGGAACCGTACGGCGACACCGCGGCCCGGCGGTCCCAGTCGCGCCAGCGATCGACATCGCGCAGCAACGCCCAGGCGTGGGCCAGCAGGTGGTGGGCGAGCAGCACCGGCTGGGCGTGCTGCAGGTGCGTCCGCCCCGGCATCGCGGTCTCCTCCCCCGGCGCCAGGTGCTCGGCCGCCTGCCCGGCCAAGGCGTCGACGAGGTCCAGGACGAGACCGGTGACAGTGCGGGCGTGCTCGCGCAGGTAGCGCCGGAGCAGGGTCGCCACCTGGTCGTTGCGTGAGCGTCCGGCCCGCAGCCGACCGCCGGTTTCCGGGCCGACGCGCTCGATGAGCCCGCGCTCCAGCGCGGTGTGGACGTCCTCGTCGCCGGAGCCGGCGGTGAAAGCGCCGGAGACGACGTCGGCCTCCAGCGCGTCCAGGCCGGCCAGCAGCGGCTCCAGCGTCGCGTCGTCGAGCAGGCCGGCGCGGTGCAGGACCCGCGCATGGGCCCGCGAGCCGGCCAGGTCGTGCCGGGCGAGCCTCCAGTCGAACTGCGTCGACACCGACAGGGCCGCCAGCGCCGCGGCCGGGTCAGCGGAGAACCGGCCGCCCCACAGCCGCAGGTCGCCGGGGGCACTCCCGGAAGGCTCAGGCACCCGCGCCACCCGCGAGCCGGGCGTCACGCTTGGCGGCCAGCTTGCTGGGCAACCCCCACAGGTCGACGAAGCCCTTGGCGAGCGACTGGTCGAAGGCGTCGCCGGTGTCGTAGGTGGCGAGGTTGAAGTCGTACAGCGCGGACTCGCTGCGCCGTCCGGTGACCGTGGCCCGCCCGCCGTGCAGCGTCATCCGGACGTCGCCGCTGACGTGGCGCTGGGTCTCCTCGACGAAGACGTCGAGCGCGTGCTTGAGCGGGGAGAACCACAGCCCGTCGTAGACCAGCTCGCCCCAGCGCTGTTCGACCTGCCGCTTGAAGCGGGCCAGGTCACGCTCGAGGGTGACGTTCTCCAACTCCTGATGTGCGGTGATGAGCGCGATCGCGCCAGGTGCCTCGTACACCTCGCGGCTCTTGATGCCGACCAACCGGTCCTCGACGAGGTCGAGCCGACCGACGCCCTGCGCGCCGGCGCGGCTGTTGAGCTCCTCGACGGCCTGCAGCACCGACACCTTGCGGCCGTCCAGCGACACCGGCACGCCGCTCTCGAACGTCACGACGACCTCGTCGGCGTCCCGCGGCTGCGCGGGGTCCTTCGTGTACTGGTAGACGTCCTCGGTGGGGGCGTTCCAGACGTCCTCGAGGAACCCGGTCTCGACCGCGCGACCCCACAGGTTCTGGTCGATGGAGAACGGGTTGCTCTTCGTCGTCTCGATCGGCAGCGCTCGCGACTCGGCGAACTCGATGGCCGTGTCGCGGGTCAGCGCAAGGTCGCGGATCGGGGCGATGCAGGCGAGGTCGGGGGCGAGCGAGGCGATGCCGACCTCGAAGCGCACCTGGTCGTTGCCCTTGCCGGTGCAGCCGTGGGCCACCGTCGTCGCCCCGTGCTGGCGGGCGGCCGCCACAAGGTGCTTGACGATGACCGGCCGGGAGAGCGCGGAGATCAGTGGGTATCGCTCCATGTACAGCGCGTTGGTGCGCAGTGCCGGAAGGCAGTAGTCGTCGGCGAACTCCTCGCGCGCGTCCGTGACGTAGGCCTCGACTGCGCCGCAGGCCAGGGCCCGGCTGCGGATGGTGTCGAGGTCCTCGCCGCCCTGCCCGACGTCGACTGCGACGGCCACGACCTCGGCCCCGGTGCGCTCGGCGATCCAGCCGATGCCGACGGAGGTGTCGAGCCCGCCGGAGTAGGCGAGCAGCACGCGGTCAGCCATGGATTCCTCCAGAGGAGAGCGGGTCCTGCGGGTCGAGTGTGGTGCCGGCGGAGTCGAACCGGCCGGCGGCCAGGTCGAGGAACCGCTGCGCGAGGTCGTGGCCGCCGTCGGTTCGACGGGCGATGACGACCACGGTGTCGTCGCCGGCGATCGTGCCCAGCAGGTCGGGCAGGACCGAGTGGTCGACGGCGGAGGCGAGGAACTGCGCGGCGCCCGGCGGGGTTCGTAGCACGACGAGGTTGCCCGAGGCCTCCGCTGTGACGAGCAGCTCCTCGCAGAGCCGGCCGAGCCGGGCGTCGAGCACCTCGGCTGCCACCGCGGCCCGCGGGGTGCGGTCACCGCCCTCGCCGGGGACGGCGTACACCAGGCTTCCGTCACCGACGCGCACCTTGACAGCGCCGAGCTCGACGAGGTCGCGGGACAGGGTTGCCTGGTTGACACCGAGACCGTCGGCGGCCAGCAGCTCGGCGAGCTGGGCCTGCGAGCGCACCGTCTGCCGGCCGAGCACTTCGCTGATGCGCGCATGACGCGCGGCGCGGGTCGACGGGATCACGGCGCTGTCATCTCTGCGGCGTCGAGGATCGGTGGCAACGCTTCCAGGAACAGCGCCACCTGCTCGCTGGTGAGCACGAGCGGGGGGGCGAGGCGTACGGCGTCGGGCGCCACCGCGTTGACGATGAAACCGGCATCCAGTGCCGTGTCCGCGACGACCCGGGCCACCGGCCGGGTCAGCGCGATCGCCTGCAGCAGGCCGACGCCGCGCACGGCCGCGACCAGCGGATGCCCGAGCCAGCTCATCCCGTCGCGGAGCAATGCTGCGATGCGTTCGACGTGCTCGAGCAACCCGTCACGCTCGATCACCTGCAGGGTGGCCAGTGCCGCCGCCGCGGACACCGGGTTGCCGCCGAACGTGGTGCCGTGCTGGCCGGGGCCGAGCAGGGTGGCCGCGCGCTCCCCCAGCGCGACCGCCGCCCCGACGGGGATACCGCCACCGAGCCCTTTCGCGAGGGTGACGACGTCGGGCCGGGCCGGGCCTAGCTCGGGCCGCTGGTGGGCGAACCAGGCGCCGGTCCGGCCGATCCCGGTCTGCACCTCGTCGAGCACGAGCAGGGCCCCGGACCGGTCGGTGAGGGAGCGGGTCGCGGTGAGGTAGCCGGGTGGCGCCGGCACGACGCCGCCCTCGCCCTGCACCGGCTCGAGGAACAGGGCCGCAACGTCGTCGCCGAGCGCGTCCTCCAGGGCGGGGACGTCGCCGTACGGGAGGTGCTCGACCCCGCCGGGCAGCGGCTCGAACGGTGCGCGGTAGTCGACCTTGGCGGTGAGCGCCAGCGCGCCCATCGTGCGGCCGTGGAAGGCACCGTACGTCGCGAGCACCCGCGGGCGTCCGGTGCGCCGTGCCATCTTCAGGGCGGTCTCGTTGGCCTCCGCACCCGAGCCGCAGAAGAAGACCGCCGATTCGGCGGGCGCGTCGAGCAGTTCGAGCAGGCGCTCCGCCAACGCGATCTGCGGCGGGGTGGCGAAGAAGTTGGAGACGTGACCGAGCGTGGACAGCTGCGCGGTCACGGCGGAGACCAGCGTGGGGTGCGCGTGTCCCAGCACGTTGCTGGCGATCCCGGCGAGCAGGTCGAGGTAGCGCCGGCCGTCGGCGTCCCACACCCAGGCACCCTCGCCGCGGACGAGGACCCGTTGCGGGCGACCGTACGTGCCCATCACGGCGTGCTCGTAGCGGTCGAGCCAGGCCGCGCTCCCGAGCGGGTCGAGCGCCGGCGCCTCCGGCAGCGGCTGCACGGTGCTCATGGCAGCACCATCGTGCCGACGCCCTCGGCGGTGAAGACCTCGAGCAGCAGGGCGTGGGGCAGCCGGCCGTCGACCACGTGCGCCCGGCCCACACCGCCGCGGACGGCGCGCAGGCAGGCCTCCATCTTGGGGGCCATGCCGCTCTCGATCCGGGGCAGCATCGCCTCGAGGTCGTCGGCCCGCACGTCACTCAGCACCGACTCGCACATCGGCCAGTCGGCGTAGAGGCCCTCGACGTCGGTCAGCACCACGAGCTTCTGTGCGCCGAGTGCCACCGCGAGAGCGGCGGCAGCGCTGTCGGCGTTGACGTTGAGCACCTGGCCGTCGGGGCCGTCGCGGTCCGGCGCGACCGTCGACACCACCGGGATCCGGCCGGCCTGGAGCAGGTCGAGCACCGCGGTGGGGTCGACTGAGACCACGTCACCGACCAGGCCCAGGTCGACTGCCTCGCCGTCGACCGCGGCCGGACGTCGCTCGGCACGCAGCAGCCCCCCGTCCTCGCCGGAGATGCCGACGGCGAACGGCCCGTGGGCGTTCACCAGCCCGACGAGCTCGCGGCCGACCTGGCCGGTGAGGACCATGCGCACGACGTCCATCGCCTCCGGGGTGGTGACCCGCAGACCGCCCCGGAACTCCGACGCGATGCCGAGCCGGGCGAGCATCGTGGAGATCTGCGGGCCGCCGCCGTGGACGACCACCACCTTGAGCCCGGCGTAGCGCAGGAACACCACGTCCTGGGCGAAGGCGCGGCGCAGCGCGTCGTCCACCATGGCATGCCCGCCGTACTTCACGACGACCAAGCCGCCGTGGAACCGCTCCAGCCACGGCAGCGCCTCGACGAGCACCTCGGCCTTGGCCCGCGCCCGCTGCAGCCGGTCGTGGGCGGGAACGGTCGTCGCCGCGGGGAGGCTCACGTGGAGTACGCCGAGTTCTCGTGCACGTAGGCCTCGGTGAGGTCGTTGGTCCAGACGGTGGCCGTCGCCGCGCCCGCGCCGAGGTCCACCTCGACGCAGACCGCCCGCCGGCTGAGATCCACGAGCTCGCGTGGCTGGGACGGCTGGCCGTCGCGGCAGACGTGGACGCCGTTGATCGCGACGTGGATGCGCTGCGGGTCGAACGCCGCCGAGGTCGTGCCCACCGCAGCGAGGACGCGTCCCCAGTTGGGGTCGCGGCCGTAGACAGCGGCCTTGAACAGGTTGCTGCGGGCGATCGCTCGAGCCACCTCGACCGCGTCGTCCTCGCTGGCCGCGCGTACGACCTCGACCGCGATGTCGTGCTCGGAGCCCTCGGCGTCGGCGAGCAGCTGCATGGCGAGCTCGTGGCTGGCCTCAATGACCGCCTCGGTGAGCTCGGCCACGCTCGGCGTCTCGCCGGAGGCGCCGGAGGCCAGCAGGACGACGCTGTCGTTGGTCGACATGCACCCGTCGGAGTCCAGCCGGTCGAATGTCGCGCGGGTGGCCGCGCGCAGCGCCCGGTCGCAGGCGGCTGCGTCCGCCGCCGCGTCGGTGGTGAGGACGACGAGCATGGTGGCCAGACCCGGCGCCAGCATGCCGGCGCCCTTGGCGATGCCGCCCACGGACCAGCTGCTGCGTCCCACCGCGACGGTCTTGGCGCGTGTGTCGGTGGTCATGATGGCAACCGCGGCGTCGCTGCCGCCGGTCTCGGACAGCGCTTTCGCCGCAGCGGCCACGCCCTGTTCGACGCGGTCGCCGTCAAGCGGCTCGCCGATGAGGCCGGTGGAGCAGACCACGACGTCACCGGCGGCGCAGCCGACGACGTCGGCGACCCGCTCGGCGGTGCGGTGGGTCACTGCGAAGCCGTCGGGCCCGGTGTAGCAGTTGGCGCCGCCGGAGTTGAGCACGACGGCGCGAGCCCGCCCGTCGGCGACCGCCCGCTCGCTCCACAGCACGGGGTTGGCCTTGCAGCGGTTTCTCGTGAACAACCCGGCCGCGGTGTCGAGCGGGCCGTCGTTGACGACGAGGGCGAGGTCGGGACGACCGCGCGGCTTGAGCCCGGCGGCGACGCCGGCGGCCCGGAAGCCGCGAGGCACGGTGACGCTCACGGCGCCAGCCCCGTGAGCGGCAGGCCGAGCACCTCGGGCAGCCCGAGCGCGAGGTTGGCGCACTGCATGACGGCTCCTGCGGTGCCCTTGGTGAGGTTGTCAATCGCGGCGACGGCGACGACCCGGCCGGCGCGGGCGTCGAGCGCCACCTGCAGGTGCATGGCGTTGGAGCCAAGGACGTCGGCGGTGCGCGGCCAGCGGCCCTCGGGGAGCAGGTGGACGAAGGGCTCGTCGGCGTACGCCGCCGCCCACGGCTCCCGGATCTCGTGCGGCCGCACGCCACCGCGTACCCGCGCGGTGCAGGTGGCCAGGATGCCGCGCGGCATCGGCGCGAGGGTGGGGGTGAACGACACCGACACCGGCGCGCCAGCGGCCCGCGACAGCTCCTGCTCGATCTCGGGGAGGTGCCGGTGGGTGCCGCCGACCCCGTACGGGCTCATCGAGCCCATGACCTCGCTGGCCAACAGGTCGGGCCGGGTCGACCGGCCCGCGCCGGAGGTGCCCGACGCGGCGACGACGACGACGTCGTGCGGCTCGAGCACGCCGGCTGCCAGGCCGGGCGCGAGGGCCAGCGCGACCGCCGTCGGGTAGCAGCCGGGGACCGCGACGCGGGTTGCCCAGGACAGGGTGTCCCGCTGTTTGCTCCCGTTGGCGAGCGGCAGCTCCGGCAGGCCGTACGGCCACGCGCCGGCGTGCGGGCCGTCGTAGAAGGCGGCCCAGGCCGCGGCGTCGCGCAGCCGGTGGTCGGCGGCGGCGTCGAGCACGACGACGGTTTCGGGGAGCTCGGCGGCCAGGCCGGTCGAGGCGCCGTGAGGCAGGGCCAGCACGACGACGTCGTGGGCGGCCAGCACGTCGGCGGTCGTGGGCGCGAGGACGCGGTCTGCGTACGGCAGCAGGTGCTGGTGGACGTCTCCGAGCCGGGCTCCGGCGTGGCCCGCGGCGGTCACCTCGCCGAGCTCGAGCGCGGGATGGCCGGCCAGCAGCCGCAGCACCTCGCCACCGGCGTAGCCGCTCGCGCCGGCGACGGCGACCCGCGCTCCCATGGAGCATGACTATGCCAGCAAGCGCATGACTATGCCAAGTCGGAGGTCAGCCACCCAGCGGGTCGTCGGGACCGTACGGGCGCAGCCGCAGCGTCCGCGCCTCGGCGGGCAGCCCGGAGGCCGCGACCTCAGCCAGCCGGCCCACAGTGTCCACACCGGCCCGCAGCACCCGGCCCGACCAGGCGTCGAGCCCGCCGCGCGCGATCGCCAGCAGCAGCCCGACGACCTCGGCGGGGGCGGTCCACTCGGTACGGTCGGCGTGCACCGGCATCGACCGCGTCATGGGGGTGTCGACGACGCCGGGCATGAGCTCGAAGGCGCGCAGGCCGCGGGCGTACCCGGCCGCGTGCAGCGCGCCGCCGAGCCGCACGAGCCCGGTCTTCGCCGCGGAGTAGCCGGAGTAGATCTCGCCGTCGCGGACGGCCATGCCGGTGCTGAGGTGGACCACCCGGCCGCCGCCGCGGGCGAGCATGCCGGGCACGACCGCCTGCACGACGTGGAACGGGCCACGGAGGTCGGTCTCGACGACCCCCCACCAATCGTCCGGATCGGCCTCCCACACCGGCACCTCCGCGGACTCGATGCGCCCGGCGATGTCGACGAGCAGGTCAACCGGACCGAGCGCGGTCTCGACCTCGGCCACCGCAACTCGCACCGCGGCGAGGTCGGTGACGTCGGCTGGTGCGACCGCCGTACGGGCCCCCGCGACCTCCGCGTCGACCGTCCTCCGAACCTCGTCGAGCCGGCCACGGTCGCGCCCGAGCAGCCCGACCGAGACTCCGTCACCGGCCAGGCCGGCCGCGACGGCGCGTCCGATGCCGCCGGTCGCGCCAGGGACGAGGGCGACCCGGGCCGGCGGCGGCTCAGGCACCGCGCAGCACCGCATCGGGTCTCCGGTTCACCGGCCAGCGAACCTCACGGCCAGCGGTCGCCTCGTTCGTCATGACACCCATGATCACCCTTCGCAGCCGGCGACGGCTACGACCACGGCGGATACGCCAGGCGGACGGGCGACAAGCGGTCGTCGCACGAGGAGCAGCCCAGGGGCGCATAGTTAGGCGCATGCCTCGGATGCAGGTCTATCTGCCAAACGACCTCTACCTCGAAGTCAAGCAGCGCGGTCTCGTAGCCTCCGAGCTCCTGCAGGAGGCGGTGCGAGTGGAGGTGCGACGCCGAGAGCTGATCGGGGCCGGCGACGACTACCTCGTCGACCTGATCGCCGAGGTCGGAGCGCCGAGCCCCGAAGAGACTGCTCGCGCTCGAGAGATCGCCCGCCGCCTTGCGCGGCGTGCGCGTCACGCGGCCAGCTGAGTGCTCCTGATCCTCGACCCGGGAGCGGTGTCAGCGCTGTCAGAGCGATCGCACCGTGCTGCAGCCCTGATCGACGCGCTTCGTGGGGGGCGCCTCTGGCCACCAGTGGTTCCCACGCCAGTCCTGATCGAGTGCCTACGCGGAGATCCTCGTCACGATGCACGGGCCAACCGGCTGCTCAAGGCCTGCGACGTCGTCGACGACATCACCGAAAACCTGGCCCGGCGCGCGGCACGGCTGCGGACACAGGCGGGCCGCGGATCTGCCGTCGACGCGCTCGTGGCGGCCCTCGCGGAGCCTGGCGGGTCAGTCCTCACCACAGACCCCGGCGATCTCCGGGCGCTCGCCGCGTACGCCCGGGATGTTTCGGTCGAAGGCATCTGATGTGAGGCCGTCACCGCGATCAGGAGCGGTGGGCAAGGACCGGCACGAGGCTCTTCAGGCACCGCGCAGCACCGCCCCGCAGCGCCGGGCTGCCTCGGCGACGGCGGCGTCGCGTACGGCCGAGGCCTCCGCGGTGGTGAGCGTCCGGTCGGGTGCCCGCATGCGCAGCGCGAAGGCCAGCGAGCGGTGGCCCGGCGGCACCTGCTCGCCCGCATAGACGTCGAAGAGCCGGACGTCCTCGACGAGGCCTCCCCCACCGGCGACGAGGGCCCGGTGCACGTCGGCGGCCGGGACGTCGGCGGGGACGACGAGCGCGACGTCCTCCTTGGCGAGCGGGTACGGGGAGACCGGACGCGCCTGCACGGCGGCCGGGGCCGCGTCGACGAGCACGTCGAGGTCGACCTCGAAGGCGACCGTGCGCGCCGGCAGCTCGAGCGCGTTGGTGACCTTGGGGCGCAGCTCGCCGGCGTGGCCGACGAGCGTGCCGTCGGCGAGGCGGAGCGCCGCGCAGCGCCCCGGGTGCCACGGGGGGTGCTCGCGGTCCGCGGCCACCTGAACCGCCACGTGCAGGGTGTCGGCCACCAGCCGCGCCGCGTCGATTGCGTCACCGGCGTCAGCCCGCCGGCCCGGACCCCACCACCCGGACGGCTCGCGCAGCCCGGTGATGACTCCGGCCACCCGCCAGGGCTGATGCGGCACTGCCGCGTCGAGGGCGGCCAACTCCTCGGCGGCCGGGCGGCGGTCGACGCCGAGCACCGGTGCCGCTGCCGGCGCCGCGTCCGGGCGTACGACGCTGCCCACCTCGAACACGGCGACGTCGGACGCGCCGCGGCCCAGGTTGCGGCGTACGGCGTCGACCAGCGTCGACAGCAGCGACGTGCGCAGCCGCGGCTGCTCGTCGGAGAGCGGGTTGGCCAGCCGCACGGCCCGCCGCCGCGGGTCGTCATCCGGCAGCGCGAGCTCGTCGTCGCGCTCCGGGCCGACGAACGGGTAGGTCAGCACCTCGATCAGCCCAGCCTCGGCCAGCGCCCGGCTCACCGACCGGTGGGCCCGCTGGGCCGCGGTGAGCCCGCGCCCCGGGGGCGCGTTCGGCAGCACTGAAGGGATCGCGGCGTAGCCGTCGAGCCGGGCCACCTCCTCGACCAGGTCGGCGCCCTGGAGCAGGTCGGGCCGCCACGAGGGCGGGGTGACGAGCAGCCACCCGGCGTCCGTCTCGACCGTGCAGCCGACCTGCTCGAGGAGCTCGCGGACGCGCGCGTCCGGGTAGTCGACGCCGACCAGGCGGCTCGGCAGGTCAGCCGGCATCCGCACCCGCTCGACCGGCAGCCGGGCGTCGACGTCGGTCACCTGAGGGTCGGCCGTGCCGCCGCCGTGCGCGACGAGCAGGCGCACCACCAGCTCCGCCGCCACCGGCGGCAGCGCCGGGTCGACGCCGCGCTCGAAGCGGCGGCTCGCCTCGCTGTACAGCCGGTGCCGACGAGCAGTTCTGGCGACGGCGACCGGGTCGAAGTGGGCAGCCTCGACGAGCACGTCCCGAGTGGCCCTCGACACCTCGGTGCTGGCCCCGCCCATGACCCCGGCCAGCCCGATCACCCGCTCGCCCCTCGGCCCCTCGGTGATGAGCAGGTCCTCGAGGTCGAGGACGCGGTCGATGTCGTCGAGTGTGCGCAGCCGCTCGCCCGTCCGGGCCCGCCGTACCGTGATCGCCTCGTCGAGGGCACTCAGGTCGTAGGCATGCAGCGGCTGCCCCACGGCCAGCATGACGTAGTTGGTGACGTCGACCGCCAGCGAGATCGGCCGCATGCCGGCCTCGACGAGCCGGCGGCGCAGCCAGTACGGGGTGGGCGCCTGCGGGTCGACGCCGCGGACCACACGGGCCACGAAGCGGTCGCAGCCGGGTACGCCGTAGATCGGTGCGCCGTCGGCGAGGACGACCGGGTGGCCTCCGCCCCTGGCCGCCGGGACGGCGACGTCGGCCGGGTCGCGAAAGACAGCGGCCACGTCGAGGCGCGCCCCGTGGGCGTACTCCCGCGCCACCCCACGTACCGACAGGGCGTAGCCGCGGTCGGGGGTCACATTGACCTCGACGACGCGCTCGTCGAGGCCGAGCAGAGGGACGGCGTCGTCACCGGGCTGCCCGGCCAGGCCCCACTCGGAGAGCACGATGATCCCGCCGGCCTCATCGCCGACGTCGAGCTCCTTGGCCGAGCAGATCATGCCGTCGGAGACGTGCCCGTAC
This sequence comes from Jiangellales bacterium, assembly GCA_038246785.1. Taxonomy (GTDB): domain Bacteria; phylum Actinomycetota; class Actinomycetes; order Jiangellales; family Jiangellaceae; genus JBBRVP01. The sequence goes on from JBBRVP010000015.1 coordinate 16,884, forward strand.
GTCCTCCGGGCCGTGATCTCGAAACCGCCGGCGAGCACCGCGCCAGGCAGCGACACGACGACGAGGTCGCCCACGGTGAAGTTGTGCGCACCACAGACGATGCCGCGCGGCTCCGAGTCCCCGACGTCGACCTGGCACCAGCGGATCGTCTTGCCGTTGCTCTGTGGCTCGTCGGCGAGGTCGAGCACGCGGCCCACGACAAGCGGTCCGCGCACCTCGGCGCCGTGCAGGGCCTCCTCCTCCAGGCCGACGCGGACCAGCGTGGCAGCGACGTCCTCGGCGGTGGCCGCAGCGGGCACGTCGACGTGCTCGCGCAACCAGCCGAGCGGGATCCGCATTACAGCTCCATGCCGAACTGTGTGCTGAAACGCAGGTCGCCCTCGACCATGTCGCGCATGTCCTGGACGCCGTGGCGGAACATCAGGGTCCGCTCGATGCCCATGCCGAACGCGAATCCGGAGTAGCGGTCGGGATCGATGCCGCAGGCCCGCAGCACGTTGGGGTTGACCATGCCGCAGCCCCCCCACTCGATCCAGCCGGTGCCCTTGCACGCGCGGCAGCCACGGTCGGCGCCTTCGCAGAGGAAGCAGCGCAGGTCCATCTCGGCGCTCGGCTCGGTGAACGGAAAGAACGAGGGGCGCAGCCGCGTAGTCGCGCCGGTGCCGAACATCGCGGCGGCGAAGTGGTCGAGGGTGCCCTTGAGGTGGGCCATCGTGAGGCCCTCGTCGACGGCCAGGCCCTCGACTTGGTGGAAGACCGGCGTGTGGGTGGCGTCGAGCTCGTCGGTGCGGAACGTCTTGCCGGGTACGGCGACGTAGAGCGGCACGCCGCGCTCGAGCAGCGCCCGCGCCTGCACCGGCGAGGTGTGGGTGCGCAGTACCAGCCCGGAGCCCGGCGGGTCGACGAAGAACGTGTCCTGCATCTGCCGGGCGGGATGGTCGACGCCGAAGTTGAGGGCGTCGAAGTTGTACCACTCGGCCTCGACCTCCGGGCCGTCGGCGATCTCCCAGCCCATGCCGAGGAACAGCTCGGCCACCCGCTCCTGCAGCGAGCTCAGCGGGTGGCGGGCGCCCCGGGCCCGCCGGTCGGTCGGCAGCGTGACGTCGACGGTCTCCTCGACGAGGATCCGGGCGTCGCGGTCGGCTTCGAGGAGCGCCTCCCGCGCCTCGATCGCCGCGCGCACCCGTTGCCGGGCGCCTCCCACGCGCCGGCCGGCGTCGGCCTTCGCCGCCGGCGGGAGCGCCCCGATCTCGCGGTTGGCCAGCGCCAGCGGGCTGCGGTCCCCCGCGTGCTCGAGGCGGGCCGCCTTGAGCGCGTCGAGGTCGCTCGCGGCGCTGACCGCCGCCAGTGCCGCGTCCACCATCGCCTCGACCGCATCGGCTGACAGGGCGCTCACCTGGACCGGGTCGTAGTCGCGGTTGGCGGCGGGCACCCGCGGGAGTCTAAGCGGGCGGCGCACCAACCCCAGCCGCCACCGGGCAGGCTGTCCACCGGGGCCCCGACGTCACTGTCCTGGTGGCGGTCTATCGGGTCGTTCCGAGGGGATTCCCGACCCTCCGGACAGTAACGTCGGGGACTGGGACGGGGGACGGGGCGGACCGGGACGGGGGACGGGGCGGACCGGGACGGGGGACGGGGCGGACCGGGCGGAGGGCCAGGCGGGAGGAAGGCCTGGGGGTGACGTCAGCGCGGAGGGCGCCGCTGCTCCCGCGCGGAGGCGTAGAGGCACACGGCGGCGGCGGTGGCCAGGTTGAGGCTCTCGGCGCGGCCGCGCAACGGCACGCGGACGACGGCGTCGGCGAGCGCCCGCTCCGCGGCGGACATCCCCCAGGCCTCGTTGCCGAACACCCACGCGGTCGGCCCGGCCAGCAGCCCGGTGTCGGCGGCCTCGTCGAGGTCGAGCGCTCCCGAGGCGTCTGCCGCGAGCACGGTGAGTCCGCCTGCCCGCAGCCGTTCGAGGACACCGGGCAGCTCCGCGCCGATGACGAGCGGGAGGTGGAACAGCGAGCCGGCGCTCGCCCGCACCGCCTTGCCGTTGTACGGGTCGACGCTGCCGGCAGTGAGCACGACGGCGTCCGCGCCGGCGGCGTCGGCGCAGCGTACGACGGCGCCGGCGTTGCCCGGGTCACGGACTGCGGACAGCACCGCGAGCAGGCGCGGACCTTGGGCGAGAACGGCGCTCAGATCGCTCGTGCGTCGGAGGCAGACGGCCACGACCCCCTGCGGAGTGACGGTCTCGGCGAGTACGGCGACGGCGTCCTCGGCACAGGCCCGGACGGGCACCTCGGCCGCAGCCGCTGCGTCGAGCAGGTCGCCGTGACGAGCACGGGCGGCGTCGGTGACGAACACCTCGACGGCCACGCCGGCGCCCAGCGCCTCCCGGACCGCCTGTGGGCCCTCGACGAGGAAGCGGCCGGCCCGCTCACGGCCGGCCCGACGCAGCAGCAGCCGCGCCTGCCGTACCCGCTCGGAGCGAGCGGACAGGCGCGGCCCCGACGAGGGGAAGGGCTGCCCGGCCTCAGGCAGCGGGGGCGTTGCGGTCCTCCGGCAGGGACGCGCGCGCGGTCTCGACGAGCGTGGCGAACGCCGCTGCGTCGTGGACGGCCAGCTCGGCGAGGATCTTGCGGTCGACCTCGACGCCCGCCGCCTTCAGGCCCTGCACGAAGCGGTTGTAGGTCAGCCCGTGGGCGCGGGCGCCCGCGTTGATCCGAGTGATCCACAGCCGGCGGAAGTCGCCCTTGCGCTTCTTGCGGTCGCGGTAGGCGTAGACCAGGGAGTGACTGACCTGCTCCTTGGCCTTCCGGTAGAGCCGCGAGCGCTGGCCGCGGTAGCCGCTGGCCTGATCGAGGACGACTCGACGCTTCTTGTGGGCGTTGACCGCCCGCTTCACGCGTGCCACGTGCGTACTCCTTGCGTCGTCGGACCACTCGGCCCGGTTCTGTTCGGGAAGCCCCGACCGGCCCCACCGGCAGGGTCTGCGCTCAGATGCCGAGCAGCCGCCTGACCCGCTTGACGTCGGCCTTGGAGGTCACGACGACACCGGAAAGACGGCGCGTACGGGTCGTGGGCTTGCTCTCGAAGTTGTGCCGGCGGTTGGCCTGCTCGCGCATCACCTTGCCGGTGCCCGTGACCTTGAAGCGCTTCTTGGTCCCGCTGTGCGGCTTCATCTTCGGCATCTCGACGGTTCTCCTCTCGAGGGGTCAGGCGCCCGCGGCCGCGGCGTCCTGCGTGTTCTGCGCGCTGTCCCGCTCTGCGCTCGTCTGTGCGGACTCCGTGTCGACCTCGTCGCCTTGGCGGCGCGGCGCCCGGCCGGTGCGCTTCTCGTCGGCGGCAGCCCGGCCGGCGGCCCGCTCCTGGCGCTCGGACTGCTGGTCGCTGCGTCGCTCCGCCGCCCGGCGGGCCTTCACGGCCTCCAGGTCGGCTTTCGCCTCGGCCTTCTTGCGGTGCGGTCCGAACACCATGGTCATGTTGCGGCCGTCCTGCTTGGGCGCGGACTCGACGAAACCGATCTCGGTGACGTCCTGGGCCAGCCGCTGGAGGAGCCGGAAGCCGAGCTCGGGCCGCGACTGCTCGCGACCGCGAAACATGATCGTGACCTTCACCTTGTCGCCGGCCCGCAGGAAGCGCTCGACGTTGCGCTTCTTGGTCTCGTAGTCGTGCGGGTCGATCTTTGGCCGGAGCTTCTGCTCCTTGATGACGACGTTGGTCTGGTTGCGGCGCGACTCGCGCGCCTTCATCGCCGACTCGTACTTGAACTTGCCGAAGTCCATGAGCTTGGCCACGGGCGGGCGGGCCTCGGCGGCCACCTCGACGAGGTCGAGGTCGGCCTCCTGGGCCAGCCGGAGCGCGTCCTCGATGCGGACGATGCCGACCTGCTCGCCGCCGGGGCCGACGAGGCGGACCTCCGGGACGCGGATCCGGTCGTTGATGCGGGGCTCGACGCTGATGTGTCCTCCACGGTGCACTCGACGGGGCGACCCCGGACACGGAAACGGCCTCCGCGCCGGACGCACGGAGGCCTCGCGCACACCGGTAGGCCCGTCCGTGAGGACGGTCCCAGGCCGCGCCCCGAGGGGCCGGCCGACCGGGACCCGACGACGAGACGCACCAGGATGCGCCGACGTGCGGGTGGGAGAGGTCTCCGCTTGCCACCGGCACCACCGCGTCCGGAGAAGCCGGGCGCGGCTGACGCCGATCGGTCGTGGGCGAGGATACCAGCCGTGGACAGCCCCGAGGATGCCCCGCAGAGCGCCGACGCCGCCGACGCCGCCGACGCCACCCGCGCCACCCGTGACATCGCCGACGTCCCGGCGGTCGAGGTGGTCTCGACGGCGGCGCTGCACCTCATGAGCGCGGCGGCGGTGCAGCTCGGCCTGGCCGAGGACCTGCCCGACCACCGCGACCTGGCCGAGGCCCGTGTGCTGATCGAGGCGCTGGCCGGGCTGGTGACCGCCGGGGCACCAGCCCTGGGAGGCAGCCATGCCGCTCCGCTGCGCGACGGCCTGCGGACGCTGCAGCTGGCGTTCCGCGAGGCGTCGGTCGTCCCCGACGCACCGGGCGAGGGGCCCGGCGAGCGCTGGACCGGCCAGGTTCGCCGCTGAGGCTGCCGGGCCGGCGGGGCGCGTCGCTCAGCCGTGGACCGCCAGAACGTCCAGCTCCGGACGCTCGACCGCGAAGCGGACCGGTCCGGCGAGGTCGACGACGAGAGCCTCAGCACCGTCCGCGAGCGCCGCTTGGGCCGCCTGGGCACCCGTCACGGGCACCGGGCGGGCCGCCGGGTCCCAGCGGGTCATGCTGTCCGCGCCGGTGAAGGCCAGCAGGCCGCGCCGGCCGTCCCCGCTCGTGGTCGACACCGCCGCCAGGTGCGACTCCTTCTCCCTCCGCGATATCCCGCCGGTGTCCGACGTCGGCACCGCGTCGTCGAGCACCGCGTCGTCGAGCACCGCGTCGTCGAGCACCGCGTCGTCGAGCACCGCGACCACCGGCACGAGGACGCGCGCGCCAGCCAGCCGCGCGAGCAGGTCCGCCGCGGGCACGCGGCCACCGGCGTACGCCTCGACGGCGGCGGCCAGCTCCGGGTCTGACGCGCCGGTGTCGTCGGGGAACGCCGGCTGCGGGATCGTCCGACCGACCTCCTGCCTCATGCAGCCAGGCTACGGACGCTGCTCGGTACCGTCGCGTCGTGTCCGCCCCGACCGGCGAGCCGCCCGTGATGGCGCTGGCCGACCTCGCCGCCCGGGCGGCCGCGGCGCCGCCGAGCCTCGGCCACACGCGCCTGGTCTGCGTCGACGGGCCGTCCGGCTCGGGCAAGACGGTGCTGGCCGAGCGGCTCGCCGCCGGTCTCGGCGGCTGCCCTGTGGTGCACATGGACGACCTCTACCCCGGCTGGGACGGGCTCGCCGCGGCGGTGCCGCTGCTGGTGGCGCAGATCATGGAGCCGCTGGCCGCCGGGCGAGCCGCGACGTACCGGCGCTACGACTGGGACGCCGGTGGGTACGCCGAGGAGCACACCGTGCCCGCCGCGGACGCGCTCGTCGTCGAGGGCGTCGGCTGCGGCGCCCGGAACCCCGCGGCGTACGCCTGCCTGCTCGTCTGGGTGGAGGCGCCGCACGCCGTGCGCCTCGCCCGCGGCCTCGCTCGCGACGGCGAGGCCTACCGCCCGCACTGGCAGCGCTGGGCGGTGCAGGAGGAGGCGCTGTTCGCGGACGAGCGGACGCGGGAACGGGCCGACGTACGGGTCGATGGGGCTCCCGTCGCACCGCACGACCCGGCGAGCCAGGTTGTGCTGCTGCCGGAGCGACCCGAGGCGTGAGCGGGGCCATGACTGACCCGCCCGAGCGTCCGGCGTTTTGGAGCGGCGGGTGCGATGCCCGCGCTCAAGATCGAGTGTGAAGTCCGGTACGGCACGCGGTTCGGCGTGTCGTACCGGACTTCACGGTCGACTTGGCCGTCACGGTCTGCCACCAGCGACCCCCTGCGCCTCGCTGAGTGCGCGGTGCTGGACCACCGAGGGTGGGGACGATGGACAAAGCCAGCTCATGAGCGAGGACGACGCGTCCGTGGTGCTCATCGTCAGCGACGTACCACCGCACGGCGACCCGGTCGCCCCTCGCCGGGACCGGGCGGCCTTACGCCGTTCGAGTCTCCGTGGGCTCTTGGAGCCCGGCTCTTGGAGCCCGGCTCTTCGACTGGGTGGTAGCGCTGGGTTCGTTCGTGGTGTACCTGGTGGTCCAGAGCTGCCTGATGTACGCCGTCATCCGCGCCGTCTGGACGGCGCTCACCTCCTGGTCGGCGCCGAGGGATGGCCGCAGCCGGGCGCTCATCCCCGCGAGCAGCGATCTTGATGCAGCGTCGACATCATGAGCGCGGGGATGTCTCAAGATCGCAGCGGGCTCGGCGATCTAGAGACGTTGCCGACATCATGAGCTCGCAACCGTCTCAAGATCGCGGCTGAGGCCCGCCTGATTGACCGGCCGCGCTGCGCGGCAGAGCCTCAAGCGCATGGTCCTCACGCCCACCCGAGCCCGCAGCGAACCCGTGGCCCTAGGCGCATTTGTGGCGGCGACGACGCTGGCGAGCGGCAACGCCGTCGCGATCCGGACGAGCGACCGGGGGCTCGAACGGCTGTGGCGCGCTGCGCTTCATCGGCCACTCCAGGCCACCGTCGGCTCTGACGCCAAGCAAGTCGGACGGCCGGCTCCTGAAGGCCTCGCCGACCACGATCAACCGGTAGCGGATTGGGTCGTACGCGCACCCCGCCACCTGGCGAACGCTCATCACCTGATCGCCGGCCGAGTGACTGCGGATCACGCCTCCGGCAGCGCCGCGAGCCGGCGGTCCGGCACGAGCCAGACGAGCGCCATCGTGACGTACAGGACCGCGGAGACCCACGACGCGACGTACGCCAACGCCATCGCCGCGAGATAGGCGAACGGCGACAGCCGCCCCTTCCAGTCGCGGCCGAGGGCGCGCGCCAGCGCGGAGTCGCGTCCGCCCTCCGCGGCGAGGATGAGCTGCTGCAGCAGGTAGTAGGCCAGGGCGGCAGCCAAGAGCACCGCGCCGTAGACCGCGGTCGGCAGCGGGGCCAGGTGGTTCTCGCCCATCCACCCGGTGACGAACGGGAACAGCGACAGGCAGAACAGCAGCAGCAGGTTGGCCCACATGATGCCGCCGTTGATCCGGCGGGAGGCCTTGAGCAGGTGATGGTGGTTGGTCCAGTAGATGCCGACGTAGATGAAGCTGAGGACGTAGGTGAGGAAGACCGGCAGCAGCGGCCGCAGGGCCTCCAGATCGCTGCCCTCCGGCACCCGCAGCTCCAGCACCATGATCGTGATGATGATCGCGAAGACGCCGTCGCTGAACGCCTCGAGCCGGCCGCGGTCCATGGCGGATGCTAACGGCGGGCGCAGCAGCGGTCACTCTTTGCCTCGGCGGATCACCTCGTATCTGGCCTCGCGCAGCCGCCCCCGGCCGGCAGCCGCGGCCGCCTGCCACGACCCGGCCAGCCAGGTCGAGCAGCGGCCTTCCCGACGGGCGACTCACAGCTGCGCGCGCAGCAGTGCGGCGATCCGCTCGGTCTCCGCGAGCTCGAGCCGCGGAACCCGCCCCCAGTCGGTCCCGCCGGCGGGCAACGTCGCCGCCACGTGGACATGGACGTGCGGCACCGACTGGTGGGACGCCACGCCGTTGTTCTGCCAGACGGCGACCCCCTCGGCGGCGTACGCGGAGGTCAACGCACGGACCATGCGCTGAGTCGACAGGCCGACCGCGGCCACTTCGGCAGGCTCGAGGTCGAGCAGGGTGGGCCGGTGCGCCACCGGGACCACGAGGACGTGGCCCCGGCCGCGCTGCTCGCGGGTGACCAGCACGGCGACGACGTCGTCGCGCTCGACGACGCTGAAGGGACGCCTGCCGTCGAGGTAGTCGCAGAAGGAGCATGCACGGTCGGGGATCCGCAGCGTCGATCCGGCGTGCGCCACGGCGTCCCGCGCCGCGGGGACGGCGGTTCCGGCGCCGAGGGCGCGCCGTACGCGCTCCCGGTGATGTGGCGGCAGTTCGGGCAGCGCGTCGACGGCGAACCAGCCGACGTCCAGCGACTCGTCGCCGTCGGGTGCGGCCTCGCCGCCGACCGGGCGGCAGCGGTAGACCGTGACGACGTACTGCGCGCGGTCACCGTTGGTGTGCCGCACCGGCGGCCCCGTGTCGGCGGCCACCAGCGCCTCGACGACGACGTGGACACCGGTCTCCTCGGCCACCTCGCGGACGGCCGCCTCGGCGGGCTGCTCGCCCGGCTCGACGATGCCGCCCGGCACGGCCCAGGCTCCGGTGTCGGCGCGCCGCTGCAGCAGCACCCGTCCGGCGTCGTCGACCACGACCGCGCCGGCCGCCGGTAGCAGCAGCAGCGGCTCGGGGCCGAGCCGTTCGCGCAGACGCCGGACGTGCTCGGGCGCGGCCATGCCCGCCATCCTGCCGGTGACGCACCGGGCGTCGCGACGTCCTGTCGCATCCGGGAGGGGAGCCGTCGCGGGGCAGTTCGCGGAGCACAAAGATCAGGAGATCACCGATCAGCAGCCGGTGGCTGCCTGCAGCACGCGGCACGCCTCGGCCATGCGCGCGGGCGACAGCGCGGTGACCTGCCGCCGGAAGCTCGCCCGCGGAACGGTGTGCAGGTTGTCGAAATTCACGACGCAGTCGGTCGGGACACCGTCGGCTCCCTGGGTCAGGTCGAGCTCGGACACGAGCGCGCGACGTGTTCTCGTCAGTGCGGCCACCACGACCGACCCGATCCGAGCCGCGACCGGGTCCCGAGTGAGGACGAGAACCGGTCGGTCGCCACCAGGGGTCGCCGCGAACCAGATCTCACCGCGCTGCATCGGCCCAGTCCGACCAGTCCTCGGCCGGCCCCCACTCGGCGATCTCGACCAGGGCACGCTCGCCCTCGTCGAGGGGCTGCGCCTGCCACCTCTCGACGTCGAGCTCGCCCGCCAGGCGGACCAGGTGCCGGCGGAGCGCATCGCGCAGGAGCTCGGAGCGATCCACACCGAGCCGGTCCGCCCAACGCTGCGCGTCCGACGCATCCGCATCGTTGACCCGGAAGCTGAGCATCGTCATACGACAAGCCTATCCCCGTATGACGAACAATCAGTGTCAGGGGGCGACGAGACGGCGCAGCGCCCACCACGCCGCCGGGGCGTACGCCACCACCACCGGGAGCGGGCCGGTGATCCGCAGCCAGGTCTTCGTCCCCCGCCCGTGCGGCAGGACGCCGTGGTCGAGCCGCAGCCGGGCGGGCCCGATCGGGACGACCATCGTCCAGTGCCGCCGCGCGGCGTCGACCTCGCCCACCTCGAACGGCAGCCCCACGCCGGCCAGCCCGTGGACGCGCCCCCGCGTCCCCGGGCGCAGCCGGGCGCCGCGGTAGTCGACCCCCCGGATCTGCGGCGACCACTGCGCCCAGCGCCGCGGCCGCACGTAGCGCTCCCAGACCTCGCTCGGGTCGGCCTCGCCCGAGGCGGCGAGGTTGACGGTGACGTCGCCGATCATCGGCGCAGGTCCACGCCGAGCAGCCCGTCGACCAGATCGCCGACCAGCTCCGGCGCCTTCCGGTCGATCCCGGGCGAGCGCAGGGTGTCGGCGGCCCACGCGTCAACCGCCGCGAGCGCACCGGGGGCGTCGAGGTCGTCGGCCGTCCGTTCGCGGACCACGCCGAGCAGGGGCAGCGCGTCCGGACCGGAGGGCGTGGCGAGCGCGGCCCGCCAACGGGCGAGCCGTCGCTCGGCCTCGGCCAGGCCGCCCTCCGTCCAGTCCCAGTCGGAGCGGTAGTGGTGGGCCAGCAACGCCAGCCTGATCGCGCCCGGCGAGTGCCCGGTGTTGGTGAGCGCGGAGAGCAAGACGAGGTTGCCGCGTGACTTCGACATCTTCTCGCCGTCGAGCCCGACCATGCCGGCATGCACGTACCGGCTGGCGAACGGCATCCCGTCCAGCGCCTGGGCCTGGGACGCGCTCATCTCGTGGTGCGGGAATATCAGGTCCGACCCGCCACCCTGGACGTCGAAGGCGGACCCGAGGAAATGGCGGGCGATCGCCGTGCACTCCACGTGCCAACCCGGGCGCCCGGCGCCGAGCGCGCTGTGCCAGGAGGGCTCCCCCGCCCGGGTCTGTCGCCAGAGCAGGCTGTCGAGCGGGTCCTTCTTCCCCGGTCGCTCGGGGTCACCGCCGCGCTCCGCCGACAGCCGGCGCATCTCGGCGGTGTCGAGTCCGGACACGCCGCCGAACGAGGGGTCGGCTGCAACCGGGAAGTAGACGTCGCCGTCGACCTCGTAGGCTGCGCCGCGCTCTCGGAGCCGCTCGATCACGTCGACGACGAGGGCCATCCCCTCGGTGACGCCGAGGTAGTCGTCGGGCGGCAGCACGCGCAGCGCAGCCATGTCGGCGCGGAACAGCGCGGTCTCGCGCTCGGCGATGGCCGTCCACTCCTCGCCGGTCTCACGGGCGCGCTCGAGCAGCGGGTCGTCGACGTCGGTGACGTTCTGTACGGAGTGCACGGGCAGCCCGGCGTCGTGCCAGGCCCGCTGCAGCAGGTCGAAGGCCACGTAGGTCGCGGCGTGCCCCAGGTGGGTCGCGTCGTAGGGGGTGATGCCGCAGACGTAGAGCCGCGCTCGCGGGCCCTCGGCCGCCACCCGCAGTCCCCCGCTGGCGGTGTCGTGGACCCGCACCGGCAGCCCCTCACCTGGCAGCGCCGGGAGGGGCGGCCGCGGCCAGGTGTGCATGAGGCGGAGACTATCCGGCGCTACCGGAGCCTCCCGGTCGGCTTGCGTCACGTCGAGGCGGCTCAGAACGGCGGCCACGGGATCGACGGCCAGCCTGGCCCGGGGTGCGGCAACCGACCGGCGGAGAGCAGGCGACGCGTACGGCGGCGCAGCGCGCTCACCTCGGCCGGCGTGAGGTGCCCGATCAGGGTGCCGCAGAGTGGACCGGACGGGTCCTCGAGGGCCAACTCGAGCCGGCCGAGCACACTCCGCTCCGCATCCTCTAGCGGCTCCCCCGCCCAGCCCCACAGCACCGTCCGCAGCTTGGGCTCGACCGAGCAGGAGACGCCGTGGTCGACGCCGTACACCTGCTCGTCCACCTCGATGACGTGGCCACCCTTGCGGTCGCCGTTGTTGACCACGACGTCGAGCACCGCAAGCTGGCGCAGCCGCCGGTCGTCGGCGTGCACGAGCTCGACCGGGGCACCCCGGCGGTCCTCGGCCACCACGACCGAACGCCACCCCGCCGGCACCCGTCCGTGCGGCACGACGTCGACGAGGGAGGCGACCTCGCCGTCCACCCACAGCTGCACCAGTCCGGGTCCGAACGGGCCGTCGCGCATCACGGTGGGCGGCACGCAGTGCCAGCCGGTGGCGGCCGAGACGTGGTACGTCGCGAGCTCGCGCCCGGCGAGCGTGCCGTCCGGGAAGTCCCACAGCGGCCGCTCCCCGGCAACCGGCTTGTAGACGCAGGCCGCGTCCACGCCGGCGGCGGACACCTGGGCGTACAGCGTCGCGTTGGAGGCACCCACGATGCGCCCCTCGACGCGGAGCTCGCCACAGCGCAGCAGCTCGAGCGCGGCCACGTCGTCCAGCTCGCTCACCGCGGCACGGGGCGCGGCGTCTGCCCGCTCACCCGCGGCGCCGGTAGCCGTTCTGGCGCGGGCAGATATGCCCCTGCGGGTCGAGCGGCTGATGGCACAGCGGACACGCCGGCCGCCCCGCCTCCACCACGCTTCGGGTGCGTCGCGCGAACGCCCGCGCCATCGCGCCGGTCATGCGCACGACGAGCACGTCGAGGTCGTCGGAGACGCCCGGCACGGCGGGCTCGCCGGCGGGCTCGCCAGTTGGGTCGCCGGTGGGCTCGCCGGTGGCACCGGTCTCGGTCGCCTCCTCGGCGGCGCCCTCGGCGTCCTCGGCGTCCTCGGCGTAGGCGAACGCCTCGACTACGACCTCCGCTGCCTCGGCGTCCCAGGCCAGCGTCAGCGTGCCGACCCGGAACTCCTCCACGATCGGCTGCTCGAGCGGAGCGCGGTCCTCCTCGCCGGCCGGCGGCAGCGCCGGGACGGGGGCGGCGCCGCCGCTGCGGCGCAGCACTTCGTCGAGCAGGGCGTCCATCCGGTCGGCCAGCACCGACACCTGCTGCTTCTCGCACACCACGCTGGTGATCCGTGGCCCCGACCGGGCCTGCAGGAAGAACGTCCGCTGGCCGGGCTCGCCGACCGTCCCGGCGACGAAGCGCTCGGGGGGGTCGAAGCGGAACTCCTGGCGCGGCACCTGCCAACCCTAAGCCAGCGTCGTCGAGCCGCACGGGACGAGGGTCAGCCTGCTCCGCCCCCGATGTCAGCGTCGCTGGACGGCGTACGGCGGCGGCGCTTGCGCGGCGGCCGCAGGCCCGACAGGTCGCCCCCGACGTCGTTGGTCCGCAGCACGAACGGTCGCAGCTCGGTGTAGCGCAGCACGGTCACCGAGGCGGGGTCGACGGCGATCCGCTGGAACAGGTCGAGGTGCAGCCCGAGCGCGTCGGCCACGATCGACTTGACGACGTCGCCGTGTGAGACGGCCACCCAGATTGCATCCGGCCCATGATGTGCACCGATCCTGGCGTCCCACTCGCGGACCGCGGCGACGGCCCGCGCCTGCATGCCGAGCATCGACTCGCCCTCTTCGCCGGGGAAGCGGACGGCCGACGGGTGCGCCTGTACCTGCCGCCACAGCGGCTCCTTGGCCAGCCGCTTGAGCTCTCGGCCGGTCCACTCCCCATAGCCGCACTCGACGAACCGGTCGTCGAGTACCGGCTCGAGGACCGGTTCCCGCCCGTCGAGCAGCAGCTCGGCGGTCTGCACGCAGCGCTCCAGCGGGCTGCTCACCACGGCGGCGAGGGGCAGTCCGCGCAGCCGCGCGCCGAGCCCACGGCCCTGCTCGCGTCCGCGCTCGTCGAGCTCCACCCCGCTCGTGCGGCCGGCCAGGACTCCGGAGGCGTTGGCCGTCGTCCGGCCGTGCCGGACCAGCAGGAGGGTGGCCACAGCGGTCAGCGTAGGTGGCCGCGTCGTGGCACGGCGTCGGGCAACCAGCCGGACGCCCGGTGATCGGAGCCGAATGCGGGATGGCCCGCGCCGGCCGGGACGGGCAGGATGTGCCCTGTGGGGGACGGATCGCCGCCGATCGGCGGGAGATGGCGAGCGACGCTGGCTACCGCTGTGGTCTGCGCCGGCGTCCTCGCCACCAGCCTGCCGGCGACGGCGGCGGCCGCCACGGCCGCGCCCAGCCCGTCGCCCAGCCCGTCGACGAGCAGTGCCGGCAGCCCCCGTACGCCGTCGGTCACCGAGATCCCCGACTGCCCGGACCCGGCTCTTCCGGCCGATCCCACCACCGATGCGCCCCCCCAGCTGTGGCCCTCGCCGACTCCGTCGGCCTCCCCGTCGCCGAGCGGCACGGCCAGCCCGGCACCCTCGCCGACCCCCACCTCGGATCCCGCCGCGGCCTGCCAGCAGGTGCACGACGACCTGGCCGGGTCGACCCAGGCGGTCGTCGACGCGGTGACGGGGCTGCAGGCCGCCCAGTCGGAGCTGGCTGCGGCGCAGTCGCGCGTGGCCACCGCACGCCGCGCGGCCGTCGAGGCAGCCGCGGCGCACCGCCGCACGCGCGCCGCGCTCGCGCAGGCGGTGGCAGCGGAGCGGGCGGCCGCGGCCGAGCTCGCGGCGCTGCGCTCGGATCGGGCCGTCACCGTGCGCGCGGCGGGACAGCTGGCCTCGTCGGCCTACCGCAGCGGGCCGTTCATCCCGCTGTCGGTCGTCCTCGACGCCGACGATCCTGTCGACTTCGTCGACCGGCTCGACCAGTACGAGAGCGCGCTGCGTCAGGAGGAGGCCACCCTTGCCGAGCTGGCCAACGACTCGGCGGAGGTAGCCAACCGGGCGGCCAAGCTCGCCGCCCAGCGTCGACAGCGGGAGAGCCTGGAAAGGGCCGCGTCCAGGCTGCTGGCGGAGCGCAGCAGGGCCAGTGATCGGGCGGCTGCCGCCGAGACCGACGTACGCCGGCTCGTCGCGAGCCGGGCCGGCGCGCTCGCCGACCTCGAGGCGGCCCGCCAGCAGGACCTCGCGCGCTACCGCGAGGTTGTCGCGGCCTCGGCGGAGCTGCGCCGACGCCTCGAAGCGCTGGCCGCCGGGCCCTCCGCGCCGCTGCCGGTGCTGCCGCCGCTCGCCGACATCGTGCTCACCCGTCCCGGCACGGGGGAGGTCACCTCGCCGTTCGGCCAGCGCTTCCACCCGATCCTGCACTACGTCAAGCTGCACACCGGCGAGGACCTCGCCCCCGGCGACGGCTCCGTCTACGCCGCCGCCGATGGCCGGGTGCTCATCGCCGAACGCGACCCGGCCTACGGCAACCTCACGGTCATCGGGCACGGCATCGTCGACGGTCGCTCGTTGACGACGGCGTACGCCCACCAGGCCCGCTTCCTCGTGCAGCCGGGCGACGTGGTGCGCGCCGGCCAGCTGATCGGCGCCGTCGGGTCCACCGGCCTGTCGACCGGTCGCCACCTGCACTTCGAGGTGCGCCTGGACGGCCGCCCGGTCGACCCGGCGCCCTACCTGGCCGGCGCTCCGCTTCCTCGCTGAGCGGGGTCAGGCGGCGAGCACGCCGGTGGTCAGCAGGAGCAGGACCGCCGTGCCCAGCGCGACCCGGTAGACGACGAAGGGCGCGTAGGAGTGCGTGCTGACCCAGCGCAGCAGCCAGGCGATGGCGGCGTAGCCGACGACGAAGGAGATCACGGTGGCGAGGGCGGTCGGCCCGGGTCCGTACGCGTTGGCGGACTTCCCCGAGACCACGTTGCGCAGCTCGAAGAGCCCAGCGCCGACGACGGCCGGGATCGCGAGCAGGAAGGCGAAGCGAGTCGCCGTGGCCCGCTCGATCCCGAGGAAGAGCCCGGCCGAGATCGTGGCGCCGGACCGCGATACGCCGGGGACGAGGGCCGCCGCCTGCGCCAGGCCGCAGACGACGGCGTCGCGCATCGACAACCGCTTCTCCCCGCGGTCCTTGCGCCCGACCCGTTCCGCGAGGCCGAGCACGAGGCCGAGCACGATGAGCGTCGTCCCGACCACCCACAGGCTGCGGAACGCGGTCTCGATCGGGTCCTTGAACGCCACGCCGAGCACGACGATCGGCAGCGAGCCGACGATGACGTACCAGCCCATCCGGGCGTCGAGCTGGCCGCGCGTCTCGGGACGCCACAGCGAGCGCAGCCACGCCGCAGCGATCCGCCACAGGTCGCGGGCGAAATAGACCAGCACTGCGAGCTCGGTGCCGATCTGGATGATCGCGGTGAACGCGGCGCCCGGATCGCCCCAGCCGAACAGCTCCGGCAGCACCCGCAGGTGCGCCGAGCTCGAGATCGGCAGGAACTCCGTGAGCCCCTGCACCACCCCGAGGAATGCGGCCTGCAGCCAGTCACCCACGGTGCTCAGTCCCCCAGTCCGCTGCGGGCCAGCAGATCGGCCATCGTGCGCAGCGTCTGGACGCGCTCGTCGGTGCTGCCGGTGCTGACGGCGAGGCTCAGCGTCGTCACGCCGGCCTCGGCGTACGCCGGCAACCGGTCGAGGACCCGATCCGGTGGACCGACGAGCGCGGTGGCGTCGACGAACTCGAACGGCACCGCCGCCGCGGCCTGCTCGTAGCGTCGGTCCAGGAACAGGTCCTGCACGCGCGCAGCCGCCTCGGCGAACCCCATGCGCACCGCCTGCTGGTTGTAGAAGTTCTTGTCGCGGCTGCCCATGCCGCCCAGGTAGAGGGCGGAGTAGGACTGCACGGGCTTGGCGCAGGCGACCGGGTCGTCCCCGAGGACGACGGGCACCGTCGGCACGACGTCGAAGCCGGCCAGGTCCGGCTTGCCCGCGCGGGTGCGTCCGGCCTGCAGGTGCACCAGCGCCTCGGCCGCGTGCTGGGGGCTGAAGAAGATGGCGAGCCAGCCGTCGGCGACCTCACCGGTGAGCTCGACGTTCCTCGGGCCGACGGAGGCCAGGTAGACCGGGATGTGCTGGCGTACGGGGCGCACGGTGAGCTGCAGCGCCTTGCCGGGCCCGTCGGGCAGCGGCAGGGTCCAGTGCTCGCCCTCGTACGCCAGCCGGCGGCGGGTGAGCGCGAGCCGCACGATGTCGACGTACTCGCGGGTGCGCCCGAGCGGCTTGTCGAAGCGGACGCCGTGCCAGCCCTCGGAGACCTGCGGCCCGCTGACCCCGAGGCCGAGCCGGAAGCGGCCGCCGGACAGGGTGTCGAGCGTGGCGGCGGTCATCGCGGTGCAGGCCGGCGTGCGGGCCGGGATCTGCATGACCGCGCTGCCGACGTCGATCCGCTCGGTCTGAGCGGCCACCCACGACAGCACGGTCGGGCTGTCGGAGCCGTAGGCCTCGGCGGCCCACACCACCGAGTAGCCGAGCCGGTCGGCCTCCCGGGCGAGCACGAGGTTGTCGCGGTCGTTGCCGGCCCCCCAGTAGCTGAGGTTGAGGCCCAAGCGCATGGGTCGCGAGCCTAGCGGCCGGGTGCCCGGCCGATCGCTAACCTCGCGGACGTGGAGCTCCGCCCGGTCGGCCGCAGCGGCCTGCGCGTGTCCCGGCTCGCCCTGGGCACGATGACCTGGGGGCGCGACACCGACGAGCACGAGGCCCGCGAGCAGCTGCAGGCGTTCGTCGACGCCGGCGGGACGCTGCTGGACACCGCCGCCGGCTACGGCGACGGGGCCAGCGAGGAGGTGCTCGGCAGCCTGCTCGGCCACGTCGTCGACCGCCGCGACGTCGTGCTCGCCACGAAGGCAGGGATCGGACTCCGCTCCGGCGAGCGGCTGGTCGACACCTCGCGCCGCGCCTTGCTCGATGCCCTTGATGACAGCCTCGAACGGCTCCGCGCCGACCACGTCGACCTGTGGCAGGTGCACGCCTGGAGCGACGACACGCCGCCGGAGGAGACGCTGTCGGCGCTGGACGCCGCGGTCGCCTCCGGCCGGGCACGTTACGTCGGAGTGTCCAACTACGCCGGCTGGCAGACCGGATGGGCGGTGGCGCACCAAGCGTCCTGGCCGGGGCGCGCGGGGCTGGTCTGCACCCAGGTGGAGTACTCGCTGCTGCAGCGCGGGGTCGAGCGCGAGGTGCTGCCGGCCGCCGACCAGCTGGGGCTCGGGGTGCTCGCCTGGTCGCCGCTGGCCCGAGGCGTGCTCACCGGCAAGTACCGCCACGGCACCCCCGCCGACTCCCGGCTGGCCTCGCCGCACTTCGCCGCCGTCGTGGAGCCCTACCTCGACGACCGCGGCCGCCAGATCGTGGAGGCGGTGTGCACCGCCGCCGACGGCCTCGGTGTGGCGCCGCTCGAGGTGGCGCTGGCGTGGGTACGCGACCAGCCGGGCGTCACCGCCCCGGTGCTCGGCGCGCGCACCGCCGCGCAGCTGCGCGCGGTGCTCGCCGTGGAGGAGGTCGAGCTGCCGGCGGAGATCCGTACGGTGCTCGACGAGGTGTCCGACGTGCCGCTGGGCTACCCCGAGCGTTCCTAGGCAACGACCCCGGACACAGCCCCGACGCATGCGAGCATGGGCCGCACCATGCGCCTGACGCCGACCGTCGACTACGAGATCCGCCGGCTCGTCCTGCCCCGGGGCACGACGCGGCGGGCCGCCCGCACGGTGCTCAGCGAGTTCGCCGAGCGGGAGCACTGGGAGCTGGACCGGCTGCGTCTACTGCCCGACGGCACCCGCAAGGTGGTGCTGCGCCGGCGCATCATCCGCGCCGTGCGCACCGCCTGAGCCTCAGGCGGCGGTGTCCGCCGGCCACCCCCCCACCCGCGCAACGACGTGACCGCTGGCGTCGACGAGCCGGGCGGTCGCACCGAGCGTGCGCAACCAGTGCGGAGCACGGGAGCCGCGCACGATCGCGGCCGTGCTCAGGGTGTTGGCCTCCAGGCAGCTCCAGGCGGCCACGGAGACAGAGCGCCAGATCTCCGACGCCGGCCGCCCGGAGTGCGGGTCCAGCAGGTGATGCACCGAGTGCTCCCCCACCCGCCAGCGACGGCTGACCGTGGAGGAGGTCGCCAGGGCGCCACCGGCCGGCACGGCGACCACGCACGCCGGGTCGCCGACGCGGTCCTGCACCTGCACCGACCACCCGTGGCCCGGTGCGGGTCCGGCCGTCGCCAAGTCGCCGCCCAGGTCGACGAGCACGCCGGTGCGCAGGTGCTGGGCGACCAGGGCTGCGGTCTCGTCGGCGGCCAGCGCCTTGGCGGTGGCGCCGAGGTCGAGCTCGAGCCCGTCCGGCACGGTGAGCAGGTCGCCGTCCAGGCGCACCGATCGCCACGTGTGCCTGCGGCGCACTTTCAAGGGCACGACGGCGCCACGGCCGTCCACGGCGGCGATGTCGCGGTCGTAGCCGAGCGCGGCGAGCGACGCGCCGAGGGTCGGGTCGACGTCGCCGTCGGTGCGCCGGGCGGCCTGGAGGCCGGCGGCCACGTAGCGCGCCAGCAGCGGACTCACCCGTACCGGCCGTCCGCGGGCATCAGCGACCGCCCTCGTCTGCGAGTCGTCGCGGAAACGGCTGCACGCGGCGTCGACCGCGTCGAGGAACTCCTCCACCAGCCCGATCGCCTCCGGCAGCACCGAGGGATCGGTGACGACGATCCGCGCCGTCGTGCTCCAGAGCGGCCACTGTGCGGCCCCGCGGCCCAGGGGGACGAGGTCGATGGCCCGGACGCTCATCAGGAACCGCCCGACCCGGCGACCGCCCCGGCACCGTTGCCGAGCTGGGGAGCGGTCTGGGACGTCCCCGAGCTGTTGCCCGAGCTGTTGCCCGAGCCGGTGCTCGAGCTGGTCGTCGAGACCGTGGTCGTCTGCGCCGTAGCGGTGCTGTGGGCGTCGGCCGCCCAGACGGCACCGACCGCGACCCCCGTGGTGACGAGCCCGGCGACGATGCGGGTGGTGCTGCCCGAGCGGCGGCGCGGGCTCTGGTCCGGTGTGTCCATGACCAGCACTCTCGCTGGCGTCCCCGGCAACACGCTGTGCCTGGGCTGTGGAGTCCCTGAGCGGCTAGACCAGGACGGCCACCGTGACGCCGGCAGGGGCCCCGCCGGCCCCCAGCTCGGCGAGGGCGGACGGCACGTCGTCCAGGCCGATGGTGCGGCCGAGGAGCCGGTCGGGTCGCAGGGTGCCCTCCGCGATGAGCCGGAGCATCGGCGGGTAGTCCGCGGCGGCCATGCCGTGGCAGCCGAGCAGGTCGAGCTCGTAGGCGATGACTCGGTCCAGCGGCACGCGCGGATGCCCGCTGGCCGCCGGCAGCAGCCCAACCTGCACCTGGCGGCCCCGTCTTCGCAGCGACCGGACGGCGTCGGCGCTGGTCTGCTCCGACCCCAGCGCGTCCAGTGCCACGTGCGCACCCCCGCCGGTCGCCTGGACCACGCGCTCGGCCACCGCCTCGTCGCCGGCCGCCTCGACGAGCACCTCGGCGCCCAGGGCGCCGGCAGCAGCCAGTGCAGCGGCCGACACGTCGACGGCGACGACCCGCGCGCCCAGCGCGACGGCGATCTGCACCGCCGCCAGTCCCACACCCCCGCACCCGTGGACCGAGAGCCACTGCCCAGGCGCGAGGCGCGCCCGGGCGGTCAAGGCCCGGTAGGCGGTCGCGAAGCGGCAGCCGAGCACCGCGGCGTCGACAGCCGCGAGGTCCGGCGGCAGCGCGACGAGGTTGGCGTCGGCGGCCTGCACCGCCACCAGCTCGGCGAAGGAGCCCCATTGCGTGAACCCGGGCTGGGTCTGGTGAGGACACACCTGCCCGTCGCCGGCGGCGCATGTGGGGCAGCGGCCGCAGGCGCAGGCGAACGGCACGGTCACCCGGTCGCCGGGCCGCCACCGGCGTACGTCACCACCAACGGCGTGCACCCGACCGGCCAGCTCGTGACCGGGCACGTGCGGCAGCGCGACATCGGGGTCGTGACCCACCCAGGCGTGCCAGTCGCTGCGGCACAGCCCGGTCGCCTCCACGCGGACGACGACGCCGTCGGGGGCGGGAACCGGATCGGGGACCTCGACGACTCGCGGCGGGACGCCGTACGCCTCGACCAGCACGGCTCGCACCGGTGGATTCTCTCAGCCTCCCGGCCGCCGAGGACCGCGCCTGCGACGGCGGCGCGACGCAGCGCCCTTGCTAGGTTGCCGACATGACCGACGGTCCGGCCAGTGAGCTCCGCACCGTCAGCCGCGGCAGGGTGCAGGTGGACGGGGTGCCCCGCTTCTTCGTCGTGTTCATGACCACTCGCTTCGCTTCGTTCGCCGACGTCCAGGAGCAGGCGCCGCAAGCCCTGGCCGACCACCTGCGCAGCTCGAAGCGATTCCACGAGGAGGGCCGGTTGCTCATGGCCGGCGCATTCCTCGACCGTCCCGGCGAGCCCCTGCGCACCATGGGCGTCCTCACCTCCGACGCAGATGCCCGCCACTTCGCCGAGCACGACCCTTTCGTCCTCGCTGGGCACGTCGAGGACTGGCACGTCCGCGAGTGGGCGAAACATCTTCGGCTGAGGCGAGCCTCAGCACGTACGCAGGAAGCGGTCGAGCACCCGGGTGCCGAAGCGCAGCGCGTCGACCGGCACCCGCTCGTCCACGCCGTGGAACATCCCGGCAAAGTCGAGGTCGGCGGGCAGCCGCAGCGGCGCGAAGCCGTAGCCGGTGATGCCGAGCCGGCTCAGCGCCTTGTTGTCGGTGCCGCCGGACAGGCAGTACGGCAGCACACGCGCGTCGGCGTCCTCGGCCTGCAGGACATCCACCATGGCCTCGACGAGCGGACCGGCGTACGGCGTCTCCAACGAGACGTCGCGATGGGCCACCTCCACCTCGACCTGAGGACCGGCCAGCGTACGTACGGTCTCGATCACCTGCTGCTCGTGGCCGGGCAGGAAGCGGCAGTCGACGAGCGCCTCGGCGCTGCCCGGCACGACGTTGTGCTTGTAGCCGCCCTTGAGCAGCGTCGGGTTGGACGTGTCACGCAGCGTGGCACCGACGAACCGCGCCACCGAGCCCAGCCGGGACAGCAGCCGGTCGGGGTCCTCGGGGTCGAACGCGACGCCGGTGATCTCGCTGACCCCGTCGAGGAAGGCGCGCACTGTCGGCGTGACCTCGACCGGCCATACGTGGTCACCGATCCGAGCCACCGCCCGGGCCAGGTGGACCACCGCGTTGTCGTCGTGGACCTGCGAGCCGTGACCGGCCCGTCCGCGCGCGACGAGCCGCAGCCAGGCCATCCCCTTCTCCGCGGTCTGCACCAGGTAGACGCGGTTGCCGTCCACGGTCGTAGAGAAGCCGCCGACCTCGCTCACGGCCTCGCTGGCACCCTCGAACAGGTCGGGCCGGTGGTCGACAAGCCAGTGCGAACCGTGCCCTCCACCGGCCTCCTCGTCGGAGAGAAAGGCGAGGACGACGTCGCGTGCGGGCTGGCGACCATCGCGGGCCATGGCCCGGACGACGGCCAGCATCATCGCGTCCATGTCCTTCATGTCGACCGCGCCGCGGCCCCACAGACATCCGTCGCGCTCGTCGCCGGCGAAGGGGTCGACCTGCCAGTCGGCGGCGTCGGCGGGAACGACGTCGAGGTGGCCGTGCAGGACCAGCGCCGGCCGGCCCGGATCCGCGCCGGCCAGCCGCGTCACGACGCTGGCCCTGCCCGGCGCCGCCTCGACGAGCTCGGCCTCGATGCCGACCTCGTCAAGCAGCCCCATCACGTGCTCAGCTGCCGCCCGCTCCCCCGGCCCGCTGTCGTCGCCGAAGTTGCTGGTGTCGATACGCAGCAGGTCGCGGCACAGGTCGACGACCTCGTCCTCCGGCGTCGGCGGCGACGGCTCGGACGGGCTCCCGGACGGCGCGGTCACGCGGTCACCGTAGCCTCGGCAGCGGCGGGCTGCGTGCTAGCCTCGACGACGCTTCCGGGCCGTGCCCGGAGCGCTCGTCCGGGTGGCGGAAAAGGCAGACGCGCTAGCTTGAGGTGCTAGTGCCCGTAAAGGGCGTGGGGGTTCAAGTCCCCCCTCGGACACCACGGACACCCTTTGATCCGCGCTCGTCCTGGCGCGCCGGGTCCGCTCCTCAGTCGCTCGGCGCCGCTCCACAACACGGACGAGCTTCGAGCGGGAAGTGAGGGTTGACCGTTTCGTCGACGACGTTCACCATGCGACTCGGGAGTGACGGATCGGACCCGAGAGGTCGCGATGCGTGGTGAGCTTGGATGACGGCGAAGCGGCCGCGAGTGGGGCGAATCGGCGTATACCGTCCGAGCGCAGGCGACCACTCCGGACTCGTCTACACCTCCTCCGCACCGTGAGACGTCTGCTGTCCTGGTTGTGCGCGGTGGCGGTGCTGGCGGGCTGTGGGTCGGTCGGCACCGCCACCGGCTTCCAGGTGGGACCGCTGGATGTCGCCAAAGATGACGACACCCATCCGGTCCGCACATCGATGGCGTCTGTCCTCAAGGCGGGGCGGCTGATGGACTGGGGGGAGGTGGGGCTGCGCAACACCAGCAAGGATCCGATCACGATCGACGAGGTGAGTCTGTTCGCCGACAGCAGCCCGGCTGAACCGCGGCTGGTCGACGCTCGGATCGTGATGCCGAAGCGCCGCAGCACCTACGACGCGACCTTCCCGCACAGTGGTATCAAGAACTGGGGAGCGCGACCGGTGGCAGCCAAGGGCGCGGTCGTCAAGCCCTACGACGGGAACCCGGATCACGAGTACCGCCTGGTCCTCACTGTCGGCCCCGGGCCAGGCTCCGCTATCTCCTGGATCACCGGCGTGAACGTCACCTACTCCCAGGGGGACCAGCGCTGGACGCAGCTGTTCCCCTTCTCCGTCGTGTTCTGCCCCAAGGGTCCGGACAACGCATGCCGAGACCGGACCGTCTCCATCAACCACGACCCGCTGCCGGGCTGACCGCTTGCCATGAGCCGCGCCGCACGAACCGTCGTCACCCTCAGACTCATCGCCGCGTCCCCGCAAGTGGCACCGCTCATCCTGCTCTTGGCCAAGGGTTGGGCTGGAGCCACGTCCTCGACTGAGCAACTCGAGCTCGCTCCTCGCGGGAGCGCGCCGCCCAAGCAGAGGCGAACGCGATGAGGCGGCTGCGCACCGGACTGATCGCGGTGGCGGTGCTGGCGGGCTGTGGGTCGGTCGGCGCCACCGGCTTCCAGGTGGGACCTCTGGACGTCGCCAAAGGCGACGACACGCATCCGACACGTACCGCGCTCGCTGCCGTTCTCAAGGCGGGGCGGCTGATGGACTGGGGGGAGGTGGGGCTGCGCAACACCAGCAAGGATCCGATCACGATCGACGAGGTGAGCCTGTTCGCCGACAGCAGCCCGGCTGAACCGCGGCTGGTCGACGCTAGGATCGTGATGCCGAAGCGCCGCAGCATCTACGACGCGACCTTCCCGCACAGTGGTATCAAGAACTGGGGAGCGCGACCGGTGGCGGCCAAGGGCGCGGTCGTCAAGCCCTACGACGGAAACCCGGATCACGAGTACCGCCTGGCTCTCACCGTCGGCCCCGGGCCAGGCTCCGCTATCTCCTGGATCACCGGCGTGAACGTCACCTACTCCCAGGGGGACGAGCGCCGGACGCAGCTGTTCCCCTTCTCCGTCGTGTTCTGCCCCAAGGGTCCGGACAACGCATGCCGAGACCGGACCCGCTCTATCAACCACGACCCACTCCCGGACTAAGGTGCCGCGGACGGCGGCCCGGACACTCCCCAATCCTCCGGCGCGGATGACGCGCCGGAGCACGCATCCGTCGCACGCTGGAGCCTGGAGGCAACGCCCGCACGACGGCCGTCCTCCCGCCGACCACGTCCGTGGCCCGACGCCCAGCCTGGCCGAAGGAGTGCGCCGTGTCCTACACCCAACGCTCGTCGGGCGGGCGTGCAAGGGAGTCCACCGAGCTCGGTAGCGGTGTCGGCACGGTGCTCTTCGCCGGCATCATGATGCTGCTCGCCGGCCTCTACCAGGCCATCATGGGGCTGGTCGCGATCTTCGACGACGGCTACTTCCTCGTGCCGAAGTCCGGCCTGATCATCAACACCAGCTACAGCGCGTGGGGCGTGATCCACCTGCTCGTGGGTGTGCTGCTGATCGCTACGGGGATCGGCGCCATGCGGGGGCAGCTCTGGGCCCGCATCGCCGGGATCACCCTCGCTGTCATCAGCGCCGTGGTCAACCTGGGGTTCCTCGCGGCCCATCCCGTGTGGGTGGTCATCGTGATCGCGATCGACATCATCATCATCCACGCACTTGCCGTCCACGGTGGGATGGCCAAGGACCTCTGAGCGATCTGGTCTATGTCGTCGCCGGCGGGTCGTACGCGGGCTGGTAGAGGACCATCTCGCCGGCGCCCGGCACCCTGAGCCGCGCGGAGGCGCCCCACTGCTGCTCCTCGACCTCGCCGACGAACTCGGCGCCCCGCGCGCTCAGCTGGCTCATCGTGGCGCCCAGGTCGTCGCACATGAGGGACACGTCGAACCGCTGATCGGTACCGCCGGGCTGGCCCTGGTGTTCCCAGGAGCTCGGGTGGACGCCCAGCTCGCTGGGCCCCGTCTTGAAGATCAGCCAGCCGCCACCGGTGTCGGTGCCGGGGAGCTGCAGGACGTCGCGGAAGAACGCGCGGGCGGCGTCGGGGTCCTCCGCGTAGACCAGCGTGTGTACGGCGGTGATCACGACATGGCCTCAGAGCTTGTGCAGCTTGCTGAACGGCGTGGGGATGCGGACCTTCTGCGGGCCGAAGTCCACGAGGACCGCCTGATCGCCCTCGAGTCCGACGACGGTGCCCAGGCCGTACTGGTCGTGGGTCACCCGGTCGTGCACGGCGAACTCCGTGATCACCGCCACGGGCCGCGGGTTGAACGGACTTCCAGGCAGGGGCCGCCGGTGGGCGGCGGGGCGGGGGCTCATCACCCTCCAGTATGCCCCCGCCAGCGCTCGACGCGCCGGGGTACGGTCGGCCGGCGGAGGTGAGGCCATGCCGGCGTGGGCCGAGCACGCCATCTGGTGGCACGTCTACCCGCTCGGATTCACTGCCGCAGAGGCAAAGGCCCTGCCCGACGGCGTCCCGCCGATCCACCGGCTGGAGCACCTCGAGCGCTGGCTCGACCACGCCGTCGAGCTGGGGTGCAACGGCTGGCGTTGGAGCCGGTCTTCGCGGCGCAGACCCACGGCTGCGACACCGTCGACCACTTCCGGATCGACCCGCGGCTCGGAGACGACGCCGACTTCGACCGGCTCGTCGCCGCGGCGCACATGGTCCGCCCGGCGTTCCCCGAGCGGCCACCAGCCGCCGGGACGCTCGACGGCGCCGCCGCGCGGGCGTACGAACTGCACCGCCAGCTCGTCGCGCTGCGCAGCGTGCCGCGGGACGGCGACGGCCCAGCGCTGCGGACCGTGCTGAACCTCTCGGCCGAGCCCTACGCCCTCGGCGCAGGGTCTGGCACCGTGCTCGCGGCCAGCTCCGCCTCGGCGGTCACGGCCACCTGCGAGCTGTCGGCCGGCAGCTGGGCCGTGCTGGCCGGTTGAGCCTCCTCCGCATGATTGGCGGCAACCTCCCCGCTCGCCGGGCGCGCCAGCTGCGGTAGCACGTCGTACTTGCGGCTGTAGATCTCGAACAGCGCCAGACACAGCGCGGCGATCGGGATCGCTACGAGCGCGCCGGCGACCCCGAAGAGCGCCCCGCCGAGGATGACCGAGCCGAAGCCGACAGCGGGGTGCATGTCGACGGCGTCGGCACTGATGCGGGGCTCGATGGTGACGTTCTCGATCTGCTGGTAGATGACGCCGAACGCGAGCGCGAGGAGCCCATCCACCGGCTGCGGGCTGCTCAGCCCCACCAGCACCGGCAGGGCGATCGCAATGTAGGTGCCGATCGTCGGGACGAACTGCGAGACGACGCCGGTCCACAGGCCGAGCGCCAGCCAGTAGTCCATCCCGATGATGAGCAGGAAGACGGCTGTGAACGAGCCGCAGATCGCCGCCAGTACCACGCGCGCCGCGACGTAGCCGCCGGTCTTCTGCACGGCCAGGTCCCAGACGGTGACGAACACCTCTTGTTGGCTCGGTCGCATCAGGCGGGCCAGCCAGCGCTTCAGCCGCGGCGCGTCGGCGGAGAGGTAGAACGTGAACAGACCGAGCGTGGCCAGCGAGAAGACCGCCCCCAGCACGCTGGCGACGATGCCCAGCAGGCCACCCGCCAGGTCGGCGGCCAGCGCCGCGATCTGAGCGGGTCCGAGGTTCACCTGGTCGAGCACTGTGGTGGTGTCGAGGCTGAGGTCGAACGTGCGGTTGAGCCAGCCGAGCAGGCTGTCCAGCAGGACGGGCATCGACCTGATCAGCTGGGCGATCTGATCGGCCAGCAGGCCTCCGAACGCCGCGAAGAAGCCGACGGTTGCCAGCAGGATCCCCAGCATCACCAGCCCGGTGGCCGCGCCGCGCCGCATCCACCGCGACAGGAACGAGACGGCGGGCTCCATCGCGATGCTGGCCATCCAGGCCATGAGCACGTTGAACAGGACGCTGCCACCGTCGGAGACCACGAAGCGGCCGAGCAGAAACGCGCAGACCAGGCCGATGACGACCAACCCGATGCGCCAGACCTGCCGCGGCTCGACGACGAGCCCGACCCGGCG
Organism: Jiangellales bacterium; assembly: GCA_038246785.1. Taxonomy (GTDB): domain Bacteria; phylum Actinomycetota; class Actinomycetes; order Jiangellales; family Jiangellaceae; genus JBBRVP01. Next base: position 43,582 of record JBBRVP010000015.1, read on the forward strand.
AACGGCCCGCCTCGAGGGTCCGCTGCCGGACGGCGCCGTGGTCACGGCACCAGCATGGTCCACGGACGGGGTGGCCCGCTGCCGGTCAGCCGGTGTCGATCCGGCGGTAGCGCGACTCGACGAAGGAGTAGCAGCCGAACGCGGCCAGCCCGAGCCCGACGAGGGTGAGGACGACGGCGCCGAAGGGCACCTGTGCCATCGACTTCAGCGCCGAGTCGAGCCCCTCCGCCTTCGCCGGCTGGAACCGGACGGCGGCGATCACCACGAGGATGCCGAGCACGCCGAACGCGATCCCGCGAGCGAAGTAGCCCACCTTCCCCAATGCCAGGGCAAACCGGCGGAAGCCCGACGACATGCGGCCGGTCTCCAGGTCCTCCGCGAAGTCCTCCTTCAGCGCCTGGACGAGCATGAAGGCGCCGACCCCGGCGATGACGAGCCCCGCGAGGCCGACCAGCCAGCGCCCACCGGAGGCCTTCATCACCTCTGCCGACCACGAGTTGCCCTCCTTGCCGCCACCGCCGCCCCGAGCGATGGAGACGGCGGTGAGGGCCAGGCTGAGGTAGATCACCGCCTTGATCCCGGAGATCACCCGCTGCACGGTCCGCTTCCGCGGGTCGGTCTCGGAGCGGTGACCGATGGCGGCCTCGGCGGCCCGCCACAAGGCGTAGCCGACGAAGCCGACGACGATGAGCCAGAGCAGCACGAGACCGCCGGTGCTGTCGGACAGGGAGCGGAAGGCCCCCTTCTGGTCGGCCTCCTTGCCGGCGCCGCTCCCGAGTGCGATCTGCACGCCCACGACCCCGATGAAGACGTAGACGAAGCCACGACTGAGGAAGCCGAGCCGGGCAGTGCGCTCGAGCGTGCGGCTGGACGCGGCACGGCGGGTCGCTTGCGACGCCTCGTCGGCGGCAGCGCCGACAGATCGGGGGACGGACGGCCTGGGCATGGGCACCTCCTGCGCCGTCGGAGGAGTTGCCCTCCTGCTCCGCGCGCCAAACGGGTCCTCCGCACCGTGGCCGCCACGCGCACGCCGACCGGTCGGCGCGCGCGGTTGAGTGAAGGTGCACAGCACGCCACGGCTTCGGCGAGGTTGGGCACCCACGCGGACGGGCAACGCAGAGCCATGACCGCACCCGCTCCACAGCCGACGACTGCGTCCCGTACCAGCGACCTGTGGTGGAAGACCGCCGTGGTCTACTGCCTCGACGTCGAGACGTTCATGGACTGGAACGGCGACGGCACGGGCGACCTGGAGGGCCTGACCCAGCGGCTGGACCACCTCGTCGAGCTCGGCGTCAGCTGCCTGTGGCTGATGCCGGTCTACCCCACGCCCGACCGCGACGACGGCTACGACATCACCGACTTCTACGGCGTCGACCCGCGGCTCGGCAGCCTCGGCGAGTTCGTCGAGCTCGTGCGTACTGCCCGCGAGCGCGGGTTACGGGTCATCGTCGACCTGGTCGTCAACCACACGTCCGACCGGCACCCGTGGTTCCGCTCGGCGCGGGCCAGCCGTCGCTCGCCGTATCGTGACTGGTACGTCTGGCGCGACGAACCACCGTCCGACGGGCCGCAGGGGGTCGTCTTTCCTGGCAAGCAGAAGAGTGTGTGGACCCGCGACGAGAAGACAGGGCAGTACTACCTGCACCGGTTCTACAAGTTCCAGCCCGACCTCGACGTGGCCAACCCGGCGGTGCGCGACGAGATCGCCCGCATCGTGGGCTTCTGGCTCGAGCTCGGGGTCTCCGGCTTCCGGGTCGACGCCGTACCGTTCCTGCTCGAGACCGCGGGCATCCTCGACGGGCAACAGGACCTGCCCGATCCGCACGAGTTCCTGCGCGACCTGCGGGCGTTCCTCAACCGGCGCAACGGCGAGGCGGTGCTGCTCGGCGAGGTCAACCTGCCGCACGAGGACCAGGCGACGTTCTTCGGCGGCAGCGACGGCGACGAGCTCAACATGCTCTTCGACTTCATCGCGATGCAACGCTGCTACCTCGCTCTGGCGCGGCGCGACGCCACGCCGCTCGCGGAGGCGCTGCTCGCCCGCCCGCAGGTCTCTCCCGACTGTCAGTGGGCGACGTTCCTGCGCAACCACGACGAGCTCACACTGGACAAGCTCAGCGACGAGGAGCGGGCGGAGGTCTTCGCCGCCTTCGGCCCGGAGCCGGCGATGCAGCTGTACGGCAGGGGGCTGCGCCGCCGGCTGCCGCCGATGCTCGACGGTGACCCGCGCCGGGTCCGAATGGCGTACAGCCTGCTGTTCTCGTTGCCGGGGACCCCGGTGCTCTTCTACGGCGAGGAGATCGGCATGGGCGAGGAGCTCCAAGCCGAGGGCCGCGCCGCCGTCCGCACCCCGATGCAGTGGACCGCCGGCCGCAACGGCGGCTTCTCGACGGCGCGCGCCTCACGGCTACCGGGCCCGGTCGTCTCCGGCGGATTCGGGCCGGCCCACGTCAACGTCGCCGAGCAGCGCAACGACCCGGAATCGCTGCTCTCCTTCATCCGGCACCTCATCCGCCGATACCGCGAGTGCCCGGAGCTCGGCTGGGGCCGCTTCGAGGTGCTCGAGCAGCCGCACCGGCAGGTGCTCGCGCACCGGTGCACGTGGGAGGGCAACAGCCTGGTGGCGCTGCACAACCTCGCTGCCGAGCCGGTTTCTGTACCGCTCGTGCTCGACGATGTGCAGCCCGAGACGACGCTGGCCGACCTGCTCGCCTCGGGCCGGACCCCGCTGGACGAGCGCGGTCGGGCCGAGATCGCGCTCGACGGCTACGGCTCCCGGTGGCTGCGGGTCGCCGACGCCGACGAGCGGCGGCTCGTGTGAGTGGCTGCCTGTCCATAGTCGACCGCCCTAGACCTCGCCCTAGACCTCGGTAGCGGGGTCCCGTTCGGCGTAGGGGTCCGGCTCCGGCTCCTCCTGGCGCAGCCGGTCGTCGATGGTCTCGTCGTCGTCGCCGGACAGCTGCTCCGCGGTCGGGGTGCTCGGCCGGTCCGGCGGGTCGTAGCCCACCTCGTCGACCTCCGGCATGAGCTCGTCGGTCTCGAGCACCTCGAGCTGCTCGTGCTCCCGCTCGAGCTCGTCCCCTGGTCGGTCGGCGTAGGTGTCGTCGACGTAGGTCTGTCCGGGATCGGCACCTCGATCGGGCACAGGGTCGGCCACAGGGTCGGGCACAGGGTCGGGCACGGGGTCGGGCACGTGGAGCCCGTACCCGTGACTCCGCAGCGGCAACCGTGCTCGCGGCATGCGACGCTGACCCGGTGCGGCGACGCGGCGACGGCGACGGGTGGGTCGACTGCCTGTGCGGCGCACGGCACTGGGGTCGCTACGGCGCCGCCGGGCTGTTGCTGGTGCGGGACGGTCGCGTGCTGCTGCAGCACCGGGCGGAGTGGAGCCACCACGGCGGCACGTGGGGGGTGCCCGGCGGCGCGATGGTCAGCACCGAGGACCCCGTGACGGGCGCCATCCGTGAGGCCGCCGAAGAAGCCGGCGTGGAGCCGGCTCTGGTGCGGCCGGCCGGCTGCTACGTCGATGACCACCGCAGTTGGTCCTACACGACCGTCCTGGCCGAGGCGACCGGCGACTTCTCGGCTCGGCCCACCGACGCGGAGAGCATCGCGGTCGACTGGGTGCCGGTCGAAACGGTGCGCGACCTGCCGCTGCACCCGTCCCTCGCCGCGGCGTGGGCGGACCTCGATGCCCTGGTCGGGCGGCGACTGGTGCTGGTGGTCGACGTCGCCAACGTGATGGGCTCGCGCCCCGACGGCTGGTGGCGCGACCGTCCGCGAGCCGCGACCCGACTGCTGGACCGGCTCGCCGTCCTGCTGGCCGGGGTCGATGGCTCGCTGCTCGGCCCGGCGGGAACTCCCCAGCGGCTGCGCAGCTGGCTGCCCGACGTGGTGGCTGTGGTCGAGGGAGCCGCCCGTGCCGCAGACACCGGGTCCGCCGAGGAACGCGGGCTACGCGTGGTGCGCGCGACCTCCTCCGGGGACGACGCCGTCGTCGAGGCGGTGGCCCAGCGCCGCCGCGAGCGCCCTGCCGACACGGTCGTCGTGGTGTCGGCCGACCGTGGGCTCGTCGCCCGCGTCGAGAGGCTGGGGGCCAGCGCGGTGGGCCCCCGCACACTGCAGCGCGCGCTCCCCGACTGAGACGGACTGCTGCTCAGGCGCTGCGGCGGGCGCCGCTGGCGGCGGCCTTGCTCGTGGTCTTCTTCGCGGCCGGCTTCCTTGCGGTGGTCTTCGTCGCGGCCGCCTTCTTCGCGGCGGCCTTCTTCGCGGGGGCCTTCTTCGCGGTGGCCTTGTTCGCGGTCGCGTTCTCGGCTGTGGTCTTTGTCGCGGTCCGCTTCGCCGTGCTCCTGCGCGACGTCGCCTGCTTCTCGGCCTCGGCTTCCTCCGGCTCCTCGCCGCCGCCGCCGCCTGATCCCTCGCCACGCCGGCGACGAGCTTCGTCGACGCTGCGCCGCAGCGCCTCCATGAGATCGACGACCTTGCCGGTGTCGGGCCGGGCCGGCTCGGCGGCGCGGACCTCCCGACCGTCGATCTTGGCCTGGACGACCTCGTCCAGTGCCTTGCGATAACCGTCGGAGTAGTCCGCGGGATCGAAGTCGCCGGACAGCGCGTCCACGTAGGACTGCGCCATCGCCACCTCTTGCGGACGCAGCGTCACACCCTCATCGAGGAAACCGAACGCCGGCCGGCGGACTTCGTCGGGCCAGAGCATCGTTTGCACGACCAGGACGCCGTCGCGAGGCCTGAGCACGGCCAGGCGCTCCCGCTGCCGCAGCGCGATCTTCACCACGGCCACCCGGCCGCTCTCCTCGAGGGTGTCGCGCAGCAGGACGTACGGCTTCGCGTCCGCCGTCGGCTCGGCGTAGTAGGCCCGCGACAGCGCGGTCGGGTCGATCTCCGCGAACGGCACGAAGCCGAGCACGTCGACCGCCTTCGACGAGGCGATCGGCAAGTCGGCGAAGTCCTCGTCGGTGAGTACGACGAGGTCACCGTCGGGCAGCTCGAAGCCCTTGGCGATCTCGGCGTAGGCGACCTCCTTCCCGTCGAGCTCGCACACCCGCCGATAGCGGATCCGCCCGCCGTCGGCCTCGTGCACCTGCCGGAACGAGATGTCGCGCTCCTCGGTGGCGCCGACCAGGCGCACCGGGATCGAGACGAGGCCGAAGGAGATCGACCCCTTCCACACGGTCTGCATGAGCCCTCCCACCGCCGGCGGTCGGCGGTCCCGCGCCCTGCAGCTCGTCCGCCGGATCGCACATCATCCTCCCCCACCCGTCCCCGGGCGTCGGAGCCGCCCGCGGCGTGGCGTCGCGGTTGTGTCCGGGGGGCGTGCCACGGTGAGGGTGTTCGGGAGGGCCGGCCTCCCACAGGTCCGGGGAGGTCGTCGGAGATGGCAGGCGAGACAGCGGCGTACGTCGTGGGGGCGTCCGGCCTGCTGACGTACGACGTCCGGCTCGAGCAGGTGATGTTCTGCACCATCTGCCAGGAGGACCGGTTGTTCGTGGGCGCCGGCTGTGTCGACGGGCACGACGCCGACTGCCCGGAGCGGTTGTGCGTGGAGTGCGGCTTCGCGGTGCTCGTCAGTGATCTGCTGGTGGAGCAGGTCGCCGCGGCGGCCTCCGTCGCCTGAGCGAGCAGCGTTCAGCCAGGGCCGCGCAGCGCATAGAACGCGACCGCGGCCGCGGCCGCGACGTTGAGCGAGTCCACGCCGGGCGCCATGGGGATGCGGGCGCGCACGTCCGCCGAGCGCATCCAGCGCTCGGACAGCCCGTGCCCCTCGCCACCGAGGAGCACGGCCAGCCGGCCCGAACGGTCCACTCGCCCGATGTCGACGGCATCGGCTGCCGGCGTGAGCGCCACGACGGTCAGGCCCGCCGCCCGGAGCAAGTCCGCCGTCCCGAACCAATCCGGCACCCGCGTCCAGGGCAGGGCGAACACCGCGCCCATCGCCACCTTGACCGATCGCCGATACAGCGGGTCGGCGCAGCGCGGGCCGAGCAGGACGCCGTCGACACCGAGCGCCGCTGCCGAGCGCAGGACGGCACCGACGTTCGCGTGGTCGACGAGGTCCTCGAGCACCGCGACCCGGCGGCCGCCGGCGAGGACGTCCTCCACGGGGGGCAACGGCCGCCGCTGGAAGGCGGCCAGCGCGCCCCGGTGCACGTGGAAACCGGTCAGCCGCTCCACCACCGCTTCCTCGGCGACGTAGACGGGGACATCGTCGCCCGCCGCGTCGATCAGGTCGGCCAACGGCTCGAGCCAGCGGGGGGCGACGAGGAACGAGCGCGGGGCGTAGCCGGCCCGCACCGCCCGGCGTACCACCTTCTCGCCCTCGGCGATGAACAGGCCGCGCTCGGCCTCCAGGCTGCGCCGCAGCGACACGTCCCGCAGCCGTACGTAGTCGGCCAGCCGCTCGTCCGCGGCGGCGACGACGTCGATGCGCAGGGCCACGGTGGCCATCCTGCGGTCGCCCTTCGAGGTGCGCCGGCGGACGGGCTGTGTGACGCTCCCCACATGGTGCGCGGGATCGTCAAGGAGTGGGACGCCGCGGCGGGGTGCGGGCTGCTGAGCTGCGACGACCTGCCCGACGACGTCGCCGTCGACAGCGAGGCTCTGCTCGGGCGTGCCGCGTCGCTGCAGGTAGGCGACGAGGTGCTCTTCGACTACGAGGCAGCCGCCGCGGGCGTCGTCGCGTTCCGCGCCCGCTGGTTCCGCGCGCGGCCGGTGCTGGCGCCCTAACCTGCCGGGGTGTCCTGGCTCGAGGCCCTGGCCGTGGTGCTCGCCGGCGTCGCGGCCGGCACAATCAACACCGTCGTCGGCTCGGGCAGCCTCATCACCTTCCCAACGCTGCTCGCCGTCGGCTACCCGCCCGTGCTGGCCAACGTCAGCAACTCGGTGGGGCTCGTGGCGGGCGGGGTTTCCGGCGTATACGGCTACCGGCGCGAGCTGTCCGGCCAGCGGGCGCGGCTGCTCCGACTCGGCGTCGCGTCGGCCATCGGCGGGGTCACCGGCGCGGCGCTGCTGCTCGTGCTGCCGGCAGCCGTGTTCGGCGCCGTCGTCCCGGTTCTCGTCCTGCTGGGCTGCGGCCTCGTCGTCGTGCAGCCGCGCCTCGTTCGCTGGCTCGGGTCGCGCCGCCGCGCCGCCGAGCACGCCGGGCCACTGGCCTGGGCGCTCGTCGCCCTGACCGGCGTGTACGGCGGCTACTTCGGGGCCGCCCAGGGGGTGCTGCTCGTCGCGGTCCTCGGCCTTGCGCTCGACGAGACCCTGCAGCGGGTCAACGCGGCGAAGAACGTGCTCGCCCTCGTGGTCAACTTTGTCGCCGGCGTCTACTTCGTGCTCACCACGCATGTGGCATGGGGTGCCGCGGGCCTCATCGCAGTGGGCTCGGTGATCGGAGGCCAGCTTGGCGCCACCGTCGGCCGCCGGCTCCCCGACCCGCTGCTGCGCGGCGTCATCGTCGTCATCGGCGTCGCCGCCGCGATCGCCCTGCTCCGCTGAACCGTGCTCGCGGCGGGGGTCCGGCGAGGCAGACCCCGGCCCACGTCGACAGTCAGGCTCTGTCGGGGCCCCAGCCACGGCAGAGCCTGACTGGCGGCCGCCCCATCGAAACAGTCAGGCTCAGTCGGGGCCCCAGCCACGGCAGAGCCTGACTGTCGGCCGCCCCACCGACGGGGGGCGGGGGGAGGATGCGCATCCGCGAGGATGGCCGCATGGCCGAGCACGCGCTGCCCGAGCATGCGGGCGACATAGCACCCGAGGAGTTCCGCGCCCAGGGCCACGCCCTCGTCGACTGGGTCGCCGACTACCTGGCCACGGTGGAGCAGCGCCCGGTGCTCTCGCGGGTGCGCCCCGGGCAGGTGCGGGCCGCGTTGCCGGCCGAGGCGCCGGTGCTGCCGGAGCCGTTCGCCGCCGTGCTCGCCGACGTGGACCGGATCGTGCTGCCGGGCATCACCCACTGGCAGCACCCCGGCTTCTTCGCGTACTTCGCCATCACCGGGTCCGCGCCCGGCATCCTCGGAGAGCTGCTCACCGCCGCGCTCAACGTCAACGGCATGCTCTGGCGCACGTCCCCGAGCGCCACGGAGCTCGAACAGGTCGTGCTCGACTGGCTGCGCCGGATGCTGGGACTCGGCGACGGTTGGTTCGGGATGATCAACGACACCGCGTCGGTGTCGAGCCTGCTGGCGCTGGCCGCCGCACGGGAGGCGGCCGGGCTCGACGTCCGCACCAAGGGCACCGCCGGACGGGGGGACCTGCCGGTGCTGCGCGTCTACTGCTCGACGCAGGCCCATTCCTCGGTCGACAAGGCGGCCATCACCCTCGGCATCGGGCACGACAACGTGGTGCACGTGCAGACCGACGCGCAGTTCCGCATGCGCCCGGACCTGCTCGCGGCTGCGGTTCGCCGCGACCGGAGCGTCGGCCATCGGCCGCTGGCCGTGGTCGCCACCACCGGGACCACGAGCACGACCAGCATCGACCCGGTGCCGGCGATCGCCGATGTCGCCGAGCGCGAGCGGATGTGGCTGCACGTCGACGGTGCGTACGGCGGGGTCGCGGCGATCGTGCCGGAGCTGCGCGGCGTACTCGACGGCGTGGACCGGGCCGACTCCCTCGTCGTCAACCCGCACAAGTGGTTGTTCACCCCGATCGACTGCTCGGCGTTCTGGACCCGCCGGCCCGACATCCTGGAGCGGGCGTTCACCCTCGTGCCCGACTACCTCGTGACCACCGAGCGCGGCGAGGTCACCGACTACATGAACTACGGCGTGCAGCTGGGCCGGCGCTTCCGGGCGCTCAAGCTGTGGATGGTGCTGCGGGCGTTCGGCACCGAGGGTGTGACGGCGCGCGTGCGGGAGCACTGCGCGCTGGCGCGGCGCCTCGCCGACCTGGTCGACGACGAGCCGGGCTGGCAGGTGGTGGCGCCGGTGCCCCTGTCGACGGTGTGCTTCCGGTACGTCGGTGGCGGCGGCCTCGACGGCGCGGAGCTCGACCGGCGCACCGCCGCTGCCGTCGACGCCGTCAACGCCAGCGGGGAGGCCTACCTCTCGACCACCCGGTTGGCGGGGCGCACGGTGGTGAGGTTCGCCATCGGCAGCCTGCGCACGCAGTGGCGGCACGTACAGCGCGCCTGGGACCTGCTGCGCGCGGCCGTCGACGAGGCGGCGGGGGTCAGAGCCAGCTGACCAGCCGGACGACGCTGCCGCCGGGTCCGGAGCGCACCTGGACGAGGTCGCTCAACGCGTTGGCGAGCCACAGGCCGCGACCACGCTCCTTGGTCGGCACGGGGATGCGTCGGCCGGCCAGCGGGTCGCTGAAGCGTCCGCTGTCGCGGACCTCGAGCACCAGGGCGCCGGGCTCGCGCCACACCCGCAGCCGACCGCTCCCCCCGCCGTAGCGCACGCTGTTGGACGCGATCTCGTGGACCGCGAGGACGAGATCCTCAGTCCGGTCACGGTCGAGGCCGGCAGCGGCGGCCCGGTCGGCCACGAGCCTGCGCAGCCGGCCGAGGCCCGGCGCGTCGAAGCCGACCACCTCAACGTCATCCGGAGGCTCGGCGAGCTCCTCCGCGAAGACCGCGCCGGCGTGCAGGGCTCCGGTGTAGGCGGTGCTGCCGCGGTAGTCGCCGGACTCCAGCACGATCGGGTGGCTGGCGTGGGCGGCGGCCACCTCTGCCGGGTCGAGCGCGACGACGTCGTAGGCGCAGCGCATCCACAGCGGCGTGTCAGGGTCGACCGCGAAGTTGAGCAACGCGTCGTGCAGCCGGGACTCGGCGAGCTCGGACGGCGGGCGGCCCGCCCGCGCCGGCTCGCTGACGCCACGAACCGGTTGGCCCTGGGCGCCGTACTCGTCGAGGAAGCGGTGCCAGGCGGGAATCAGCCGGGCCGGGTTGCGGCCGAGTTCGGCTGTGTCGACGAGGCGGACCAGGCCGGCGTCTGCGCCGAGGGCGTCGGCGACCAGTTCGAGCCTGGCGCCTGGCACCGCCACCATGACCGGCTGGCCGGCGAGCAGCCCTTCCCGCACGAACGGCACTACGCCGGCGGAGAAGTCCTCGTCCCCGTGGCAGAGCAGCATCTCGTGCCGGAAGCCGGTGTGCGGCTTCGTGACGGCCTGCGTGGGCACGCCGTCCGCCGCCTCAGGCGCCGGGCTCCGGAGCGGTCGGCGTCGCGGGACGGTCCTGCGGAGCGGACACCCCACCGGAGCCGTCGAGCGGGTCGGAGGGGTCGCCGCCGCCCGCAGCGCCCGCGGTGACGCCCGAGCGTCGCCCGCTCAACTCGGACTCCTCCACCTCGGCGATGGCTTCGGCGACCTCCCGCGCCGCCACGTCGGTGGCCTGGCGTGAGGCCTCCTCGGCCTCCCGCGTCGCCTCCTCCTGCGCGCGGCGGACGTCCTCCGGCAGCTCGCCGATCTCCTTTGGCCCCGACGGGCCGTCGCCGGCCTGGCCGGCCACCTGCCCGGCAAGGGTGCCGAGCCCCTGCAGGGCGGCGCCGAGCTCGCTCGGCACGATCCACACCTTGTTGGCCGAGCCCTGGGCGATCTGCGGCAGCATCTGGAGGTACTGGTAGGAGAGCAGCTTCTGGTCCGGGTCGCCCCGGTGGATCGCGTGGAACACGGTCTGGATCGCCTGCGCCTCACCGTCGGCCCGCAGGACCTGGGCCTGCTTCTCCGCCTCGGCCGTGAGGATCGTCGACTGCTTGGAGCCCTCGGCGCGCAGGATCAGGGACTGCTTCTCGCCCTCCGCGGTGAGGATCTGTGACTGGCGGTGGCCCTCGGCGGTGAGGATGACCGCGCGCTTGTCGCGGTCGGCGCGCATCTGCTTCTCCATCGAGTCCTGGATGGAGTGCGGCGGGTCGATCGCCTTGAGCTCGACCCGGTTGACCCGGATCCCCCACTTGCCGGTGGCCTCGTCGAGCACGCCGCGCAGCGCGGTGTTGATCTCCTCGCGGCTGGTGAGGGTGCGCTCCAGGTCCATGCCACCGATGACGTTGCGCAGCGTGGTCACCGTGAGCTGCTCGATGCCCTGGATGTAGTTGGCGATCTCGTACGTCGCCGCCTTCGGGTCGGTGACCTGGTAGTAGATCACCGTGTCGATGGACACGACGAGGTTGTCCTGGGTGATCACCGGCTGCGGCGGGAACGACACCACCTGCTCGCGCAGGTCGAGCAGCGGGAGCACCCGGTCGACGAACGGCACGACGAGGGTGAGCCCCGGGTCGAGGGTGCGCTGGTAGCGCCCGAGCCGCTCGACGACGCCGGCCCGCGCCTGCGGAATGATCCGTACGGCCTTGGCGAGCGTCACCAGCACGAACAACGCGACCAGTGCGACGACGACCAGACCGACGGTCTGACTGGTGTCAGGCATCCTGCGCTCATCCCTCCGAGGGGTAGACGAGGGCGGTGGCGCCCTCGATCTCGATCACGTCGACGGTCTCGCCGGCCTCCATGACCTGGTCGGCGGAGTAGGCGCGGGCCGACCAGGTCTCGCCGGCCAGCTTCACCCGGCCCGACCGGCCGTCCACCCGTTCGAGGACCACCGCCCGCTTGCCCACCAGCGCCGCCACGCCGGTGCGGGTGCCCAGCGGCTGCCTGAGGTGGCGCATCGCCACCGGGCGGACGACGCCGAGCAAGGCGGCACTGAACACGATCGCCACGATCGCGGCCAGCAGCACCGGTGCACCGACCGCGGCCGCCACGGCGCCGGCGACGGCTCCACCGGCGAGCATGAGGAACACCAGGTCGAGGGTCATCGTCTCGACCGTGCCGAGCACGAAGGCGAGCCCGAGCCAGAACACCCACTGGTTGTCGGTGAACCACTCGAGCATGCAGCCAACCTAACTCAACCACCTCGCCCGCGCTGCGAACCTGCCCTCCGCCGAGGACACCTCCAGCGGCAGCCCGAAGCACTCGGTGAGCGCCGCGGAGGTGAGCGTCTCGACCAGCGGGCCGGCGGCCAGTACGCGCCCGTCACGCAGCAGCAGGGCATGGGTGAACGCAGGCGGCACCTCCTCGACGTGGTGGGTGACGAGCACCGTGGCCGGCGACGCTGGGTCGGCTGCGAGGTCGGCCAGCGTGCCCACGAGGCTCTCCCGGCCGCCGAGGTCCAGCCCGGCCGCGGGCTCGTCGAGCAGCAGCAGCTCAGGGTCGGTCATCAGCGCCCGGGCGATCTGCACGCGCTTGCGCTCCCCCTCGGACAGGGTCCCGTAGACCCGCTCGGCCAGGTGCCCCACGCCCAGCCGGGCGAGCAGCCCGGCTGCCCGCTCCTCGTCGTAGGCGTCGTAGGCCTCCCGCCAGCGCCCGACGACGGCGTAGGAGGCGGTGACCACGACGTCCCGGACCCGCTCGTGGCGTGGGATGCGCTCGGCGAGCGCGCTGGAGGTGAGGCCGATCCGCGGGCGCAGCTCGAAGACGTCGACGGTGCCGAGGATCTCCCCGAGCACCGCCGCGTAGCCGTCGCTGGGGTGCATGACCGCCGCGGCCACCTGCAGCAGCGTCGTCTTGCCCGCGCCGTTGGGACCGAGCACCACCCAACGGTCACCCTCGGCCACGGTCCAGGTCACCGCGTCCAGCAGCCGGGTCGAGCCGCGGATCACGGTCAGGTCGGCGAGCTCGAGCACGGCCGGGGCGGCAGGTGGCATCGGCGGCGAGCGTACGGCACCGGGCGTACGGCACCGCGTGCCTAGGCTGAGCGACGTGCTCGCCCTGCCCCGCGCCGCCCGGCTCGCCGCCTGGGCCACCGCGTGGCTGCACGGACGCGCGCCGCTGGACACCGTCGTCGACGAGGTTCGTGGCGGCGGCGACGTGCACGAGGTGGTCGACCTGCCCGGCCACCCCGGCGCCGTCGGGCTCGGCACCGGGCTGGCCGCCCTGCGCGGGCTCGGCGCCACCGGCGTACGCGCGGCCCTGCCCGCTCCGGGCGACCCGCTGGGGCTGCCTGGTCCACCGGAGCTCACCGAGGCGGCGCTGGACGCCGGCGAGGCGGCGCTGCTCGTCGGCGCCGCCTGGGCGTGGGTTCCGGCGGTGCAGACGTACGGCCCGGCCGGCGACACTGGCACCCGCGTCACCTGGCAGGTCTGGGCGGCGGAACAACGCCCGGTCGACGTGCCGGGCCTGGCCGATGCCGAGCACCTGCTCGGTGTGGCGATGCGTGAAGCGGCCGCCGCGATCGGCGCGCTCGGGGTCGCCGGCGCTGACGACGCCACCGTCGCGGCTCTCGCCGAGTTGCGCGGGACGGGTGCCCCGCTGCTGCCGCCCGGTCACGGGCCCCGCGCGGCACGGGTCGCCGGCCAGGCGCTGCGCCTGCTCGCCGTGGCCCGGCTGGCGGCCGACGACGGCGGCACGGCGGTCTCCGCCGCTCAGGCCCAGATGCGGGCCGGCGCCCTGCCGCCGCTGGACCGGGCGGCACGGCGGGCCCTGCTGGCGGCCGTCGGTGCCGCCCTGGAGCCGTCATGGGCGTCGGGCCGCGCTGAGTAGCGTGCCCGGGGTGAGCGATGACCGGACCCTGCTGGTCACCCTCACCGGTCGCGACCGCCCCGGGGTGACCCAGCGCCTGTTCGAGACGTTGTCCGGCTTGGATGTCGAAGTGGTCGACGTCGAGCAGGTCGTGCTCCGCGGACGCCTCGTGCTGGGCGTGCTCGTGAGCGCGCCGGGCGACGAGTCCGCGGCGCAGGCGGCCTTGGGCGCGGTCGCCGACGAGCTCGCTATGGAGCTCGAGACGGAGACGGGCACTGGCGACTCCTCGCCACGTCGGAGCGGGCGCAGCCACGTCACCGTGCTCGGCTTCCCCCTGCTGCCGGGCGCCTTCGCCGGTATCGCGGCGACGATCGCGGCCTGCGGGGGCAACATCGACCGCATCGTGCGCATGGCGCGCTACCCGGTCACGGCCGTCGAGCTCGACGTGTCCGGCACGGACCCGCAGGCGCTGCGCACCGAGCTGACCGCTGAGGCGGCCCGCCGCCACGTCGACGTCGCGGTGTCGCGCGCCGGGCTGTACCGGCGGGCCAAGCGTCTTGTCGTCATGGACGTGGACTCCACGCTCGTGCAGGGCGAAGTCATCGAGATGCTCGCCGCTCACGCCGGCTGCGCCGCTCAGGTCGCCCGGGTGACCGAGGCGGCCATGAGCGGCGAGCTCGACTTCGAGCAGTCGCTGCGGGCTCGCGTGGCGCTGCTGGCTGGGCTGCCGGAGGCGGCGCTGACGCAGGTGCGCCGCGAGGTGGTGCTCACCGCCGGGGCGCGGACGCTGGTACGCACGCTCAAACGGCTCGACCACCGCTTCGCCGTCGTGTCCGGCGGGTTCACCCAGGTCATCGACGGGCTCGTTGACGAGCTGGGCATCGACTACGCCGCCGCCAACACCCTCGACGTGGCCGACGGCAGGCTCACCGGGAGGCTCGTCGGGCCGGTGCTCGACCGGGCCGGCAAGGCGCGCGCACTCGAACGCTTCGCCGCCGCGGCTGGTGTCCCGCTGTCGCAGACGGTCGCGATCGGCGACGGCGCCAACGACCTGGACATGCTGGCCCGCGCCGGGCTGGGGATCGCCTTCAACGCCAAGCGCGCGGTACGCGACGCTGCGGACGCCGCGGTCAACGTGCCGTACCTCGACGCGATCCTCTACCTGCTCGGCATCACCCGGGAGGAGGTGGAGGCCGCCGATTCCGAGGAGGGCACACCGACCCCGGCACCGTCCCTCGCCGAACCGGTCAGCCCGACCGCGGCACCGCGAACGCGCTGAGCCGGGCCTCGCCGACGTCCACCTCGGCCCAGGATCCGGCCACGTCGAACAGCGCCAGCGCCGATGTCGGGTACTTCTCGGTCATCCGCGCCCGCGGCTCCGCCGCCGCCGCGTCCTGGTCGTCGAGTCGGGCGGCCAGCTGGGCCGTGCCGGGGTTGTGGCCGACCAGGACCAGTGTGCGTACTTCCGTCGGGGTCTCGCGCACCACGTCGAGCAGCACCGCCGGCGAGGCGTTGTAGACCCGGGCGTCGAGCACGACGTCGCTCACCGGCGGGGTGAAGGCCGCCGCCACCAGCGCCCAGGTCTGCCGGGTGCGCAGGGAGTCGCTGAGCACGACGCGGTCCGGGCGTACGCCGTGCGCGACCAACCAGCGTCCGGCGGCCGGTGCCTCCGTCCGGCCACGGTTAGCCAGCGGGCGCTCGTGGTCGGCGACGTCGGGTGGCCAGTCGGACTTGGCGTGGCGGAGCAGCACGAGCCGCCGGTCGGCTGACATCGGGCGCGGGTCTTCGGTCACGCTCGAAGGGTTTCACTACGCTCGCGCCATGTCTTCTGGAACCGCGACCGCGGGCACGCTGCTCGCGATCGGCGGCGCCGAAGACAAGTTGGGCCGGCGCACGGTACTGCGCCGCTTCGTCGAGGCGGCCGGCGGCCCGGCGGCCCGGCTGGCCGTGGTGCCGACCGCGTCGGCGCTCGGACCCGAGATCGTCGAGGTGTACGCCGCCGTGTTCCGCCGGCTCGGCGTGGCAGACGTGGTGACGGCCCGCCCGCAGACCCGCGCGGAGGCTGCCGATCCCGAGCTGGTGGGTGCCCTGTCCGGCGCGACCGGAGTGTTCATGACCGGGGGCAACCAGCTCAAGCTGTCGGCGACGATCTCCGGGACGCCGTTCGGCGACGCGGTCCGCGAGGTCTACGCCGACGGTGGGGCGGTCGGCGGCACGTCGGCAGGGGCGAGCGTGCTCGCCGAGCACATGGTGGCCTTCGGCAGCGGCGGCGCGACCCCCAAGCAACGGATGAGCCAGCTCGCGGCCGGCCTGGGCCTGCTCCCCGGCGTCGTCATCGACCAGCACTTCGAGCAGCGCAACCGGTACGGCCGGCTGCTGTCCCTCGTGGCCCAGTCGCCCAGCCTGCTCGGCATCGGCGTCGACGAGGACACCGCGGCCGTCGTCACCGAGCGGCGCTGGCTCGACGTCGTGGGGCGGGGCGCGGTCACCGTCGTGGACGGCAGTCACCTGCGCTCGACCGCCGACTCCGCGCGGCGCACCGCGCCGCTCATGGTGTCCGGCGCGGTCGTGCACGTACTGCCCACCGGCTGCCGCTTCGACCTCGTCGACCGCGTCCTCGTCGGCCTGGCCACCGAGCGTGCCGACGTGCTGCCGACCGACCCGGAGGTCGTGGAGCTGGCGCGGGCCGAGGGCGACCTGCGGCGTACGGCGCAGCTCGTCGCCACCGAGGGAGCCTCCCCCGCCGACGCCCGCCGCAACGCGCGGCGGTCGGTCCGCCGCACGCTGCGGCGACGGTCGAGCGGCCCACCCGCCGGTGAGGAGGGGACCGGATGACGAGCGCACCGGCCGGGCTGGAGGTCGCGCGAGCGCCGCGCCCGGACCTCGCCGTCGTGGAGACCCGCGTCTACCGCGGACCAAACGTGTGGTCCTACAGTCAGGCGCTGCACCTCGTGGTCGACCTCGGTTGCCTCGAGGACTTTCCCACCGACCGGCTGCCCGGCTTCGCCGACCACCTGCTCGAGCTGCTCCCCGGCTTGGAGCGGCACTCCTGCTCGCGCGGTCGGCATGGCGGGCTGATCGAGCGGATGCGGGAGGGGACGTGGCTCGGCCACGTCACCGAGCACGTCATCCTGCAGCTGCAGCAGGAGGCCGGCCACGACCTGCGCCGCGGCAAGACCCGTGAGCTCAAGGGCGTCCGCGGGCGATACCACGTCATCGTCGGTTACGTCGACGAGCGGGTGGCACTGGCGGCGACCCAGCTCGCCGTCCGGCTGGTCAACCACCTCGTCGAGCCGGAGGACGGCTTCGAGCCGCTGGAGGAGATCGAACGCTTCCTGGTCCGCGCGGAGCGCATCGCCTTCGGCCCCTCGACGCAGGCGATCCTCGAGGAGGCCGCAGCCCGCGACATCCCGTGGCAGCGGCTCAACGAGTACTCCCTCGTCCAGCTCGGACAGGGCGTCCACCAGCAGCGCATCCGCGCCACGATGACCTCGAAGACCTCCGCACTGGCCGTCGACATCGCCGGTGACAAGGAGCTGACGACGCGGCTGCTCGCCGCGGCGGGGCTGCCGGTGCCGAAGGCGGAGTCAGTGCGATCGGTCGAGGCGGCACTGGCCGCGGCCCGCCGGATCGGCTACCCCGTCGTCGCCAAGCCGCTCGATGGCAACCACGGGCGCGGGGTCTGCCTCGATCTGCGCGACGCCGCGGCGCTGAGCGGGGCGTTCCCCATCGCCCAGGGGGAGTCGCGCCGCGGGTGGGTGGTGGTCGAGTCGTTAGTGACCGGGCGCGACTACCGCTGCCTCGTCATCGGCGGCCGCATCCAGGCCGTCGCCGAGCGGGTGCCGGCCCACGTCGTCGGCGACGGGCGGCGTACGGTCGCCGAGCTCGTCGAGGCCACCAACGCCGATCCGCGCCGCGGACACGGACACGAGAAGGTCCTCACCAAGATCAACCTTGACGACCAGGCGCTGGATTTGGTCGCTGCGCAGGGTTTCGGCCCGGACGACGTACCCCCCAACGCCACCATGGTCAAGCTCGCCCTCACCGCCAACTTGTCGACCGGCGGGATCTCGATCGACCGCACCATGGAGGCCCATCCGGAGAACGTCGAGATCGCCGAGGAGGCAGCCCGAGTCGTCGGGCTGGACATCGCCGGCATCGACTTCATCTGTCCCGACATCGCCGAGCCGGTGCGCGAGGCGGGTGGCGCCATCTGCGAGGTCAACGCCGCGCCCGGCTTCCGGATGCACACCCATCCCACCGAGGGCGACCCGCAGTTCATCGCCAAGCCGGTGGTCGACTCGCTGTTCCCGCCGGGCAGCCCCAGCCGGGTGCCGATCGTGGCCGTCACCGGTACCAACGGCAAGACGACAACCGCTCGCATGATTGCCCACATCTTCAAGGGACTCGGCCGGAAGGTGGGCATGACAAGCACCGACGGCATCGTCGTCGACGAGCGGCTCGTCATCCGCGCCGACGCCTCCGGGCCGAAGAGCGCGCGCATGGTGCTGCAGAACCCACGGGTCGACCTCGCCGTCTTCGAGGTCGCGCGCGGCGGCATCCTGCGTGAGGGGCTCGGGTACGACCGCAACGACGTCGCGGTGGTGCTCAACGTCGCCCCCGACCACCTGGGCCTGCGCGGCATCGACACCGTCGAGCAGCTTGCGGAGGTCAAGGCGGTCGTCGTCGAGGCGGTACCCCGCCACGGCGCGGCCGTGCTCAACGCCGACGACCCGCTGGTCCGGGAGATGCGGCGCCGCTGCTCCGGCGAGGTCGTCTGGTTCACCATGGCGGAGCCGGGCAGCGAGGTCCGCGAGATGGTCGAGACCGCCTGCCGCCGCGGCGGCAAGGCGGTGGTGCTCGACCGCGGGCCGCTCGGCGACATGGTCGTGATCCGGCACGGACGCCGCTCGATGCAGCTGGCCTTCACGCACTTGATGCCGTCGACGCTCGGCGGCCGCGCGCTGATGAACGTGCAGAACGCCCTCGCCGCGGCGGGGGCAGCGTTCGCCGCTGGCGCCCCGCTGCACGACATCCGGCAGGGGCTGCGAACGTTCAGCACCTCCTACTACCAGTCGGCCGGCCGGCTCAACCAGGTGCAGGTGCGTGGCATCGACGTCATCGTCGACTACGCCCACAACCCGCCGGCGCTGCGGATGCTCGGGGACCTGGTCGACAAGCTCGGCGACTCGATGGAGGCGACCCACGAGGTCGGCCACGTCTCCCGCATCGGTGTCGTCGCCACGGCCGGTGACCGGCGCGACGAGGACATGCGCGAGCTGGGGCGGGTCGCCGCCGACCACTTCGACGTCGTCGTGGTCCGCGAGGACGACAACCTTCGCCGCCGGGCGCCGGGCGACACCGCCGGGCTCATCGCAGAAGGCGTCACCGTCGGCATGGCCGAGGGCGCCCGGTGCAAGCGGGTGGAGACCGTGCTCGACGAGCTCGCCGCGGTACGCCGGGCGCTGGCCGTCGCCAACACCGGCGACCTCGTCGTGATCTGCGTCGACCAGTCCCGCCGCGTGCTCACTGAGCTGGAGACGCTGGCCCAGCAGGCCCAGGCCGGCGCCTCGCTCGACGAGTGAGCCGAGCCGGCAGCGCCCAGTTTTGACTGCCACTGCTCTCGCTGGTGAGCTCGGTCGAGATCAGCTCCGTCGACGATGACGTCCCGCGCGCCGCGGAGAGCGGCTACGGTAGCTCGACTTCGGGTGGCGAGACGGTCAGCTGGCGGTGCAGGGTTGAGTCGTCGCGGACGGCCCAGTGCTCTGCTCCCCGGTCGCCGCGCATTCGGATGAGATGCATCTGCCGGTATGCGAACGTCCGGCCGGTCGCTGGGACGCCGAAGAACTCGCCGGTGTGGCGACCGCTGTGGGTGCAGTAGATGGCGACGGTGTCGCAGTCGCTGATGACCTTGTGGATGGTCCAGCGCTGGTCTGAGAAGGCACGGGCGAGCAGGTGCATGAAGTAGATCGCGCTCTGCGGGCCGGGTGGCACGCCCGCAGGCGCCTCGTGGTTGATGAAGTCCTCGGTAAGCGCTGACCGCAGGGCCGCCTCGTCGTCGCTGGGGAAGATCTCCTCCAGGACGCGACGGGCCGCCGCCTGCGTCCCCTCCGAACCTACTACTTCGCCGGGTCTCGGCAGTCCGGGTCGGTCACGCGCGGGGGTTGCGGTCATGGTGCGTCCTTCCTGGCTGGCCGGGTCGCAGCGGCGTGGCGGGACACCGCCTCGTATTCATGCCAGTATCGTTCTCGCTAATGTCTGACAGCGCAACCCCCCGACGGCCGTACGACGCGTCCCGCCGACGGCAGCAAGCCGCGTACACCCGATACCGGATCGTCGACTCAGCGGCCCTGCTCTTCGTCGAGCACGGTTACACCGGCACGACGATCCCCGCGATCGCCGCCGCGGCAGGTGTCGCGGTGGAGACGGTCTACCGGTCCGCGCCCGGCAAGGCCGGGCTGCTCGCCGCTGCCGTCCAAGCCGCTCTCGCCGGCGGCGCAGAGCGGGCCGAGCGACGCGTCGAGCAACGCGAAGGCATCCGTCGGGTCATCGAGGAGGCAGATCCTCGCCTCCAGCTCGCGGCCTACGCGCACACCCAGCCCGGCGTCTGGAGCCGAGTCGGCCCGCTGCTACGGGTGCTCGGCACCGCCGCACCGTCCGACCCATCATTGCGACGGCTCCAGGAGGAGTTGGCCGACCAGCGGCTCCAAGGGATGCGCCGGTTCGCCGGGCTCCTCGACCGCCAGGGCCGACTGCGGCCTGGCCTTGCTGCCGACCGGGCCGCGGACCTGATCTGGACCCTATGCGCCCAGGCCAACTACGACGCCCTCGTCGCGGAGCGCGGGTGGAGCCACCGGGAGTACGACAACTGGTTGACCGACATGCTCATCGCCGCCCTGCTTCCGGACCAACTACCGAGGCGTCCGACGGCCGTCCTCGACGGCTAGGTGGTGAAACTCGCACGCCGTGTCGACGCTCACGGCTGACCCGCAGCAACGTCACCATCGGTGCCGCTCAGCCGGCACCCGCGGCGAGCACCTTGGCCCGCAACGTCGCCGGGTCGTCGACGGTACCGCCGCGCTCGCGCAGCCAGGCGTCCAGCGCAGGCCGCTCGGCGTGGCACATGATCCCGACGGCGTCACCGTCGGCGGCCTGCGCGACGAGGGCCTGCAGCCCGGCCAGCTCCGTCGGGTACGACGCCCAGCCGGAGACGCCGACGGCCTCGGCGCCGGCCCGGAGCAGCCGGTCCAGCTCCGCGACGGTGCGCCCGCGCAGGTACTTCTCCTTGTGGGCCACCACTACCACGTCCGCGTCGCGGGCGGCGATGTCCCCCAGCGCGACGAGCACCTCGTCGGTGCGGTCGCCGGCGGTGCCGAGGGCGAGCAGCAGCCGGGCGCCGGGTCGGCGCAGCCCGCGCATGATCTCCAGCAGCGCCTCGAGGCCGGCCTCGTTGTGGGCGAGGTCGAGGACGACCGTCGCGGACCCGGCGTCGATCGGCAGTGTGTAGACGTTCATCCGGCCCGGGTTGAGCTCCGGCCCGGGAGCGAAGGTCCGCAGCCCCTCCACCACGGCCCCCCGCGGCAGGCCCACGGCCAGCGCCGCCGAGGCGGCGGCCAGGGCGTTGTCGACGTTGGGACGGCTCAGCCCGGCCAGCGTCGCCGGCACGTCGACGACCGGCAGCAGCGGGTCGGGGTCGGCAGGTCCGGGTGCCAGCACGGTCAGCCAGCCGCCCATCACGGTCGTGACCCGGCCGCCGGTGTCGAGCACCTCGCGGACCTGCGGGGCGTCGGGGTCCTGCACGAACACCCAGGTGCGGGCGCGTGCGCGCAGGCGCATGGCGTACGTGCGGGGGTCCGCACCGTTGAGGACGACCCAGCCGTCCGGCTTGGTGACCCGGGTGGGCACCGCCTTGACCTCGGCGAGCTGGTCGAGGGTGTCGATGCCGTGCAGCCCCAGGTGGTCGGCGGAGATGTTGGTGACGACGCTGACGTCGTTGGCGGCGGTGCCCATGCCCCTGAGCAGGATGCCGCCGCGGGCGGTTTCGGTGACGGCCAGTCGGACGCGAGGGTCGGCGAGCACCGTACGGGCGCCGGCCGGCCCGGAGTAGTCGCCCTCCTCGACCATGACACCGTCGACGTAGACGCCGTCGGTGTTGCACCAGCCGACGACCAGGCCGGCGCAGCGGCCGATGTGGGCGACCAGCCGCGACGTCGTCGTCTTGCCGTTGGTGCCGGTGATGGCGACGACTGGTACCGAGGGGCGCAGCGTGCTCGGTGCACTGCCGGGCTCGGCGTTCCGGACCGCCTCGGCAGCCGCGCTCAGGACCGCCTGCACATCGCCTCCGGGCAGCGCGTCGAGCACGTCGGCGACGGCACGTCCGAGGGCCTCGGCGGGGCCGCGCCGACGCCACGGGTAGGCGACGACGAGGCGGTGGACGTCGGTGGTCGGGCGGACTCGGACGGCGAGCCGCGTGGTGCCCGCGGCGGCCGCCAGCCGGCGGACCGTTGTTGCCGCGACCCGGGCCGCGAAGCGCTGCCGGAACGGCGTGCCAGGCGGGTACGCGCGCGCGCTGTGCAGCCCCAGCCGGGCCGCGGCCTCACGGGCGAGGGTCTCCGGGGCCTCGACGAGGTCCTTCACGTCGAGGGTGAGCTGCACCGCCGCGCGGGGGAAGTAGAGGTTGGGTCCGTCGAGGAACCGCAGCTCCACCAGGGCGGCCACCCGCGAACCCTAACCGTCCTTGGGGCCGGCCTGCCCGGTCATGAGGGTGTAGCCGTACCGCCTCACGTCCGGTCTCCGATTGTCGAGGCAGCGGATACGGTCACACGGCGTACTGCGTCATGCGCAGCAGCCGCTCCAGCACGGCCGGGGACTCGCGCAGCCCGTCGTGCTCGAAGGCATCGGTCAGCCAGGTGCGCATCGCACCCACACCGGCCGCGGCGGCGAGCGACAGGTCGCGGTCGACGTACATGTCCTCGGCGTAGACCGCGGCGGCGACCGGCACGGTGTTGGCCGAGAGCACCGCGGGATCGTAGAGCCGGGACCAGCCCGCGCGCTCGGCGAGGGCGTGGGCCACCTCTCGGTAGGGCCGCAGCGACGGGTCGTCCTCGAGCATCCAGGGGTAGACCATCTCGCCGGTGAGCAGCACCTCGTCGGCGCCGTCGTCAAAGGCGGCGTGCTCGGCGCGCACCCGCTCGGCCGCCCATCGGGTCGGCGGACCGTCGCTGTAGATCGGCTCGTGGAGCAGGACGAACAGCGGCCGGCTGGCAAACGACAGCGCCGCCTGGAGCCCTGCCAGCAGGGCCGGCGAGGGCGGCTCGCCTGGCAGCACGTCGTCGAGCAGCCAGTGCAGATCAGCACAGCGACGGCGCAAGCCCAGCGCCAGTCCGAGCGTCTGCAGCCGGCGCACCGTGAGCGGGCTGCCGTCGGGCAGGGTCACCCCGGGGCCGCGGATGCAGCCGACAAGCCAGTCCAGCTTCGCGCGGTCGGCCGGGAAGGCGCGGGCGTAGGCGGCGTTCTTGGCGAGCACCCGCGGGTAGGTGGCGCGGTAGATGTCGTCGGCGGCGACGCCGACCGGAGGCACCCCGCCGGTCATGTGGACGGCGTCGAGGTGCTCGGGGGCGAGTGTGAGGTAGCTGAACGCGCAGAACCCCCCGTAGGACTGGCCGAGCAGGCTCCACCGCGCGTCCGGCCCGAGCAGAGCCTGCCGGACCGCCTCGGCGTCGCGCACGATCGCGTCGGCCCGGTGCAGCGCGAGGTAGTCGGCCTGCGCGGCGACGCCGCCTCGCGCGGCAAGCCGCTGCGGCGTCACCGGTGTCGACCGGCCGGTGCCGCGCTGGTCGAGCAGCAGGACGCGGTGGGTCTGCAGGGCGGTGGCGATCCAACCGGAGCAGTCGCTGGGCCGGTCTGCCGGGCCGCCCGGCCCGCCTTGCAGGTAGAGCAGCCAGGGCAGCTCGCGGTCGGTCCGTTCGGCGGAGGTCACCGCCCGGACGAAGACGTCGATGTGCTCGCCGTCGGGCGCGTCGTGGTCCAGCGGCACGGAGACGGTGCGGTCGCGCAGCACCAGCCCGCCGAGCCGGACCGCACCGTCCGCCGCTGCAGGAATCAACGCCCCGTGCCGCCGCTCAGGCGCCCATGGCGTGGTAGCCGCCGTCGACGTGCACCACCTCGCCGGTGGTCGCCGGGAAGAAGTCGCTGAGCAGTCCCACCACCGTGCGCGCGGTGGCGCCCGGGTCGGTCTGGTCCCAGCCCAGCGGCGCGCGCTCGCTCCACATGTCCTCGAGAGCATCGAAGCCGGGGATGGCCTTGGCCGCAAGGGTGCGCAGCGGACCCGCCGACACGAGGTTGACCCGGACGCCCTCGGGACCGAGGTAGCGCGCCAGGTAGCGCGCGGTCGATTCCAGGCCGGCCTTGGCCACGCCCATCCAGTCGTACGAGGGCCACGACACGGTCCCGTCGAAGGTGAGACCCACGACGGAGGATCCCGGCGAGAGCAGCGGCCGGCAGGCGACGGCAAGGGAGCGCAGCGAGTACGCCGACACCTCCAGCGCCCGCGCCACGTCGGGCCACGGGGTGTCGAGGAACTTGCCCCCCAGCGCGGTCTCCGGGTTGCCGTAGGCGATGGAGTGGACGACCCCGTCGAGTCCGTCGAGGTGTTCGCGGACTCGTTCCGGCAGGGCGGCGAGGTGCTCGTCGTCGGTGACGTCAAGCTCGAGCACCGGTGCCGGCGCGGGCAACCGGCCGGCGATGCGCTTGGTGATGGACAGCGCGCGGCCGAAGTTCGAGATCACCACCTGGGCGCCCTGTTCCTGCGCGACGCGGGCGACGTGGAAGCCGATCGAGCTGTCCATCGTCACGCCGGCGACGAGCACCCGCTTGCCGTCGAGAATCCCGCCCACTGCCGCTCCCCTGCTCTCGTGAGGCTGCTCTAGTGACCCATGCCGAGTCCGCCGTCGACCGGAAGAATCGCACCGGTGACGTACGCCGCCTCCTCGCTGGCCGCCCAGCGCACCACCCGGGCCACCTCGTCGGGCTTGGCGAACCGGCCGAGCGGGATGCGCGACCGGTACTCCGCCTGCGTCTGTTCGGGTAGCTCGGCGGTCATGTCGGTCTCGACGAAACCGGGGGCCACCACGTTGGCCGTGATCCCCCGGCTGCCGAGCTCGCGGGCCAGCGAGCGCGCCATCCCGACCAGGCCGGCCTTGCTCGCGGCGTAGTTGACCTGGCCGGGCGATCCCAGCAGGGCGACGACACTCGAGACGAACACGATCCGCCCCTTGCGAGCCCGCAGCATCTTCTTCGCAGCGCGGCGAGCCACCCGGAACGCGCCGGTGAGGTTGGTGTCGACGACGCTCGTGAAGTCCTCCTCGGACATCCGCAGCAGCAGCGTGTCGCGGGTGATGCCGGCGTTGGCGACGAGCACCTCGACCGGGCCCTGCGCCTGCTCGATCTCGGTGAAGGCGGTGTCGACGGAGGACTCGTCGGTGACGTCACAGCGCACGCCGGCGAGCCCCTCGGGCGGCTCGCCGCTGCGATAGGTGACTGTGACGGCGTCCCCGGCCCCCGCGAACGCCTGAGCGATGGCGAGACCGATCCCGCGGTTGCCGCCGGTCACCAGCACGCTGCGGCTCACCGCCACCTCCACCACTCGCCCCGTCGATCAGTGCGGCGGACGCTACTCCTGACAGCGACAACGACTCGACCGCAGCCACCGGTCAGTGTCATCTGCGTCGCGCGCCTGCCTCGACCGCGCCTGCGTCGGCCCCGACGCCTACGGCTTCACCTGTTCCTACGTTCAACTGGCCAAGCCCGCCAACCTGGCCGCGTTTGTCGCGTCCGCATCGGCCGGGGCCGCGGATTCGCCGTTGGGCAATCCCTCAGCGCGACAGTTGACGCTTCCATGGCCAACCGACCCAGCGGGTTCGCATACAGGCTGGTCGGCAACGACGTGGTGATCAGCCACAACGGTTGCCCGGGCGACCACGCTCCGGGCGCGATCGCTGACCGGTTCATGGCAGACATGGAGGACGGCGACCCTCAAGAGCTGATGGCCCGCAGCGGCAGGCGGTCTGGTCTTGACTGAGGTCAGCCGTGCGTGAGGCAGAACTCGTTGCCGTCGGGGTCGGCCAGCTCGGCGGCGCCATGTTCGGTGCTGCCGAGCCGGGTCGCCCCCAGCGCGACTAGTCGGTTGACCTCGGCTGCCATGTCGCCGTTGGCCAGGAGGTCGAAGCACTGCCGGTTCCTCCCGTGCTTCGGTGCCACGGGCGGGCCGCCCCACGCGACCTTGGTGCCGCCGTGCGGGGACTGGACTGCGGTCTCCTGGTCCTGGTCCCACACCATGGGCCAGCCCAGCGCCTTTGCCCAGAAGAGCCCGACCTGCCGAGTGCCGTCACAGGCGAGTTCGCCCAGAATGCCGCAGCCGGCCAAGAACGAGTTGTCGGGCTCGATGGCGCAGAACTCGTTGCCCTCGGGATCGGCCAGCACGACGTGTCCCTCTTCCGGGAGCTGGCCGACGTCGAGGTGGTCGGCGCCGAGCTCGAGCGCCACTGCGACCATGTGCTGCTGGTGGGCGGGGCTGGTGCTGGTCAGGTGGAGGTGCACCCGGCTCGGGCCGACCTTCTGAGCTCCGCTCGGGACGAACCGCAGGCCGACCTGGGTGTCGGACCCGGGTAGCAGCGCACCTCGATGGTCGTCGCAAGTCACGCGTCCCAGAACCTCGGCCCAGAATCCCGCCAGGCGGGCCGGGTCGTGCGCGTCGAAGGTCAGCGCGAGCAGCCGGGAGGGCATCTCCCGCATGCTAGACGCGGGCGAGGGACTCCCGCCCACGCCTTTCAGCAGCGCAGCCGACTCCGCGTCGTACGACGACGGTGGTCAGCGCCCGTTCGGCGCGCTTGCGCCGCTTGAGCAGCCAGTCCGCGAAGTACGAGCCCTCTCCCAGCTTGGGGATCGCCACCTCCACCGTGCCGGCCCGGGTGTCCCACTCCCGCGGCCGGTAGCCGTTACGCGAGTTGACCCGCTCCTCGCTGCGAGCCCGGTAGGGCGCGCCGCACACCGCGTCGGCCTCGGCGCCCATCAACGCCTCGACGAACGCCTTGAGCAGCGAACGCAACAAGTCCGGCTCGGCACGCTCAAGGTGCTCGGCCAACACGGCCGCGCGGTCGATACTTGGGTTGGTGGTTATCGTGATGATCTCCTTCAGGTCGACTGTGCAGGTCTTTTGAAGGATCACGCGGTGGCCGTCTTCTACGTCCTCACGACACGCCATCGCGAGGCCCCCCTCGTACACCACGTCCCTGGACTCATCTCATCGCTGTGTGCGCGAGCCTATGGAGAACGCTCACCGAGACGACTGTTGCCACATGGCTCGGCGGCCCGCGCGCGAGCGGCCTGGCGGACCAGGTGGTCGCGCTCGGCGACGTTCGTGGCCCGGAGGGCGGCCTCGGCGTACGCCGTGGCGGCGGCAGGAAGGTCGCCACCCAACTCGTGCAGGTGGCCGCGGACGGCGTGCCAGCGATGCCGCTCGCCGATCACCTCACGCAGCCGGTCGGTCTCGCGTAGCCCGGCGGCGGCGCCGAGGACGTAGCCGACCGCGACCGCGCGTCCGAGCACCGCGGCCGGGTCCTGCCGCACCGGGTCGTCGGTGAG
Source organism: Jiangellales bacterium (assembly GCA_038246785.1). GTDB lineage: Bacteria > Actinomycetota > Actinomycetes > Jiangellales > Jiangellaceae > JBBRVP01. The sequence goes on from JBBRVP010000015.1 coordinate 70,678, forward strand.
GGCGACGAGGTCGTCGTACCAGGCGAGGATCTGCGGCCAGTCGGTCTGCTCGGCGCTTGCCGCGTCGTCGTGCAGGGCGGCGATGGCGGCCTCGACCTGGTAGCGGCCCGGGCGCTGAACGTCCAGCGCCGACTGCAGAACGCGCACGCCCTCGGCGATCTCGCGCCGGTCCCACAACCCGCGGTGCTGCTGGTCGAGCGTGACGATGCGGCCCTCGGGGTCGAGCCGCGCCGGGAGGCGGGCATGGTTGAGGAGCATCAGCGCGAGCAGCCCGCGCGCCTCCGATTCCTCGGTGGCGAGGGTGAGCTGGCGAGCGAGCCGGATCGCCTCTCCGGCCAGGTCGACCCGGCCCGCGTGGCCGGCGGTGTAGACGAGGTAGAGCACGCGCAGCACCACGGCGAGGTCGCCGGGCTGGTCCAGGCGGTGCCCCTGCAGGGCGCGCTTCGCCCGGCTGATCCGCTGCGCCATCGTCGCCTCCGGGACGTAGAAGGCGTCGGCGATCTCGCGGGTGGTGAGGCCGCCGACCGCACGCAGGGTCAGCGCCACCTGGGATGCGGGTGTGAGGTCGGGGTGGCAGCAGCAGAAGAACAGGAAGAGGGTGTCGTCGCCCTCCTCGGTGGCCACCGCGCGCGGCTCGGCGTATGTCTGCTCCTCGCGGCGGTCACGGGCGACCTCGCTGCGGCGTACGTCGACGAGCCGCCGGGTCGCTACCGTGATCAGCCACGCACGCGGGTCGCGCGGCGGATGCTCGGGCCACACCCGCAGCGCCTCCAGCAGCGCCTCCTGCAGTGCGTCCTCGGCGGCATCGAAGTCCTCGCCCCGCCGGACCAGGCCCGCGAGGACCCGGGGGACGAGGGCGCGCAGCGCGCCCTCGTCCAGCCGTCGGGTCGGCTCGTCGATCACGCCCCGCTCACTCGCTCGACGGCGCCTCGGACATGACCTCCCGCACGTCGATCCACTCGTACAGCGGGTCACCACCGGGGCCGGGCTCGGAGGAGACGTACGCCGCGACCTCGACGGCTCGCTCGCGCGACTCGACGTCGATCATGTACCAGCCCGCGATCAGGTCGCTGGTCTCCGGCAGCGGGCCGTCGGTGGTGACCGGCGCCGCGTCCGGGCCGCCGTAGCGCACCCAGGTTTGGGCCGGGGTGAGCGCCTGAGCGTCGACGTACTCACCGTTCTCCTCGAGCACCTCTTTGACGTGCCCGAGGAAGGCCATGTGCGCCTCCAGGTCCTCGGGGGCCCACTGGTCCATCGGGGGGAAGGGATGGTGCGGCTGCGGGCCGCCGCGGTAGTGCTTGAGAAGCAGGTACTTCGGCATGGTGGTCTCCCGTGTCCTGGGCCGCGCCTGTCGTGGCCCTTCACCTGGTGAGCGGAGCCGGTCAGAGCTTCTCGACATGGAATCACTGATCACCTCCGAGACCGTCGCGTTGGGGGAACCGTTTGCGGCGCGGGCCGGGGTGGCGGGCGCGCCGCATCGCGTGTCACAGACAGCCGCTCCTGCTCGCTGCCGTCCCTCAGCTCGGCGTGTCTCGTAGGCGATCGCCTAGCTCGCGGGACGGCTGGGCGCCCGTCCGGCGTGCTGGAAGCTGGTCACGCGCAGGGCATCTGCGCGAGCATGGTCGGCGCGCCGCAGGGCGCTGCGACGATCAACGGACGTGGCTGCACCAGGAGGTGCGATGGAGCGGGTGACGGGCATCGGAGGCGTCTTCTTCCGGACGAGCGACCCGGAGCGGCTCGCGGCCTGGTACGAGCAGCAGCTTGGCGTCACCTCCGGGCTTCAGGGGGACCTGGTCTGGCAGCAGGAGGCCGGCCCCACGGTCTGGGCGCCGTTCCCGCAGGACAGTGACTATCTCGGCCGGCCCGAGCAGCAAGTCATGGTCAACTTCCGCGTCCGCGATCTCGACGCGATGCTCGCGCAGCTGCAGGACGGCGGAGTCAACCCCGAGGGCGATGTCGTCGAGGAGGCCGGTGTCGGGCGATTCGCTCACATCCGGGACCCCGCCGGCACCCGACTCGAGCTGTGGGAGCCCGCCGACGACCAGTAGCGGCGCCTCCCGTCTGCCGCACCTCACCCGAGGCTCGATGTCGTTCGTGCGACGCGTCCACTCACTGTTCCGGTGCTCTACAGATCAAGCACCGAAGAAAGTGCTTCGTCGACCCGCTGCATCTCCTCGAGTGTGAGGGAGCCTGCAGGCTCGGTGAACCGGTGCAGGTCGCCGGTCGCGATCTAGTCGCACATCACCAGGGTGCCGACGCTCGCCGGGCGCGACCGGGGGTCGGAAGAGGGTCTCTCGGGCGCTGCTGCTGGTGAAGGCGACGACCCAGATGCTGAGGGTGAGACTGCCAGATGCTCGGGCGATCGCTGACGAGCCCACCGCCCGCCATGTCCGGCTCAACCTCGACGGTCCGGTCTATCACCCCAATGACGCCGTCGGTCGGCTGCTGTTCGACGTGCTGGCCATGGTCGCTGAGTGTGAGTCCGATCTGATCTGGCTTCGCACCCGCGAGGGCATGAAGGTCGCGAAGGCCAAGGGTCGGCTCCGCGGTAAGCAGCCCAAGCTGAACCCGCGCCTGGAAGCCCACCCCGCGGAGTTGTCCCAGACCGGCGAGCACAGCACCGCTGGGTTGGCCGACCTCTTCTGCGTCGGCCGGTCCACGGCTACCGCACCCTGGATCGCAAGTAGTCAGCGATCACTTGACCGACCGGGCGAGGTCGTCCCGAAGCCTGCACCCCTGCGGGACGACTTCGGCCGCATCATGATTCCCGGGGTCGTCACCGCAAGGGGTTCGGCTTGTGCGATGGGGGTCGGGCTACCCATGACGGTCCCGTCGAGGCGGCTTTCGCCGTCTCACGCGGTCGACCGCCCGTGACCCGTCAGTCGTCGATGTTCTCGGTGCCAGTGCGCTTGAGTTCGTCCAGATGCTCGCGCATGGCGTTGAGCTTCTCGGGCGAGTGACCCACCCAGTCGACAAGTTCGCCGACTATCCGCACGGGCTCCCGAGTGCGGTAGGACCTCGTCGGATTGCCCGGGAACTTCCTGTCCGTCACGTTGGGGTCATCCTCTAGGGCACCCGTCGGTTCCACGATGTAGATCCGGCCGCGGCCCTCACCCACTGCGAGCTCCGCTCCCCAAGTTGCCGCATCCAAGGTCGCGGTGAGGTAGACGTGGTTGGCGGTCCCCTGTGCGTCAGGCTGAGGTGAGACACCCCGGGTAGGGTCTGCTCCCTTCAAGAACAGGGCGAGAACAGGGTTGATCACGTTGACGATGACCAGTACGGACCTGCACCCGGTGGTGCCGGTCGATGATGGGGCCGTGGG